>NZ_JBXENJ010000005.1:0-439239 GCF_056836725.1 Priestia sp. 3CA3
AATCGATAGATGCTTTTTTACGTAACATAGTAGAAAAAACATAGTAGAAGTATATTTACAGGCAGACAAATCGTTTGGAAAAAAGCAGTGTAGTTTTTAGGCACAGCGCTGATTCTTTTTACTAGCATACACTCGATAATGAAATTAAAAAGAATAATGATAGAAGCGACTGTTATATACGCCCAGACGTTCTGCTGAAACAAACGAGTAAAAAGAGGCGAGAAAAGAAGTAGAAAAGCAGCGGTTTGAAAAGAACCTCTAGAAAATAAGTCGAATTTTTTAGCATTTTGAATCACGCTATCCCTCCTTTATATGTTTTATTTTACCAAACTAAAAAGACTTTAAAAACGTTTTTAGCTACCCTTACCTGATATGTTCCTCATTTGGGGAAAGTAGGGTGAAATATATGTCAAATATAGCTTATAATAATATAAAAGAAAGAGATAAAAGGAGGCGCCATGGGATCTTGCCGGATAAAAAAACGGAGAAGGAGCAGTCGATCATGATGATGAAACATCTTGATTGTTTGAATACGCAGCTTTTAAAAGAATACAGTGAAGGGATTTTTTTTATTAACTGTGAAGGCGAAATCATGTTTAGCAACGAAGCAGCCTTCAAGTTAACAGGAAATGAACACAAAGAAAAAATCCAGCAGCTGACAGCTCTTATACATAAGTCGAAACAACAGCAGGCACAAAATCTCTTTCAACGTGCTTTAAAAGGGGAAAAAGTTCAGTTTTCTACGACGATTGACCACAAAATAAAAAAAGAACTTCATTTATATATTATGCTTATTCCTATTATCATAAGCGAGCAAGTAGCGGGTGTTTATGCCATATGCCGAGATGATTCAAAAGAGCAGGAGCGCTCCAATCACATTTCTCAATTAGAAACGCATTTGAAAATGGAGCAAAAGCTTGCGAATGTAGGAAGCTGGTATTACGACGTGACGGAAGATAAAAGCTATTGGTCGCCTCAGCTGTATAATATTTACGGATTAAACTCTAATCAGCTCTTTACTCCTTCTTTTAAAGACGTTCTTCAATTTATCAACGAGTGTGACCAAAAAAGATTAAAAAAAGCCGTTATGGAGGCACTTTCGACGGGAGAAAGCTACACAATTGAATATACACTGCTGCGGCCGAGCGGTGAAGAACGTACGGTATTTGAACAAGCGGATGCGGTAGCAGATGACCAGGGAAACATCGTACAGCTGATCGGCGTTGTGCACGATATCACCGAATCGAAAGTGATTACGAACGAATTAAAGCAAAAAGAACAGCAGTTTCAAACGATTTATAACAATTTGGATGCCGGAATATGGTCCGTTGATGTGCCAAGCAATAAAATGATTGTATGTTCAAACGGTGTTAGCAATATTTACGGAGAAGATGCGATTAAATTTTTAGAAGATAGAGATCTGTGGGAAAGCTTTATTCACCCTGAAGATAAGCCAGCTGTGACAAAAGCCCAGCATCAGTTGCAAAAAGGAAAAACAATTCGCCAGCAGTATCGAATCTACAAAAAAACAGGTGAGATGAAATGGATAAAAGATAGATGCATTCCCATGCTTGACGAAAACGGCAAGCTGATGCGCATAGACGGCATTGTTGAAGATATTACCGCAGAAAAAAAGTACGTGGATCATGTTGAATATCTTGCGACTCATGATCATGTGACAAACTTACCGAATCGAAGAAAGTTTGAAAGAGAATTAAAAAATTTTATTCGACAAATGAAAAAAGAAAGAGATTCATTAGCGGTTTTTTATGTAGGACTGAATCGCTTTAAACATATTAATGACACATTAGGCCACGACGTAGGCGATCTCCTGCTGCACCGTATCGCCAGTCGGTTAAAAAAGTTCGTAACGCCAGAGATGATGCTAGCTAGAGCAGGAGAAGACGAGCTTGCGATTTGTTTTTTATCTTTTGAACACATAAATGAATGTAAAAATCTTGCTGCTGCTCTTTTTCAAGAAATCGAAAAAGAAATTACCATTGACGACTTTTCTCTGTACGTCACAGCCAGTATTGGAATCAGCATCTACCCGTATGATGGTGAAGATGCGAAGATGCTACTAACGAATGCCAACCTTGCTATGCGCCGTGCAAAAGAAGTCGGGCGAAGCGACTGGCAGCTGTATTCGCCGTTAATGGACAGCGAGACGTATAAAAGCTACCACCTGGAAAAAGGACTGCGCAACGCACTTCTCCAAGATGAGTTTTTTATTGAATATCAGCCAAAGGTTCATACAAACAGCAGAGAGATTGATAGTATCGAAGCGTTAATTCGCTGGAATCATCCGGAATGGGGACGCGTATCTCCAGAAGACTTTATTCCTTTAGCAGAAGAAACAAATTTAATTATTGAACTCGGCGATTGGGTAATCGAGCACGTCTGCAAGCAGATGCAGCAGTGGAAGTATCAAGGATTACAAACCGTGCCCGTTTCGATTAACGTCTCGTCTAAACATTTGCTGAAACGCGGATTTGTAGAGCACGTTCAACAAACGTTAGCTCATTACAACATCGACCCTTCATTCATTGAATTTGAAGTAACGGAAAGCTCCATTATTCAGTATGAAGAGTACGTAAAAAAAGTGATGGACGAATTAAAGAAAATTGGCGTAACGTTTGCTTTAGATGATTTTGGCACCGGCTTTTCTTCGTTATCACATTTAAAAGACTTCGAATTTAACACGTTAAAAATTGATAAAACATTTATTCAACACGCGACCGATAAAGGAAAGCAGCAGGCGATTACAAAAAGTATTTTGTACTTAGCTCATGCTCTCAACATGAAAGTGATCGCAGAAGGCGTTGAAACAAAAGAGCAGCTTGCCTTTTTACAAAAGCATGAATGTTCCTTTATTCAAGGCTATATTGTGAGTCAGCCGGCTGCGCCTCAAAAAATTGCCGAATATTTAAAGAGGCGATTTCTATAAAAAAGTGATGTCTCGACGGAGACATCACTTTTTTTTACGCTAATTTACTGCGCGTTTTCCCATTTTCCGCGTTGTATTGATTCGCCCAGCCGTCTTTTTTATTCGCGGCAAGCCTCTCTAGCCACACTTGACCAAACGTAATCAAGTTCACCGATAAATAAATCTCCGGACTAATCAAAAGACCGGCCAGTATTACATCAATCGGCCTGTGCATCGGCGTTTTGACAGCGACATCTTCCTACAAAATAGAAGTGAATATAGCACCATTCAAGAAACATCTAGACCTCAGTTTTCGCGTACTGCTAATAGCCCGCAGTACTACATATTAGAGAAAGAGAAAACTAACGAACAATTATAACAGCAGTCTTTCGTGGGCGTTTTTTTCATATTTGCAAAAGGATGACTGCGTGATGGCAAAAGACAAGAATGTAACATTTTGCAAATTAGAAGGACGAGACTTTAAAGAAATCAGCGAAATTAAATCACCGAAGTAAGAAGTGTAGATAGCACTGAATAAAACACCAAATTTAATCCTGGATATATGGGGATAAATGGAACATCGTCTACAAATGCAGATTTTGCAGGTCAATTATATGTGGATGTCGCTAATAAAATTGGATACATTGCAGTCCAAACCGATACCTGTGTAACTTATTGGAAACAGATAACATTCTAATTCATAATTAAAAAAATTGAATTGACTCAAATCTTTATTTACAATTAATGAGCTAATCAATTATTATGATTATATGTTGTAAGAAGTTGGGAGAGTTTTAATTATGAATACAGCTAATGATTTTAGAAGCAGATTAATCTTAAGAGTTCACAGCTTCGGTAATCGGGCACTTAGTAAAGGTAACAATAAATTAATGAAGCGTGCGTTATTATTGATTTATAAAATTTTAGATAAAATAATGATACAGCTTATGCTAGGGGCGGAGTTTCCGGCTGAAATAAAACTTGGAACAAATACTACTTTAGCTCATGGTGGGCAAGGCGTAGTAATTAGTCCAGACGCGGTCATTGGTGACAATGTAATCATTTATCATCAAGTTACTATTGGTGGGCTGGGGCTTGGACACTATGGAGAAGAGTATTTGGAAAGACACAAGGGGAAATTAGGTGTTCCAGTTATAGGGAATAATGTGTTTATAGGAGCAGGAGCAAAAATACTGGGCCCTATAAAAATCGGAGATGGAGCAAAAATAGGTGCAAATGCAGTAGTCACAAAAAACGTTCCCGAAAATGCGACGGCTGTTGGAATTCCAGCTAAAATCATTCAGGCGCGTTATGACAATATAGCAACATAAATATTTAATGATTTCAAAAAACAGGAGACTAAGATTGATGTTGAAGAGTAATTTAATTAATGCTTTATTTTTAGGTTCTATCCTATTTATCTTAAGTTTAACTATGTTTCCGGATACTTCATTAGGCATTGGTGCTAAACCTGGAGGCGTTAATTTTATTCCTTTTCATACAATTGGAGGTCTACTATTTCAGAATTCCCTTAAAGATTTTGCAGTAAATAACCTTGGGAACATTATTTTATTTATCCCTTTTGGCTTCTTATTACCGTTAAATTATAGAGGTACAGATAGTACATTTAAAGCTTGCTCAGCAGGATTAATATTGTCACTGATTATTGAGGTTCTTCAGTTATTTATGTCTAATAGATGGACAGATATTGACGATGTTATACTGAACACCATAGGAGCTGGAACAGGTTATATACTGTTTAGATGGATAAGCTTAATTTATAAATAATATGAAATATATTCTAAAGAACGTTTTGCAAATTCAATTGCAGGGCGTTTTTTTATTTTATCTAAACGGAGGAGTTTACGATGAAAGAAGTATTAAAGCTCGCCCACCCCCATGCGTTAACTACGGAAGCGACGGCTGGTGACTGGTAACGAATCAAAATATAATCCCAGCATCAATAAAATTTTAAAAGAAAATAAAAAGAGAGTGTAAACAACTTAATCTCAATGTCGATATATAGTATGAACATATTTCCTAGAGTTATATGTTTAATTACTATCATTCGTCGCTTATTTAATCAGTAAGCGACAGGCTTCTTAAATACAAGGATGTAACTAAGAAGTAAAACCAAATTATATGGAGGTAAAGGGAAATGAGAATTAATCACAATATTGCAGCGTTAAACACGTATCGTCAGTTTAACAATGCGAACAATGCACAAAGTAAATCAATGGAGAAATTGTCTTCAGGTCTTCGTATTAATAGTGCAGCTGATGATGCTGCAGGTCTTGCAATCTCTGAAAAAATGCGTGGGCAGATTCGTGGATTAGATCAGGCTTCTCGAAATGCGCAAGATGGAATCTCTTTAATCCAAACAGCTGAAGGAGGACTGAATGAAACACATGATATTTTACAGCGTATGCGAGAGTTAACCGTTCAGGCAGCAAATGATACTAACGATGGGACGCAAGATAGAGCAGCAATTAAAACTGAATTAGGAGCGTTAACAGATGAGATAAACCATATAGCTGATCGAACAAATTTTAATGGCACTAATTTACTAAAAAGTGACACTACTGAATTTAAGTTGCAAATTGGTGATACTAAAGAAACATACGATACTTTAAGTTTAGACTTAAGTAAAATTAAAACTGATTCAACAACTTTGACGCTAGATGATGCAGCTTCTATAGATGTATCTGATAATAGTAAAGCACTTAGCTATTTAGAAAAAGTAGATAAAGCTATAAAAACAGTCTCAGAATCTCGTTCGTATCTTGGAGGGAATCAAAATAGACTTGAACATACAATCAACAACTTAGACTCCACACAAGAAAACCTAACTGCTGCAGAATCTCGTATTCGTGACGTAGATTATGCTTTAACTGCATAGCAGTAACAAGCACAGTCGTCCTAGCTGGTAACGGCTAGCGATTATTATCGGGTGAATTGCTGGAAACCCCTTAGAGCTTTTCTTGCCACAACGTAGTTAGAAATGACAAGTGTGATGGCGTGAAAAAAGAAAAGATTGGGAAATCAGCAGCCAAGCTCCTGTCTCGAAAGAGTGGAGAAGGTTCAACGACTAGGGTAGACCATCTAAGGCGGTAGCTATGATGATGAAATCCGTAGGTGAAACAATGTTCATCAGTATTGTGAATCCGAAGTGCCCGGCCCCTCATGATATAAGAGGGTGAAGATATAGTCTGGTCATTTATGAAAATAAATGTTCGCACGATGGCGAAAGAAATGATGGAACAAACAAAGAATTCAATTCTGTCTCAAGCATCACAAGCAATGTTGGCTCAATCTAATCAGATGCCTCAAGGAGTATTACAACTTTTGAGATAATTGATTAAAGGGCGTCTAGTTTGGTAACGAGCTAGAGGATAACTAGGTGAACTGCTGGAACTTCCTAAAGCTTTATCAACCACAACGTAATCAGAAACGATAAGCGTGACGGTTTGAAAATGATAAAGATGCTACCATGGATAATCAGCAGCCAAGCTCCTGTGAGGAAACTCTGGAGAAGGTTCAACGACTAGAGAATACGGTCTAAGGTGAAAACTAGGACTATGAATCTCGTAGGGCAGTGAAAGCTGTTCGAAGTGCCTAGCTCCATGCAAAATATGGATGAAGATATAGTCTATTCTGTAATCGAAAGATACAGTCGCAAAGCAAGCGAACCAACAACCACAAGGAGTATTACAACTTCTTCGTTAATTTTAAATTATTTGGAAGAGGCTCTAGCTATTTTGCTAGAGCTCTTTTTTAGACGTTTTTTGAACGACATCACTGGGATGGAGTGAGAAAGAAATATATCACCCTAAAAATTTCTTAATATTGAAAAAATATAAAAAATAAATTAAAATAGAGCAAATGTTCTTATTGGAGGATGGCGAGATAAATGAACGCAGAAAAGCAGTTAAGAGAGTTAATTCCATACAACCAACAGTGTATGATAGTAGGCAAGTTATTAGGTGATGGCAATATTTCTATTGAAAAAGGACGCCAGCCAAGGTTCCGATTTAGCCATTGCTTAAAAGATAAAGAGTGGGTCTTTTGGTGTTATGAGAAGTTAAAAGATTATTTCGAATTATCATCTCCTAAGTATAGAAAGGTTCTAGATCGGCGATTAAAAGATGGATACAGCGAAAGCTACTACACACAATCAAAGGTAGGAGAAATCAGTACGCTACTAAAGGAAGTCTGGTATCCCAAAGGTAAAAAAGTTTTACCACTGGAATTTGTAAAAGCTCATTTTTCTCCATTAACTTTGGCATGGTGGTATCAAGATGATGGTTCTTTAACAATTAGTAATTCTACTATCAGGAAGATTATTCTTTCTACAAATAGCTTTAGTAACCAAGAAAATAAAAAGTTAATTGAAATCCTTTTTGCAAATTTACATCTTTCATTTTCTTTAGATAACCAGAATAGACTAGTGATATACGACCAAAAGCAAATTCTTTATTTTCTCAGCTTAGTTAGGGAGTTTATTCATCCATGTATGTCTCGAAAGGTTAATATACCTAAAAATAACTCACCATCGTTTCACTTAAATAGGAGAACGACTATTACTCTACCCCTGACTATTCCTGTAACTTCCCCTACAAAAGATTTACGACATTTCCTAAGTTATTTACCTGAACTTTTATCTCAATTGCAAAATAGAGTTATTTATCATCACTTTTTTAAACAACAGTTCTTCATTGAAGATACTGATTGTAAGAGAAAGAGTTATCAAATTCAATTAGAACAAAATGAGTTGCACCTATTATACGAATGCAGGAAATTTACAGGCCTAACTATGAATCAATTAACAGAACTATGTTATATATTGCAAAAAAATCAAAATAACAGTTTAATAAAGGAACGGCAGATAGCGTATCAATTTCTCGCTAAAAATTAAGAAAGTTAAGACATTTTGCAAATTTAAATAGCTGTTTTTAATTTTAAAAAAACCTTACTCACAAGTGGAGTAAGGTTCAGGATTTTATTAAGAAAAAGTTTTAAGCTAATACTCTTATTTAATGCGTAGCCCCACCCGAAACCACAACATCCTCTTCAACCAAAATTGTCGTCTTCACCAGGCTAAGCAACCCTTGCACAATCAAATCCAGCGACATACTGGCTTTCCCTGGATGATTCACGGCTTGTTCAGGAAGGTAAGGGATATGAACAAATCCACCTTTAATACAACAGTTTTGAATCATGTTCATGAGTCCGTAAAACACGTGGTTACAGACAAAGGTTCCAGCAGTTTGAGAGACGCTGCTTGGAATGCCTTCTTGGCGCAAGTTTTCGACAGCTGCTTTAATTGGCAGTGTCGAAAAGTATGCGGCAGGGCCGTTTTCAATAATAGGGCGATCAATGGGCTGCTGGCCAATATCGTCAGGGATTCGAGCGTCGTCTACGTTAATAGCAACGCGTTCGACCGTAATTCCTTCTCGGCCGCCTGCTTGTCCTACACAGATGACGATGGAAGGGCTGATTTCTTCTATATACGTATGAAGCTTTGCGATTGATTCACCAAACACAGTAGGAAGAGGTTTAGTAACAATGTGATAGCCTTCAACAGCTACGCCGTCCAAAGCTTTTACAGCTTCTAAAGACGGGTTAATGCTTTCACCTTCAAATGGTTCAAAGCTGGTTAGTAATACAGTTGTCATTCTATCAATCTCCTTTAAAAGTGATATACAAGGTAGTACATTAATAGCGTATTTACTACAAACACGGATAAAGCAATCGGTACTTGAGCTTTAATTACGGCGTTTTTATCTTTTAATTCAAGCAGCATGGCAGGTACGATGTTGAAGTTCGCTGCCATTGGCGTTAGCAGCGTGCCACAGTAGCCAGCAAACATGCCGAGCGCTGCCATAATCGCCGGGTTTCCGCCGTGCATATGTACAATCAGCGGAAGTCCAATACCTCCCGTAATAACGGCAAACGCAGCAAAGGCATTTCCCATGACAATCGTAAATAGCAGCATCCCCAAGCAGTAAGCAAGCACAGCAACAAACGCATAGTTAGTCGGCAGTATATCACTTACAATATCCGAAACGACTGTTCCAACACCTGATTTTGAAAAGATGCCGCCAAGCGCTGCGAGCATTTGCGGCAAAATAACAGCCCAACCAACTGCTTGAAGCAAGCGGCTTCCTTCTTTAACAGGCACATCCATTTTTGCTTTGGTGACGCCTATTGAAGCGATAAACGCAATCACAGCAGCGATTGCCAGTGAAATTAACGTGACCTTTTCTGGATCAATTAACGCCCAGTTTCCAAATTTAATTTTGCCAAAAAGAAGGGTGCCGATAATCGTAAAAATAGGAATAAATAAAGCTGGTAAAAAGATTTTATTCTTTAATCTTTGTGCGTGAGCCACTCGTTCTTCAGCAGGCGTTTCGGCTTCATTAGACTTAGTTACACGATTAAATGAAGCAAGCAGAACCATGATAATGACCAAACATCCTATATAAAAAGGCGGAATGACGTTGCCAAATAAAAACGTAACGGAAAACAGCGCCCAAAATAGGGAAGATCCTAAACGGTTAGGATGGTTGTGATCGCGTGCAATTCGAATCGCGATAAAAGCGACAATAATACCGAGTAAGTAGTAAATCGTATCGAGCGTCAGGATGCTTTTCATTTAGCTTGCCTCCGTCTTTGAAGATGATGTTGGTTTGTGCTTCGTCATTTTTTTATGAATACGTCGGTCTAGCTGACGGAAACGAATCGCGCTTATCAGCAGCGCTGCGATGGCTGTTGGAATACCCCAAAGCGCCATATCCCAGACGTCAACGTGAATGCCCACGGAGTCGAAGAACCCTTTCATTAAGAGAATTCCACCCGTTGCGATAAAGATATCTTCGCCGAAAAACCACCCTGTATTTTCAGCTGCCGCGGCGTGAGCGCGAATATCTTCTTTTACTTTAGGCGGAAGCTCTCCGTATTTGGCACGAGCTGCGCCTTCAGACATAGGTGCCACTAATGGACGCACGGATTGAGCATGTCCTCCGATATTTAAGCCGACTGCAGCTGAGATTTCACGGATAAAAAGATATATAAGTAAAACATTTCCAGAAGAAGCGTTTTTCGCTTTTTTGATCAGGACTTCCGCTTGTTCCTTTAACCCGTATTTTTCTAACACGCCAAAGATAGGAAGAGTAAGTAAAATAGCCATAGACATATAGCGGTTATCGACAAAGAACTGACCAAACATCGTAATTACTTCATGCAGTGATAAGCCTGATACAAGGCCCGTCACAATGCCTGCAGCAGTTACCACAAGCAGCGTGTTTAAACGAAATAAAAATCCCACCGCCACTAGCAAAACCCCAATTAATTTCAACATAAAAAATCCCCCTCCAGTATGTATAGACCGTGCTGCAAAGTCACCTCCATTGCTTTTCTAAAAAAACAAAGATGTTTTGAGTATAAACAATTCTGAAAATTAAAACAAGATGCTTAAGGCATAAAATAGTTTTATTGATGAAACAAAATTATAGAAGGAAGATTTATATAATGTGCATGGACTCAGAAGTAAAAGAAAGAATTCTGCCAGGGAGCTTGGGTAGTGATTTTTTTAGTTGATCCGTTGAAAAACATTTCTCCTAAAATACCAAAAATGGTGTATAATGCTAAAAGGTATGAATATAGAATTATATAGATTTTAACTAAATGAATCTATATAACTATATTTTAAACAATTTATTGAAGGGGGAGGAGTATTTGAATTGTTCAAATTGCTGCCATTTTAATGATGGCGGGAAGTTTTGCGTGAAGTGCGGTCATAAATTACAAGAAGAGGCAGCTGTCAGCCAGGCGGCAGCTGCATCTGAATATCAGCCTCAGCCGCAACCAGCGTATGCGCCTCAACAGCCTAATCAGCGTGTTCGTCAGGCAAAAAAAGTATCAAAATCATTTTTTAGTTATTTTGCAGAAGGAATTAAAAATCCAACAGCTACAGCGCAAGCAGCAGGAGAAAGCCAATTCGTTAATGCTCTTATCACAGTCATTCTTTATGCTCTTAGTATACCTATTATGCTGTATGTAGGCTGGAAGCTATTGTTGATTCAATTTGTTCGAAGCATGTTTAAGCTTCCTATTATCAGTGAAGAGCTGGCTCCATCCGACATGGAGGATTTTAATACAGGCGTTGATTTGATAAAAGCAACAGATATCAACAGCATCATTCACTTCAATTTTACAGATTTTGTCTTTAAACAAGGGGTTTTCATTTTTATTGGACTGGCGATTATTATTGGAGCAACATATGTTGCAGCAAAGTTTGGAAAGGTAGACGTTTCTTTTAAAGAATTTTTCTCACGCTTTGGCACGTTTTTAATTATTCCAACAGCTCTTCTTTTAATTGGGCTTGTGCTTGCATTTCTCCATGTTGAATACTTCTCTTATTTTATGAATTTTGGTTTGCTGAGCATTTTCCTTGTAGTTCCATTTACCATTGCTAGCTTTAAGCAAAGCGGAACAAATGGCCTTGATCGTATCTATAGCACTCTTATTGTATATGTAGTCATTACGATTGTACTGACGTTTATTGCGAATGGTTTAGGAGAAGAAGCCAAAACCATTATTACAAGAATGGGAAACAGCAGTGATTTGAATGATCTATTTTAAGTCGACAAAAAGCATCGTGTACAGCGGTGCTTTTTCATACCATTATAAAAAAGGAGTGTAGAAATTGGGATATTGCAGAGAGTGTGGCCATCAGTTAACAAATGAGCATGAATTTTGTCCGGAGTGTGGACATCCCGTTGAAAAGAAAGCGGCTTCTAGCGAAGGAGCAGCATCGCAGCGTTACGTAGAACCTCAGTCATCTTCAGCCGAAGAGAGACGCGAAGCAGTAAAGCCTTCAAATAAAAAAACAAAGTTTATAGCTATTTCAGTTATAGCGGCAGCTGCTATACTTGGCGGTGCTTATTACGGAATAGATAAAACAATGATGGCGCCTAAAGCCGTGTCAGAAAAATTTATTGCTTCAGTAAAGGGCAATGATGTTGATAAAGTAAAAAAATATGTAAATGATGGTCAAATTCAACTAGAAGCCAACGATGAGCAAGCAAAATCATTTATTACATATCTGCACGAAAATCCGGATGTCATGAAATCAATCTCTGAAGGGTTAGCGGCAGATAGCAGAGCGCTTGAAGCAGGAGTTCCAAGCGAAGATCACTCTTCATACGCTAAGTTAGAACAAGACGGAAAGAAGTGGGGAATCTTTGATTATTACACGGTACAAATAAACCCTGTATATGCAAAAGCTCAGTCGACAGAAGATGCTACATTAGTATATATTGATGGTCAAAAAGCTGGAACGGTAAGCAGTGACTCTTCTAAAAAGGTTGGTCCATTTTTACCTGGTACGCATACCGTAAAAGGTGAAGTGCAAAATGATTATGGAAAAGTTGAAAATGAACAAGAGATTGAAGCTACCAACGGAGAAGATGTGAACGTTGAGTTTGATTGGTCAGATCATGCAGTATACATCTCTTCAGATTATGATGACGCGATGCTGTACGTTAATGGTAAAGACACAAAAACAGAAATTGGCGATATTGATTATTTGGGCCCGCTGCCGATGGACGGTTCAGTAAAACTATATGCAAAACGTGGAGATAAGAAAACGGAAGAAGTATCAATTAAAAAAGGCATGGAAGATGTTGCGCTTAATTTTGATGAAGAAAATACGACAGAAGCTACGGCAAAAGCATCGGCTCCTTCTAAGAATCACGAACCAACGGACAAAGGTTCGGAAGTCAATTCTGGAGTATCTACTAGTGAAGTTTCTAGTTTTATTGAACAATACATGTACGCTACAATTTCATCAATCAACAGTGGAGACTTTTCTATTGCAGCGCCTTATATCGATACTAACGGACCAAAATACAAGGAACAAAAAGATTATACCGCTTACCTAATCAAAAAAGGCATAACAGAGGATTTATTAAGCTTTAACGTAAATAGAGTAACAAAACTCGATGACTCTATGTATAAAGTATATACAACAGAAGAGTATGATATTTCGTACGGAGACGGGTCTGTTAAATACAAAAAATTCAACAGTATTCATAAAGTAAAAGAATTATCTGATGGAAGTTTGGGCGTTTATCAGCTTATTAGTTCAACGGAAGTAAAGTAAAAGCTGATAAATAGACCCTGGAACAGCAAAAAACGTAGTAGGAAATAACAAATAAAAAAGACGTCTTCCATGAGAAGACGTCTTTTTTATGTATGATTCCAATATCAAACCCAATACCTGGGATACTGCCGATCTTGAAATAAATTATTATACACGGTCGAAATCAATACAACGACACACGCACAAATCATAATAATACCTAAGTATCCCCAGCCGGCTTGAGTATTAATTGCAACAATCGCGCTGGCTGCAGCGGGAGGATGAACAGTTTTGGTAAGAATCATTAAAATAAGAACAAACGCAAGCACAATCGCTATGGTGATTAGACTTCGATGAAATAAACTCCAAATAATAAGTGCGGAAACTGTCGCAAGCAAGTGCCCTCCAAGCACGTGGCGCGGCTGTGATAAAGGACCTTTATGAGCACCAAATACAAGCACGCAGCTTGCCCCAATCGGAGCAAGTGCCATTGGATATCCGAGAGCGAGAGCAATCGCGCTGCTGATGATAATCGCAATTAAGCCTCCGATAGAAGAAACGACCGCATCTCTGTAATTGATTTTCGGTTCTTCTTTTAGTTCTCCTTTCATCTTTTTCGTATAAGAACTTAAGTAAGACAGAAAGGGGCTTTTTGTTTGAGAAAAACTTTTTTCAAATTCCATTTCTTATTTCCTTTCCCTTGTGTAAGTAAAAGCTGTTTGTCAAGTTGTATGTCAGAACATCTGCTATAATAAGTTAGTTTATAAGAAAAGAAGGATTACTAAAAGAGGAAAAACGACTTTTTTTAGTGGAAATTCTTTTTATGAACCAAAAAAGGCGTGATGGAGGGAAAAAGGGTCTCCGTGTGCAGTAAGTACAGGAGAGATGTATAATAAACCTAGAGGTGACTAAATTATGTATCTAGTAGACTACCATCATCACACGAATAATTCATTTGACTCACAGGCAGTCATGAAAAAAGTGTGCGAACAAGCTGTAAAAAACGGCATAAACGAAATTTGTTTTACCGAGCACTTTTCATTAAATCCATTAGCGCCAACGTATGGTCATATGGATTTTGATAAATATGAACGAGAACTAGCGGAATGCAGAGATCAGTTTCAAGATCAGCTAGTGATTAAAAAAGGAATTGAAATTTGTGAGCCGCACTATTTAAAAGAAAAATATCAAAAAACAATGAAGCAGGAGAACTTTGACTTTATCTTAGGTTCGGTGCATAACATTAATAACATCAAGCTTCGTAAACATTTGGAGCTAAACGACAAAGAAGCGATTTACCGCGCTTATTTTAACGAAATGTATAAGCTAGTAAGCGACGCGGACATTGACGTGTTGGCTCATTTAGATTTAATGAAGCGCTATGCGTTTGCGCAATACGGCATTTACGACTTTCATCAATTCAAAGATATTCTTGCGGAGATTTTGAGAAAAGCCATTGATCGCAATATTGGGATTGAAATTAACACCTCAGGCATAAGAGGAAAGCTTGGCGAAGCATTGCCTGCACTTGAAATTGTCGGGCTGTACCGCGATTTAGGAGGAGAAATTCTAACAATTGGATCTGATTCACACTTTGCCGAAACCGTAGGAGCACATATGAAAGAAGCGATTGAAATGGCAAGACAGTGCGGATTTACGGAGATTTATACGTTTGATCAGCGTCAGCCAAAAGGAATTCGTATTTAATAGAAGTGTGTTTCACATATGTTTCAAGCGTTTTTTATACACTTGTTTATATGAGGAAAAATAATGAGCATAAAAGACAAAAAGCACGCTCTAGTCTGAGCGTGTTTTTTGGATTCAGTTCTGCTTAAACTCTTTTAAAAATGTTCGAACTTCTTCTATGGTCAGCCCGATTGCGCGAGCTGTTTGCATAAGACTTACCCACTCTTGATCGATCGACAGTACATTCTCTTCTTTCATTACGATTCATCCACCCTTTGCCAGGGAACTCAGCCATCATAGCCAAAAATGGCCTTAGACCTGAAGCTTTGCGTCACTATTTTTCAATAATTTTGCCTTTGTCTGGATAATTTGTAATAGTTACCATATATAACCTATGTTCATTATATAGTATGTTTGTCATGAATGCTGTCGAAATAGGTCGATTGTCATAAAAAAATCAAATAATTAGTCAACTAATGTATTCATTTTTTTGCGAAACTTTAAATAGGAGTGAAATTCAGTAAATTCCTCTTTGGTCATTCCATCATTAATTGCTTCTTCTATTAAATAAAGCCACTCGTTGCTTAGAGATAGTTTTGAAGAAAATACAAAATCTCTGCTTCCTGATTCAATTAATTCATCAATTGTTGTATTAAGAGAAAAAGCTATTTTTTCTAGCATGTGAATAGACGGGTTATTGTTTAGGCCTTTCTCTAAATGAGATAAATAAGATTTTGAGATACGGGCTTTTTCAGCTAAGCGTGTAATAGAATATCCATTCTTCAAGCGTAAAGTTTTAATTTTGGTTCCTATCACGTTAAGTTCATCCTTTTCTTATATCCTTTTTGTTCATTATAACGCATATTAGTTTATTTTTATGTATTTAATTATAAAAAAGGTTCTTTATAACGAATAACTTCTTGTTTTAGAGACTTTTTTAGTTCGAAAGTCTCTAGTGAAATTCATAGTTGGTTCATAGAAATCCTTCACAATAAAAATAGAAACCTACAAGACAGGAGAGATAAACATAATCTGGAAAATTGAGTGGACAAAATGGAGCAATCACAGCGAGCTGCCAAGTGACTTGCAAAAACAAATGACTAATATGACTAAAAGTGAAGTTTTATTTTGGAGTGAAGCAAGAGACGGAAAGTGAAAGTAAAAAGAGATTAAAAGAAGTAGAAACAAACGTCATCAATATGACCGAAAGCCTTGTGTACTAATGGAGAAAAAACGTGCTGATTGCTTCAGCGCGTTTTTTATGTCGGTAAAAATTCAAAAATGTACTATGGATAGAACAAGCCTCATGACCGATAGATATAACGAAGTGCAAGGGAAAGCAAATCAGCGAAAAGGGGATATGGTATGGGGGTATTGCGCAATTTAAGTATTTATCGAAAGCTATTAATCATGGTTATCATTTCGACGATTTCATTAATTACAGTAGCAGTCATCAGCTATTTCTACACGCAGCGAATTGCTGACAGCTCGGAGTCTATGTACAATGACCGTATGCAGCCAATCAGGCAGTTAGGGCAAATTCGTACGAATAACCGAGCGATTGATGCAAATACGCTTGAAATGATTTTATCAAAAGATGAAAACTATCAGCGTAAGCGTCTCGATGAAATTCAAGAAAAAGAAGCTGAAAATAACAAGCTCATGGCACAGTATAAAAAAACATTTTTGCTAGATAGTGAAAAAGAAAAATTAGCTGTATACGAAGAAAATATTGGTAACTTAACACAAGCAAGAAGTGAAGCTATACAGCTTGCTCAAGATGAAAAAGGAGATGAAGCCTACAGCGTTTTTTCAAAAAACGTAGTGACCCTTCGTACGACCATAAACAACACGCTAGATGATCTTCAAACGATAAATAATGACGAAGCAAAAAGCATTTACCAAAAAAATAAGCAAAGTGTAAAGTCAGCCGTGACCACTCTATTACTCGTTAGCGCACTGGTTATTCTGCTTACCATAGCCGTAGGGCTTCTGATTGCACACATGATTACAAAACCGTTAAATGATATTAAAAACCTCATGGAAACAGCAAAAGACGGGGATTTCCAAGTACAAGGCACCTACGAATCCAAAGATGAAATTGGCTTACTTACAGCATCATTTAATAAAATGATTGGGGGATTAAAAGAAATGATTATGTCCGTTGGAAACATTTCATCAACGGTTGCGGCTTCTTCAGAAGAACTAAGCGCCAGCGCAGAACAAAACAGCAGTGCTATTGAACATATTTCAAGCATTACTGAAAAACTAGCCTCAGGATCCAACTATCAAGTGAATCAAATTCAAGAAAGCTCCACTATTATTAACCGCATTACGAACCAAACATCAGAAGTTGTTGAAAACGTCGAGCAAATCACCAAGCGAGCACTCGACACAGCTGCGATTTCAAATAGCGGAACAGCGACCGTTGAAACAGCAGCCAAACAAATGAAATCAATCAACGACAATGTCACTGAACTCTCATCTGTTTTTCAAGGCCTTAGCGAACACTCAGCGAAAATTAGTCAAATCAACGATGTCATTACAACCATTGCCGACCAAACGAATCTCCTTGCTTTGAACGCAGCTATTGAAGCCGCAAGAGCAGGAGATCACGGAAAAGGTTTTGCCGTTGTGGCAAGTGAAGTACGAAAACTAGCAGAAGGCTCATCCAACTCAGCTAGTCAAATCAAAGATCTAGTTAGCTTAATTCAAAGCGAAACAGCTCGAACGCTTCAATCTATGACGCTCACCACTAAAGAAGTAAAAGAAGGCCTAGCAGTAGTTGAACAAGCAGGTACATCATTTATGCAAATTAACGAAGCTGTACAGCATGTAGTGAATCAAATTCAGCAAATCGGAAGCGCTATTCACAATTTAGCCAAAGATACACATGAAGTCCAGCAGGCAATTCACGAAGTCAACGGTATCGCGGAAGAAGCGGCAGCGGGTGCACAAAACGTGTCAGCTACAACGGAAGAACAGCTTGCTTCCATGGAGGAAATTGCTTCATCTGCGATGGATTTAGCGAATATGTCAGAGGAACTGCAAGAATTGATTGCGAGATTTAGAATCTAAGGAAAAGCATGGAGTCAGCACTCCATGCTTTTTGTATGAGATGGGGTTTTAAGTTGCGAATTATTCCTTATCGTAGTTCTGTGCTCTTTCTTCAACAGTGAAGTTGCAAAGAATTGATATACCCGTTATCAAAAGAAGGTGATAAGATTTAACTAACAAGAAAACGTTTACAAAAATAAAAACAGGTACACGTTACAATCCATGATTTATAAAAAAGGGGTTTGTAGAAATGGAGATGTTAACAACACGACAAAAGAAGTTATTGCAGTTAATTATTAGCGAAGAAGAGTACAAAACGATTGATTTCTATTCTCGGAAAATGAAAGTTTCAGAGCGAACGGTGCATAATGATTTAAAGCTAGTTTCTGGCTATTTATCAAAAGGAAGCGCCACTCTTCATAAAAAACCTGGAGTAGGAATTAAAATCAAGGCCAAACCAGATTATAAACTCATGCTGTTAAATGATTTAGATCTAAAGAAAGAAGAAATCGATCCTCTATCAACTAAAATAAGAAAAATGAAAATTATACTGCAGTTGTTATATGCAAATCAGTCGACTTCTCTTCAAAAGTTATCAGAAGAATTTATGGTAAGTAAAACATCGATTGTAAAAGACTTAGAGAAAGTAAAAGAATGGTTAAAGCCCTACGGCTTAATGTTAGTAAAAAACCACGAAGGCACAAGGGTAAAAGGAAATGAAGAAAGTACCCGAAGAGCAATTGCAGGTATTACAAATGAACTTTTAAATTTAAATTATCAGCAGGATTACGATATTCAATCCAGCAGCAGGCTGGATGCCGCGACTTTCTCAGGACTATCTAACTTGTTTGAAGATCTTGAAGTCACACAAGTAGAACACATCATTGAGTGTGCAGAGAAAAAGCTTCAGTATCGCATCAGTCATACGTATTTTCTGAATTTAGTTACACACATTTTAATTTTAATTAAGCGTGTTCGCTCCCATCAGCGTATAGCAGCTGTTAATGAGCCAGAGTTGCATCATCAAACGGATTACGTTTTGAAAATGTATACCATTGCTAAAGAGGTAAGTGAAGAAATATCTGAATGTTTCGATATCAGTATCCCGGAAAATGAAATCCACTATATAAAGCAGTATTTATTATGTTCCGGTATGGAAAAAGATATTTCACCAAGTAATGTTGAACTATTTGTAAACCACGCGGATAGTTCGTTAAAAGAGTTAGTAGACGAGATGGTTCAAACTTCGACCAAGGTAATGAATCTGAATCTGCAAGGTGACAAAGAGCTGTACACAGGTCTGCTCATGCATATTAAACCGATGGTTAACCGCTTGAAATATCAAATTAACATCAAAAACCCGCTTCTAGAAGAAATCAAACATCAGTATTCCGCAACATTTGGCATGACGTGGCTTGTTTGTTCCATCATCGAAAGAAAATTGAATGTAAAAGTAAATGAAGATGAAATTGGATATGTAACGCTTCATTTTCAAGCAGCAATCGAAAGATGCGTAGGGCTAAAAAGAGCAATTGTCGTCTGCCCCGGAGGTATTGGCACATCTCAGCTAATCGCAAATCGAATCAAGCGGCTTATTCCGCAGCTAGAAATAGCTGAAGTCATATCCTTAAGCAGATTATCTCACTTTGATTTAAGCAACATTGATTTTATTATTTCAACCGTTCCTTTACATATTGAAGTGAAGCCGGTCATTACGATCTCTTCGCTCGTAAGTGAAGTGGACATTAAAAATATTAATAACTTTTTTTGGGAAGATACATTTTCTAAAAAAGAAGCACGTATAACATGTGCCAATTTATTTAAAATGCTAGATCCGCAGTTGATTTTTCCTCAGCTGGATTTTACGCATAAAGAACAGCTAATTGATTATTTATGTCACCAGCTTCAAAGCAAAGGATACGTGAAGGAAGGTTTTAAGCAATCAGTTGTTCAACGTGAAAACATAGCTTCTACTTCACTTGGAAATTCAGTAGCGATCCCTCACGGAGAAGATCAGTACGTAGAGCGTTCTAAAATTATTATTGCCACGTGCTCAAATGCGTTGGACTGGGAAGAAGGAGAAGTGAAAATTATCTTTCTGCTTGCTTTAAAATTTGGTGAACAAATTGTTGTCAAAGATATACTTACAGATCTGTACAGTATCTTTGATTCTGAGAATACCCTTACTAGATTAACAGAATGTACAACGGCAGAAGAAGTAATGATGCTGTTGGGAGAGGGGATGTAATGGTTATTAGTGAAAGCTTAGTAGCACTTAATTTAAAATCCAAAGATAAATTAGACATCATTAAAGAGCTCGGACATTTAGCTTATTTGTCTGGGAAAATCAAATCAATCGATAAGTATATTGATAGCGTCTTAAAAAGAGAGGAAGAGTTCTCTACGGCTATCGGATATTCTATCGCCATCCCGCACGGAAAGTCTGATCAAGTAGTCGAGCCATTCATTGTATTTGGGAGAGTAAGCGAGCAAGTTGAATGGGATGAAGACGAAGATAAAGAAGTGAAATTGATTTTCTTAATAGGCGTTCCTTTAGCTCAAAGCGGGGATATCCATTTGAAAATTTTAGCTAATATTAGCCGGGAGCTTATGGATGAAGAATTCCGCGAAGAGTTAATTCACGCTCCTGGTGTAAGAGAAGTATGTTCAACACTTAAAGCAATAGCTCTATAAAATTTTAGGAGGAATAAACATGAATATTGTAGGAATTACAGCTTGTCCAACAGGAATTGCACACACATATATGGCTCAATCTGCTTTAGAAAAGGCTGGAAAGAAATTAGGACACAAAGTAATGATTGAAACGCAAGGAGCAATGGGCATTGAAAATGAACTAAAGAAAAAACAGATTGACTCAGCGGATGTTGTTATTTTAGCTGTAGGCTGCGCCATTGAAAGAGAAGAAAGATTTAACGGCAAAAAAATATTAAAAGTAGGAGTAGCAGAAGCCATTTCCAATCCTCAGAAAGTACTGGAACAAGCAGAAAAGCTTATGACGCAAGAAGTATAAATGGAAGCGGGAGAGTGGTGCTATGAAAGAGTTTTTTAAGATCTTAAAAAATCATTTAATGACGGGTGTTTCCTACATGATTCCAGCGGTTGTAGTGGGCGGCATTTGCATAGCAGCTGCGTTAGCTACAGGAACACCCGGGGAAAATGGAATGGAAGTCACCAACCCTTTAATGAATAACATCTTAAGTATTGGTACAGCTGGATTTACGATGATGGTTCCGGTTTTAGCAGGCTATATCGCTTACTCCATTGCGGGTAAGCCTGGCCTTGTGCCGGGGATGATTGTTGGGTACATCGCTAACACACCGATTGGTGACAGTGAGGTAAAAGCAGGATTTCTCGGAGCAATTGTTTTAGGATTTTTAGCAGGCTGTTTTGTTCAGTGGGTAAAAACCTGGAGAGTGCCGACCATGCTTCGGCCAATCATGCCTATTTTTATCATTCCGATTACCAGTTCACTCGTAATTGGTTTAGGATACATCTATTTATTAGCCAAGCCGATTGGTTATTTTATGACAGCTATGACGGAAACGTTAAAACAAATGAATGGGTCAAGTTTAATTTTATTAGCGGTTATCTTAGGATGCATGATTGCATTTGATATGGGAGGTCCTATTAATAAAGTAGCCTGTATGTTTGCTTTTGGAATGATGGCAGAAGGCGTGTATACCATTATGGGGATTATTGCAATAGCAATTTGTACTCCTCCTCTTGGTTTAGGACTGGCTACCTTATTAAGCAAGAAAAAATACAACGATCAAGAAAGACAAGCGGGAAAAGCAGCTTTTGCCATGGGGATGATAGGTATTACAGAAGGAGCCATTCCGTTTGCCGCAGCCGATCCTTTTCGAGTACTGCCTTCTATCATGGTAGGGTCTGCCACAGGAGCCGTCATTGGCGCTCTTGCCAAAGTAACAGATCATGCTCCTCATGGAGGGCCAATTGTTTTATTGGTTGTCGATCATAAGCTTTGGTATATAGGAGCTATTTTAGCAGGAACAGTCGTGACAGCCGTCATGGTCAATGCTTTAAAGAAAGATGTAACAAAAGAAGTGCCTGAAGAAGAACCAATGGATCAACAAAGCATCAGCGTCTAAAAGTCAATAGCAATCCCTCGAATGAACAATATGTGTATACATATTGTTCGTTCCATTTTAAAGGGGTGTTAACCATAAAAGGAGGAAGTATCATGCAAAAAGTAAACATTAACGAAGTGGTAAAAGTAATGCTCAACATGCAAGACAAAGGGGAGGCGGTTACGCTTCTAGGAATTGGACCAATGTCTAAAACTTTATTAAAGGCTTGTTTTGAATTAGGAAAAGAAAAAGATTTTCCGCTGTTATTTATTGCTAGCCGCAACCAAGTAGATGCAGCAGAACTAGGCGGAGGCTACGTGTGCAACTGGAATCAAAGAACGTTCACTCAAACGATTGCTGAAACAGCGGATGAAACAGGGTTTGACGGCTTGTACTACACATGCCGAGATCACGGCGGCCCGTGGCAGCGAGACAATGAAAGAAATGATCATTTAGAAGAAGAACTGGCGATGCAGTTAGGAAAGCAGTCATACTTAGAGGATTTGGTTAACGGATTTGATTTGCTTCATATTGATCCAACAAAAGATCCTTATGAAATGGGAAAAGTTGTTCCGATGGAAAGTGTGCTGAGTCGTACAATTGAATTAATTCAGTACTGTGAAAGTGAACGAAAACGACTGGGATTAGCTGAAATTGGCTATGAAGTAGGGACAGAAGAGACAAACGGGGGGTTAACTTCACGAGAAACCTACGAAACGTTTATTCAAACGTTAAACAGCGAGCTGGAGAAACGACAATTGCCTACTCCAACCTTTATCGTAGGTCAAACAGGAACGCTTGTAAAAATGACAGAAAATGTAGGAACATTTAACTCTAAAAATGCTCAAGAGCTAGCAAGCATCGCCAAACAGTATGGAGTAGGCCTTAAAGAACACAACGGAGATTATATCGACGATCATATTTTGCTGCAGCACCTGCCGCTTGGCATCACCGCCACAAACGTTGCTCCGCAGTTCGGTACCGAAGAAACGCGTGCGTATATTGAATTAGCGAAAGTAGAAGCTCAGCTTGCTCAAGATGGACTCATTGAACATCAATCAAATGTTGAATACGTCTTAACACTTCAAGCAATTAAAAGTGAAAGATGGAGAAAATGGATGGTAGGTGATCAGCGCCAGCTGCAAATCGAAGATATTTTCCAGCAAAAAGAACTTACTGATAAAATTTTAGATATTGCAGGTCACTATGCATTTAACCATGAAGAAGTAAAAGCTGAAATTCAAACGTTATTCCATAATTTACAACAGTGCAATATTGACGGAGAACGCTTCGTTATCAATCGAATCAAACGTTCTTTAAATCAATACGTGGAGTGTTTTAACTTAGAAGGAAGCACGACAAAGATTATGAAAGAAATTGGTGTTGAAGTATAAAAAAATAAAAAGCAGAAGGAACTTTCTACTTTTCTATCAGGCTGTTGAGAAGCTTTGTTCTCAACAGCCTTTTTTGGCGTAAAAGAACTCAACGGTAATCGTTATACTCAGTCCCAAAGAAATATTTTTAAATAAACGTAGCTAAAAAGATTAAAAAATGTCGAAAGTCTGCCGATATAACGAAGGAAAACAGAAAAATAGACAAGGAGACAAGTAGACAGAATGAAAAAGATTTTACCTGTTTTATTCATGCTAAGTTTACTGATTACGTTTAGCTATAGTGCTGCAATTAAGCCTGTACAAGCAGTTGAAACAGAGCCGACGGTATCAGTAAAATTAAAAAATTATTTAGGCAATCAATCCAGTATTAAAATTAAGCCATCGCAGTCCTATACGATTGCAGACAGCAAAGTAACGCTTCAAGCTAATACAGAGTATGAAGTAAAAGTAGCGGGGAGCAAAGTCAAACTACTGCATAACCAAGAAGTTCTTGGTGAATTCGATAGCTTCACTACTAAACCATCTACATACGAAGCCTTCCTTTCTATTAATAACCGAAACTACTTAGGAAACGTACAGTTTACCAACGAAAGCAGCAAATATGTCAGACCCATCAATACAATTCCAATGGAAGATTATTTAAAAGGCGTTGTTCCAAAAGAAGTGTATACGTCTTGGCATGCCGATGCGTTAAAATCTCAGGCTGTTGCTGCGAGAACATACGCTTTAAGCTATGCAAATAAAATCATTGATGATACAACAAGTTTTCAGGTATACGGAGGATATGAATGGTACAACAGCACCACCAGCGCAGTTGATGAAACGTTTGGAAAAGTATTAAAGTACAACGGGGAGTTAATTAACTCTGTGTTTTCTTCAAGCAACGGCGGAATCATTGAATCTGATTATAATGCATGGGGAAAAGCTTCTCATCCTTACTTCCAAGTGAAAAATGATCCGTATGATCCTCAAACAAAATGGTCATTAACAGTTCAAAAACAGCAGATTGACCTATCTACAAAAGATTTGAAAAACCCAAATTCATGGTGGAGTCAAACGAAAGAAGCGGATAAAAAAATTGCAGGAAAAATTAAAGCACAAATGCAAACAGCGACTCAATTTAAAGGAAAAGACATTAAAATTGTAGGCATTTCTAAAATTAGCCTTTATCAGCCAACGTCAGGTCAGCGTATGAGCAAAGGAGATATCAGCGTAACCTACGTAATGAAAGGCGAAGTAGATCAAGACAATAAGCTTGCGGTTAAAACATGGAGTCGAACCGGAGATAAAGCAGATAACATTCGATTTATGCTTGATGGCATTCGCTTTAAAAGTTTGATGGTCACTAATCAAAAGGCAGATACTCAAACGATTACTATTGAAGGAAAAGGAAACGGGCATGGAGTCGGTTTAAGTCAATTCGGAGCAAATGGCATGGCTGCTCAAGGAAAATCATATACGGATATACTAAACTTTTACTATCCAGGCGTAAGCCTAGTCTCTCATTACGAGGACAAATACCCTAGAGTCACTATTCCAAATCCAGCTCAAGTAGATCCAATCAAGGCTGGCGATAGTAAACTATCAGGAACAGCTGAACCTAATTCAACCATCTACGTAAAAGTATGGCCGAATACAATTGCAACAGGAACAGCAGACGCTGCAGGGAATTTTTCATTTGACGTGCCGAAACAAGTAGCGGGAACGATGCTTCACGTACTGGTCAAAGGCCAAGGCGGCTACAGTACGTACACAAAAATTTATGTACAGCCTGATTCAGTCCCTGAAGCAGCAAAAGTAAATGAGTTACATGAAGGAGATACAAACCTAACGGGAACAGCGGAGCCAAATTCGACTATTTACGTAAAAGTATGGCCGGATACGATTGCGACGGGAAAAACGGATAATGCAGGAAACTTCTCTATTACAATTCCAAACCAGCCGGCGGGTAGACAGCTTCACGTATTAGTGAAAGGCCAAGGCGGCTATAGTACCTATACAAAACTATTTGTGCAAACGAATCAGTCGCCGCAAGCAGCAAAAGTTAACGCTGTTTCAAGCCAGGATACGAAACTTACAGGAAGTGCGGAGCCAAACTCAACAATTTATGTAAAAGTATGGCCAGATATTATTACGACGGGAAAAGCAGATAATGCAGGAAACTTTTCGATTGCGATTCCAAAGCAAAAAGCCGGGACACTTCTGCACGTGTTAGTGAAAGGCCAAGGCGGCTACAGCACGTATACGAAAGTGACGGTAAAATAAAAGAATACTAGATTTTCAGCATAAGAAAAAAGCATGCCAGCGGCATGCTTTTTTCTTATTTTGGTACTCTTATATTCGTTCTTCTCGCCCGATATAACAAATATAAAGCAATGGCTGCACCTAGTGAATCAACAGCTACATCTATAATCCGACCATCTCGACCGATAATAAATGCCTGATGCACTTCATCTATAAATGCAAACGCAGCTACACACAGCCATGCTTTTATGTAACGATAGCTCTGCTTTTTTAAGTTCCAGTAAAAAAGTAAGCCTAGCATGCCGAAAAAAGAAAGGTGGGCAATTTTTCGTACAATGAACTCAACGTTAAAGCCGTAGCTGTAGGCTGTGAAAAATTCACTGCCAGGGTGCAGTACAGACCAAAGCGTAGCGCTGTGATCCCAAACGGATGGATTCGTCCAGCTAGAAGGATCCGTTACTTGCAAATGCGGAGTATGGGAGAACTTTGAAATAGATAATAGCAAAAGAACTAATAATACACGTTTTAAAATCATAAAAAAACTCTTTTCTCTACAAAATTTTCACTTAATGATAAAAAAAGATGGTGAAAAATGCAAGGAATTAGTTAGAGTATATGACTTTATTGAGTCTTATTAACTACATATTAATTAGGTTAAAATGACTATTTATTGAGTTTGTTTTCGACGAAAAAGCAACAATGAAGGCAATGGTTGCGTTTTCAATATAACGAACGAAAAAATCATATTTTTATCAGAAATTTAAAAATAAATAATTCTCTAGGCTCAATAAATACAATAGTTTCACTGATAAAATAGGTTTTGTGGAGTCAATTGGAATAAAATTCTTTTAAATGAAAATAGATCTAATTATTATAAAAAATTAGTATATGATTATAACGTTTATCATGATAAGAAAAGACTATTTCAGATACAAAAAACGTCATAATAAGAAGAAATTTGGTCATTTGATAATTTTCGACAAAATAAGACATTGAAGGGTTAATATGCCTATGGTAGTATTTCATAAGTATAAACTAGTTCATATAGCTTATTTGGAGGAGAAGGAGGAAATAAAAAATGATTGATCTTCACTGTCATATTTTGCACGGTATCGACGACGGTGCTAAAACCATAGAAGACAGCTTACAAATGGCAAAGCAAGCAGTAAGTGAAGGGATTCATACGATTGTTGCAACTCCTCACCACCAAAATGGCCAATACATAAATGAAAAAAATAAAATTATACAGCGAGTGGAACGGTTAAACACGCATCTGCATCAAGAAAATATCCCCCTTACGATATTACCAGGTCAAGAGTCTCGTATATATGGAGAAATTATTAAAGACTATCAAGATGGTAAAATACTTACTTTAAATCAAACAGATAAGTACCTGTTTTTAGAACTGCCATCCAGCCAAGTGCCGAAATTTACAGAAAAATTAGTCTACAACATCCAGTCGGAAGGGCTAACACCTATTATTGTTCATCCTGAGCGAAACAGCCGGCTTATAGAAGATCCAGATATTTTATACAAGCTGGTGAACAAAGGAGTTCTCACTCAAGTTACAGCATCCAGCTTAACAGGAAGATTCGGTAAAAAAATCAAGAAATTTTCTATGGATTTAATCCATGCAAACTTAACTCATATGATTGCTTCTGATGCACACAATCTGTCAGGAAGAAACTTCTACATGCAAGAAGCAAGCGAGTTGGTTTCATCTGAATACGGAATTGACACACTATATATGTTTCATGAAAATGCAGAAGCTGTTATGAAAGGCTACGTTTGTTTTCAAGATACGCCCCAGCAAGTGAAGAAGAAAAAGTTTTTAGGAATTTTTTAAAAGACAGAATTCCTGACAACTTTCTTCTTTTTTTAGTGATAGTGGATTAATATTCAATAAAAGTTACAAATATTAAAAAATGGTGATATCTCCTAACCACTATCAAAGGAGATACTCGGCTGTACTGTGGGTGCTCAAACACCTTAGACACAATTGTTGTCAAGAGTATGGTGTGAGGACGGGTTAGATGCCCAAAATTTAATTGTGTAAATACTTATGAAAGAGCTGTATATGTACAGCGTTTTCATAAGTATTTACATCTCGTACATACCTAAATCAGTAAATAAAAAGAGAGAATGAGGGATGATGAATTGATGAAAAAAGTAAAAAAAGCAATTATTCCAGCAGCTGGACTCGGAACACGCTTCCTGCCAGCTACAAAGGCAATGCCAAAAGAAATGCTTCCAATTGTCGATAAGCCAACGATTCAATACATCGTTGAAGAAGCGATTGCCTCAGGAATCGAAGACATTATTATCGTCACAGGTAAAGGCAAAAGAGCGATTGAAGATCATTTCGACTTTGCACCTGAGCTGGAAAATAACCTCGTTTCAAAAGAGAAGTTTGATATTTTAGAAAAAGTACAGCAATCATCGAACGTAGAAATTCATTACATTCGTCAAAAAGAACCAAAAGGGTTAGGGCATGCAGTATGGTGTGCACGTAAGTTTATTGGAGACGAGCCTTTTGCTGTACTGCTTGGCGATGACATTGTACAGGCCGAAACACCATGTCTTCGTCAGCTGATGAATGAATATGAACAAACGTTATCTTCAGTAATCGGCGTTCAAACAGTGCCTGATAATCAAACGCACCGCTACGGAATTGTTGATCCAATTTCAAATGACGGCCGCCGCCATCAAGTTAACACATTTGTTGAAAAACCATCAGCAGGAACGGCTCCTTCAAATCTAGCAATTATGGGACGCTACGTATTTACACCTGAAATCTTTAAGTTTTTAGAAGAACAAGAAGTAGGAGCCGGCGGTGAAATTCAATTAACCGATGCCATTCAAAAATTAAACGAAATCCAGCGTGTATTTGCTTATGATTTTGAAGGCAAACGATACGATGTTGGAGAAAAGCTAGGATTTATTGAAACAACAATTGAATTTGCACTGCAGCACCCAGAGTTAAAAGAAAGTTTACTAGAGATTATGGATAATCTAGTAAAAAAAGAAGCGGACAATAAAGTAACTGTTGAGTGATTAGAAGGGGTGAATGAAGTTGCCAGTGATTGCTGAACCAAAAACAGAAGCTGCTGTCCAAGCACCCCCAGCAGAGAAAAAAGTAAATCCTAACAATAAGAAAGGATACCTTTTTTCGAAAAGATGTATCGATGTAATCGGAGCATTGGCAGGACTGCTTGTACTATTAATTGTTTTTATTGTGGTTGGTCTATTGATTAAAATAGAAGATCCAAAAGGTTCGATTTTCTTTTCACAAAAGCGTGTAGGTAAAGATGGCAAAGAATTTAACATGTATAAATTTCGTTCCATGGTATCAGATGCAGAAGCCAAGTTAGCAGAGTTACTTCTGCAAAATGAAGCAACGGGTGCCATGTTTAAAATGAAAAACGACCCGCGCGTGACGAAGATAGGAAGATTTATTCGGAAAACAAGTATCGATGAACTTCCTCAGTTATTAAACGTGTTAAAAGGTGATATGAGTCTAGTGGGACCACGGCCGCCGCTCGTAAGAGAAGTCAATGAATATACCGAATATCAAAAACAGCGTCTGCTCGTAACGCCTGGCTGTACAGGACTATGGCAAGTCAGCGGAAGAAGCAACGTTGGTTTTGAAGAAATGGTTGAATTAGATTTAACGTACATGACAACACGGTCTTTAAAGACAGATATTACAATTATTTGCCGAACGGTTCTTTTACTGTTTGGATCAAAAAATGCCTATTAACCAAAGGAAAGATGGTGTTTTAAAATGAACAAACATTCAAAAATTTATGTAGCTGGCCACAGAGGGCTTGTTGGTTCAGCTATCGTACGAAAATTACAGGAAAAAGGCTATAACAATTTAGTATATCGCACAAGCGCTGAGTTAGATTTACGAGACAAACCGCAAGTCAACGCATTTTTTGCAGAAGAAAAGCCAGAATTTGTTTTCTTAGCAGCCGCTAAAGTAGGCGGAATTGTAGCAAACAATGAATATCCAGCTGAATTTATTCATGATAATTTATTGATTCAATCAAATATCATTGATGCAGCATATCGTAATAATGTAGAAAAGCTATTGTTCTTGGGAAGCACATGTATTTATCCAAAGTTAGCGCCTCAGCCTTTAAAAGAAGAGTACTTACTAACAGGTGCGCTTGAACCAACAAATGAACCATATGCGATTGCTAAAATTGCCGGTATTAAAATGTGTGAATCGTATAACCGCCAGTATGGAACAAAATACATTTCAGCAATGCCTACTAACCTTTATGGGCCAAATGACAACTTTGATCTTCATACATCACACGTTCTTCCTGCATTACTTCGCAAGTTCCACGAAGCGAAAGCAAGCAATGCGCCGTTTGTTGAAATGTGGGGAACAGGCACACCAAAACGTGAATTTCTATATTCAGATGATCTGGCAGATGCGTGCGTGTTCTTAATGAATACATACGAAGGCAATGAAATTGTTAATATCGGTGTGGGAGAAGATATTACAATTAAAGAGCTTGGTGAAAAAGTAAAAGCAGTTGTCGGATATGAAGGAGACATTCAATTTGATACTTCAAAACCAGACGGAACGCCTCGTAAACTAGTGGACGTAACAAAGTTGAACGGCCTTGGCTGGAAAGCGGAAACAGCTTTAGAAGACGGCCTTCAAAAAGCGTATCAATGGTTTTTAGATAACGAACTAGTTGCAGCAAAATAAGTAGAAATCTTGCATTAAACTAAATAATAAAAATAACAGTTGATATATATGGAGGATAAGATGAAAACAGCATTAATTACAGGTGTAACAGGACAAGACGGATCATATTTAGCAGAATTTTTACTAGAAAAAGGTTACGAAGTGCACGGATTAATACGCCGTAGCTCTTCTTATAACCAAGAGCGTCTAGAAGATCTTTTAACAGAAGAAGCAGCAAGCGCATTATTAAACAACTCAAACTTCCACCTTCACTATGGTGACGTAACGGATGCACTAAACGTTACGCGTATCATTGGTGACATTCAGCCGGATGAAATTTACAATCTAGCCGCACAGTCACATGTACGTGTATCATTTGATATGCCTGGATATACATTAGATGTTGATGCAAAAGGTACGTTAAATATTCTTGAAGCTGTACGTATTTTAGGATTAACTGACAAAACACGCGTGTACCAAGCTTCTACATCTGAGCTGTACGGTAAAGTACAAGAAGTGCCACAAAAAGAAACAACGCCTTTTTATCCGCGTTCTCCATACGGCGTAGCGAAAATTTACGGTTTCTGGATTACAAAGAACTACCGTGAATCTTATAATATGTTCGCAGTGAACGGTATTTTATTTAACCATGAGTCAGAGCGCCGCGGTGAAACGTTTGTAACGCGTAAAATTACGCTTGCTGCTTCACGTATCGCACAAGGCAAACAACAAAAATTAACGCTAGGAAACTTAGATTCTCTACGCGACTGGGGTTACGCAAAAGATTATGTAGAATGTATGTGGTTAATTCTTCAGTACGATAAGCCAGAAGATTTTGTTATTGCGACTGGTGAAATGCATTCAGTGCGCGAATTTGTGCAGCTTGCATTTAAACATACAGGCATTGAAATTGAGTGGAGCGGTGAAGGCTTAGAAGAAAAAGGAACCAACAAAGCAACGGGTGAAGTGATTGTAGAAATTGATCCTAAATTCTTCCGTCCTGCAGAAGTTGAACAATTATTAGGAGATCCGACTAAAGCGAAGACGCTATTAAACTGGAATCCAACTAAGACTTCATTTGAAGAGCTAGTTCGTATTATGGTTAAAGCGGATATGAAGAAGGTTGAGAGTGAAGAGAAGATCAAGGTAATGTTTGACTGAGCTTACACTTAAATTATTAGGTTTGTTTTTATTAAATAAAGTCTAGGTAATATTTATTTAGTTATATTATAAAAAAATATATTTTTTATTAAGAGTTAACCTCTTTTGTATGTATATTTGTCATCAATAAAACTGGCAATATACAGTGACTAAAGAGGGGCTCTTTTTTTATGCTACAATATCTCGATTGTAGTGATTGATAAATGTAAGGGGAGTTTAATTACCTTCAATAAGACACTAAATATAATTTTTAGAATAGAACTTGATAAGTTATCTATAATTTGAATTAAAAAGTGACGAACGAGAATGTTTCATTAGTATTTTATTAGACTTTAATGGAATGTCTCCATAGTTATATTTTTTAGCACGCATCTCACTATAGAGGGGAGATAATTGATAATTAATGAAAGAGTCTATTGATGAAAGTTTAATCAACAGTAAGACTATAAATGATGAAAAGATCTTTAATAGATTAGTTAATAAAAAAGAAATTCCTATTTGTAATGTTCTTGGGGTAAATATTGCAGCAATCAACATGGAGTGGCTTTTAAGTTATTTAAAAGAAAATATAAAAAGTGGTAACGGTAATGAATTAGCTGGAGACTATATATGTGTTTCTAATGTACACACTACGGTTCTCTCTTATGAAGACGCACAATATTGTTCTATACAAAACAACGGATTAATGGCCATTCCGGATGGTGGACCGCTATCCACGATTGGAAGAAAGCTGGGTCATAAGGATATAGCTAGAATTACAGGACCGAGTCTCATGGACGAGTTATTTAAAGTATCAACTGAGAGTGGGTATCGTCATTACTTTTACGGTTCTACAGATGCTACACTAGAAAAATTGCGTGAAGAATTAGAAAAAAAATATGCAGGTATACATATTGCGGGAATGTACAGCCCACCTTTTAGAGCTTTGACGACTGAAGAAGATTTAGAAGTTATAAATCGCATTAATGAGGCTAAGCCAGACTTTATTTGGGTAGGGCTTGGGGCACCTAAGCAAGAAAGATGGATGGCGGAACATCAAGGCAAAATTAATGGACTGATGATTGGAGTAGGAGCTGGATTCGATTATCATGCTAACAATATCTCAAGAGCACCCAAATGGATGCAACAAAACAACCTTGAGTGGTTCTATAGACTCTTACAAGATCCCAAAAGACTATTTAAAAGATATCTCTATACCAATTCTAAGTTTGTGTGGTTAATACTTACAGGGGCGAAAGTTAAATCATACAGAAAGAAGGGAGGGAGAGGGTATGGTGAGAAAACTAAGAGTTCTAATGGTTCATAATTACTATCAAGTGCCTGGGGGAGAGGACACAGTTGTAGCGAATGAAAAGAAGATGTTAGAAGATTACGGGCATGAGGTTATTTTATATAGCCGTAACAATATGGAACTTAATAGGATAAATAAATTTCAAAAAATGCTTCTACCATTAACAATGATTTTTTCATTCAAAACTTACAAACAAGTTAAACAAATTATTAAAAAACAAAAAATAGATATTGTACATGTTCATAATACACTAACTCTTGTCAGTCCTTCTGTCTATTACGCTGCATTTTTAAGTAAAGTACCAGTAATACAAACTATACATAATTTTCGACTAGTATGCCCTGCTGCTACTTTTTATCGTGAAGATGCACAGGGGAATGGAGGGGTATGCGAAGATTGTGTGAAAAACGGATTGCAATGCTCTATTAAATACAAGTGCTACAGAGGCAGTGTTTTGCAAACATTGGGTTTAGCTCTTACTTTGAAAATTCATAGATTATTAGGAACTTATAGGAAAGTTCATTACATTTGTTTAACAGATTTTAATAAAAAAAAGTTGTTAGAGACAAAAGATGGTAAGCAATCAATTTTTGATGCTAATAGGTTGTACGTTAAACCCAATTTTGCTAATTTCAAAAAAGACTTTATTCCGTATGAAGAGCGCAAAAATCAAGTTGTTTTTGCTGGAAGGCTTGATAAATTAAAGGGAATTAGGCTACTGTTAGAGGCGTGGAAAGATATAAAAGGTTTAGAATTAATAATATGCGGTACTGGACCTGAAGAAAATTGGTGTAGAAAATATATAGAAGAGAATAAATTAACTAATGTGAAGATGCTAGGATTCGTTGAAAATCCACAAGTGAAAGATATTGTTGGTGAATCCAAAGCTTTAATACTTCCAACACAATGGTATGAAGGGTTTCCGATGAGTATCGTAGAAAGTCTCGCAACTGGAACTCCAATAATCGGAAGTAATATTGGTAATGTTGGAAGTTTAATCGAAAACGGGGTTAATGGTTTGAAATTTCAGTTTGATTCCGCTACTGATTTACAAAAGACAGTTGAAAGTCTTAATAATATGACAAATAGCTCTTTAAATTATTATAGACAAAATTTATCACAGAAAGAAAACTATATTCAATTATCTAAAATCTATAAAACTATCTTAAGTTAAATATAAAAATTTTCAATATGTTGAATGTTTGAGAGCTAAATGAATTGATATAGTTAACAAGAAACCGGATAGCAAAATAAGAGTTACCGGTAAATAAAACGCTTTAAGATCAACCAATATCTAAACGAACAAAAATAATACAGCTTTTTCAAAATAAATATATGTTTCTAAATTACTAAGAAAAAGATAACTTAATATGTATAAAGTCAAAGGACTAAAAATTTCAGGTAATTGTTTCTAAACAACTATTCTTAGAAGAAGGAATAATTTGAAATAGAATAGAGGTGAAATAAATTGAGGTTAGCAATGATAAGACTTTATTGTGGAGACTCTGGGCAAAAAGGCTTTTATAATATGCAAGAATTAGGTTTGGCAAAAGCATTTATAAAAATGGGCATCGATGTTTATATTATAATGCTTTCAAATAAGGTTAAAACAACTGTAGAAGAAAAAGATTCTTCTGGAGCAATTTTGTTAACTGTTCCAGCTAGAAATATCATTAATCATGGATTCTTTAACTGTTCTATTCTTACTGAATTGAAAATCGATGTTGTTCATTTACAAAGTGATAATCAAATCTATGCACCTCATGTTATGCGTTTTTGTTATAAAAAGGGTATAGAGTGTTACAACTATGTAGGGACTCTGTATAGTGATAGTAATAAAATATTAAAGGCAGCTCTAATGAGAATGTTTACAAAGCGTAACATAAAATATTTTAAAGAAGGTATAGTTTTTGCTAAGACACCAACTGTCTATAAACAACTTAACAAATCAGGTGTCATAAATGCTCAAATTGCACCAGTAGGATTAGATACTGAAGTTATACCGACCATACAACAATCTAAATTCGAATTACGAAAAAAGTTAGGTATACCACAGAACAAAAAGATTTTAATTTTTGTAGGGAGACTTGAACGATACAAAAACCCAATGAGTGCTCTAAAATTGATTCAGGATTTAAAGAAGGATTGCTACTTGATATTTGTAGGAAAAGGAACACTGCAAAAGGAATTCTTACAAAAGGTCTCTGACTTAAAACTACAAAGTACAGTTAAGTATGTTGAATCTGTACCTAATAAAGAAATTCATAGCTATTATAAAGCAAGTGATTTTTTTATCAACCTAAATGATAAAGAAATTTTTGGTATGAGTATACTCGAGGCTATGTACCAGGGGTGTACAGTAGTTGCCTTTAAAGCACCGGGACCTAACTATATTATTGAAGATGGTGTTTCTGGATATCTAGTTAATAATATAAAAGATATGAAAGAAAAAGTAAAAACTGTAAATTCTTTAGAAGAAGAATCTAAAAAGCGAATTCAATCTAATTTTAGGTGGGAATTGACGGCTAAGACTATAATTAGTACTTTAAATTTAAAAAAAGAAAAGGAAAAAAAATGCACATTCTAATCATACCATCTTTTTTATTTAATAATAAAGATAAAACCCTTGGTAGTTTTTTTATGGATCAGGCAAGAGCTCTAAAGTCGCTGGGTCACAAAGTTAGTATCATATATTGTGATACATACTCTGTAAAATACTATTCAGATTTTATAAATTATGAAGAAGAAGAAGTTTTAAATGTGGAAGGAATTGAAATTTATAGAACAAGAAAGTTTTGCCCTTTTAAACACGGAAATGGAGTGTATGGGCAGAAAGATTCTTTTGCTAATACTGTACTAAAACTTTATGATAAATATTTTTCTGAAAATAAACCAGATATTATACACGCTCATTGTGCCTTATGGGGTGGATATGCTGCTTATAAACTATCAAAAAAAATAGACGTTCCGTATATTATCACGGAGCATTCTACACTGTACATGCTTCACCCCAATGTATTGAATAACAAAATGAATATTTTATTAAATAAAGTATTTTCTAACGCTAAAAATGTTGTGTGTGTAAGTCAAGGATTAAAAGAACTTATACAAAAATATTGTGCGAAAATAGATGTAATTGGAAATGTAATTGATTGTTCTATGTTTTCGGAACATAATAAGCCCGTTAAACGATCCACCTTTGAATTTTTGACAGTTTGTTATATGAAAAATGAAGGTCAATTATTAAAAAAAGGGATAGATATATTGATTGCTGCTATGGGAGAAATAGTTAAAGAGTATCCAAGTTTCCAGTTGGCTTTAGGAGGTTCTGGTGATGCTGTTGAACTTGTTAAGAAGTGGGCAGATGAATATGGAGTAAGTGAGAATATTACGTACTTAGGTCCATTGTCCAGAGAAGAAGTGGCCAGCCAAATGAATAATTGCGATTGTTTCGTATTGCCAAGTAGATATGAAACGTTCGGAGTAGTATATATTGAGGCTATGGCATGTGGTAAGCCTGTAATTGCTACTAAAACAGGCGGGCCAGATGCGTTTGTAAACGAGAAAAATGGATTATTGATAGAGAAGGAAGATGTTGAAACGTTAACGCACGCTATGAAGCATATGCTTAACAACCACTATCAATACAATTCTAAAACTATATCAGACTATGTATATGATAACTTTTCCATGGAATCTATTGGAAATAAACTTATTGAACTATATAAGTCATGAATTTTAATGTGAGGTAAAGAAGTTATGATTTCATTAATTACACCTTGTTTTAATAGTGAAAAAACTATTGAAGCAACTATTCGCTCAGTTTATGAGCAGACTTACACTAATTTTGAATACATTATTGTAGATGGTGGTTCTACTGATAATACTATCTCAATCATTGAAAAATGGATTCCATTATTCGAAGGAAAATTATCGTATATTTCTGAAGCGGACAAAGGTATATACGATGCTATGAATAAGGGTATTAACATGGCAAAGGGCAATTTGATTGGAATTGTAAACAGTGATGATTGGTATGAAAAGAACACGCTACAGGTGGTTGCCCAAAACTACACTCAAAAAAACTATGAAGTAATTTATGGAATTCAGCGAAATATAAAAAATGAGCAAGAACATTCATTTTTTATTAAAAGTCATGAATTTTTAAAAGAACATATGATTACACATCCAACTTGCTTTGTTACAAAGGAAACATATAAAAAATTTGGTTTATTTAATTTACAGTACCGTTCTTCAGCTGACTACGAATTTATGTTGCGACTTTTTTTAAGCCAAAAAGTTAAATTTACACCAATTAATGAAGTGCTATCAAATTTCAGAGTGGGTGGCATGTCAAGTGGACAAATAGGAGTTAGAGAAACGGCGAAAATTAAGCAACTCTTTGGCATTATTAGCAAAAAACAATATTATTTCATTACTATAAAAAGTCATTTATATTCATTAATAGCAAAAAAGTAGAAATGTAGGTAATGTAATGACGGGTATAATAAATAAAGATAGATTACTAATAATTATTTTATTAGTAATGATGCATAAATGTTTTGACCTTTTTGCAATGACAGATAATTTTCTTGGCATACAGTATTCAGATATATTGTTTCTATACAGTACTTTTTTTATTGTCTACTATTATATGAAATATCCAAAACACTATTTTTCAGGAAGATTTTCAAAAATCATTTTTTTAGTACCTATTTTAATAATCCTCAGTGCGTTAATGGCTAAATTATTTTATAATCAAAACTTCATTCTCGGCATTTTAACTCAACGAGCTTGGTTAATAACAATGTTTTTATATTTTCCTTTTAGAGCTTTAATTGTAAAGGGAAAATTGACATTAGATATTTTTTGGAAAATCCTTTACCTAGTTGTTGGGATTGAAGCATCTATTTATTTAATGCAATACATTGTAGGAGCAGACCATTATTTTTTAAAGGTACCATACACTTATCGTTATGAAAGTATAAGAATTGTGGCTGATATGGCTTTTATGCATCTTATATTGATGCATGCTGTTAGTGAGATATTAAAAAAAGTGAATTTAAAAAAGAACATCTTTTTTCTAGTATTGATTTTAATGTACGTTTTTTTGGTTAATAAAGGAAGAGGAGAAGTTATTATATGCCTCATCTTAATTGCAGGCATTATTTTACTCAATAAAGCGAGTCATCTATATAAAACTGCTATTATTGTAGCAGCTTTATTATTAGGTTTTAACTTTATTATGCAATCTACAGCTGTTGGTGAGTTTACCTCCATTTTACTTGGAGACAGTAAAGATCCAACATACGACGTGAGGGAAAGAAGCCAAGAATTTTACATTGAAAAATTAAATGCTAATCCTTTGGCATGGATATACGGATATGGAATGCAAAATACAACTTTAGTTTCATCGCAAGAAGAAACTGGAATAAATCAAGGTTATTTAATTACTGATAATGGAATATATGGTTTTTTGTTTAGTTATGGGATATTCGGCTTAGTTTGGTACATTTATAGTTTAAGTGCTCAATTACGTGACGGATGGATCTTGTTCAAAAAAAAGAGAGAAAGTATAGTGATTGTAAAAATATTGAAGGATATACTATTCTTCGCAACTAATATAGGTTTTTTCTACTCCTATCAATCCCTTTACAGTGTATTGTTTTTTATATTAATTGAATTATTTTTGAAAGATATTAAATCTGCAAGAAGTATTAGCGAAGGACAAAGATAAGATGAAAATTTTAAACCCAAGGTGGGCTATAATACTAAATATCTTTTTTTCAGTGCTAGGGTTGGTATTGAATATTGTTATCAATCTAGTACTTACACCATATATTACAAATAATCTAGGGGTAGAAGCTTACGGTTATATAGGGTTAGCAAATAATGTAGTAGGATATATTGAGATAATATCTGTAGCATTGAATTCATTAGCTGCAAGATATGTAGCTTTAGAATACCATAAAATGGATTACAGAAAAGCAAACAAATATTATAATTCAGTGATAGTGGCAAATTTGTTTCTTTCCTTTATCATTTTAGTACCCATGTGTATTTTTATATTTTATCTTGATAACCTAATAAAAATACCTTTAAACATGGTTCTAGATGTGAAAATATTGTTTCTACTAGTTGTCATTAATTATACATTAATGCTATTAAGTAATTGTTTTAACATTGCTACTTTTATAAAAAATAGATTAGATATAACCGCTTTTTTAAAGAATATTTCATATCTTATAAAAGCATTAGCGCTAGTTATTATATTTAGTTTGTTTATTCCCTCTGTTTGGATGGTATCAGTTGCAATTATTATTTCTTCACTCTTTTTGCTGATATCAAACATATATTTAACAAAAAAATTAACACCTAATTTAGCAATAAACCCTAAAAAGAGTTCTGTAACCGCTGTGAAAGAGTTAGTCTCAAATGGAAGCTGGAATTCAATTAGTAGCTTAGGAGTTACCTTAAATAGTGGTTTAGATTTGCTAGTTACTAATATATTTATAAATGCGACTGCTATGGGTCAGTTATCTGTAGTTAAAAGCATTACCTTTATTTTTAATACCTTTGTGGCAGTATTCACACAAGCTTTTCGACCAATACAATTAGAAGCGTATTCTAAGAATGATCAAAAAGGCATGATAAATGAGTTCAACCTTTCTATGAAAGTAACAGGGTATATATGTTCTGTTACCTTCGCTGGTTTATTTGCATTAGGCTATTCTTTTTTAGAGTTTTGGATTCCGGGTCAGGATACTAAAACAATATATAAGGTTTTAATTATTGTTTTAGTTGGAGATGTTATGGGTGCTGTTTCTTACCCATTAAATTATGTTTTTACTATTATTAATAAATTAAAAGTTCCTAGCATGATAAGTATACTAAATGGAATATTAAATCTAATATTGATTTTATTATTGCTGCAAATGACAGGATTAGGGCTGTATGCAGTAGTACTTACTACAGCGTTTTTAAATATAGTCGTTCAACTAATAATTATTCCTATCTTGGCATGTTATTACCTTAAGTTATCTTATTTTACATTTTATCCTGTGATTCTTAAAAGTGTACTGAATTGCTTCGCGCTTAGTATCATTTTTATGTTTGTTTCAAAATTATATATCCAAATCGATAGTTGGTTTGGTTTAATAGTTTGGATAATAGTGTTGGGAGGGGGAGGAACAATAATAAGTTTATTTATTTTGTTCAGTTCCCAAGAGAGAACAAAAATTCTAGGAATATTGTTAAAGAAAATCAAAGGAAAGAAGAGTACTTAACACTACCTTTGGTTTCTATATATTAGTGTTCAAACAGAGAGTGTTAAAGAGATGAGCGCAGAAAAGGGTTTAATAAGTTAAAAGGAGGGATATAAGTGAAAAAGAACTATTTAAAAAGATTCAGAAATTCAATTGGCGATATAAAAGATTTTGGTTTAAGTACTGCATTTTCCATTTTTTGTACTAAAATAGTTCCTTATGCACAGCATATGGATAGTAAAATTGCATATAAGCTTAATGCCAATAAACATAGAGCAATTTTAAAATATTTAAAATCGAAGTATGGCTACACATTGAATTTACTACAAGAGAGTGAAAAGGACAATTTAGATAATGTCAAAGATGAAAGATTAATCTGGTCTTTCTGGTGGCAAGGAATAGATAACGCTCCAGAACTAGTGAAAATGTGTTTTTCCAGTATAGAAAACAATTCTAATGAACATCGATTAATAGTAATAGACAAATATAATTTCGAGCAATACGTAGATCTACCTGAGTATATCATGGAAAAGCTTCAAAATGGAAATATTAGTTATACACACTTTTCAGATATTGTAAGAATATATCTTTTGTATAAATATGGGGGAGTTTGGATTGATTCTACCATGTTACTGGTAAAGGATATACCTAAAGAACTTTTTATAACAGATTTTTTTATAGGGAAAATGCCAAGAGAACCATTTTATTGTATTTCGGAAAAACGTTGGAATATTGCATTTTTAGCAGGTGAACCTCGTAATGCTTATTTTTATATTATGTTACAATTCTATTTTGCCTATTGGAAAAGTGAAGATAGGGTAATTGATTATTTTTTAATGGATTATATGACAGAACTAATTTTTAATAATATTGATCAAATCAAAGAAATGTATGAGAGAGTCCCAGTTAATAATTTAATGATGTTTAGTCTAGATCTAAATAGAAAATACAACGAAGATGAATTAAATGAATTAACGAAAAATACATTTTTATTTAAAAATCAGAGAAGGAGTATATTTAATAATCAGGATGAGAGTGAAAACTTGACTTTTTTTGGCTTTTTTCATAAAAAATATATGCAATCGACACAAAGGATAGACAAAACTAATATATTTTTAAAGCGATATTAATTTTAACAGCAATTCGATTAAAAGATCTGTAGAAAAAAGAAACTAGAGGATAAGGTTTAATGAATTTTAAAATTTTAAAAGAGCTCTCGGTTATCAAAACATTACGTTTCAATTGGCGTTACTTCAAATGGAATGGTTTGAAATTACCAGTTTTTGTTTCGGAAAATTTCCTTTTAAAAGCTATAGAGGGAAATGTAGAAATATCCGAATATAAACCAGGCTTGATTAAGCTTGGATTTGGAAACGTAGGAATTTTTGATAAGAGATATGATAAAGGGATCTGGGAGAATTTCGGTTCTGTCATTTTTGAAGGAAGAAGTGATATTGGTCTAGGTTCTAAAGTATCTGTAGCATCAAAAGGAAAAGTTTACTTTTGGGATAGACTTTCTATTACGGCAAAGTCTGAAATTGTGTGCAATAAGGAAATTATTTTTGGAAATTATTTTTGGAAATAATGTTCTAATTTCTTGGGATTGTTTATTTATGGATACTGACTGGCACGATATATACGATAGAAGCGGAAACATTACTAACAGTGATGAAAAAATAATAATAGGAAATCATGTTTGGATTGGTTGTAGAAGTACAGTATTAAAAGGCGTTATGATTCCAGCAAATAATGTAGTCGCGGCTAACAGTACCCTCAGCAAAGAGTTTAAAGTAACTAACTCCATCATCGGAGGAGTTAATAAAGTATTAAAGGATAATATCCACTGGGGTACGTTTAGTAAATAATATTGTTTTAGAGAGTAATTTATATTAGAGTTTATTGTTAAAGTGATTTATAAATGTATTGAAGGTGGTGCAAACATGAAAATTGCAGTAGCAGGAACTGGATACGTCGGCTTAGTAACAGGAGTATGTCTTGCAGAATATGGACACTCTGTTACATGTGTAGACATAGACCATAAGAAAGTAGCATTAATGAAATCAGGTGTGTCACCTATCTATGAACCAGGTCTTGAAGAGTTAATGAATAATAATATGGAACGTTTGCATTTTACAACAGATTACCAGTCTGCTTACAAAGATGCAGACGTTATTTTTATTGGTGTTGGTACTCCAGAAAAGGCTGATGGTTCAGCAAATTTAAGTTATGTGTATGGCGTAGCGGAGCAAATTGCAGCTAGTATTGAAAAAGACTGTGTAGTAGTCGTAAAATCAACAGTACCAATTGGTACGAATGATAAAATTGAAAGCTTAATTAAATCTCAGTTAAAACATGATGTGAATGTATATGTTGCTTCGAATCCAGAATTTTTATCTCAAGGGACAGCTGTAAAAGATACGCTGCATACTTCTCGAATTGTAATTGGAGTAGAAGAAGAAACTGCTGGTGAGACATTAAAACAAGTATATAGAAATTTTGATGCTCCTATTGTTGTAACGAACAGAAAAAGTGCTGAGATGATTAAGTATGCATCTAATGATTTCTTAGCATTAAAGATATCATTTATTAATGAGATTGCAAATCTGTGCGAGATTATTGGTGCAGATATTGAAGACGTGGCCCTTGGCATGGGATTTGACGGTCGTATTGGCAACAAGTTCTTAAACGCAGGAATTGGTTACGGTGGATCTTGTTTCCCTAAGGACACCAAAGCATTGCACTGGCTGGCGAATTTTCATGATTATGAGTTAAAGACGGTTAAGGCTGCGATTGATGTAAATGAAAATCAAAAGCTTAAACTTATTAAAAAATCCAGAAAATATTTTGATAGTTTAAAAGGATTAAATGTAGCTGTGCTTGGTTTAACTTTCAAACCTGGAACGGATGATTTACGAGAAGCGCCTACGCTTGTAAATATTCCGCTTATGTTAGAAGACGGAGCGAATGTTAGGGCATGGGATCCGATCGGTATTGATAACTTTAAGAAAGTGCATCCAGAAGACGTCACGTATTGTTATTCAATTGAAGAAACGCTGAAAGATGCAGACGTTTGCTTTATCTTTACAGAGTGGGATCAAGTAAAGCACTTTGATTTATCAAACTACAGCAAACTAATGAAAAGTCCAATTGTTATTGACGGTAGAAACTGTTACGACTTAGAAAGCGTAAAAAGTGCAACTATGGTGTACGACTCTATTGGAAGAGAGACGATTCATAACTTAGAGGTTTCATTAATTTAATGATGTAAGTCTGAAATAAAATTAATTTAAAATAAACTAAACGCAAGAGCTGCACAGAAGCAGGTCTTTTTTTATTGGAGGGAAATAAATGAAACTTGTATTGTTATCGGGTGGATCTGGTAAGCGTCTATGGCCATTATCAAATGATACGCGTTCAAAACAGTTTTTAAAAGTATTAGAAGGACGAGAAGGACAGAAAGAGTCAATGGTTCAGCGTGTCTGGAATCAAATTGAAGCGGTTGGGTTAAATGAATCAACGGTTATTGCTACTTCTAAGCTTCAGCGTGATATGATCAGAAGCCAGGTCGGAACGGACATTCCGTTAATTATCGAACCTGAACGCCGCGATACGTTTCCGGCCATTGCTTTAGCTGCTTCTTATCTTAATTGTAAAGAGCAAGCATCTGAAGATGAAATTGTTGTGGTGCTGCCGGTTGATCCGTACGTTGAAGACGGGTTTTTTGAGCGGGTTAAAGATTTAGAAAGTGTGCTTCGTGATTCAAAAGCGGATTTAGCTTTAATGGGTGTGACGCCTACGTATCCTTCATCTAAATACGGATACATTGTGCCGGAAGGAAGCGTAGAAGAAAATAATTATTTTACAGTAGATTGTTTTACAGAAAAGCCGAGTGAAGAAGCAGCGGTTGGTTTAATTAATCAGCGTGCGCTATGGAACTGCGGCGTTTTTGCATTTCGTTTAGGCTATTTGCTTCAAATTTTACAAGAAAAAAATTTGCCTCTTTCTTTTGAAACGTTGCACAGTGAATATGCTGAGCTGCCTAAAATTAGTTTTGACTATGAAGTGGTGGAAAAAGCAAATCATATCGTAGCTCTTCCATACAGCGGCTATTGGAAAGATCTCGGCACGTGGAATACGTTAACAGAAGAAATGGCAACATCTCAAATTGGAAAAGGTGTATTAACGGATGACTCAGCTAATACGCATTTGGTAAATGAATTAGATATTCCAGTTACGGTGTTAGGCGTAAAGGATATCGTTGTTGCGGCTAGTCCAGACGGAATCTTAGTTGCGGATAAAGCGTCTAGTCCTAAGATTAAAGAAATTATTGGCGAATGGGATTATCCTCCAATGTATGAAGAACGTCTTTGGGGCTGGTCACGCGTGTTAGATTATGCGAAGTATGATGAAGAAACTGAAATGGTTACAAAACGCATTCATATTTCGAAAGGGAAGAACTCGACGTATCACTATCATAATTTACGTGATGAAGTATGGACGATTGTACGCGGAGAAGGAGAGCTTGCGCTTGATGACTACATTCGCCGCGTAAAAGCAGGGGACATTGTTCACTTGCCGGCCGGTAAAAAGCATGGAATTCATGCGTTAACTGACCTTGAATTTATTGAAGTCCAAACGGGAAAAGTGATATCAAATGAAGATAGTATTCGCCTTGTCTATGATTGGAACGATGTGATTAAACAATTCCAATCGTCAAGACCGCAGGTGATTTTATAAGAGTAGAAGCTTAGACAAAGTTAAAGCTTCTATTTTTTTATGATCATAGTAAGGGGGTGCTTCTGGTTGAAAACAATCGCTTATTATATTTCAGACTACGGATATGGCCACGCAACTAGAAGCACGGCCATGATCCGTGAGTTGTTAAAGCAAAATGAAACCGTGCAGGTTATTATTTGCCATTCGTTTGCGCTTGGATTTTTACAGCAATCTTTTAAACATGAACCCCGTGTTACGTTTCGAGAAGTAGCAACAGACGTGGGTTATGTTTTACAAGAAAATTCATTAGAGCCAGATGCAAAACCATTAAACAACACTGTTTCTTCTTATGCCTCTGAATTCTCTGCTAAGCTGGATCAAGAAATGCAATTTATGAAAGAAAAGAACATTTCTTTTGTGATTTCTGATATTTCTCCACTAGGAATTTCAAGTGCTGCTGCTTTGAATATCCCTTGTCTTGGCCTATCGAACTTCACCTGGTATACGGCGTACCAAGGTCTGATTGAAGAACAGTTGCTGGCATTTCTACATGAGCAGTACAAGCAGATGACGTATCATTTTTCTCTTGCATGCAGTAATGAGCCTCACTGGGGTATCGAAGAAAATCAAAGTTTTGGTTTTTATTCGAGATATATAGATAATCACGAAGTGCAGCGCATCCGTAAGGAAATTGACCCTGCAGGTGAAAGTCACATTATCTATTTTGGTTTGGGTATGAAAGTCGATATTGGAACGCTGTCAGAACTGGCGATTTGGCAAAGCCCAAACTGCAAGTTTATCGTTTCATCGAATGTTAATGTTAATTACCCTAATGTTTATCATATTCCAACGAATGCAGTGGAAACGCAGCACTATGTAGCAGTAGCTGATCTTGTTTTGACAAAAGCCGGCTGGGGAACGGTTAGTGAAGCGGTTTGTGCGGGTGTGCCGCTGTTAATTACAAATCGCAGCAGCATGAAAGAAGATCGTCATACAATTGATTATTTAGTTCGTCATCAGCTGTGCGACATAATAGAATGGAAGGAGTTAGAAAGCTTAGTAATAACTCCTTCGCTTATTGAGTCATGCAGACGGCAGAACATTAATCGTTATAAAAATGAAGCGATGCATATCGCTAAAGAAATAAATAAAAAAATAAAAAGTAAGTAAGGGGTTCATTCAAAACGATGAAAAAAGCACCTATTTTTTTAGCACCTCTTTTTCAAGAGCGAATTTGGGGCGGCAGCGAATTAAAAAAGCAGTACGGATATAACATACCTTCTGCTCAAACGGGCGAGTGCTGGGCAATTTCTGCTCATCCAAACGGCCCGAGCGTCGTGCTAGAAGGGGATTATATCGGTAAAACGCTAGGTGAGCTTTGGGATGAGCATCCAGAGATATTTGGGCATTTTGATAGTGGAAAGTTCCCGCTATTAACTAAAATTTTAGATGCAAACGAAGATTTATCGATTCAAGTGCATCCGGATGATGAATACGCAAATGAGTTTGAAAACGGTGAATTTGGAAAAACAGAGTGCTGGTATATTTTAGACTGTGATGAAGACGCGACAATGATTTTTGGTCATCGTGCACAAAGTAAAGAAGAATTTATGAATATGGTGGATGAAGGTCACTGGAATGATTTATTACAGCGTGTAAAAATCAAGCCCGGTGACTTTTTCTATGTGCCAAGTGGTACTCTTCACGCGCTGTGTAAAGGGACGCTTGTACTTGAAACCCAGCAAAGCTCGGACACAACCTATCGCGTTTATGATTACGATCGTCGTGATCAGAACGGAAACCTGCGTGAGCTGCACTTGGAAAAGGCAATTGAAGTCACGACCGTCCCTCACATCACATCAAAAGTGGAGCCTGCGTTTATAAAAATGAGCGGTGGATCAATCATTACATTTGTAGAAGAAGATTATTTTACGATCTACAAATGGGATGTGAAGACGGAAATGGAATTGATGCAAGATGCACATTTTCTATTAGCCAGCGTCATTGAAGGAGAAGGAACGCTTTGTACGGAAGACCGAGAATACGCTCTGCAAAAAGGTGATCACTTTATCCTGCCGAATCATGTAGATTCCTTCACTATAAAAGGCACGCTTCAGCTTATTGCATCTCATCCGAACTATAAAGGAGGTCAACATCGTGAATTGGAAAACACAGCTAGACAAATGGCTAACATTTAATGCGCTTGATGCGGAGTTAAAAGAAGAGCTTCTTATAATGAAAGAAGATAACAAACAAGCAGAAGACGCATTTTATAAAAATCTGGAATTTGGCACGGGCGGAATGCGCGGTGAGCTTGGTCCTGGAACGAATCGTTTAAATGTATATATGGTAAGAAAAGCAACGGAAGGCCTTGCATGTTATATAGAAGAAAGCGGAGAAGAAGCAAAGAAAAAAGGCGTAGTTGTGGCTTATGATTCTCGTCATAAGTCGCCTGAATTTGCTTTGGAAGTCGCAAAAGTGCTCGGGCAGCATGGTATCAAAACGTATGTATTCGATGAGCTTCGTCCAACGCCTGAGCTTTCTTATGCGGTGCGTTATTTGCACGCGTTTGCGGGAATTGTCATTACCGCGAGTCATAATCCTCCTGAGTATAACGGCTATAAAGTGTACGGTGAAGATGGAGGTCAGCTTCCGCCGGCAGCTGCAGATAACATTATTTCACATATGAATCGTGTTGAAAATGAGTTATCGCTTTCTGTAAAAGAAGAGCAACAGCTTTTAGCAGAAGGGTTATTAACGTATATAGGAGCGGAAGTGGACGCTGCTTATACAGAGGCCTTAAAAACGATTCAATTAAATCGTAAGCTTGTTGAAGAAGCGGGAAATGAGCTGGAAATTGTTTTTACTCCTTTGCATGGTTCAGGAAACAAGCCGGTTCGTGAAGGATTAAAGGCATTTGGATTTACTAACGTCACGGTTGTAAAAGAGCAAGAGCATCCAGATCCTGATTTTTCGACTGTACAGTCTCCGAATCCGGAAGAACATGCGGCTTTTGAACTGGCCATCCGATATGGAAAAGAAATAGATGCCGATCTTTTAATGGCAACTGATCCCGATGCTGATCGCCTTGGCGTTGCTGTGAAAGATAGCATAGGGGAGTAGTATGTCGTTTTAACGGGCAATCAGCTAGGAGCGCTGATGCTTCATTACTTGTTAATTCAAAAGAAAGAACAAGGTCTGCTGCCTGAAAACGGAGCGGTTGTGAAAACAATTGTAACTTCAGAAATTGGACGTGCGATTGCTTCAGGCTTCGGTTTAAAAACATTTGATACGTTAACAGGCTTCAAATTTATTGGCGAGAAAATCAATGAATTTGAAAGCAGCGGCGACTATCAATTTCAGTTTGGCTATGAAGAAAGCTACGGCTATTTAATCGGAGATTTTGTACGTGATAAAGACGCAGTTCAATCCGCTGTGTTTGCAGCCGAAGTCGCAGCTTATTACAAAGCTCAAGGAAAATCTCTTTATGACGGCTTGCTTGATATTTTCAGCAAGTACGGGTATTACAAAGAATCGCTGTACTCTATTACGTTAAAAGGAAAAGACGGAGCGGAGCAAATTCAACAGCTTGTTGATGCGTTTCGAGTGAATCCAGTTAGCGAATTGGGAGATATAACCGTTACATGTATCGAAGACTATCAATCAGGTGAGCGCGTGCATGTAAAAGAAGGTAAGACTGAGTCTATGCCGTTTCCTGTCTCCAATGTACTAAAATATCATTTTGAAGACGGCACGTGGTTCACAATTCGTCCGTCTGGAACAGAGCCAAAAGCAAAGTTCTATTTTGGTGTGAAAAAAGAATCATTGAGTCAAAGTGAGAAGCATTTAAGAGAAATTGAACAAATAGTCATGGAAAGAGTAAATAAATCGATTTCGGTGTCGATATAAAGACTGAAAGTAAAAGTAAGAAATGTAAAGCTTTCATTTAATTGACAAAAGAATATAGTAAATAAGGCTTTTGTCAATTATAATGAAGTAGATTGAATTTTTTAGAAGTTACTAAGTTCGGAGGTCAACTATGGAAGAGACTATTAGTTTGCGAGAGTTGTTTGCAGTGCTTCGTAAGCGTCTTTGGCTTATTGTACTCATTACCATTATCGCAGCAACTGTAAGTGCCGTAATTAGCTTTTTTGTTCTAACTCCTGTGTACGAGTCGAAAACGCAGATTTTAGTCAATCAAGCGAAAAATGATCAGCAATTATATAGTAATCAAACCGTTCAAACGAACGTGCAGCTTATTAACACGTACAACGACATTATCACAAGTCCGGTTATTTTAGACAAAGTGATTAAAGAATTAAAGCTTGATAAATCTGCTGGAGACTTAAGCGATCAAATTCAAGTAACGAGTGCCCAAGATTCTCAGGTAGCACAGATTGTCGTACAAGATACAAGTGCGAAGCTTGCGGCTGATATTGCAAATACAACGGCTTCTGTTTTTCAAAAACAAGTGCCTAAGCTTATGAACGTGGACAATGTAAAAGTGCTGTCAAAAGCAGCGCTTGGGGAAAACCCAAGCCCTGTGAAACCTCAGCCTTTATTAAATGTCGCAATTGCTATCGTTGTTGGTTTGATGGTAGGTGTGGGTCTATCGTTCTTAATGGAATACTTAGATAATACGTTAAAAACAGAACAGGATATTGAAAATATTTTAGAACTGCCTGTCATGGGAGTTATTACAACGATTAAAGATGTACCAAAAGCAACCAACGTACAGCGTCCGGATTTAACTGCTCGCGTACCGCAAAGAGGTGAGACGTTTGGCTCGTAAAAACAAAGAGCAAAGAAATGATAAAATGCTGACGTTAAAAAGACGTCTGCTCGCTCATAACAGCCCGAAAGATCCGGTAGCTGAGCAGTATCGTACAATTCGTACGAACATTCAGTTTTCAGGAACGGACGAAGAGATTAAATCTCTTTTACTGACTTCGAGCGGACCTTCTGAAGGGAAGTCTACAACAGCTGCTAACTTAGCTGCTGTTTATGCACAGCAGGGCTTGAACGTGCTGCTTATTGACGGAGATTTACGAAAGCCCACAGCACATTATACGTTCCGTCTTGAAAATCATACGGGTCTTACCAATGTCCTGACGAGACAATCACAGCTTGGACAAGCGGTTCAAAGTACGGAAGTGCCGAATCTTTACGTCTTAACGAGTGGCCCGATTCCTCCCAATCCTTCTGAGCTTCTTGCTTCTAAGCAAATGGGAGAGGTGCTCGCTGAGATGAAGGAACGATTTGATATGGTTATTTTTGATACACCGCCGATTTTAGCCGTAGCGGATGCTCAAATTTTAGCCAATCAAGTAGATGCTTCTCTTTTAGTTGTAAGCAGTTCAAAAACGGAAAAAGATGCAGCGTTAAAAGCAAAAGAATTGCTAACGCAGGCAAAGTCGAAATTGCTTGGAGCGGTTCTTAATAATCGTAAAATGGAAGAAGGAAATTATTACTACTATTATGGAAGTAATTAACCTAATTTCTTAAATAACAGGCAGACTTTTTGATAAGGCGTCGAAACCAAAGCGGTTTCGGCGCCTTATTTTTGTTTGCTATTTTTTAGGCTCCTTTTAAGTTCTGAAAGGCTTCTTTTTTGGCTTGAAAGGTGTTATGCACCTAATTTTTCCTTAGCAATTTATATAAGGAAAGAAAGTGTTACATTTACTGAGGTAGAAATTTCGACAAAAAAAGACATAGAAATACTTACTGTAATGTGCTAATATGAATATTGCTTTTGTTAGGTCTTAAGGCATATGAAAGAAAGATGAAAATTTCATTATTATTTTAATTTGACACCTTTTTCCTATATGCATCCAGACTTATTACTTGATAAGATGGATGAAATTACGCTTAAAACAGCCATGTCAGAAGGTCTGACATACTGAAACGTGTTATTTTGCGTTTTAATATACGTAATGGCGTACTGAGGAAAAAGATATATTACTATATGTGTAGAAAAAAAGAACGTTTTGTAAAAGAAAAGATAGCTAGTTTGGACGGATTTACAAGTGCAAACCAGCCCATCCTTCTTTTTTGCTTTTAGTGCAAAATTTATCAAATGAAGTCAAAATACGGGTAGCGAACGCGGTTTTTAGCGAAAACGATCGTACAGACACAACTACATAATAAAGGAGAACATAACATGCAAAAAGTAAGAAAAGCGATTATTCCAGCAGCAGGGTTAGGAACACGTTTTTTGCCTGCTACAAAGGCAATGCCAAAGGAAATGCTTCCGATTGTAGACAAGCCTACTATTCAATATATTATTGAAGAAGCAATTGAGTCAGGTATTGAAGATATTATTATCGTAACGGGTAAAGGCAAGCGTGCGATTGAAGACCACTTTGATAACGCTCCTGAGCTAGAGCAAAACTTAGCTGAAAAAGGTAAATTTGAGCTGCTGGAGAAAGTTCGCCAGTCTTCAAATGTTGAAATTCATTATATTCGCCAAAAAGAACCAAAGGGATTAGGGCATGCGGTGTGGTGTGCACGTAACTTTATTGGCAACGAGCCGTTCGCTGTTCTTTTAGGAGACGATATTGTACAGGCGGAAACACCTTGTCTACGTCAATTAATGAATGAGTATGAGCAAACGTTATCTTCAGTGATTGGTGTTCAGACTGTTCCTGAAAATGAAACGCATCGTTATGGTATCGTAGATCCTTCTTCAAACAAAGGCCGCCGCTATCAAGTAGAGTCATTTGTTGAAAAGCCAGCAGCAGGTACAGCACCTTCAAACTTAGCGATTATGGGCCGTTACGTATTCACTCCTGAGATTTTTAAATTTTTAGAAGAGCAAGAAATCGGGGCAGGCGGGGAAATTCAATTAACTGATGCCATTCAAAAGCTAAATGAAATTCAGCGCGTGTTTGCGTATGATTTTGAAGGCAAGCGCTACGACGTAGGAGAAAAATTAGGCTTTATCCAAACATCACTGGAATTTGCTCTTCAGCACGAAGATTTGCGTAAAGATCTTCTTGTCTTTATGGAGCAGCTGTTAAAAGAGCAGCAAATCAAAGCTTAAACAGAGAAACCTGCCGGTAGCTTACTCGAGTAGGCTGCCGGTTAAGTAGTATTGGGGTGAAGCTTAATGACAAAAAAAGTACTTGTGATTTCTCAGCATTTTTATCCAGAAATCGGAAGCGCCGGAAACCGGATGAAAAACGTATATAAGCTCTTAAAAGAAAATGATTATGATGTAGATGTTTTGACAACTGAACCAACGTATCCCAACAAGAAAATTTATAGCGATGAACAGTTTTGGGACGATGATTCATTAGATGAAGAAAATGATGTTATACGAGTGAAAGTAGCCAATCGCAAATACTCCAGAAGCATTATTAATCGCTTATGGTACTACTTAGAAATTGCGTTTCGCATGATTTTATTTATTTTACTGGACCGTAAAAAATATGATGTTATTTTTGTCACGTCGCCGCCTATTTTTATTGCGGTTGTAGGGTTAGTAGCAAAGTATCGGTACCGGACAAAAATGATTCTGGATATAAGAGATTTGTGGCCGGAATCATTAAAGGGAGTTGGGGTTTTTAATTATCGGTTTATTATTTATATCTTCAGCAGGTTAGAAAAACTTCTGTATGTAAAAGCCGATAAAATTATCGTAAACAGTCAGCGCTTCAAAGATTTTATCATCGGTAATTACCATATTCCTCTAAAAAAAATCTCTTTTATGCCAAATGCCGCTCGCCAAGAAGAAATCTCTCCGATTGAATCAGGTGACGGGCCGTTCAAAGTCATGTATGCAGGAAACATCGGCTTGGCTCAAGACGTCACCATCTTAATGGAACTAGCGAAAGAACTAAATGAGTATGATATTCAGCTCACGGTGATGGGCTACGGATTTAAAAAGCGGGAATTTGTGAAGTTTGCAAAAGAACATAATCTTTCTAACGTGAATTTTATGAAGCCTTCTACCCGTAAAGAATGTTTAAAGACAATTTCAACTCATCATATTGGAATTGTTACTCTTAATGGCAAGGAAGTATTTGAAACGGTATTGCCTGGAAAAATTATCGACTATATGACGTGCAGTCTTCCTATTGTTGGAGCCGTATCAGGTTATGCAAAAACGATCATTGAAACGACAGAAGCAGGAATTGTGGCAAAGTCTCATGAGGCAGAAGAAATGCTAAAACACATTCTATACCTGTATCAGCGTCCTTCTCTGCGAAGTGAAATGGCACTAAACAGCCGAAAGTATGTTCAGCAGCATTTTCTGTGGGAACGAAATATCAATGTGTTAATCAATTTAATTGAAAATAGAGTATCTACATATGAAGAGGTGGCTCCTGTAGAAACGAGAGAAAAAGCCGAAGTTTTATAATTACATAGACTCTTCACTATGAATATCTTAAAAGTAACGACGGAGGATAAAGATGTCTAAGAACGTATGTATGTTTGTGTGGAATCATTTTACCAATGATGCCCGCGTCTTAAGAGAATGTTCTTCATTGGTAGAAGCCGGCTATAATGTGGATCTTATTGCGATTCATGACCGGAAAAACCCGCAGCTTGAAAAGAAAGAAGAGCGCAAGGAAGGATTTACCGTTATTCGTGTGAATAACCAGTTTCCGCTATTGCAAATGCTTCTTGGAGCCGCTCGACGTTTGAAAAAAAGTATTCCTTTGCAGCTGCTTGCATTAGTTATACTTGGTCTGGGATTATGGAAGCTGACAGTAATCACATTGCTCGTAGCAGTTCTTCTTGGACTGTTTGTGACGCCAAAAGCTCGAACATTTATGGTTCGAGGGTATATTGCAAGTCAAATGGTGAAATACGGATTAAAAAAGAAATATGATATTTATCATTCGAATGATTTAAATACGCTTCCTCAAGGCATTACATGTGCAAAAATTTTGCGCCGGAAAAAGCTAGTCTATGATTCTCACGAAGTGCAAACAAGCCGCACGGGGTACAACAGTCCTATTTACGGAATAATGGAAAAACTTTATATTAAGTTTACGGATGTGATGATTGCCGAAAATCATACGCGTGCTAAATATACGGAAGACTTGTACAAGCTGTATCCCCAGGTTGTTCATAATTACCCGTTTGTTGTGAAGCCAGAGCTGAGTCAATCTGTTGATCTTCATGAGCAGCTGGATATTCCTTCTACTGAACCAATTCTTTTATACCAAGGCGGTGTGCAAGTTGGAAGAGGACTTGATAAGCTGGTAGAAGCAGCACCGCTGTTCAAACGAGGTGTGCTTGTATTCATCGGTGACGGTCGTATTAAACCGCAGCTTGAGAAAATGGTGAAAGAGCAAGGACTTGAAGATCGTGTTAAGTTCCTGGCAAAAGTGCCGGTGGAAGATCTTATGCATTATACGAAAAATGCGTATCTTGGTTTCCAAGTCTTAAATAACATTTGTTTTAACCATTATTCTGCGTCTTCCAATAAATTATTTGAGTATATGATGAGCGCGGTTCCCGTTATCGCCTGCAGCTTTCCTGAAATTCAAAAAGTAGTAGAATCAGAGAAAGTTGGAGTATGCGTTGACTCACATGATCCAGTGTCAATTGCAGAGGGCGTGAACTACTTGCTTGATCACCCTGAAGAACGTGAACGAATGAGCCGTAATTGCTACCAGGCTCGCGAGAAATACAACTGGAATAATGAAAAAGAAATTTTTATCGACATCTACAAAAAGCTGGCATAATGTGTCAGCTAGAATTTTAACCTTCTAAATGTGTGCAGCATCATCACTAATTTTTACAAGAATAGGAATGAGCAACTTGAGTAAATATAAAGTCACCGCCGTGATTGTAAACTATAATAAAGAGCCCTATATTTCTCAATGTATTGAGTCTGTTATCAATCAGTCTCTGCAGTCAATTGAAATCATCATTGTAGACGATGGGTCAACAGATAACAGCGGCATCATTTCAAGCCGATATGCTGCAGCACATCCTCATGTTCGTTATCTCACTCAAGAAAATAAAGGAGTAAGCTCGGCGAGAAACAAAGGCTTATCTTACGCACAAGGCGAATATGTTGCCTTTTTAGATGCAGATGATTATGTATCGGCTGATGCCTATGAAAGGCTGTATAAAGCCGCAGTGAAATCAGATGCAGATACTGCTGTAGGGAACTTTGAATGTTTTAACGAGTATCGCACTTGGCACTTGGCTTATATGAAGAAAGTCTTTGCAAAAGGCCTTCCTGCCGTACGGCATATTTCTACCCATCAAGAGCTGCATCTTACACCTTCTGTGAGCAATAAGCTATTTAGAAGAGAATGGCTACTTCAGCACAAGATTGTGTTTCAAGAAAACCTTCAAATAGGTGAAGATTTACTTTTTACACAAAACGCTCTTCACCTTTCAAACAAGACGGCTATGTGTAATTACCCTGTTTTGTACTACCGGGTGAACGAAGAAGAACAGACGCTGTCTAAGCAAGCAACGCTGGCTTTTTTTGAACAGTTAGTCCTTGTTCAAAAAGAGTTAAAGCAATTGTACGATTCATTACATAGACAGAATGAACTTGTCCATATCGAAAAGCGCCAGCTTGATTTTTTTCTCAGCTCGCTCTTTCGAAAAGCCGCTGCTTTTTTTAAAGAACAATTACATGAGCTTCTCACCGTCAGCCATGCATTTGTTTATACTCTGACAGAAAAAAGCTTGCTGGATCAATTAGATAGTAAAAACAGGCTTCTCTCTCAGATAATTATACAAAAAGATTATGAACCCTTTGTTAAGTTCCTATCTAGCTTTTGTAAAGATTCGTTTACAAATGAACTTGTGCAGCAAGATCAAAAAGTGTACAGCAAGCTTGTAGAGGAGTATCCGGCCTACGCGCCGTGGCTTGAAATACACAGCTTGCAAGCAGAGCATCGCATTGAAGTAATCAGATTAGAAGGCGCGAATCTTACCATCGGGGGATATGCATTTGTAAAAGGCCTATCTACAGAGGACATACAAAAAGAACTTGTCTTTAAATCCAAAATGGAAACCAAAATTATCTCGCTCGAAAACGAGCTGCGTACAGATGTAAGTTATTTATTTGCTCATAACAAAATTAACTACCATCATGCCGGTTTTAAAACAATCACAATTAATCTAGTAAACCTTCTGCAAAACGGCAGCTGGAATGTGTTTTTACGCTTGAAAGCTGGAGGGAAAGCAGTTGATGAGCCACTGCAGGTGATCCTGGCACAGCTTAGGAATCATGCAAAACCGAATATTACGCACAATGTAGAAGTCTCAGCTTCTTTTAGCGCAAATTCACAGATGAGCGTTCGTGTAAAAAAAGTCAATTTCTTCGAGAAGTGTATATCAAAATTAACCGTGATTAAAAGAGCGGTAAGATATGACGTGAGCTTTCTTAAGAAAAGAGACTATCATACGTTTTCAGCTATTGTGTTATATAAACTGTTCAATAGGCTGTACCGGAATAAAAGTATATGGTTAATCGGAGAAAGAAAAGATACGGCGCAGGATAATTCCTATCATTTATATACGTATATTCGAACCAACCATCAGCATCAAAAGGCATACTATGTGATTGATAAACATGCAGAAGATTATCAGCGTATTAAGCATTTGGGCAATATTGTACACTTCAACAGCTTGAAGCATACCCTGTATCTGCTTGTTTCACATAAGACGATTAACAGTTACTCAGAAGCTTCAAATATGTATACGACCGCGTATAAAAATATTATTAAGTACTATCCCGAGTGGCAGCAAAATGAGAAGGTATTTATTCAGCACGGTGTCATCGGAGTAAGCCGAGTGAATCATGTGCTGCATAAAAATCGAATGAACTACAGCCAGTTTGTTGTATCTTCCCCATTTGAAAAGAAACACATCATGAAAGAATTTGGCTATGAAGATAATGAGGTTGTTGTGACAGGCTTGGCGCGGTGGGATGCCTTGCAGGATATAAGTAAAGGAAAAGAAATTCTTGTCATGCCCACGTGGAGAAACTGGATCAAAACAGAAAAACAGCTGTTTGAGTCCGACTACTGGAATCGATACATGTCATTATTTAAAAATCCAGACTTTAACCGAATTCTTGAAGACAGAGACTTAACGGTTACTTTTTTTCCCCATTATCAGATGCAGCAATTAATCGAATCGTTTCCTGTACTTGGCGAGCGCATTCGAATTGCCAGACAAGGGGAAGAAACGGTTCAAAGCTTGTTAAAGCGGCACAGCATATTGATTACAGACTATTCAACCGTATCTTTTGATTTTGCCTATATGAATAAGCCGGTTTTCTTCTATCAATTTGATTATGATGAATTTTACTCAAAGCATTACAATGAAGGCCCAATTAATCACAAAAAAGATTTATTTGGAGAAAGAGCGGAAGAAGAACAAGCACTTATTAATTTGCTGGAAAAACATCCTGCATCAGCCAATCAACGAGCCAAGCAAATTTCTAATTATATTATAAAAGAAGAAGGGCGTTCTCACAGCCAGCTTTTATTCCAACAATTAAGCGGAGGGAAATAAAGGTGAAAAAACCACTAATATCAGTCATTTTACCAATCTACAATGTAGAAAATTATATTGAAGAATGCTTAGAATCTTTAGTTAACCAAACCATTGGACATGAAAAGTTAGAAGTACTGATGGTAAACGATTGTTCAACGGATAATACCGCTAAAATCATAGATGAGTATGCAGCGCGGTTTCCTCATTTTAAAGCCATTCATTTACCAGAGAACACAGGGGCACCAGGTAAGCCAAGGAATGTAGGGATTGAACAGGCAACAGGGAAATATCTTATTTTCCTAGACCCAGACGATTATATTCCATTAGATGCATACGAATCTCTTTATCAAGTAGCACATGAAAATAATTCAGATTTCGTCATGGGCAAGATGATTAGCTTTGATGAAGAAGACGGAAGGGAATATGAACACGTAACGTTCAAAAACTATTTGCTGCAAAAACAATACTATAACGTTACGATTAAAGACGCTCCTTTCTTTCTACAAGTAAAGACAGCCGTATATTTAAAACTAGTTAAAACATCTTTTATTAAAAATCATGGTATCTCGTTTATCGAAGGGATGAAAAATGGCGAGGACAAATACTATGACATGCAGCTGTTCACCAAAGCTAAAAAGTTCAGCTATATTCCTAAAGTCATCTATATGTACCGAGCACGAAATGATGAGAAGAACTTGTCATTAACGCAGCGAGATATCGTAAGCACGGTTGAAAATGACGTAAAAGCAGCTAAGCTGGTCAAGCCTCTTTTAAACGATGAGAGCTATGCATATTTTCAAATTAACGCGTTAAGATCTTTGTTATGGAAAATCTGCGACCCAGACTTTAATCGCCTTGAATGGGAAACGCGATTATATTTAATTCACTTAGTTACGGATGTTGTAAAAGATTATGATAAACGTTTAGTCGAGAAGTATTTAGCTCTTGAAGAGCCTTTCTTGAGCTTAATCAATAAAGGGTATGTTCAAGAAGCGTTAGAATACAATAAAATGCTCGCTTCTCGTCGCTGGTGGTATAAGCAAGGAAGAGAACTGCAAATCGAATATAGAAAGCATTCAAAAATAAGAAAAAGCTTTTCTTGGAAGATTACTAAATTCCTGCGCAACCGCAACATACGATTAAAACAACTAATTAAGAGGAGATATATAAATGAAGGTAAGCGTAGTCACACTTTTGCAGGAAAGTAATATTGAAAATTTTAATAGTGGTCTAGAAGTGCTTAAAAAGCAAACACTTGGCTTTGACAATATGGAACTAATTGTTATTGATCAAGCTGAAAGCAAATCTGAAGAGCAAATTATTGAATTGGCTCAGTTAGCTAAAAAAGCTAACGTTTGCGTACAGCACGATAATAGCCTGAGAGTTGAAGAGTTAAGAGGAAAATATATTAGCTTTTTTGACTTTAATTGCAGCACTTCCCCTCACTTATATAAAAATCTTTGTCAGGAAATAGACAAGCATTCAGTAGATTTTGTTTCTGCTAATTTAATTACATCTATTAGAGAAGATCGCAACTTAGCAGAAGCTGAAGAGGTGATCGGAGCGGGCGTTAATGCTATAGCCGGTTTAAAGCTCATAAATAAAGAAAGTTTATTAAAAATGGCAGGGGAAAATAAAATAGAGGTGAGCGACTCATTCATTGAGCTGTTAAATATTAATTTTTACCTTCGCCCATTTACTTTTAAATATGTAAACAAACAGTTTTATCGCAACAAGTTTACATTTAATGAATCCTACGTAAATAACTCAATTTCACATATTCAGTATATTGCGGAGCATGTTGATTTATCGGCATCGGAAAAATCAGTTTCATTGGTGAAAGTCCAGTTGTTAAAGCATTTAACTTTTTTACTGGACAAAAATATGTTTACAGATAATTTGTCAGAAGAAGAGCAAGCAGCTGCATACGACGTATTACGAAATTTCCTTGGCCTTGTCAGTAAGAAAGAAATTCAATCTAATGATTTAGATGGGTACACGCCTTTATTTAATATGGTAAATAAAAAGTTAGATGAAGAAGCGACTCATTATATTAAATTATTAAGAAGTAAAAGACACTGGTATGAACAAACAAATAAGTATAAGCAGTACTTTGAAAAAAATCCATATAATTTAGAAGAATCGCTGTCATGGAAGCTTACTAAGCCTCTTCGCTTGTTCAGCAAATGGTCTGTAGAGGTAAAGCAATGGTTTTATAAGGTGTTTTTGTTAACTTTAGCTGCAATATGGAAGCCTCTTACGTTCAATCGGAAAATTTGGCTGGTAGGGGAGCGGGAAGACCAAGCAGAAGATAACGGCTATTTCTTCTTCAAGCACTGCCGTGAAAACTATCCAGAGGAGAAAGTGTATTACATCATCAGCAAAGGTTCTCCTCATCTCTACAAGGTAAAGAAGCTTGGAAATGTTATCTATCATTCTTCTTTAAAGCACAAGCTTTATATGCTAGTTGCAGATACTTACATTAGCGCTTGGACATTCGATGAATGCTCATATCCAGCACCTAAAAAACAGTTCATCAAAATGTTTGGCAAGCAGCTAGCGAAGAAGTTCACTATTTGCTTGCAGCACGGAGTTATTATTCACAATATCTCTCCTTATTTGCATAAAGATCGCTATAATCAAAACCTTATTATTTCTAGCTCTGAATATGAAAAGAAAATTATTCAAAATACGTTAGGGTACAGCGATCAGGAAGTAGCCGTAACAGGATTAGCAAGATTTGATAATCTTCATGAATTATCGCTAAAAAAACAAATCTTAATTATGCCTACATGGAGAAGACATCTCTTTAAGATTAATAAAAGCAGCTTTTTAAGATCCGACTATTATAAAGCATATCGGAATTTAATTAGTAATAAAGAATTTCTAGACATGATTGAACGTCATAATATTTCGGTTAAGTTTTATATTCATAATCAAATGCAAAAATTTATGGATAACTTTGTTGTAGAACATCCTAATATTGAATTTTTAGTAAAGAGTACAGCCACGGTTTCTGAGCTTTTGAAGGAAAGTTCTTTGTTAATAACAGATTACTCTTCTGTATCAAGTGATTTTCTATATATGAATAAGCCTGTTGTTATGTATCAATTCGATCCTCATAATAACCATCATGCACCTGTGAAGGAAATCCAATACAGCAATTTAGGATCAATTGTTTCAAATGAGAATGAATTAGTGCAAACTGTTCAAAGAATTGTAGAAAATGACTTTACGGCTGATAGACAGTATGTTAAGAATTCTCAGCGAATCTTTAAGTATAAAGATCAAAATAATTGCGAAAGAATTTATGAAGTTATCAAACAGAAAACATCATAATTGAAACTATTGACCTAATTGAAGTGATACAATAGAATAGTATGCCATTACAGGAAGTGCAAGTTATACTTGCACTTCCTACATGTAAGATGACTTTATTAGGAATAAAGATAGCTATTTTTACCTCGTTCCTAATAGAGTTTGTATGAATAAATTGTGCAGAAGGAATTGCTATATGAAATCAATTAAAATTGTTATGCAAGAACAAATCCGTAATTTGTATATGATTGGACGACTTTCCGGATATGAATTAAAAAAATCATATGCAGGAAACCTACTTGGAAGTTTTTGGATTATCTTAAATCCCTTGTTTCAAATAGGTGTATATTGGATTGTATTTGGATTAGGAGTGCGAGGCGGGCGTGATGTGGAAGGCATTCCATTCTTTATATGGCTAATTTGCGGGCTGATTCCATGGTTTTTTATGAGTGCGTCCATTTTGCAAGGGTCCAATTCAGTCTATGCGAGATTAAATTCTGTTTCTAAAATGAATTTTCCACTAAGTGTCATACCGACATATGTTATTGTTTCACAAGTATATACGCATCTAATTCTTATGGGCATGCTGCTTGTCATTGTCATTGTGTCTCAAGGTTTTAGTCATTTAAATGTAATTAGCTTGCTGTATTTTATGCTGTCTTCTTTTGTATTTCTACTTTCTCTATCGTTTATAACCTCGACTTTATCAACGATGGTGAGGGACATTCATTTATTAATTCAGACAGCTACACGTATGCTATTTTACATTACGCCAATTTTATGGATCCCTAGTGATAACACACCGCAGCTGTTGAAGGAAGTATTTATGATGAATCCTTTTTATTATTTAGTAGAAGGCTATCGTGATTCTCTATTAACAGGCGGCTGGGGGTTAATTACATCTCCATACACAATTGCATTTTGGCTCATCATTTGTGGACTATTTGTTTTTGGTTCAGCGATTCATGTAAAGTTCAGAAAGCAGTTTGTTGATTACTTATAAAAGGTGAATGAAATATATGGGTTATAAAGTCAAGTTTCAGCAAGTAACAAAAAAATACAAAATGTATAATAAGCAAACAGATAAGCTGAAGGATTTACTTTGGAACAGAGGAAAAGGCGAATATCACTATGCGTTAAATAAAATTTCCTTTGAAGTGAATGAAGGTGAAATTGTTGGAGTGATAGGTCTTAACGGCTCTGGTAAAAGTACACTTTCAAACTTAATTGCCGGTGTGACTATGCCAAACGAAGGAACGGTAGACATTAACGGAAGCGCCTCTTTGATTGCTATTGGTGCAGGTTTGAATAACCAATTAACAGGCCTTCAAAATATTGAACTAAAAGGTTTGATGATGGGGCTTAACAAACATCAAATCGAAGAGATTACACCTAAAGTAATTGAATTTGCTGATATCGGAAAGTTTATTAATCAACCGGTAAAAACGTACTCAAGCGGAATGAAATCCAGACTGGGTTTTGCTATATCTGTCAACATTGATCCCGATATTTTAGTTATTGATGAAGCGTTATCTGTTGGAGACCAGACTTTTACAAATAAGTGTTTGGAAAAAATGAATGAATTTAAAGAAAATGGCAAGACCATCTTTTTTATCAGTCATTCGCTTTCGCAAGTGAGAAGCTTTTGCACCAAAGCGCTTTGGATTCATTACGGACATGTAAAAGAATACGGAGATATTACTGAAGTAGCAGACCATTACGCTGCTTTTTTGAAACAATATAACGCTATGTCGAAAGAAGAGCGAGAACAACTTAAAGAGCAGCAGCTCAGCGAATCAGCGCACGGGCTGCTGATGTCAACAAGCGAAGAAAGCACAAAGAAAGCCGATAGTAAAGAGGAAGAACCTGGATTTTCAAAAAGATCGCAGCGAATGAAGCAACAAAAAGACAAATCTGCAAAGAAAAGAAGCCCTAAGAAGAAGGTTCTATTATCAGCTGCTATCCTTCTGTTAGCAGGAAGTGCAGGTGTAGCTGCATATGCCGTCAAAAACAACGCTCCGCACGATAAGCCTGCTGTCTCTGAGCAAGCTGCTCCTGCTTCTACTTCTCATAAAAATGATGTCGATAAGGTAGCGGTGAATACTAAAACAGCATTTGTACGTGACAAAGCGGACTTGAAGAGTAATCAAAAGACCATCCTGTCGTTTGGAGAAGTTTATTCCGTTCTTGATAGAAAAAAAGATCCTGATGAAGATATGGAATGGATTAAAGTAAAAATAGGAGAAGGTCGAGTTGGATGGGTCAGTTCTTATCTTGTTGCTCCTTACAAAGAGGACAAGCAAGTTGTAGCGAAAGAAAATATAGAAACGCTAAATGAGTTTACAAACGTGAAATATGACAGTACAATAGCTAACTTATTAAGTCCTTTAGGAGGATCAGTTGAGCATTTAAGTCAGACGTTTACTAAAACGTTAACTAGTCAACGAGAATCTAACGATGGAAATCTACTGAATTATGGATCTGTACAATACGTATCGCTGAATAATGAAGTTGAAGAAGTTTCACTTCGAAACTTTGATGAAAGCAGCAGTAAAGTACAGGAAGCGTTAAAAGAAAAGCCGGTCTTTACAAATGAGAAAGAAGGATTATACTTCTATCAATCTCAAAATTATTATATAAAAGTGTATGAAGACGTTAAAACAAATAAAATTACTCTTATTTCATTTGTAAAACGTTCAAATACGTAGGTCTTTTAACAGGATATAGCCATATCCTGTTTTTTTAAGGAAATTAATAGCTTACAAATTAAAAAATATGCTACTAAAGTACCGGTCAGCGACTAAAAAGTAAAAGGGCGGTTCAATTAACTTATGACATCTTTTATAAACGATATTCAATTTAATTTACATACTGGCATTATTTATATAAAAGGAGAAAGTAGTGTACAAATTTCTGAACAGACTCCCCATGTCATGATTCGAGAAAGAATGGAAGCTGACTGTTTAGCTTTACCGAACAGTTTTGAAATCCAGACGAATTGGAATGAGCAGCAGTTTTCGTTTACACTTAATCTTCAAGAAGCAAAGAAAATAGTAGAGCAAGGGCAGATATGGGATTTTCAATTTATTGTGGATGAAGAGAAGCACTTGCTAGACATATCACGCGTATCTAACTACGAAACATCTTATTACAGCTCTGAGGGTTCGTTACATACAATGGCTCTGTATACGACAAAGTCAAATACACTGGCTATATTTGTACGTCCTAAACAGGTGAAGTACGGTATGACGAATATGAAACTAGATGAGCAGACATTAAAGTGCTCTATTGAAATAGACCAGCAAATTGCGCATAGTATTAAAGAGTGCCGGCTGAAGTTTAAAAGAAAGGAATCAGAGACTGTTCGTATTCATCGCACAGAACTGACGGTTCAAGGAAAAAAGACAAAAGAACATCATTATTGTTTTATAATCCCTAAAGATAACATTTTCACCCAAGACATCCTTAGACACGGTGATAGTTGGGAAGCCTTCATTGAATTTTCAAACGGTGAATGCCAGAAAATCAGTACTGCTTTTGTAATAGAAAAAGATGCTATTGATGATCGTTTTACACCAATTCTTTCGTCTCCTTTATTTAAATCCGTTTTTACTTTAAATGGAAATGACCAGCTGCATATTAAGATAAATAAAGTAAATATTGACGTTAGACTTCAACAATTTTCTTATCAAGACAACGGAGTTATAGCGCTACAAGGTAAAATTAAGTCAATGGAGAATGTAAATCAAAAACTGCAAGCGGTTCAGCTGTACCTTCGTCCGAAAGATAATCTATCTTTAAAATGTCTGACGCCTTATACAATAGAGCTGCCTTTTAATGAGACAGAAGGGTCTTTTTACAGTGAGTTTTCTCTTCAAGATCTTTTTAAGCATCAGCGTAAACTAGATCAGACTGGTTTTGATGTACAAATTTTATTACAAGATAAAAAAACAGGATGTGAAGGCGAATACGATATCAGCTTATCAAGCCTGAAAGAGAAGGGCTGGAAATATCAATCCATTGGAAATGGCTTTGAAATAAAGCCTTATGCAACGAAAATCAGCACTTTGTCTTTATGGATGAAAAAAGTGAAGAGTGAAGCTGCCAAAGATCCAGTTAAAATTGCAGTGTACGGGTCTTGCTACAGCCGAGCTGCCTTTAACTCTCAGCCTTATTTTAATCCGGATTATAAAGAAAAGTACAAGGTAGTATATACTCAATTTCACTCTAATACGATAAGTACGATGAGTAATCCGATTGAGTATAAAGAAGCGTACTTTAGACAATACAATGAAGCGGAAAAGGGCTTCATTCAAGATGATTTTGAAAAAATGTTCTTTCAAAAAATAAGTCAATCCGCACCTGAATTTTTGATTATCGACTTTTATTCTGATGTATTCCTGGACTTAGCGGTTATTAACAATAAGCACATTATTACAGGAAATTACTTTTTAAGAGGTTCGCAATATTTATATGATGTCTCGGGATCTGTAGAATTCATCAACCGAAAAAACATGGATAGTTATCTTGTCCAATGGCGTGATGCGGTGGAAAGATTTGTAGCAAAAATTAAAGAGTATCTTCCTGAAGAACGGATCATTCTGCAAAAAGCCCGAAGCATAGGGGAATTTTATAGTAAAAGCGGAGATAGACAGAAGTTTAGTACGCCAGCTGAGCAAGTAGATTTTAATAACTATTTATATGAATATATGGAAAGATATTTCTTGCAGCTAATGCCAAAGGCTCAAATTATTGATGTAACCAACTATGGATTTATTGGTCATGAGACGTATCCTGATGGAAACTCTATTAATCATTATGAACCAAGCTATTATAAAGAACTAATGAAGCAGTTAGATCATATTGTGATTCGAACGACAGCTAATGGATATAAGGTGAAAGAGTTAACACACTAAAAAACGGGCTACTCTGAAAAGTAGCCCGTTTTCTTATTTTACATTTAAATGATCTTTTAACTTAGTAGATAGCTCTTGGCGCGTTGCATCTGAAACTGCATAGTAGTAAATGCCGTTAATTTTCTCACCTTGACCGTCTACTTGAAGCTGCTCTACGTTATGACGAGCATCTTTATAGTTCGATTGAATTTGCTTCATATCGTCGAATGTAAGGTTTGTTCTAACATTTGTTCCAATGGCGTCTAAGATATTGCCGTAGTTTGCTAGTGATTGAACGCTTGCTCCTTCTTCAATAACACCTTCAATAATCTGACGCTGACGCATTTGACGTCCAAAATCTCCGCGAGGATCTTTTTTACGCATACGAGAGTAAGCAAGGGCTTCTTTCCCGTCTAACGTAAGCTTTCCTTTTTTAAAGTTGTATCCATCGTAATTAAAGTCTAAGTCGTTATTTACCGTCACGCCTCCAACTGCGTCCACAATGTCTTTAAAGCTTTCCATATTAACTTGTACATAATAGTCAACCGGTACGTCTAAGAACTTTTCAACTGTATTTACAGCCATATCGACACCGCCGAATGCATAGGCGTGATTGATTTTGTCGGTCGTTCCTTTTCCAACAATCTCTGTGCGCGTATCACGAGGAATGCTGACCATCTTCATCGATTGATCTTTTGGGTTCACCGTCATTAGAATTAATGAGTCAGAACGCCCGCGGTCTCCTGCACGCTGATCCACTCCTAAAAGTAATATTGAAATAGGATCTTTGTCGCTGAATGAAACTTTCTCAGATCTTTTCTCCGATACATCACGTTTTAAAGGTTCATGAGTTTCTGTGAACGTTTTTTCAACAGAATGCCAAATACTGTAGGCATAAGCACCTACACCAAGGATTAATAATACAATAATACCCGTAATAATTTTTAACGTTCTTTTCTTCTTCGGCTTTCTCCTTTTACGCTTGCGAGTTTGAGATTCTTCCATATTCATTGTCTCTTCCTTTGCTTAATATATTGATAAAATAAATGAAGTACCTATGTAAGTCATTATTCTTATCTTGAAAAAACTTTTCTGAATCAAAATTACTGAAAAAATGACAAATTTAATCATTTTCCTGCACTTACTTACAAATTATATTATAATAAGAGCAAAAAAGAAAGATATAGTAAGGGAGACAATATATGAAAATTTGGATTAATATTCTAGCAGTCATCGTTTTTATTGCCGCAATTTCAGCGGGAAAAGTGTATTGGAACAACAAGGTATCAGAACAATCTGTTTCCAGACCAACCAAAGTTGAAGCTTCCAGTGATGCAAGTAATGCAGAAGCTACTTGGAAAGAGCACGCTCAAAATCTTCCAGAGTCTATTAAAACCAAGATTCAAAAAGCCGAGCAGACAAAAACGCCCTTGAAGCTAGTTATTGTTGGATCAGCGCCGCAAGAAAAAGTAAAAGCTACTTGGGGAGAGCTGCTGAAGAAAAAAATTGAAGATACATATGGTTCTTCCTTAATCCAAGTTGATGTTCGTGAATATAAGGATATGACAACCTTACAGTTTATCAAAAGCGATACATATAAAGAAATTGCCAAGGCAAGTCCAGATGTTTTGCTGTTTGAACCGTTTCTTTTAAATGATAACGGCGTAGTAGGCATTGAGAATACGTTAGACAATGTAGATATTATCCTGACGTACTTGAAACGCCAAAATGAACAGCTGATTACGATTCTTCAGCCGTCAGCTCCCGTTTATAAAGCAAATAATTACCCATCTGATGCTAAAGCGTTAGAAGACTTTTCAAAAGAAAATGGCTATGAATATATCAATCATTGGAAAGCATGGCCGGACTATCAGTCAGAAAAGATTTCAGCTTATTTAACACAAGCGCCTGGCCAGCCTAATGACAAGGGAGAACAGCTGTGGGCACAGTATTTGGAACAATATTTTACAAATTCTAAATCTAATTAGTAAAGAACAAGCCTAACCACTTGGTTAGGCTTGTTCTGTTTTATAGGTGGAAGCACTTGTAAATGCATTTCAAGACACAATGCGAGCTTGTAAGACATAAAACTTATACATAAGAAACCATTTCTTTTTATATAGAAAAGTCGGTAAGGGGTCTATGATATAATATAATTCATGGAATACTATCCATGATCTGAGGCATAGAAAGAGGAGAAAAAAATGATAGATATATATACCAATATCTTGCCAAATGTGAACAGTGGTCCCAAAAGTGTAGAAGAGTTTTTAGAAATGGCAAATGTATTAGTGAAACAAGGAGTAACAGAAGTCGTAGCAGCACCTCTTTATGACGGAAAAGATTCCAGCTGTAGAGAAGGTGTCGATCTTGCGAATGAATGGTTAAGAAAATCTTCTATTTCGTTAAGCGTTTTACCAGGTCAAAAAGTAATTGCCTCTACCAATATGATTGTATCAAATGAAGAGTATTACACGATGACAATAAATGAAAATGAAAAATATATGTTTTTACACATTCCACAAGACGTGGAAATTGAAGTGTTAGAAAATATTGCTTACGAGCTTCAGCTAAAAGGTATTGTACCGGTTTTAAATGAGCCTGAGTGCCATTCATTATTTGTGGAGAACCCTCCGCATTTGTACAAGCTCGTAAAAAATGGAGCAGTCGTTCAGCTGTCTGCACAAAGTGTGCTTGGAGGCAACGGCAGTAAAGCTAAAAGAGCAGCTTATCAGTTCATTGATCACGGATTAGCACACGTTATTGCATCAGGCGTGAATCGTGAAAATTACCAGCAGTACGGCCTGCAAAAAGCTTATTCTGCCGTGTCCAAAAAATACGGCAACAGCAAGCTTTATCATTTCATGGAAAATGCTGAAGCCATTGCGAGTGGGAAGGCTGTTTATAAACAAGAGCCTGAACGCATCAAAAAAACAAAATTCCTAGGAATCTTTTAAATTTTCCCTTTGTACCCTGATTAACTTCTGTTTAATCAGGGTATTTGCATACAAAGACCTATTTAAATCCCTTCTTTTCTCATCATTATTTGGGTTTATTTTACAAATTATGTTTGCGTTTTCACATAGAGTGATAGTAAAATATTGTTAGTTAAGTAGATGACAGGAAAGTACGCGGTTTTCCGGGGTTCGTGGTGGTAAATGTCGAGAAGAATACATAGTTTCACACTAGAAATCGTCGTAGAATAGAGCTATACAAAGCGCAGGGAGGGAAATAAAGTGATTGATATTCATACGTACATATTGCCTAATATCGATAGCGGACCTGAGGAAGTAGACGGCTTTTTGAAGATGGCGCGCTCCTTAGCGGATCAAGGCGTTCAGTCCGTCGTGGCGACGCCGCTTTATGATAGCGATCAAGAGTTTATGAAACACCATTTATTTCTCTATGTGAACGCAGCTAATGAGTGGCTCACGAATTCATGTATTCCTCTTCAAGTCTTACCGGGTCAGCTTGTCCCTTTATCGCCTCAACTTCTGCGAAACTATGAGCGAAATCAGCTTCTTACGCTTAATCACACCGATAAATATTTGTTTCTTTCACTGCCTGACTATGACGTCTCACCTTATTTTGAAAAGATACTGTCTGATCTTCTTAGAAAAGGCGTTGTGCCGATTCTTCGTTCACCAGAATGTCATCCGATTTTCCGAGATCATCCTGAGCGTTTGTATGAGCTTGTTAAAAAAGGCGTACTCGTGCAGCTAAGCGCCGCTAGTATTCTTGGTTTAAACGGAAAAAAAGAAAGAAAAGCGGCGTATACATTTATTAAATACCGCTTAGCCCACGTGATTGCCTCTGGTGTTCATGCTCGCAATTACCACGACTATTCACTTTCAAAAGCGTATGATTACATTTCCGATATGTACGGTGCGTCAGAACTTTATTTTTTTATTGAAAATGCAGAAGCGATTATCGACGGTCGTCCGGTGCATCAATTAGACCCTGAGCCGATGAAAAAATTTAGTTTATTTAAATTATTTAGCTGAAAACAAGGGACTTTTCCACAAAAATGGGAAAGTCCCTTGTTTTGTCTTTCTTTCATTGTGGTATGGAATAGAAACAAAGTTAAAGAAAGGAAGGCTGAATATGATAAAAACTACAGCTGGAAAAGCAGCTATGTCGGTATTAAAAGAATGGAATATCGATCACATTTTCGGTATGCCGGGAGATTCAATCAATCATTTTATGGACAACCTGCGCAGTGAAAAAGATGAAATCGAGTTTATTCAAGTCCGTCATGAGGAAGTAGGCGCACTTGCGGCATCTTCTTACGCTAAGATCACGGGTAAAATCGGCGTGTGTCTGTCAATTGGAGGGCCGGGTGCAATTCATTTATTAAACGGCTTATATGATGCCAAAGCAGACGGTGCACCGGTGCTAGTGCTAGCCGGACAGGTGCCTCGTGCAAAGCTTGGCAATGAATCGTTTCAAGAAGTGAACTTAGAACGTGTTTTTGACGATGTGTCGGTGTTTAATCACCGAGTAGATTCGCCTGAATCGTTTCCGCATCTGCTGCAGCAAGCCATTCGAACGGCTTACGCGAAAAAAGGCGTCGCGGTATTAGTCATTCCAGATGATATTCCGTCTTCAACGATTAAAATTGATGAAAAAACGCCAGTTGCGAATGTATCAAAATCCATTTCTCACAGTGACCCGGAAGATGTGGCTAAAGCGCTTCTAGCGATTAAATATGCAAAAAAACCGGTCATTTTAGCAGGAACGGGTGCCAAGCACGCCAAGCTTGAGTTAGCGCAGTTTGCAGAAAAAATTGCGGCACCGATTATCTTTACGCTTCCGGGTAAAGGAATACTGCCAGATCATCATCCTTACAATTTAGGTCAGCTCGGGCAGATTGGTACAAAGCCGGCGTATGAAGCGATGGAAGAAACCGATCTGCTGATCATGATTGGAACTTCGTTTCCATACCGTGAGTTTTTACCGGACGGCGTTGAAGCAATACAGCTGGATTCTGACGCCACACAAATCGGCAGACGCTATCCTGTATCTATCGGATTAGTCGGAGACTCTAAAACGACGCTGTCACAGCTTGCGCATAATTTAGATTACCAAGAAAACCGCCGTTTCTTAGAAGAGTGTCAAGTTAATATGGAAAACTGGTGGAAGCACGTAGAAAAAGAAGAAAATGAAGTAAGTACGCCAATCAAGCCGCAGCAAGTTATTCCTAAGCTTCAAAAAATCGTTGATGATGATGCGATTGTATCGGTTGATGTTGGGAACGTGACGGTATGGATGGCGAGACATTTCCGCATGACGAATCAAAAATTTGTGATTTCAAGCTGGCTGGCAACAATGGGCTGCGGACTTCCGGCTGCGATTGCAGGAAAGCTTGCTCATCCTGAAAAACAATCGGTAGCCGTATGCGGTGACGGAGGCTTTACGATGGTCATGCAAGACTTTGTGACGGCTGTGAAGTACAAGCTGCCAATCGTTGTAGTCGTCCTTAATAACAGTGAAATCGGGATGATTAAATATGAACAAGCCATTCAAGGTCACTTGGATTACCAAACGCAGCTTGGTGAAATGAACTTTGCGAAGTTCGCTGAATCGTGCGGAGGAATTGGCTACCGCGTTGAAAAACACGAGGAGCTCGAAACAGCGTTTGAAAAAGCAGCGCTTGCGAATGTTCCTGTTGTGATTGATGTTGTTATTGCGGATGAGCCGCCGCTTCCAGGCAAAATTTCATTCGGACAAGCAGCCAATTATTCGAAGCACATCATGAAAAAATTCTTTAAAGAACATGAGCTCGAAATGCCGCCGCTTCGTAAAGGACTAAGCAGAATGCTTTAATCAGTGACTCTCCGTATAGGAGAGTCTTTTTAGGAGGGATATCATGGGAGTATTTGAAATCATTTTACTTATTTTTGGTTCGGTCATGATGCTTGTCATTGTAGTGCCGGTTATTATTGCTATTATTCTTTGGATGAAAGATGAAAAACAAGAAGAGCATTCGGTTTTGAGAAACTATCCGCTGCTTGGGAAAATGCGCTATATTTTTGAGAAAATGGGGCCTGAACTGCGTCAGTATTTATTTTTAAATAATAACGAAGGCAAGCCGTTTTCTCGAAATCAATACGAGCAAACCGTTAAGTCGGGTAAATACCTCAACCGAATGATGGGATTTGGCTCAGAACGTGATTTTAGCGAACCGGGATACTATATTCGTAATGCGGTATTTCCAAAGCAACGTGACGAAATGAAAGCGGATAATACGCAAAAAATTAAAACGAAAGTATATAAAATGGACGCCGATAACTTATTCAGCCGAAGAGAGCACCGAGAAGAAAAAGAAGCGGATCCGTTTTATTTGCGGGATGAAGAGGCGGTCGTTATAGGTCCTTCATGCAAAAATCCGTTTGTTGTAAAAGGATTAATCGGTCAATCCGGCATGAGCTTTGGAGCGCTTGGCGACCACGCGATTACGGCTTTATCACTAGGATTAGGACGAGCAGGCGGCACGTGGATGAACACGGGAGAAGGCGGACTGTCACCTTATCATTTAAAAGGAAACGTCGATATCATTTTTCAAATTGGTCCAGGACTTTTTGGCGTTCGGACAAAAGAAGGCGAATTTTCCTGGGAAGAATTTAAAAAGAAAAGTGAAATGAAGCAAATCAAAGCGTTTGAAATTAAGCTCGCTCAAGGAGCCAAAACGCGAGGCGGTCACGTAGACGGTTCAAAAGTAACCGAAGAAATCGCTGAAATCCGCAACTTAAAGCCAGGAGAATCGGTAGACAGCCCAAACCGTTTTAAAGAGTTCGCGTCGTATCCTGAAATGTTCCAGTTTATTGAAAAACTTCGAGATATAGGCGGCAAGCCGGTAGGCATTAAAATGGTTGTCGGAAACACAAATGATCTTGAAGAAATGGCGGCGTATATGAAAGAGACAGGAAGCGGTCCTGATTTTATTACGATCGACGGAGCAGAAGGAGGAACGGGCGCATCGTTTCAAGAATTAGCGGACGGAGCGGGCGTACCGCTGTTTTCAGGACTTCCTTTTGTGGATGAACTGCTTAAAAAGTATGGCGTTCGTGATGAAGTAAAGCTTTTTGCATCGGGCAAGCTGCTAACGGCTGATAAAGTTGCGACTGCTTTATCACTGGGTGCCGACTGCGTTAATATTGCCAGAGGCTTTATGTTTTCTGTTGGCTGTATTCAAGCGCAGGTTTGTCACAATAACAGATGTCCCGTGGGCGTAGCGACAACAGATCCAAAGCTGCAAAAAGCGCTTATTATTGAAGAAAAGTCATACCGCGTGTGCAACTACGTGCTGTCATTACGTGAAGGGTTGTTTAATTTAGCGGCAGCAGCCGGTATTGATTCGCCAACGAAGTTTTCAAAGAAACACGTGGTGTTCAAAAACAGCAGCGGACAGTTAGCTGATATTTCTGCAAAGGAAAAGATGTACGTATAAAAAAGCTGCCGATTGGCAGCTTTTTTATTGTCTTCGCTGAAGCAAATGCAGGCAAAACTCTAAATCTTTTTGAAGGTGCTCTTGCATTAATGCTTCCGCTTTTTCAGCATTGCGTTCTTTAATTGCGTTATAAATGTCTTCATGTTCGTCAATTAAAAACGGGCGGTTGTAAAAGACCACGGTGTGACGGAATAAGTAAATGATGGACTGCATGCGGTCGATAATATTAATCATTACGTCATTGTTGCTTGCGTTCACAATAATGGCGTGAAAACGTTCATTTGCGCTCATAATTTCTTCAAACGAGCCGTTTCTTCCGATGTCTACGCATTCCTTTAATTCTTCTAATTCGTTATCAGATAAAAAAGTTGCCGCAGCTTTAGAAGCTGAGCCTTCTAGCAGCATTCGCACTTCAAACAAGTTGCGCAAATCTTTTTCTGTTGGTGACACCACTTTTTTTCGGACAATCAATCCTTCATATTCTAAGCGTCTAATAGAATCACGAATCGGCGTTCGGCTGAATCCAAGCTCGCTCGCTAATTTTTCTTCGACGATTTTTGTACCGCCTTCAAGCTCACCGTTTAAAATTTTATCTCGAATCATCTCATAAGAAGGGTGATGAGACGAACGAGAACCTTGATTTCTTAACATACTTTACTTCACCTCTAGCATTCGACACGAGGAAATCTCGTCTCTTTCTCTCTTTATTTTTTATCATTTTGTACGCGTATACCCAAATCATACTATAACTTGTGAAAACGTGGGACGGAAAATTTCGGTTTTGGAAATAAATTTCATTTAAAAAAAGGCTAGACAAATAAATAAAATGCGAATATGATGAGTGTATACAAAATTATCAGAAATGTATACGAAAAATATTTTAACGTATACATTCTTTTTTAAATACTATTTGAAAACGTATACAACAAGGGGAGGAAACGAAAATGACAAAACGCGTTGGATTTATTGGACTTGGAATTATGGGAAAACCGATGACACTCAATTTATTAAAAGCAGGCTTTGAGGTAACGGTTTACGATATTAATAAAGCAGCAGTGGAAGAAGTGAAAGCAGCAGGAGGATTTGGAGCAGAAAGCCTTGCTGAAGTTGCAGTGAACAGCGACGTGATGATCACGATGCTTCCGGCTTCACATCATGTAAAAAGCGTAGTGCTTGGAGAAGAAGGGTTAATTCATAGCGCCAAAGAAGGAAGCGTTATCATCGATATGAGTTCCATTTCACCGGTAGCATCAAAAGAAATTGCGGCTGAACTTGCACAAAAAGGAATTCACATGCTAGACGCTCCGGTTAGCGGAGGAGAGCCAAAAGCAATTGACGGTACGCTTGCGATTATGGTCGGAGGAAATGAGCACATCTTTGAAAGCGTTTCACCTATTCTTCATGCAATGGGAGCAGAAATAACGCTTGTTGGAGACAATGGAAGCGGCGTAACGGCTAAGCTTGCCAACCAAGTGATTGTAAACTTAAATATCGCAGCGATGTCTGAAGCGCTTGTACTAGCAGCCAAGGCAGGCATTGACGTTGAAAAAATGTATCAAGCGATTCGCGGCGGATTAGCAGGAAGCGCTGTATTAGATGCAAAGGTACCGCTGATTTTAGACCGCAACTTTGTAGCAGGCGGACGCATTGATATTAACTTAAAAGATATGACAAACGTGATGGAAACGGCTCATGACATTGGCGTACCGCTTCCGCTTTCAAGTCAGCTTGTGGAAATTTTCCATGCGTTAAAAGTAGACGGAAAAGCAAGTGATGATCACGGCGGAATTGTACAGTACTATGAAAAATTAGCAAACGTTGAAGTGAAAAAGAAGGTGGAAGCATGATTAAACAGCAGGAAAAACGTCTTGTAAGCGACGTGTTTAAAAACATTCCAGCGGTCGATGAAGCACTTGTACAGAAAATGCTCGACGAAGAGCTGCTGACGTTTAACCAAAAAATCATCGTACTGGATGATGATCCAACGGGTGTTCAAACCGTTAACGGCATTTCTGTTTATACAGATTGGAGCAAAGACAGCATCAAGCAAGGGTTTTTAGAAGAAAACTCCATGTTTTTTATTCTAACAAATTCACGCGGATTTACCGCTTCTGAAACGGAAAAAGCCCACGCGGACATTGCGGCTGTTATTACAGAAGTAGCGGCTGAAGTAGATAAAGAGTTTTTAATTATCAGCAGAGGTGATTCGACTCTTCGCGGTCACTATCCGTTAGAAACAGAAGTGTTAAAGAAAACGGTTGAACAGCATTCCAATCAAGTGCTTGACGGCGAAGTGATTTTTCCTTTCTTTAAAGAAGGCGGACGATTCACCATTGATAACATTCACTACGTGCAAGATGAAGACTACTTAGTGCCGGCAGGAGAAACGGAGTTTGCAAAAGACCGTACGTTTGGCTACAGTAAATCTCATTTAGGCGAGTGGGTAGAAGAAAAGTCAGAAGGAAAATTCAAAGCAAGTCATACGACGTATATTTCACTCGGAAGCATTCGTGCACTTGATTTAGTGACGATTACCAATCAGTTAATGGAAGTGAAAGACTTTAACAAAGTAATCGTGAACGCAGTGGATTATGTCGATGTGAAAGTTGTGACGATTGCACTTCTTCGCGCGATGAAGCTTGGAAAGCACTTTATGTATCGCAGCGCTGCAGCTTTAACAAAAGTAATGGGCGGCGTGAGCGACAAAGACCTTTTAACAAAAGAAGAGCTCATTAAAGAAAAGTCGTCAAACGGCGGATTAATTATGGTTGGTTCGCATGTTAAAAAAACAACAGAGCAGTTAGAAGAATTGAAGAAATGCAGCTTCATTGAATTTATTGAATTTGATTGTCATCTTGTCTTAGAACCTGAAAAGTTTGAAGAAGAAGTGAATCGTATTATCAATGAAGCAGAGAAGCTTATTTCACAAGGTCAAACGGTAGCTGTGTATACAAGACGCGAGCGCTTAGATCTTGGCGAAGGGAAAAAAGAAGAAGAGCTTAAATTATCGGTGAAAATTTCAGATGCGGTTACAAGCATTGTTCGCCGCTTAAACGTTCGTCCAAACTTTATCGTCGCAAAAGGCGGCATTACGTCAAGTGATATTGGCGTAAACGGCTTATCTGTAAAGCGTGCGACGGTAGCTGGACAAATCAAACCCGGCATTCCGGTATGGGTAACGGGAGAGGAAAGCAAGTTTCCAGGCATTGCGTACATCATTTTCCCTGGAAACGTCGGAGCCAAAACAACGCTTCGTGAAACAGTTGAATTATTAAGTAAATAGGAAGAAGTGAACGTACGAGGTGCGTTCACTTTAGAAAATATTTGAAAGCGTATACATTATTTGGATGTACGTACATGAAAAATGGTCACACTAAGGGGATGAACATATGAATTCAGTATTCGGATTAAGTCATGAAGCAAGTCTTTTGCTGTATGCAATTGTATCGATCGTTGGACTTATCTTTTTAATTGCTAAGTTTAAAACAAATCCGTTCGTAGCGCTAATTCTCGCGGCTTTGTTTATGGGTCTTATTTCAGGAATGAAGCTGCCTGATATCGTAACGGCTTTCCAAGAAGGAGTAGCGAGCGTCTTAGGATTTATCGCGATTGTTCTTGGTCTTGGAACGATGTTAGGTAAAATGATGGCAGAGTCAGGCGGAGCCGAGCGTATTGCCCGCACGTTAATTAAAGTATTTGGTGAAAAGAACGTACACTGGGCAATGATGGTTGTAGCCGTTATTTGCGGTATCCCGGTCTTTTTCCAAGTTGGTGTTGTGTTATTAATTCCGCTTGTGTTTGTAATTGCCAAACATACGGGTACGTCGCTTATTAAAATCGGTTTATCACTAATTGCCGGTTTAGCCGTTGTTCACAGTTTAGTACCTCCGCATCCAGCAGCGATGCTAGCGGTGGATATCTTTAAAGCAGATTTAGGTAAAACGATTTTGTATTCATTAGTTGTGGCATTTCCAGCTGCAGCGGTGGCAGGTCCGATTTACGGATCGTTCATTTCACGCCGTGTTCACGTAGAGCCAACGGGTGAAATTATGGAGCAGTTCACAGAGTCGAAGCATAAAGACCTTCCTGGCTTCGGAATTACGTTATTCACGATTTTACTGCCGGTACTATTAATGCTTTTAGCAACAATCACTGGGTTTGTTTATCCAGAAACAAGTACGATTCGCTATGTAACAAACTTTATCGGAAGTCCAATCGTTGCGCTATTAATTTCGCTAGTGTTTGCTTTCTATTCGTTCGGTTTTGCAAGAGGGTACAACAAAGATGATTTATTAAAATTTACAAACGAATGTCTTGGACCCGTTGCTTCAATCATTTTAATCATCGGTGCAGGCGGCGGTTTTAATAAAATTTTAACAGCAAGCGGTGTAGGTGACGCAATTGCAGGATTTGCTCAAGATGCACATCTTTCTCCTATCGTGCTAGCGTTTGTGATTGCCGGGTTAATTCGTGCAGCAGTTGGTTCAGCAACAGTAGCAATGACAACAGCAGCAGGTATTGTAGCACCAATTGCAGCAACTATGCCAAACGTAAGCCCAGAGCTGTTAGTACTAGCAACAGGCGCAGGTTCTGTAATGCTATCACACGTAAATGATTCTGGCTTCTGGTTAATTAAAGAATTCTTCAATATGTCAGTGGCTCAAACGTTAAAAACGTGGACAGTGATGGAAACGATTCTATCATTTGCAGCGTTTGCAATGGTTCTTATTTTAGACATTTTTATTTAAAAGAAAAGCGCTGGCTTCAGCGCTTTTTTCTTTGGATTTGAAATACATTCAAAATATTTCAAATAATGAGAAAAAAAGACTAGATTTTTCCCGTTTCGATAGTATAGAATAGTTATAAAGTAGCAAAGGGGGTAGATGTATGACAAATGATGAAAAGTATCAAATTGGTTTGACGACAAAAGCATTAATTCCAGTGAATGATCCTATTCACCGCACAAAGGTGCTAGATGAAGCAGGAGAATACATGCTAAGCAAGACGTGTAAGCAATTATTAGAAGAAGCGTGCATTCGAGAATTAAGTACGTTTAAGGGATCTATTGCCGCCGTTCGAAAAATGTTTCCATACAAACAGCTTACGCCGCTTGTTATTAATCGTTCCCAAGCCATCATTGCGTTTCCGACATCTTCGCCAAATGACTATGGCTGCGCTTGGATTTTTGCCTCTCATGTTCATACTTCACACACGCTTGCTACAGTGGATCCAACCTCCATGCTAATTCACTTCAAAGACGGAACGTTCATTCCAGTGAAGCTTTCTTATTATAGTTTAGAAAAAAAGCTGGCCAGAGCGGCTGTTATTCGTAATTACTGTTTAGAAAGTCCGGTTGTCTTGGCATAATCGTTCGATTTATCGAATAAACTTGTCCTACATATGAACAATCGTTTGGACTACACATATGAATGGAAGGAGGAAGCTTATCATAAGCTTCCTCTTTTTCTTACTCTTGAAGAAGCGAGGCCTTTAGCTTTTTGCGAGCTGCTTTTCCCCAGTTTTTAACGGCTCCCGTGGAGACTCTATATTTGCAGGCAATATCTTTATACGAGTAGCCTTCTAGCAGATGTTCGAGTACATAGATTTTTTCTCTTCCTGTTAAGTGTTCGATATGCTGCTCGATGATTTCACTTTCTAGCGGAACGGGAAGGGCGAGATCTTCGTTTAGTGAAAGCAGGTTCTGCTCAGCCGGTGTTTCCCGTTCTTCGTATAAAATGGTGCCTTTTAAATGAGAAAGGATCGTACCGCGCACGGTTGTGTAGGCATAAGCAGAAAAAGATCCTTTGTTTTCGTCAAATTTTTGATACGCTCTCCATAAACCAATCAACGCAATTTGATAATATTCGTCGTAGTCTTTGTAAATATGAAATTTTTTAATCATCGACACAATTAATGGATGAAAAGATGAAGCAATTTGATCAAACGAGCTTTTTTGCATGTAGTCTTCCTTTTTCAAAAACGCGTTTTTGCTGTATTCCGCCGGTATCTCTACTGTACAAGGGGAAGATTACATGTGCGAATGAACGTACATTATGTTTTCTTTTTAAGAAACGTGACGTAATTTCCCCGGAAACTTCACGTTTCGCTAGGAAATATGCGAAGTATACGTGTATTTGTAGAGATTTTACGTACGAAAGGTCCCCCATTCCAATTTCTACTAATCTATAATTATTTCTATATCTATTATCGATGTAGTAACTCTACCATCACGGAAGAGCGGTGATGGTAGAGTTGCTAGACCTAAGCGGCAGTCACCCTCCCTTGCGGGTTTGCGCCTGCCGCATATGTGAACCTTTTTGGGCAAATTCAGTGGAGTGTTTTTGTGTTGGTCCTTTTGTTTATTCTATTGAATGTAAGTTTGGTGGAGAGGATATAGTAGTTTTTAAAAATGGGTAAAGGGGAGATTGAATGAAGGCGATGGTTGGGATAAATGTGGCGGCGGCTATTTTGTGCGGGGCGGTGATGTATGCGGGGACGCAGCACTGGCAGGAGCAAACGGAAGCGCAGGCAAGTGAAGTAAACACGGCTGTTGTACATAAAGAAAAACAGTTTTCTGATGTATCTGCTTATACAAAAAATCTTCCAGACTTTATCACAAAGCAAATCCAGTCATCTATCGCAAATAAAAAACCTCTGACTCTTGTAATTGCCACATCCGTGAAGGAAGCAGGGTGGCCTCAGCAGTTAAAAAAAGAGCTAGCAGCTACATATGGAAGTGATGTATTTACGGTTAAAACACTTTCATATGGTAACGGGACAACGGATGAGCTTTTATCCTCACATATTGCCAATCGAATTAATCAGCTTCAGCCAAACATTATTCTGTTTGAAGCACCTCTTAAAAATGACTACCAGCACCTTACGCTAGATGATACGCTTGAAAATACAGACAAGCTGATTCATCAGCTTAAAGACTTGAAAAAAACCCTTATGATTCAGCCGTCACAGCCATATATTTCACAAACCGAGTCCTATGAAGAAGGGGTAGAAGCGATCAGGGGAGTATCCGAAGCAAACTGGGTGTATTATATGAATCACTCACTCATTTGGCCGTTTCATTTAGGAGAATATATAAATAAAGACAGCGGTAATTTAACGAAAAAAGGAAATGAAGTGTGGGGAAATTATGTTATAAATTTGTTTACGGGAAAATGAAAAAGCAAGCTCTATTCCTCTTGGAATAGAGCTTGCTTTTTTTATAATTTTGCTAGATTGTGGCTTTTTCTCGTTTTATAGTAGTAGTTTTTTGTATCTCTACACTTATAAAGCTTAAAGCCAAAAATCTCTAAAGGGGTCCAAACCTTCTTGATGTTTACGAGTGGCATGCTCATTCTCCGTTCTGTTCTTAATAAAGGTTTTTTCTTATTCATTATAAAGAATCAAAGGAAGATAGTAAATACTATAAAGAACAGTTTGTTTTTTTAAATTCTTTATAAAGAATTTTTCGGGTTTTTATTTTTGGCATATCAACATTTAGGAGTGATTTTTATCATAGCCTGGGTTATTTATTCTTGCTACATTAATGTTGTGAAAAATATCACAAAAAATGCAAAGGATGATCCAAATTAAAACGTAATTAGACCACTTATTTTTTTGCTTGTTGCTAAAGCAATGGAATCGCATACATACCATAAATGTGTTAGAAAACCTAACACATAAGTTGAATGATTCAGAAAATTCATATATCTTAAATGTATCTTTAAAGATGCATAGGAAATATATCTTTGAAACAAGCAGGTATAGACGCCAGGGGAGGAATGGAAGATGCAAAAAAAGAAACTCGTATTGATTGGAAATGGAATGGCTGGAGTTCGAGCGATTGAAGAAGTATTGAAGGTTTCAAGCGAAGCGTTTGAAATTACGATTTTCGGAAGCGAGTCGCATCCGAACTATAATCGTATTTTACTATCAAAAGTGCTGCAAGGAGATACGAATGTTGAAGACATTACGTTAAACGATTGGAACTGGTATCAAGAAAACAATATTACATTATATACGGGCGAAACGGTTACTAGTATCGATTCAGTAAAAAAAGAAGTAGCGACAAACAGCGGCAGAGTAGAATCGTATGATGAATTAATTTTAGCAACGGGCTCTCTTCCTTTTATTCTTCCGATTCCAGGGTCTGATAAAAAAGGAGTTACGGCTTTTCGCGATATAAAAGATACGGATGAAATGCTGCAGGCTTCTCAGCAGTATAAAAAAGCAGCGGTTATTGGAGGCGGACTGCTTGGATTAGAAGCAGCGCGCGGACTGTTAAATTTGGGGATGGACGTATCTGTGATTCATTTAGCTCCGTATTTAATGGAACGTCAGCTCGATCCAACAGCCGGCAAATTGCTTCAAAATGAATTAGAAAAACAAGGCATGAAGTTTTTGCTTGAAAAACAAACGGCGGAAATCGTCGGCGATGAGCGAGTTGAAGGATTATCTTTTAAAGACGGTACATTTTTAGACGCTGATTTAGTCGTGATGGCCGTTGGAATTAAGCCAAATGTTCAGCTTGCAAAAGCAGCGGGACTTAACGTAAATCGAGGAATTGTTGTAAATGACTATATGCAAACAGATATTCCAAACATCTACGCGGTTGGAGAATGTGCAGAGCATAGAGGAATGGTATACGGACTTGTGGCACCTCTGTATGAACAAGGAAAAGCATTAGCAAAAGCGATTTGCGGGGCAGAAAAAGTGCCTTATGAAGGATCGGTTTTATCCACGCAGCTAAAAGTATCAGGTGTTGAAGTGTTTTCGGCAGGAGACTTCACGGAAGATGAAGAGAAAAAAGCAATCAAAGTGTTCGATGAACAAGACGGTATTTATAAAAAACTTGTTCTGCGAGGCAATCAAATCGTAGGAGCCGTTCTTTTTGGAGACAGCAGCGACGGAAATCGACTGTTTTCAATGATTCAAAAGCAAGAAGATGTATCCGATGTCGCAAAAGTGTCGATTTTACAGCCGTCTGGCGGTAGCACGGGTGAAAGCTTAGTAGCAAGCATGAGCGCCGATGATATTATTTGCGGCTGTAACGGCGTAACCAAAGGTACGATTGTGGAAGCAATCCAAAAACAAGGATGCTCATCGGTTGATGAAATCAAAGCTTGTACAAGTGCCTCTCGCTCCTGCGGAGGATGTAAACCGCTTGTAGCGGAAGTGCTTCAGCATACTCTTGGCGCTGACTTTGACGCAGCGGTTCAAAAAGAAGCGATTTGCGGCTGTACGACTCTGTCACGAGATGAAGTTGTCGAAGAAATTAAAGCAAAAGGCCTTTCGCATACGCGTGAAGTGATGAATGTACTTGGGTGGAATAATGAAGAAGGCTGTTCAAAATGCCGTCCGGCGCTAAACTATTATTTAGGTATGGTGAATCCAACCGGATACGTTGACGAACGCGAATCACGATTTGTGAATGAACGCATGCACGCAAATATTCAAAAAGACGGCACGTATTCTGTGGTTCCTCGGATGTACGGAGGCGTCACAAATGCAGAAGATTTACGAAAAATTGCAGATGTTGTTGATAAATATGAAATTCCGCTCGTAAAAGTGACGGGTGGGCAGCGTCTTGATTTGTTTGGTGTTAAAAAAGAAGATTTGCCTAGCGTATGGGAAGAGTTAGATATGCCTTCTGGCTACGCGTACGGTAAGTCGCTGCGGACGGTGAAAACATGCGTCGGCGAACAGTTTTGCCGTTTTGGCACGCAGGATTCAATGGGCGTTGGAATTGCGCTTGAGAAAAAATTTGAAGGACTATGGACGCCTCATAAAGTAAAGATGGCTGTATCTGCTTGTCCGAGAAGCTGTGCTGAGTCAGGTATTAAAGATATTGGCTTTATTGGAATTGACGGCGGCTGGGAAATTTACGTGGGCGGAAATGGAGGTACGCATCTTCGCGGCGGAGATTTATTGTATAAAGTAAAAACAGACGAAGAATTGATGGACATCACAGGAGCTTATTTGCAGTATTACCGAGAAACGGCTAATTACTTAGAGCGTACGTCTGCATGGATTGAGCGGATGGGACTGTCGCATATTCAGTCCGTGCTTGATGACGCCCAGACGAGAAGAGAGCTGAATATGCGTATGGACGAAGCGTTATCTACGTATCGTGATCCTTGGAAAGAAATCGTCGAAAGCAAAAAGACGAAAAAAGAGCTGTTCGAAACAGTTGTCACATCATAAAGCTGGGGGGAAATAAAGATGGTGAATAAAAATATTACAAAAGTATGCGTAGGGTCGATTCATGATTTTCCGGTAAGCCTAGGTAAAACAGTGAAAGTAAACGGAAAAGAAATTGCGGTGTTTAAGCTATCAAGCGGAAAAATACGGGCAATTGAAAATCGCTGTCCGCATAAAGGCGGGGTGCTAAGTGAAGGAATCGTGAGCGGCGACTCGGTGTTCTGTCCGATGCACGACTGGAAAATTTGCTTGCATGACGGTAACGTGCAAGAGCCTGACAGTGGATGTGTCGACACGTACGAAACGTCTGTTGAAGGAGATTTACTGTATCTTTTAATTGAAGAATAAGTGCCGTGGCGCGTTGATTTTCAACGCGCCACAAAAATTCAAGGGGACACATTAAAAGGAGCGAAGCAAAAATGAGAACAGGAAAAGTGTACATTGTAGGAGCCGGACCAGGAGATCCAGATTTACTAACGATAAAAGCAGCCAAATGTTTAGAAAAAGCAGACGTTATTTTATATGACCGATTAGTGAACCCTGTTCTTCTTCAGTATGCAAAAGAAGGAACCGAACTCGTCTACTGCGGGAAAAAGCCTGGTGATCACTGCGTTTCTCAAGAGGATATTCATGATTTGCTTGTATTCTACGCAAGAAAAGGAAACACCGTCGTGCGGTTAAAAGGCGGAGATCCGTTTATTTTCGGAAGAGGCGGTGAAGAAGCAGAAGTGCTTGCTCAGCATAGAATTCCATTTGAAATCGTTCCGGGTATTACAGCGGGCATTGCGGCACCGGCTTATGCTGGAATTCCTGTGACGCATCGTGAGCTGAGCCGTTCGTTTGCCGTTGTGACGGGACACTGTTTGAGCGGCAAGCCGGAAAGCATTCGCTGGGAGCATTTAGCCAAAGGAGTTGATACGCTTGCGATTTATATGGGCGTTAAAAACTTACCGTATATTTGCCGTCAGCTTTTAGACGCCGGAAAAAGCGCGGATACGCCGGTCGCGCTTATTGAACAAGGCACGTCGGTTTATCAGCGCACGGTTACGGGCACGCTTGGCACAATTGTAGACACGGCTGCTGAACAGCAAGTGAGTAATCCCGCGATGATTGTGATTGGTGAAGTGGTGAAGCAAGCTTCTGCTCTTTCTTGGTTTTTGAAAAAAACAGAAGAAAAAGTATGCGTCTAAGATGAATAAAAGGAGGAAACGCTTTTGTTTAAGAATTCACTGCAGTCAATGAATGAGTTAGCCCGTGAAAAGACGAAGCTTGTGAATGAGCATTTGCCGAGTTATTTGCTGTTAGCTGTGCTAGCGGGTGTTTACGTAGGACTTGGCGTTATATTAGCTCTATCGGTAGGAGCGCCTTTAGCTTCTGCTTCTTTACCGGTCGTTTCTCTTGTGATGGGGTTATCTTTTGCTGTTGCTCTCCTGCTTGTCGTATTTGCAGGAGCTGAATTGTTTACGGGGAATCATATGGTTTATACAGTCAGTACGCTATCGGGAGTCACGACATGGAAAGATACGTTTAAAAACTGGACGTGGTGTTTTATCGGAAATGCGATAGGCGCGTTTGGGCTTTGTTTGTTAATTACCGGAACCGGTTTGTTTAAAGCAATTGAACCGAACCATTTACTTATGACGCTGGCAGCTAAAAAAATGAATTTGCCGGTTAGTGCCTTATTTTTTCGCGGCATTCTTTGCAACTGGCTTGTTTGTCTGGCAATTTGGACGGCTGCGCGCACTAAAAGCGATGCGGCAAAGATCATGCTTATTTTTTGGATGCTGTTTGCATTTGTTGCTTCAGGATACGAGCACAGCGTGGCAAATATGACGTTTCTTGGCCTAGCTTTATTACTTCCGCATCCTGAGGCGATTTCGGCTGCTGGACTATTTCATAACTTGATTCCTGTTACGCTCGGAAACATCGTAGGGGGAGGACTGTTTGTAGGAAGCATTTACTGGTTCGTGAACGCTAGGCAGCTAAAAGAAGTTAAAAAAAAGCCGGCTGCTCTCTCAGCTGACTTGGATTCTGCTAAACTGTCTAAATAGCAAAAAACCGCTCTTTGTACCATATAGTCAGCTTTTTAAAGCTAACATCACGGTATTTTAGAGCGGTTTCTTCTATATAATATAAACTGCTTAAAGCGTATTCACATCTATACGTATCGAACAAGCAGTATTGTTCTTCATTTTATAGAAACAGGAAGTCTGTGAGAATTGAATCCGGACAGATTCTGTTGAAATGAATGTGTGAGGGTGCAGGTATCATCGAAGAGGCAGAGGGCATCTTAGAATTTTAATGTTGTTTGGCATTTTATGCTCTTTTTGAGCATCCTTAAAGCAGTTGTACATTGCTTTGCTGCCTGAATGATTAGCGGAGTGAATTGTAATTCGATCGGCATATAAATGATGCTTTACCATAAAATGCACGAGCATTAATCCATTCCGTGTCTTACTCAGTAAATCGTGATCGAGTGATAAATGTTCAACATCGAATGATCTTAGCAGATCAATACATTCATCAATCGTTTCGGCTAAAACATGACCGTCAGGGCATTTGCGATAGTCGTCTAGAAAAACATTGATTTTCATGACTGATTCTCCCTTCCTTGCCTTGTATTTAGTGTAACATACATAATGTCATATACCTACCTAAGTCTATTCGACACATTTTAAGCTATTCCTTCTTAAATAGGGGTAAAAACACGAATTTTTATCATTATTTGCATATTCACGGCGAATAAACAGGAAATAAGGAAAGAGATGTCGAACGAAAAATCAATAGAGAGACAGTTTAAACTGGAAATTAACTTTTTTTATTTTGTGATCTTTGTTTAACAAGGTCATTTAAATCCCATATTTGACAAGGGATGGAAAAGGTTTAATGAATAAAAGATTGTGAGAAAAAAACGATAATTTGCGATTTTTTTAAAATAAATTGGAAATTTCTCTTTACGAAAAAGATGTTTGGGACGTATAATTTGATTTAAGGATTTTTTGGAACATAGTATGACAATATGACAAAAAAGAAAAGTAAGGTGAATAGAATGGGTAAGTTATTTAGTATCGGTGAAGTATTAATTGATATGATTCCAGCTCAAAAAGGTCTTCAATTGAAAGAAGTGGAATCGTTTACGCGTGTGCCAGGCGGAGCGCCGGCAAACGTTGCGGCAGTTGTTGCTACATACGGTAATGAGTCAGCGCTTATTACAAAAGTTGGAGAAGATGCGTTTGGAGACTTTCTAGTAGATACGCTTCGTGAAGTAGGAGTAGGTACTGATATGGTCTATCGTACAGAAGAAGCAAACACAGCTTTAGCTTTTGTTTCCCTGCGTGAAGACGGAGAAAGAGATTTCAGCTTCTATCGTAATCCTTCAGCAGATTTATTACTAACTGAAGACGAAATTAACCCTGAGTGGTTTGCAAGCAACGATGTTCTTCACTTCTGTTCGGTTGATTTAGTTGAAAGCCCTATGAAATACGCTCATATGAAAGCGATTAAAAGCATGAAAGAAAAAGGCGGCGTTATCAGCTTTGATCCAAATGTACGTCTTCCGCTGTGGAAAGACCATGAGCTATGCCGTCAAACGATTTTAGAATTTATTCCTCAAGCGCACATTGTCAAAATTTCAGACGATGAGCTATCGTTTATCACAGGCATTGAAGATGAACAGCAAGCGATTCAGTCTCTATTTACAGGTGACGTTCAAGTAGTTGTGTTCACGAAAGGTGCAGAAGGCGCAACGCTTTATACAAAACAAGCTGTCTATGAATCAAACGGTTACAAAGTATCAGTTGTTGATACAACAGGTGCAGGAGATGCGTTTATTGGCGGATTCCTTTATCAGCTATTAAGCCGCGATGTGTCACAAGAAAACTTAACGGCTATTCTTGACTCTGACCACGATGCTATTTTACGTTTTGCAAATGCAAGCGGTGCCTTAACAACAACTGGAAAAGGTGCGATCAGTTCAATTCCAGCCAAAGAAGTAGTAGAGCAATTTTGTAAGCCTGTAGCTAACTAAAATGAAAAGGCTTTATCTCTTCTTATTTTCAATCAGCAGAGGCGTCCGTTTCTGCTGATTGCAGATTACATAAGAGGAAAAAGCGAGCTGCGGAGCAATAAGAAAAAAATTTTTTCTGTTTTTAAAAAATAATCAAAAAAATTTCTAGCTAAATAATAAATGTTCGTGTTAGTATAATACGAGTAGCAAGAAATGGCAGTTTTACCACCATTTATGAAAACGTTATATATTTATTGATGTAGAAGATTTAATAGGATCAAAGAGCAATTCTATTAAATCTTCTAGACCTTGGGGGAATATTCAAGGGGTATGAGTGCTTAGCCCTTGATAAAAGAAAAGCAGTAAGTTATTACGTACTACGTACATAGATTAGAAATAGGAAAGTAGGTTAAGAGAAAGATGGATATTTTGCTAGGTGTTCTTCCTTCCGTTGCGTGGGGAAGCATGATTTTAGTTAGTATGAAGATGGGCGGTGGACCTTACAGTCAAACGCTGGGAACAATTATTGGAGCTTTGATTCTTTCATTTGTTCAGTTTATGATTGTGCAGCCGGTGTTAACGCCAACGCTTGTTATTGTCGGAATTGTTTCAGGTTTGTTCTGGTCAGTAGGTCAAAGCAATCAGTTTAAAAGTGTTCCATACCTTGGGGTTTCAAAGTCAATGCCGATTTCAACGGGTATGCAATTAGTATCAACAGCTCTTTTTGGTGTTATTGTATTTAAAGAATGGTCAACGCTTCAAACGATTGTGCTTGGATCTATTGCGATTCTTTTAATACTAGCAGGCGTTGTGCTTTCTTCATTAGACGGTAAAAAAGAAGGAGCACAAGGGACTCCAGGACAAACGAAAAAAGGAGTTATCACTCTTATCATTTCAAGTCTTGGATTCTTAGTTTACGTAGTTATCGCACGTATTTTCAACGTAGACGCATGGGCAGCTTTGTTCCCACAAGCAATTGGTATGTTAATTGGCGGTTTAATCATTACATATAAACATAAGCCATTTAACAAATATACGATTCGTAATATCTTACCAGGTCTAATCTGGGCATCTGGAAACATGTTCTTATTCTTATCTCAATCAAGATTAGGCGTAGCAACAAGCTTTTCATTATCGCAAATGGGTATCGTTATTTCTATCTTTGGCGGTATTGTCTTCTTGGGAGAAAAGAAAACGAAGCGTCAATTGTTTTATGTATCTCTTGCGAGTGTACTGATTATTTCAGGCGGTATCTGCATAGGTCTCGCAAAAGCCCACGCTTAATTTATCGATGTAGAAAAACCCCCATGGCTAAAGTGCAGCCATGGGGGTTTTTCTAGACCTAAGGGTTTGAGGCACCCCTTGCGGGGTAGCCTCAAACCCTTAGTTAAAGTCAAATTCAAAGTCAAACCCATAGTGCTCTTGGAGATTTCCAAGCTGTACGTTTGTGTGAGTGTTTCTCGTTCTTAAGACTGAGGATTTTTCATTCTTTGTTAGGAAGCTGTTTGGTGTGAAATGGCTTATAGTAGTAGGAAAGGATGGGGGAGAGGCTATGATTAAGAGTATTTATGAGACGCATGTACAGGTTCGGAGTTTGGAGGATTCGATTGAGTTTTATAGATATCTTGGGCTGACGTTTGTTCATAAAATTGAAGAGCGGCGCTGTGCTTTTTTCTTTGTTGGGGAACAAAAGCAAATGCTTGGTCTTTGGGAAACAGACGAAAAAGAGTTGAAAAGAAGTCACTTTGCTTTTGGTATTGAAGCCGCGGATATTCATGAAGCGTTAACATGGCTGCGTTTAAAAGGTATTGAACCGGAAGAGACGTCGTTTGGAAAGCCGCAGATAGAGCCGATTGTTCATACGTGGATGCCGGCGGCTTGCGTGTACTTTAATGACCCTGACGGTAACAGCTTGGAGTTAATTACGCTTTTGAATGATGAGCCTGTCGTATCTAAGGATTTTCCGTATTTAAGTGAATGGAACATGAAACAGCAGTGAAAACTGCTGTTTTTTTGTGTATCATAAACGTAAGATTGACATAATAATAAACATATAATATATTTGTTTATAAATTAATAAACAAAATAGAAAGGTGTCTATTTAAATGGTAAACGACTTGTTTTGGGAATCATCTTTTGAAGATATGAAAAAAGGATACGGGGAAAGCGAAGATCACTACCACTGCTTACTGTGCGGTGAAAGTATTGAAAAAGGCATTATTTATCCGGTGGAAGGTGTTTTTTATGAAGCAAAACGCTATGTGAAGCTTCATGTGGAACAGCAGCACGGATCTGTATTTCAACATTTAATAGGGCTAGATAAAGAGGTAACCGGTCTTTCTGATCATCAAAAAAATTTAGTGAAGTTTTTTAAAGAAGGAAAAAGCGATAGTGATATTCAAAAAGAAATGGGAATCGGCAGTTCATCCACCATTCGGAATCACCGCTTTACATTAAAGAAAAAAGAGCGTCAGGCAAAAGTGTTTTTAACGCTGATGGAACTGTTAAATGAAGGGGAAGAAGAGAAGGCGGTATCCGTAACAAATACTGCGACTAGAAGAAGTCAGCGCTACAGCGTCAGTGATGAAGAGCGTGAAAAGATTTTAGCGAAGAATTTTCCTCAAGGTTTAAACGGACCGCTTCGTACTTTTCATTTGCAAGAAAAACACCGTCTTGTTGTTCTTGAAGAATTAAGCGGGCATTTTGATTTTGGTAGCACGTATACCGAAAAAGAAGTAAATGATAGGTTAACACCTTTTTACGACGACTACGCCGTGCTGCGACGCTATTTAATTGAGTACGGTTTCTTAGAGCGCAGCGCAGACGGAAGCAGCTACTGGAGAAAAGGAGAGACAGAGATGAGTACTGATTCGAAAGACTATAAAAAACAAATGAAACAGCTAGCGAAAGAAGTAAAAACAGAAGGCGGCGTGTATCAAATAAAAAACCTTCAAAACGATAAGATTTACATTGGCTCTACGCCTAACGTCAAAACGTTAAACGGCGTAAAGTTCACGTTAAAGACGAACACTCATCAAAATAAAGAGCTTCAAAACGAGTGGAATACGTACGGTGCGGATGCTTTTTCAATTGAGATGCTGGAAACGATTAAAAGAGAAGAAGAAAAAGCACTTTCAAAAAAGGATTTGCTGAAACTGGAAGCGAAATGGTTAGAGAAGCTGCAGCCTTACGGCGAAAAAGGCTATCATTCGCCGAAAGCTGATACAAAGGAGAAATAGGTGTGAAGAATCAAGATGTGAAAAGTGAAGTAGTGGAATCGGAAAAATCCGTCAGTAAGCTGATGCTTGTGTTTTTGATTCCGCTCATGTTAAGTAACGCCATGCAGTCCGTTGGGCAGCTGGCGGGGAGTATTATTGTCGGAAGAGCGCTTGGAGTTGATGCGTTAGCCGCTATTTCCGCTTTTTTTCCTGCTTGTGTCGTTTTCAATTGGAATTGGGTCAGGAAGTTCCATTTTAATCGGGCAAGCGTACGGGGCACAAAATGAAAAACGAGTCAAAGAAATTATCGGTACCACGCTCACGTTTACCTTTTTAGTCGGAATTGTGCTTGCTGTTTTGGGAAGCATATTTGCTCCGGAGATTCTTCGGATTATGGGAACGCCGGCTAATATTATTGACGTAACGGTTCACTATGCGCGCATTTTGTTTGTGGCGATTCCTGTTTTGTTTTTATACTTTGTTTATACGACGTTTATGCGCGGAACCGGAGACTCTAAAACGCCTTTTTACTTTTTAGTTGTGAGTACGGTCTTAAACCTCATTTTTCTTCCGATTTTAATTTTTGGATGGATCGGAGTGCCAAAGCTTGGCGTGTACGGCGCTGCGTACGCAACGGTGTTTTCAACCGTATTAACGTTCATTATTATGATCATTTATTTACGCAAGAAAAATCATCCGCTAAAGTTTGACTCCTCTATTTCATTAAAAATGGACGGAACGCTGTTAAAGCTGCTTATGCGTTTAGGGATTCCCGCGAGTATCAATATGATTTTAGTTTCTCTTTCTGAAATTGCGGTTATTACGTTCGTAAACGGATTTGGCTCAGACGCTACAGCGGCGTACGGAGCGGTGAACCAAGTGGCGAGCTATGTACAAATGCCGGCAATCAGCTTAGGAATTGCGGTTTCTATTTTTGCGGCGCAGTCGATTGGTGCTAATAAATTTGAGCGTTTAAAAGAAGTGATTCGCTCTGGAATTATGCTGAATTACGTTATTGGCAGCGTGTTGATTTTACTTATTTATCTCTTTTCCAATCAAATATTAGCACTGTTTTTAACAAATCAGCACACGCTCCATATTGCCGAAGAGCTGTTAGTGATAACGCTTTGGAGCTATTTGATTTTCGGCCATGCGCAAATTATTACCGCTACGATGCGAGCAAGCGGTACGGTGCTGTGGCCTACGGTATTTAGCATTATGGCGATTTGGTGTGTGGAAGTACCCGTAGCCTACGTGTTATCGCAGTTTACGTCTCTTGAAATCAAAGGGATTTGGATCGGATATCCAGCGGCGTTTGTGGTCAGCTTAATTCTGCAGTACAGCTATTATCAATTTGTATGGAAGAAAAAGAAAATTGAACGTCTTGTCGGATAAAAAACGAGCGGAAACGCTCGTTTTTTATTTTTCCTAATTAAAACACCCTTAGCTAAAAGTTTTAATAGGATAGTGCATATAACTTTTTAATGAAAAGAGGGTATGACACTATGAGTAAATCTGGATTTGTGCCGGATAATTCAAATATTAAAAAAAGCTCAGGAACGCCTAATCTGTCAGTGAACTATAAGCAAAACGTCCTGTTCAAACGAAACGACCAAAATATAGCGTATCAACTAACCTCAACTCAGCTGCCTGCAATGCTAGGAGGTGCTTTTGTTGATTTATATATGACGAAAGGGCATATGAGAGAACCGCACTGGCATCCAAATGCGTGGGAATTAGATGTTGTCGTTTCAGGTGAAGTGCAGGTGTCTATCTTGGACCCTGATACAAGCAGCATGCACAATTACCTAATAAAAGAAGGCGAAGTTGTTTTTATACCGATGGGCTGGTGGCATTGGATCGAACCGCTATCGGAAGAAGCGCATCTGCATCTCTTTTTTAACAACGATCAATTTGAGTCTACAGAAGGATCCGACGTGCTGCGCTTAACGCCTCCTATTGTGTTTCAAAAAGCATACGGAGTAAGCGCAAACGAAGTAGCAGAAGCCGTCGCTCCAATTACCGATACAGTTGTGATTGGACCGCCTAATAATCATTCTTTTTATCAAAAGAGCTACGTCAAAGATGAACGTGATGAAAGAATTGTGGTTAAAATAAATGAAAAAGTGGTGCCTGCTGAAGATAAGTAGCAAAAAAAGAGGCTGGGATAAAAGCCTTTTAGGCGAAGTGAAAAACGAACCATGAATCTTTAATTCACGGTTCGTTTTCCTGTTATAGTGAACGTAGATTTCATTTGTTTCATTCCTTCTAGCAGTTGATTGGAGGGCAAGGCGAAGACTCCTGCGGGAAAAGCGGAACAGATGAGACCCCGCAGGAGCGCAAGCGACGAGGAGGCTCAGCGGCCGCCCGCGGAAAGCGAAGTCTTGCACGGAAATCAACTGCGGTGTCACAAGCAGTTCAGCTTATGTATCTCCTTTGGTCGTCTTTAGATTGGTTTCATTTTGTTATGTCCCAGCCTCTTTTTCGTGAAGCGTTTTTTATAAAAACAGCTCGTTGCGTTCTAAGTGCTTATACAGCCGCGTTGTGACTTGTTTTTGATTCCATTCGTTTTGCGGAAACTGCTGCTTGTCTACGTGAGAAACGGCCGGTTTGTAGGTTTTTTGAATCCGTTTGATATCATTAAACGTTGCGTTGGTTTCAATGTGATCAGCGAGCGTAAATACAAGGGAATGCAGCTTTGCAACATTGGGAATTGTAGCTGCTTGGCTGAAAATAGCTTTCGCGACGGACAGCTGTCTTTCATGCGCAGTAAAGATGTCTTGCTCATTACGCTCCTTTAAAAAAACAAGCGCTTCTTTTCCGTTAAGGCGAATCGATCCTTTTGGGAAAACAATGTTGCTCTGTTGAAAAGCACGTTTGTTTGTGACGATAATCCCCCCTAATTTATTTACAGCATCGACGACTGACTGCTGATCCATTTTGACATAATAATCAACAGGAAGCTTTGCATACGTTTCGAAGTTCTTTACGACAGCATTCATATTTCCTCGGTGATAAATGGTTCGCAGTGTTTCATTGCCGAGCTGAGTTGACCCTGGCAAGTGGGTCATTTTTATTGATTCATGCTGCTTATTAACAGTCATATATACAAATGACGTATTTTGATGGTTTTCTTGAATTAAAAGCAGGGAAAACGGTTGTCCTTTTTTTAAATTGACGTGTGTTTTGTTACCATGCTCAAGCGGTACATACGTTTGATCAACGGCAGCTTTCACCGTATGATAGCCTGCAAACGTGATGCTGACAAAACTGACGAGTAAAAACAGTACGAGACCGCCAATCCATTCTTTTTTTGCTTTGCTGCTCATCGTCTCACCTTTTTCTATCGAAGTCGTTCGTAGTATTGCCATCTTAAAAGGGGAGTAAAACAAATGAGCGCTATTTTTATTGCTTATCTTGCTTTTTCTTGGCGTAGGTTTTGAGCTCTGTAATTAAAATTGCTTGTTCTTCCACATCGTTAAATGCTTCAATGCCATAAAGGTATTCGGTGTGCCGTTTTTCTTTCCACACGCAAAGTCCGGTAATATGGATGGTTTTTTCATTTAAATAAAAGCTGATTTTTAGCTGAATTTGATGGTTGAAAATAGGTAAATCAAGCGGCGTAATTATTTTGATTCCTTTTGGTGAAAGGTCGATAACAGACAAAGGACCTGGCTTAGAATCGATTTCTTTGTTGTCGTATTTAGCAATGGAAAACGTTCCAACAATGGGAGTCTCAAATAAAAAGCGAAACGGTTCTTCACGTTTAAAATGCATGTATCATCAGTCCTTTTCGTAATCTCAGTTTGTTAAGTAAGTATTCGATGAAAGTCTAAAAATTCCTACACGTTTTTCCCCATCCCCCATATAATGTTTATCGATGTAGAATATCTACCATGGCCATAGACCGGCCATGGTAGATATTCTAGACCTAATCGTGGGAGTATTCGAGAGGTCTGGGGTAGTGGTTACTGTTTGTAAGTACTATTGTATTATTAAATAGTGGATACACTAGTAGAGCTTTTATAAAATAAGGGCATAATAACTTGCTTTTATAGTATCGGAAGTTTTGTTTGAAACTTTAAATAGAGAGGAAAAGGTTTTGAAAAAAGCGCTACGCTAGAGTTGGATTGTATGTTAAAATTAAACTTTGTGAAGTAGCTGTATTACAAGTCAGCGTTCCTTCAACTAATTAGGAGGTGAGATGAATGGGCACTGATGACCCCATTTCGATGAAGGTTACTGCAAAACAAGATAGGGGCAACAAAGGTGTATGTGTTCCTCTCATTTCAACGAAGGAAAATACTCCTTAATGCCTCAATGATGTGAGGTGAAAAATCAATGATTAAAACATACTTATATGATGATGAAACAAAAGAAATGGTAACGAATCTTGATTTAGGAGACGTGCATGAAAAATTGCGCAATCCTGATAATTTGCTGTGGATTGATCTGTATGATGTCCACGGACAAGAGCTTGCTCAAATTGCTAAATTATTCGATTTTCACCCATTGGCGATTGAAGACTGCTTACACGACAGTCCTCGCGCTAAAATGGATGATTACGAAGACTATAAATTTTTCGTTTTTCACGCCCTTCGCTATAACGAAGAAAGTGATGACGAGATTACCACGCTTGAGTTAAATGCCTTTGTCGGATCAAATTACGTAGTGACGATTCATAAACATAAAATGGGCTGGCTTCGCAAAATGGATGCTGTGTGCTCACGCTATCCAAAGTTTATGAACCGCGGCGCCGACTTTTTACTATATGCTTTGATTGATGGCATCACGGACGAATATTTTCCGATTTTAGACCGAATTGACATGCGTATTGATGAATTAGAAGATGAAATCTACAACAAAGAAGTCCGCGGAGTGACGGAAGAGTTCTTGGCGTTAAAAAGAACGATTATCTTAATCCGTCGCGTTATTCTGCCTCAGCGCCGAATTTTCTTAACGGTTAATGGAAAGTGGAAATTCGACATACGAGAAGAAAATGTTCCTTTCTACATTGACCTGCTTGACCACTTGGAGCGTATTGTAGACTCTGCTGAAACATTTAGAGACCTCGTAAACAGTGCACTTGATACGTATTATTCTATTACCAATGCAACTTCATCTGAAAAGCTGAATGTCTTAACGTTAATTTCAACGATTATGCTTCCGCTAACGTTCGTAACCGGATTTTTTGGAATGAACGTACCGATTCCATATCAAAATTCCCACTGGGCTACTGCTGTTATTATTGTTATGTTAATTGTGTTAACGTGGGGAATGTGGAAATACTTTAAAAACAAACAGCTGTTATAACAAAAAGGCACTTGGCTATAAGCCAAGTGCCTTTTTCTTTCTTTATTTTGTCACCGTTTTTGTTGTTGCTTTACTCGTATTGTTCGCTTTGTCTTTTGCTGTTACGCTTAAAACTGTTTTTTCTTTTTGCTTTTTAATTTTTACTGAGTATTGTCCTTTGCTGTTAGCAGCAGCAGAGCCAATGCTTTTTTTGTTTACGGTTACTGTTACGGTAGCATTTGCTTCTGCTTTACCCGTTACAGCCGTGCTTTTTGTTGTGACAGCATTTACGCTTGGTGCAGCAGGAGGAGTTTTATCGCTCACTTTTACAGTCGTAGCTTTACTTGTGTTGTTAGCTGCGTCTGCTGCTGTTACGCTGATTGCTGTACCCGCTTTTTGTTTTTTAATCGTTATGCTGTACTGACCTTTTGCGTTAGCTTTTGCTTTGCCGATTTCTTTGTTGTTCACTTTGGCTACAACAGATGCATTTGCTTCTGCTGTTCCTTTAATAGCTGTATCCGCGTCGCTGACTGGATTCACTTTAGGTGCATTTGGAGCAATAACGTCACGCACCGTTACTTTTACTTCTTCACTTTCTTGTTTTTGGCTGTTTGTAGCCGTGATATACAAGACTGTGTTTTCTTTTTGTTTTGGAATCTTCACTTTGAACGCGCCTTTTGCATCAGCTTTTGCCGAAGTAATCACTTTTTTAGCGCTGTTTTTAACATTTACCGTAAAATTCGCTTTAGATGTTCCTGTTACGTATTCATCTTTATTCGTCACGGCTTTTACCGCAGGTTTGGCAGGTGCTTTTTGAACAACTGCACGAATGCTTGTGCTTGCTTTTCCGTTTGTGACAACCACTTGTAAAACGGTATCAGCTTTTTGAGCTGGAATGTTCACAGAGAACGTATTTTTTGCATCAGCTTTGGCAGTGCCAAGTGTTTTTGAGCCGTTCATCACTTTAACAGTTGAACCGCTTTGAGCTTTACCTGTAACAATTTTTTGCGTGCTGACAAATGTATTTACCTGCGCTTGCAGCTGCTGTGCACTTACCGCGCTGTACGCATTTAAACGTCCCCATCCTGATACGTAATCGTAGCCTGGAGCAGGGGGAGCTGCTGGACTTTCTTCATCATCGTATACAGGAGCATCTTTCTCGTCAAACTTAATATCTTTAGCTGTATCCGTTAGGCGTTTTTCAACGTCTTTTGGCTTTAAGCCTGGATTTTGGGATAGTAATAATCCCGCAACGGCTGCCACGTGAGGTGTTGCCATTGATGTTCCGCTTAAATAAGTGACGTTTCCGTCTGGAACAAGACTTGGAATATCAGAGCCTGGAGCTGTAATATCTAATCCTTTTCCATAGTTTGAGTAGTCAGATACGATATCTAAACGGTTTGATGCGCCTACTGAAATCGCATAGGCAGATGAAGCTGGGTAAGAGAGTTCTTCCATACCGTCGTTTCCGCTTGCAGCTACAACCGTTACGTTATGGTCGTATGCATATTTTAATGAATATTCAAGCACGCGGCTGTAAGATCCGCCAAGGCTTAAGTTAATGACTTTTGCACCGTGATCAACCGCGTATTTAATACCGTACGCAATTTGTTCTGTATCTCCGCTTCCAGATGCGTCTAGAATTTTAACCGGTAAAATTTTCGCATGAGAATTAATGCCGGCCATTGAATAGTTATTGTTTGCAGAGGCTGCGATAATACCTGCTACGTGAGTTCCATGTCCATTGTCATCAGTTGCATTCGACGAACGATCCACGTAGTTGTATCCAGTCTTTGTATCCACTACGCCTTTTAAATCAGCTAGTGATGAATCGACGCCCGTATCCGCAACAGCAATAACCGTATCTTTTAATTTTTGCCCGTTTAGTAATTTTTCAAGTGATTCGTATTGAATATCGGCATGCTGCGTACCGTCATTTTTACCCGTGTTATTTAATGACCATTGATACGGATATTGTGAATCCATTGAAAGAGCGTGGTACTCTTGAACCGGCTCGATAAATTCAGTTTCAGGAAGTGCCTGAATTTGTTTTGCCGTCATTTTACCTTGAGCAGACGACGTGCTGAAGCTTTTTCCATTGCTGTCATCTAATTGAATAACAAACATATTATCAAAAGAAGCAGCTGATTGTTTTAATGGATTAATAGATTCAATGCTTGCTGATTTTGACTGTGCTTTTGTTTTAAATGATTTAGCATTTGCACCATCTTTTAATTTAACAATATAGCGAGTTTCCGCTTTTGTTGAAACGCTGTTTGCGCTGACTAACTTAGCTCTTACTAATACAGACGATACGTTTAAGTCCGTTACGTCTTTTAATTTTGTCTGTGCTGCTACTTTTTCTAAGTCTTTCTTTAAAGCAGCCGGAACAGATTTATAAGCGATGCTGTATAAATCATTGATTGCTTTTTGATCAGCACTTGTAATCATATATGTGCTTGATGCGCCGTTTTTCGCTACATCTGTAAATAAACCTTTTAGCTGAACTAAATCTTTGTATACTTGTTCGCGCATTGATTTATCGATAATCATTTTAGAGCTGATAAACGGAGCGGCTTTGTAGTAAAGAGAAGAAAGGTCTTTTCCGCTTGCTGTTTTTGAAAGCACAGCGTCACGAATCGTACGCAAATCTTTTAAAATACCTTTTCCGTTTTCTTTTTGGCTTGTACTTAATTCAGCCGGGCATTCTTCTTCCATCATTTGAGAAGGAGGAAGTGAAGCGCCTTCATAGCTGATTGTATATGGAACTTCTGTTTTTTCTTCCGGCTGTGGTTCTGGAGAAGCTGAACCATCTTCCGCATCTTCTTCAATCATGTCGTCTTCGCTTCCATAATACTCAACTTTCACATAATAAGGGCCAGTCCAAGCGATTGGAAAATCAAGCTGAGCAGGCTCATCTTTGTAGGAGTATCCCATATAACGGTCAAATGCCACGTTGTTTTTGGCATTTTCAAGGCTAGAGTAAACCGTGATGTTTACTTCATCATCACTTTGAAGCTTAATTCGGTAGTGTGAAAACTTTGCTACCTCTTGCTTAGAAGGATTAATTTTGTACCAATGCGTTTGTTCTGGTTCTGTAAATGTTCCTTTTGCTGCTTTACCAATGCTTAATGTTTTTTCATTAGCAGGAGGATTGCCTGCTGCTTGTGTTTTCAGTAAGCCTAATTGGCTAAAACACAAGGTGAACATTAAAGCAAAAGCAATAAAACGATAAATTGACCCTTTTTTCATGTTAAACCTCCAAAAAAATATAGTAAAAAACAGGAATTACATACCTATTAAACCATAAAGTTTAAAAACTTGTAAATAATTACTGTTGCTTATTTTAGTATTTTGTCAAGTTATTAATCTGGCATAAAAAATGGTGAGATAAGTCCTAGTTGCAAAAAGTAGAAAAAATTGGAATAATAAAGATTGAGCCTATTTATAAGAGGCGAAAGTACGCTGAAAAGGGAAGAAGGGAATGAGAATTATTTTTAAAAGCAGAATCTGTTGGAGAAAATCTGATCGGTTTCTTTTTACCTGTGTTTATAAAGAGGAAATCGGGCTATATAAATAAAGATTGGAAAAATTTTCAGTCTAATTAAGTTCATTTGTAGCATATAATACGAGCTGGATTTCTTTTATAATAAACAAAAGCAAAGAAAGAGCAAATGGTGAAAAGGAGTGAAAGAAGTTGTCAAATGTGATGCAACGACAGGAAAAACGAATGAAGTTTGATGCCGAACAGCTTGCACCCCTTGATATTGATAAAGAGACAAAGAAGTTGCTAACAGAAAAAGGATTGCCCAAAGAAGCTTCACCATTTCTAGAGTTCGTTTCATCCAAAGGAAAGCTAACAACATTATGCGAAACATTTGAGTTATCATCTCGCTACCAGCACTATTGGTTTTTAGGAACAACCGGCGCTGGAGATCCAATTTGTCTTCATCAAAAAAACGGTTCGGTTGTGCTGCTCGATACGTCCAACGATGACTGCGAGCGTTTCGTGAATACAACTTTTCCGCAGTTTTTAGCATGCTTAGATGTGTTTGAAGAGCTAGTAGAAGAAACGATTCAAGCAAACGGAGAATCTGCATACTTAGAGCGACACATTCCTGCTGAGGTGCTGCAGCGATGCAAAAAACGTATGAATGAAATTGATGAAGCTTGCTTAGCCCCTTATTCTTTTTGGTTCAAAGAACTTTCTTTTTAATAATATAGTAGAAAAATAGACATGGCCGTTTTGGTCATGTTTATTTAGTTGTGGCTGCAGGGCTATTAATATAGATAGAATAAATAAAAATGATAGTATATAATGGATATAAATTCCTTTTTTTAGAGGGAGGAGAATGTAAATGATTTCTTTATTTGGATTAATGGGTGCTTTCTTCGTGCTGCTTTTTGGTGCGTCGCATTTCTTCTATAGAAGAAACTCGCCCGTGCAGTACGGAATTTCACTTAGCAGCATGCTAATAAGCATATTTCTATTTCTATATAGCATATTTGGAGTTGGCGGCTTTGAAGGAATGGGTCTTGGTGCTTTAGCGGCTGCTTTGTTTTTGGCGTCGGTTCTGAGCTTGTTCGTCAATGTTCTTTTTAATATCATAAATGGACGAGGGAAAGGTGCTGTATAAAATGGGAGAGATAACCTTTAGAGAAGCAGTGCGAGAAGATTTGGATCAAATTGTTGAAATGCTCGCGGATGATATGCTCGGAAGCAAACGAGAACGCTACGAATTACCGCTTCCAGACTGTTATGTCCAAGCATTTCAGGCAATTGATGCGGATCCAAACAATGAACTGATTGTCGCATGTAAAGATAGTAAAGTAATAGGTGTTCAACAACTAACCTTTACGCCCCACATTGCACGACAAGGCGGGTGGAGAGCCACGATTGAAGGAGTTCGAACCGCTTCGTCACAGCGCGGAAAAGGGGTTGGCTATCAGCTGATTACATGGGCGATTGAACGAGCGAAAGAACGTAATTGTCAGTTAGTACAATTAACAACGGACAAGGAACGGTCAGCTGCTTTGCGTTTCTATCAAAAGCTTGGGTTCACAGCTTCTCATGAAGGATTAAAGCTCCATTTGTAATTCGCTGTTAATGGTTGTATCCCCGTGGTAAGAATTTTTTGATTAAAATGAATTTTTTAGTTTAGTTCAATTGAAACGTGGTATACAGATAGTACAGAGCCGATAGAAATTTTTCTAAGGCTACTGTGAAAGGTAAATACTTAGCTTCATGAAGGGACTGGTTTAGTTTTGGAATACTTAACAGCAACTTCAGCAAACGTATTACCTAACATGAAAAGCAGATATTCTGATCTGACAATTGGCACTCTCGTTATGAACCGATATACATAGCGAAAGGGCCTCACAAGGGCAAATGAACATGAAATAATTAGCATGATATGAAGGGAAGAACCTGCATCAGTTTTGATGCAGGTTCTTTTTTGTGAGATGCGGCAAGAAATCCTATACAAAACTTTGGCAGGAATTTATATGTAAAATCTATAAGTTAAGTATGGTAAATTATTTTAACATTACAGATGAAATCATACATACGATAATTATGAAAGAAGCTAAAAGCCAGCTAGAACATTACCGCAAAAAAATCTTCAAATGAATGCACTACGAAATTTCTTATAACTTATTTGACACCTAAGGTATAAAAGAGTATACTTATGTTAAACATAGTAATTATGTCGGATAAGTAGGTTATGGTGCTGTGAACAAGACTTCTACTGATAAAGAGGAGATCTAGTCCAAAACGTACAGTCCGACTTTGATGAGATGCTTTCAAGCATCTTTTTTTTGTGCAAAAAAACAGCCGCAGGGGCTGTTATAGGGCAGTAATTCTTCCTTTGTAAGCATCAATCAACCGCTGGTTATGTTCATCTGAACCTTCCATGTTTCCGCTTAAAAAGACAGGAGGCGTGATGCCACGGCTGAGCAGTTTTTGTATGGCTTTAGATAGGACATCATTTAGAATAGCGCCTCCAATTACAGTAGAACCCGAAGCGAAAGAAATGTCTTGCTGATGAAGAAGAACGTCTCCTTTTGGAATATGATTATTAATAACAAGATCCACGACATCATGAAGGTATTTTCCGCTTTTATGTCGCGAAGCCCGGCTCGTGGCATAAGAAGGAGAGGTAAGCCCGATAACAAAGGCGCCTTTTTCTTTTGCAATCAAAGCTACATCAATCGGAACGGGATTTACGCCCGATGTAGAAATGACAATCATGATATCGCCTGGTACGATATCTTCTTTTTCCATAAAGGTGGAGGCATAGTCGTTTTTACGCTCTAGCTGTGAAGAGCGCGAAGCTCCTTTATGAAGCATCAGTTCTTCCACAAAAATAGGATGAATCGGCGCAAGCCCTCCAGAACGGTAAAACACTTCTTCTGTTAAAATATGAGAATGACCGCACCCAAATAAATGAATGAGGTGATGAGAAGCTAATTGCTGTGAGATTTTCTCGGCTGCGGATTCTATTGCCTGCTGTTCATGCGCCTCCACTTTAGCAAGCAGTTTTGTTAGTTCCTGTAGATATAAACTAGACATAAAAAAAACTCCTTAGTTTTAAGATCGTGTCATGTTAATCGTAAACTTATAGCGGTCTGCTCGGTACGAAGACTTCACCACTTCAAGCGGCGTGCCATCTTGCAAATACGTATTTCTTTGAATTAATAGAACGGGTGAATATGAGTTAATTCCAAGATGCTTCACTTCGGTTTCAGAAGCTAAAATGGATTCTAACGTTTGATTGGCTTCGCCAATATTTAGGCCTAGCTCTTCTTCTATATAGCGGTAAAGAGAGTCGTTAACAATGGATTCTGTTAACCCTTTGACTAAGTTAGCGGATACATATACGCTTTCGAGCGCCATTGGCACGTCGTCAGCTAAACGAATACGCTTGATTTCATAAACAGGTGCATGAAGAGAAATGTGCAGCTGCTCGGCAATTTTTTCTGAAGCCGCAATGATTTCAAAGCTCAGCAATTTACTGCTTGGCACCATTCCGCGCGCTTTCATATCTTCTGTAAAACTCGTTAATCCAACGAGCTGCTGCTCCAGTTTTTTTTCAGATACAAAGGTGCCGCGGCCTTTTTGACGATATAAATAACCGTCGTTTACTAAATTGTTAATCGCTTGGCGAACGGTCATTCTGCTGATTTCAAATCGTTCTGCAAACTCTCGTTCAGAAGGAAGCGAATCATTTGGTTTTAACTCTCCGTTTTCAATTTGTTTTTTCAACTGTTCTTCAATTTGATAATAAATCGGAAGAGGTGAGCTTTTATCAATCACTTAAGTTCTCTCCTTTATGTAAACCTCCTCATCTAAAAAAGACGAGGAGGCTATAAATTAAACCGTAGTCGATACTTTAGCTAAAGCTTCTTGGTCCGCAATAATTGTAACACAGTGATGCTTCTTTAAAATAGAAGCAGGGAAGTCTTCTGTGATTTCTCCGTTAAGCAGCTGATACATCGCTTCTGCTTTGGCTTCCCCGGAGATAAGCAGTAAAATTTCTTTGCTTTTCATAATCGATTCAATTCCCATTGTAATAGCCTGAGTAGGCACTTCGTCAAGAGAATTAAAGTAGCGCGCATTGGCTTTTCGCGTTGACTCTTCTAACGTCACAATATGAGTAGGAGAGTTGAATGACGTACCAGGTTCGTTAAAGCCAATGTGTCCGTTTTGACCGATTCCAAGAATCTGAAGGTCAATGCCTCCGTGATTTTGAATCATTTCATCGTAGCGGCGGCATTCTTCTTCAGGCGTATCAGCCAGCCCGTTAGGAACGTGCGTGTTGCTTACGTCAATATCAATGTGATTAAATAACGCATCTGCCATATAGTAGTGATAGCTGTTTGGATCTTGCGGCTTCATTCCCACATATTCATCTAAGTTAAAGGAAGTAACGTGTTTGTAAGACGTGCCGTGCTCTTTATGATCTTGAATTAAACGATCATATAATCCTTTCGGCGTGCCTCCCGTTGCAAGTCCCAGATTCATATTTGGTTTTTCATGAAGTTTGCTAATCAGCATATCAGCTGCTTTTGCACTCATTTCACTGTAGTTTTTCACTTGGATGATATTCATTGTTAGTCCTCCTTTTGAAAGCTCAATGTGCCTCGGCAAAATGTCATTTCAACATCTAAGTTTTCATTTAACACCACGATATCCGCATCTTTTCCAATTTTAAGGCTTCCTTTTGTATCAAACAGGTTAAGCTGTTTTGCTGGGTTTTCAGCGGTCATTTTTACGATGTCTTCTAATGAGCAGTTCGTAAAGCTCATCGTGTTTTTAATCGCATCGTTCATCTTTAAGATGCTTCCTGCTAACGTTCCATCTGCAAGGGTAGCCGTTGTGTCGTTTACGTGAACAGGCTGTCCGCCTAAATCATACGTACCGTTTTTTAGCCATTTGGCACGAAGAGAATCCGTGATAAGAATCATGCGTTCACTTGTAATTTGATCGTACGCAAGCTTGACCATTTCAGGTCGGCAGTGGATGCCGTCTGTAATCAGCTCTACAAATAATTCATTTCTCAAATAAGCGGCGCCTAATACGCCGGGCTCTCTATGGTGAAGACCGCGCATGCCGTTATATAAATGCGTAATATGAGAAGCTCCTGCTTCGATGGCTTCATCAACTTGATCATATGTGCTGTCAGAATGGCCAATAGAAGCGACAACGTTTGTTTCTTTTAAATAAGAAGTAAGAGATAAGCCGTTTGGCTGCTCGGGAGCTAACGTAACAAGTTTAATATGTCCTCCGGCTGCTTTTTGCCACTCTTGAAACAGTGCCACATTCGGATCTTGAATATGAGTAGGAGGCTGCGCGCCCGCACGTTTCGGTGAAATAAACGGACCTTCTAAGTGAATACCAACTACTTCAGCATCTGCATCTGTTTGCTCTTCGATATAAGCGCCCGCGTTGCGAAGTGCTTTTTCAACCGCTTCATTCGACTGCGTCATAGTAGTTGCTAAAAAGCTTGTTGTACCTTCTTTTGGAAGCGTGCGCGCCATTGTTTTTAATGCTTCTGCCGTACCGTCCATCGCATCGGCATTGTTAACGCCATGAATATGCACGTCAATGGCACCAGGAATCACTTTATAGGAAGGAGAAAGTTCAATTACATGGTCTTTCGGCTGACGTACGTATTGATGGATCTCTCCGATTTCAGTAATTTTCTTGTTCGTTAGTTTAATATACCCGTTTTTTAATGTCTGATTTTCACTATAAACGGTTACATTATAAATAATGATGGATGAATGTGTATCCATATATACACTCCTTTGCTCGTTGTATTGATTTAAGTGTAACGCTTTTTGGAATAGTTGTCTAGACCAGTTGATTCTTTTTTTGTGAATTAGAAAGTTTTGTAAGGGCTTTTAACATTGATATAGAGAGGTTTTTAAAAAGAAAATTGGTATAGACAACTATATATTTTGTGTGCTAGTATGAGTCCATGCAGTAAAACCGCCGTCATTTCAGCTGATGATGTAATCATAGGACAGGGATGAATGCGGTAACTTGTCATCCGATAAATACTGTTACGAAAATCCTTGCTCGTAACATCGGGTTAAATACGTTATACAAAGGGGATAGAAACATGCTGAATTTTTTACAACGTATTGGTAAATCGCTTATGCTGCCAATCGCAGTATTACCTGCTGCGGCATTGCTTCTTCGTTTGGGTCAAAAGGACTTATTGGATATTCCATTTATGGCTCAAGCCGGAGATGCGATTTTTGCGAATTTAGCACTACTGTTTGCGCTCGGTATTGCTGTAGGGCTTTCAAAAGATGGAAGCGGCGCAGCAGCACTTGCCGGAGTGGTCGGTTATTTTGTGTTAACAAAAGGTACTGTAGCTATTGATAAAGATATTAACATGGGTGTACTCGGCGGGATTGTCTCGGGGGTAACGGCTGGTTTACTATACAATCGTTTCTCAGCCATTAAGCTGCCAGAGTGGCTCGGCTTCTTTGCAGGAAAGCGGTTTGTACCGATTATTACGTCAGTCGTTATGCTTGCGCTTGCAGGAATCTTCGGGGTTATCTGGCCGCCGATTCAAGATCAAATTAACAACTTAGGAACGTGGATTACAGGAGCAGGAGCGCTTGGTGCAGGTATATACGGATTTTTAAACCGTCTGTTGATTCCAATTGGACTGCATCACGTGTTAAACAGCTTAGTATGGTTTGTATTTGGAGACTATCACGGCGTAACGGGAGATTTGAATCGCTTCTTTAAAGGCGATCCAACGGCAGGAACGTTCATGTCTGGATTCTTCCCGGTTATGATGTTTGGTTTACCGGCAGCTGCGCTTGCGATGATCGCAGCAGCTAAAAAAGAAAAGCGCAAACAAGTCAGCGGTATGTTAATCGGACTTGCTGTTACTTCTTTTTTAACAGGAATTACGGAACCAATTGAATTTTTATTTATGTTCGTAGCACCGCTATTATACGTTATTCATGCTGTTTTAACAGGAATATCGATGGCTTTAGCCGTTGCTCTTGGTATTCACGCTGGATTTGGATTTTCAGCAGGGGCCATTGACTTCTTCTTAAACTACGGAATTTCACAAAAACCGCTGCTGTTAGCGGGAATTGGAATTGTATATGCGGTCATTTACTTTGTCATTTTCTACACGCTGATTAAAGCGTTAAATTTAAAAACACCGGGACGTGAAGATGATGAAGAAGTAGACACATCAAACGAAACGGTTGTAGCAACAGGCGATAAATATGTGGATATGGCATCGTATTTTATTGAAGATCTAGGCGGAAAAGAAAACTTAACCGTAATTGATAACTGTGCGACTCGTCTTCGCTTACAAGTAGCTGATGCTAGCAATATTAATGAAGCTGCCTTAAAGCGCCACGGAGCGAGAGGAATCATGAAGCTCAATAAAACAAATGTTCAAGTCATTGTCGGAACAGAAGTAGAGTTTGTTGCAGACGCAATGAATCAATTAGTTAAATACGGCACAGCGTCAACCGCTGCACCTGTTGAACAACAGGCTGTTCAAGCAGATGCACACACAGAGTTTGTGTTACCGTTTGAAGGCGTTGTAAAGCCGCTTAGTGAAGTGGAAGATCAAGTGTTTTCACAAAAGATGATGGGCGACGGCTTTGCGATTGAACCGATTGAAGGAACGCTCGTATCACCGATTAACGGTGAAGTCATGACCGTGTTCCCAACAAAACATGCGATTGGCTTAAAAACAGTAGAAGGAATTGAAATCCTGATTCACGTTGGATTAGATACTGTGAATTTAAAAGGAGAAGGATTTCAAGCGCTTGTTCAAGAAGGTGACAGCGTTCAACAAGGAACACCTCTTTTACAGGTGGATTTAGAGTATGTTAAAAAGCATGCACCGTCGATTGTGACACCGGTTGTATTTACCAACTTGCCAGCGGATAAAGAAGTGAAGCTGTTAAAAACAGGCTACCAAAAGCAAGGTACAAAAGACGTTATTACATTTTAATAAAAAGAGGCTGGAACAAACCTGTTCTAGTTAAAAGAAGATCCGAACGATTCATCGTTCGGATCTTTTTATTGTGATGGTGAACGTAGATTTAATCTGTTTAGTTGCTTCTGGCTGTTGATTGGAGGGCAAGGCGAAGACTCCTGCGGGAAAAGCGGAACAGGTGAGACCCCGCAGGAGCATAAGCGACGAGGAGGCCTACCGGCCGCTCGCGGAAAGCGAAGCCTTGCACGGAAATCAACAGCGTTGTTGCAAGCAATCAGCTCATGTATCCTATTTGTTCGTTTTTATATGGGGTAATCTAGTTACGTTTCAATCTCTTTTTCTTTTCTTCATAATTGAGAGAATTTTGTGTTAAAATTTAGGGTGTTTGATACAGCTAGTGCGCAGCAGAGAGGGAGTAGAACAAGTGAAAAAAGAAACGGCATTATTCAAAGTAAAGGTGACAGCATGTTTATTATAGGAGCATTAGTCAATGGATTAGCAATTGTTGTAGGAACATTAATGGGCAAGCTTGCTCACCGCATTCCTGAAAAAGTAAGCGTGACGGTGATGCAAGTGATGGGGTTATCCGTTATTACGCTCGGTTTGCAAATGGGCTTTAAAAGTCATCAGTTTTTAATTGTGATTTTGAGCTTAGCCATTGGAGCGGTTATTGGTGAGTTCATTGATTTAGATGAAAAGCTAAACCTTTTAGGCAATATGATTGAACGAAAATTTCAATCACAGCAAAATGACAAGCAAACATTCAGTATGTCACAGGGCTTTGTAACAGGGACGTTGATCTTTGTTATTGGAGCAATGGCAATCGTAGGAGCATTAGACAGCGGAATACGAGGCGATCACAGCGTATTGTTTACGAAAGCGGTGATGGATGGGTTTATCTCCTTATTATTAACGACTACGCTTGGAATAGGCGTCATTTTCTCAGCGGTGCCCGTGTTTCTATATGAAGGCATCATTGCGTTATTTGCCACGCAAATTAATGCGGTTGTACCGCAAGATTTAATGAATAGTATCATTGCCGAAGTCACGGGAGTAGGGGGCGTGTTAATTTTAGCAATTGGAATTAATTTATTAGAAGTTATTAAAATTAAAGTTGCGAATTTACTGCCTTCGATTTTAATTGCGGTTGTGATTGTAGTTGTACAGCATACATATTTTTTATGAAGAAAAAGCTTGTGAATAGTATTCGCAAGCTTTTTTGTATCTATATGAGCAAAAGTTAAGGAAGTAGCAGGTATAAAGTGATACGTGGATAATGGTATAGGATGAACAGAAAAACAAAAAGGAGGATTAAAAATGCGGAGTCCTGTTTTCAACAAAATGAATACGGTATTTATCCACGTCTCCAATTTAAAGTCTTCAGTAAAATGGTATAGCGAGCTACTGAGTCAAGAATACAAGATGAGCGAGGTGAAGAACCCCGTTTATAATCTTAAAATTGATGGAGAAACAGGATTAACGCTGGATGCTGGCCCAGAAGGAACAGAAAAACAAATAGTGGCTAGTCTCCATCCAATTTTTAATTTCCATACGGAAGATATTAAAGAAGCCTATGAATTTGTTAAATGAATGGACTATACGATTGATTCTCCGATTACTTCTTTTGATGATTTTTCGTTTTTTACGATAAAAGATCCGGATGGACATGTGGTCATGATTTGTACAGGATAAGTCGTTAGCTCCAGAAGTTTAAGGTATAGTATACTAATAAGAAAACCCTAATGATATGAAGTAAGGAGAAATACTGCTTATGAAAGACAATCAACAGATTACAGCTCTTATTGCTGCACAAGTGGAGAAGTTAGCACATCAATTTGGCTATGACTTTTTATCTGAAAAACAAGGGAATCAAACGCTTTGTCAAATTCTTCAGCGAGATGAAGACGGATCTATTTTGGCGACGCCGCTTAGTTTTCATTTACATATGAATGAAGACAAAGGAACGGGAGATATTATTTACTACCATGAACAAGGAGAATTTAAGCGCCAGCAGGTGAATGTATATGAAGAAAATAGCCTTGTGAACGTGTTGTTGTTTATCCAAGAGCGGTTGAAAGTTAATCGATAAAAGACATATGCAAGAAAAAAAGCAGGGAGCTCCCTGCTTTTTTCTATGAATTGATATAGCGTAGTCCTACGCGATTATTAAAAATTTGGTTGTGATTTTTGAAGATAAAAGCACCTGCTGCGTGATCAATCACCAGCTCATTGTCGTACACTTCTTCCATGTCATCATCAACAATAAATTCTAGGTCTTCAACCGTTACAACTTTTTCATAGGGTTGAAGGCTACGCTTTGAAATGATCTTCATTTCATAAATTGTATTAACAATATCGCAGCTTCCCCGATCAAAAGAAAGCTGAATCATTTGGTTTTGTTCCACGTTCTGCAACGCTTCTTTTGCAGAAGGAGTGACGCGTATATTCATAATGATATCCTCCTTTTTCTATCCTCAAATTAAATTGTGTGAAATGTATTTAGGAATACTTTAGTTGATTTTTATGTCAAGGGCAAGAAAAAAGCTTTCTTACTATTAGTATTTCCCTTTCAAAACGGAATAAAACGCTGATGTTTTTATCATGTTTTCATAAAGACGTACATAGATATCACCTGTATGTGATGAAAGGAAAGAGGAAAAAACTGCGCTTTGTAATTCTTAGGTGTAAATGCTTAATTATAGGAATATATTGTAAAAATACAAGAAGATAAGTCATTTACCTATTTTGATAGTTATTGAGATAGTTTTGAATAATTGGTTTTATTTTCAATATATTGGGTACTTAAGTAGAGTACTTTGCACACGGTATTGCACCGAAAGACATCGGTTTATCGGACTAATTATTGTCTTATTTTGTCGAAGTAGTAGAATTTATGGAAACCATTCCTTATCATGTACAAAGTGACTAACAAAATACATAGGAGGTTCTGGTGTAGATGAGTGAGAAAGATCAAAACAGAACAACAGACGAAACAGCGGCTTCGCTAGAAACAGCGCCCGCTCCCAAAAAAGCACCGGCTAAATGGATTATCATTTTGGCAGCTTTAATTGTGATTATTGGAGGAGCAATTACATTTGCTACGGTATTTAAAAAATCTCCTAAGCAATTATACTTAATTTCTGAAGTAAATACGTATCAAAAAGCAGCTGATGAATTAGAAACAAAGTACAGTGAAACGATGGCTTATCAGGAAAAAGCGATGAAGCAGCCTTCTACTACAAATGCTACTATCAAAGGCGGCTTTAACATGGATTCACTTTCCTATGATCCAAGCTTTAAAATGATTCAAGATCTTATCAGTAAAGCTGAAATTAAAATTAAAGCGGAACAAGATCCGAAAAAAAGTGAAGGATACGGTTCACTGGCTCTTAATATCGGCGGTTCAAAAGCGCTTGACCTAGAAGGGTTTCAAACGAAAGAAAGAATAGGCTTTAAAGCCCCGATTCTAGCAAATGAATATTTCTATTTAAACTTAGACGAATATGGACAGGTAGCGCGTAAGTTCGATCCTTCGTATTCAGGTCCTGAAACGCTTGATATTAACACAAGCAACGTGAGTTTAGAAGACTTAAAGTTAACGGAAAAAGAAAAGACCTACATTGCAAAAGAGTATGGAACGTTCATTTATGAGGAGCTAGACAGCGATTATTTTACCAAAGAAAAAAATGTGGATTATAAAACAAATGGCAAAACGCTTCAGTTAACAAGCGTGACGCTTAACATGTCTGATAAAGAAACAAAACAATTTATGGATAAGCTTATTGCGAAGGTAGCAAAAGATGACAAGCTTCATACCATCTATGCAAATCACGTATCTAAGCTGTTTAAATCTTCGGCAGCAACGAATCCAGAATTAAAAGATATGGCAGATCCAAAAGAATTGAAAAAATCAGTAAAAGAAAGTCTTCAAGACTTCCAGAAAGAAGCAAAAGATACGACTTACCCTAGCGGTGTTAAATCAACTGTGTACGTTCAAGATGATGTTGTGGTAGCTCGAGATATGAACATGGGCGTAAAAAATGCTTCTAACGATAAAGGCAAACTTAACGTAGTAACTAAAAATATTCCGTATGAAGATAACAAAACGGCTAAGCAGTTTAAAGCAGTTTTAGCGGATAGCACTACCGATGATGCGTTTACGTTTGATATGAAAAATAACGTAACAACGGAAAGTGAAAAACGAAAAGAAAACATGTCTATTCATTTGTTAACAAAAGATTCGAAAGATGAAGACACGAATATGACGTTTAAAATGGATTCGGTAATCAATGGTAAAACCGATGCGAAACAAACGGCTGACCGTACTTTCTCTTTAGACTTAGGTGATCAAGAAGATCTAGTAGTAAACGGGGAAGTAAAGCAGAATCAAGCAATAAGTGCTTCAAAAGGAAAAGCAGATTATTCGTTTGATATTCGTACAAAAATAGGACCAAAAGCAGATCCGGCAAACGTTACGTTAAAAATTGACTCTGCTTCTCAATTAAAAAAATCAGCAGCTATTCCAGAGCTTGATGCGTCTAATGCAACAAATGTAAAAGATGTAACGCCTGAAGATATGCTGTCGATTCAAGAAAATTTCGCTAAAAATGTTCAAGGTCTCATGATGAATATGGGAACCGCTGGTTACTAAAAGGTGCAAAGCAGATGAAGATATATTTCTCTTTGACTCTTTTTACATGTAAAGCTCTATTGAAAAATATAAAATCTCTCATACTGCTAATAATGATCCCTGCTCTGTTTTTACTTGGAGCAGGGATCATTATTAGTCAGACCATGCAAGGTGAGGAGAGAGTAAATCGGTTCCCCGTGGCAATTGTGGATAAAGATGATACTGCACAAACGAAGTACGTCATCGAACAGCTGACTGAAGGTAAGCTTCGCAAGATCATGAAGCCGCTTTACACGAATGAAGAGAAAGCTAAACAGCTGCTGCAGCAAAATAAAGTGGCAGCCATTGTGACGCTGCCAAAAGGTTTTAGTCACGATATTGCTCATGGGAAAAATCAGCCTTTACACGTCATTGGGAATAGCAATAAGCCGCTTCAGTCACAGCTGTTTCGCTATGTGATGGAAAGTGCAGCCGACTACACATCAGCTGCTCAAAGCGGTATTAATACGGTTGATGCCTTTTTAGAAAAAGAAAATGTTTCCGATGAAAATAGACACGCAGAGTTTAAGAAGAGCTTGGTGACGTTTGGGCTTCACGTGTTAGATCGAGGAAGTTTATTTGATGAACAAATAGAAACGAGTTTCTTTCAGCAGGATATGAAGCAATATTATGTCCTGTCTTTTGCTGCTTTGCTGCTTATGATTTGGAGCTACGGCGGATGGCTGCTTGCTAGTGAAACGCAGACTTCTCCCGTGCTGGCTCGAATGAAAACAAGAGGTGTATCATTTGTTCACATTTATTTAGCGCAGCTGACGGCTCTGTATATTCTTTTGCTACCCGTCTCTGTCTTTTTGTTTGGCAGCCTCATTAAAGGACTAAAACTGCCTGTAACCGGTACGTACGGAGAGCTTTTTTTAGGGGTAAGCGGAAGCTTGTTTGCTTTTTTATGTTTGTTTTTACTGCTTCGGGTTCTTTTTTTATCACAAAAAGCTTATCAAATAACCGGTTTGCTGTTTATTTTGCTGAGTGCGATTTTAAGTGGACATGTTGTGCCGGTCGTCTATTTACCGGACTGGGCGAGTGGTTTTCAGAAATGGTCACTCAACACCAGAGTCTTGGAGCTGTTATTTTATGAATTTGATGGATATAACACAAACGAAGCTTTTCTTTACCTTAAGCCTATTCTCATTACGGCAGCGGGAAGTTTTGTTCTTGCTGTTTTCTACGTGATGACGCTGCAAAGGCGGTGGAGAAAATGATCAGTGAAAAAATAAAGCAGCTGCTGAAGCGCCCTATGCTTGTTATCATGATTTTCTTTTTACCTTTAATAGGAACGATTATTAGTAGCTCGTTTTTAGCAAAAGTACAAAGTGATTCAAAAATACCCGTTGCTCTTGTCGATCAAGATCACAGCCAAATGTCTAAACAAGTGATCAATCGACTACAGAAAACAACAGAAATTCAGTTTCTTTCTATGAATGAAGAACAAGCGAGAAAGCAGCTGGCCAAAAATAAAATTGACAGCATTTTTATGTTTCCTAACGGATTTCAACAAGAAGTAGAAGCGGGGAATTATCAAGGAGTCATTGATTTGCTCACGCTGCCTTCTTCCGTTGCCACAGAAGCGGTTCGAGAAGTCGTGGCGAGTGAAGTGACAAGGTTAACGACAAATATTAAAGCGGCAAATGAAGTGCGTTTTTTATATAAAGTCTATAACATTCATGCAGGACCGGATTTATGGAAAGAAGCGTATCGTTATACCGATAACCAGTGGAAGCCAAAGCCGCTGATGACAATTGATTACGAGGCGCAAGGAACGAAGCATACGAAGCAAGGGAGCGCTCAAGTGACCAGATACGTGCCGCTATGGGGATTCTTTACGCTTTTACTTTGCTGCCTCACATCAGATTGGATGATTAAAGAGCGGAAGCACCTTTTCAAACGAATGAAAACGATGCAAAAAGGACTTTACGGTTATATTCGAAGCGTCAGCGCCGCTTATGCTGTGCTATACGTGCTTCAAGCTCTCATCAGCTTTACTCTATTTAAATGGCTTTATGGAGTAGAGTCTTACGGTGTGCTGCTGTATATGTGTATCTATGTGATTGTGTGCGTTGCTTTTAGCACGTGGCTTGCAAGTGAAAGTAAGCGAGTTGGATCTTATTATATGATCAGCGTTGTTATGGTCACAGGACTCAGTATAATAGGAGGGAGCTTTTTCCCGGTAGGAGAGCTTTCTGCAACGATTGAAAGAATAAGTCAGTGGCTTCCGCAGCATCTGCTTCTGTATCAGCATGCACTGCCGCTTACGTTCATTTGGAAAGAGATAGCTGTTTCCATTGGATGCATATGTTTGTGCACGTTTAAAATAGTGTGGAATGTGAGGAGCATTAAATGATTGAAATTAACAATGTTAGCAAAACATACGGAAAAAAACAATCGTTAGCAAATGTTACGCTGACCGTAGAAAGTGGAGAAGTCATTGGTCTTTTAGGACCAAACGGCGCTGGTAAGTCAACGCTTCTGTCTATTTTGTCTACCATTACGGCTCCTTCAAGCGGGAATGTCACGATTGGAGGCTTATCGCTTAAGAAAAATCAAAAAGCGATACGAGAAGTCATTGGCTACGTTCCACAAGACATAGCGCTGTGGGAAGAGCTTAGCGTAAAAGAAAACATGAAAATGTGGAGCAAAATGACTTCACGCTCTCTGTCGAATGAACAGCTTCAGTCTCTTTGCTCAGCTGTACAGCTCGAAGGAAGATGGAAGGAAAAAGTGAAAAATTTATCAGGAGGCATGAAGCGAAAGCTGAATATAGCCGTTTCACTTATTCATGAACCGTCCGTTTTGTTAATGGACGAGCCGACAGTCGGAATTGATTTGCAGTCCAAGCTTGAGATCATTCGTTATATTAAACAGCTGGCGGCAAAAGGAAAGACGATTATCTATATCACCCATGATTTGAATGAAATTTTAGGCGTGTGTGATCGGTTTGCCGTCTTAAAGGAAGGAAAGCTGGAGTTTGTCGGCACAATGGACCAAGCGAAGGAAAAGACTGGGGAAGACGCAGAAGAGAACGTTGTGTATAAGCTGCTGCATGATTAAGAGTAAGCAATCATAAAAAAAGAGCCGCTTCGTGAAGAAGTGGCTCTTTCTATTATGCTTGTGTAACTTCTTGTTCTGGTGAATGGCTTTCAGGCTGCACGCGTTCTTCCTCAGGAAGGGCATGTACTTCCACTTCTTTCATTTGGTGACCGTCCATTTCTTTTGCAATAAACTCGTATCCAAAAAGTTTGAACGATTCGCCTTCTTGAATATCGATATTTTGCATCAGCATCCAGCCGCCGATTGTATCGATATCATCGTTTTCAATTTCGATATGAAGCACTTCGTTGACTTCTTCAAGCAGTACTTTTGAGTTAAAGACAAAGTGCTGATCGCTGATTTTTTGAACAAGCGGCTTTTCATCTGTATCAAACTCATCTCGAATTTCTCCAACGATTTCTTCTAAAATATCTTCAACGGTAACGATACCAGCCGTACCGCCGTACTCGTCAATCAACACGGCCATATGCGTACGTTTCTTCTGCATCGAGCGCAGTAGGTCTTGAATCGCTACGGTTTCAATTACTTGAATAATAGGATTCATATAAAGCTTCACGCTTTGCTTTTTTAACGCATCGTTAATTACGACATCGTTTAGAATCTCTTTCACGTTGACTAAGCCGATAATGTTATCTTTGTCTCCGTCAACGGTAACAGGGTAACGGGTGTAGCGGTCTTCTACAGCAAGCTTTAAGAAATCTTCAATGCTGTCGTCTTCAGAAACAGCTGAAATTTCTGTTCTTGGTACCATGATTTCGCGAGCAACACGGTTATCGAATTCGAAAATGTTGTTCACGTACTTATATTCAGACTGGTTAATTTCCCCGCCTTTAAAACTTTCTGATAAAATAATGCGCAGCTCTTCTTCACTGTGCGCAAGTTCATGCTCTGAAGCTGGCTTTAATCCGAACATGCCAGTTAACAAACGGGCAGAACCATTTAGTAACCAAATGAAAGGGAACATGATTTTATAGAATAAAATTAACGGACGAGCAAACAATAACGTAACTGTTTCAGCTTTTTGAATCGCAAATGTTTTTGGCGCTAATTCACCAACGACTACGTGAACAAAGGTTACAAGCGCAAATGCGATAATGAATGAAAGAATATGTGTTAAAGATGCAGCAACACCAAGTTCTTCAAACAGAGGTTCCAAAATCTTCGCAACAGTCGGTTCTCCTAACCAACCGAGTCCTAAAGCAGTAATCGTAATACCAAGCTGACACGCAGATAAATACTCATCTAAGTGTGTCGTTACGGTTTTAACCGCATTCGCTCCTTTTTTGCCTTCAGCAACAAGTTGATCTACCCGTGAACTACGAAGCTTCACAATTGCAAACTCTGAAGCAACGAAAAAAGCAGTGAGTACAATTAAAATCGCAAAAATAATTAAGTTAATGGTTATCAATGAATATACTTACTTTATAGTGCTATAAAGTAAGTAAACACCTCCTGTAAATAATAAATTTACGACAGCAGCAGCAGTAAAGAGTGCAAAAGAGTGACGCTTTCTGGTGAAAGCCGATTCATCATTACTTTTCGATCTTCTTCGTTAAGCTTTTCCATAAGCGGTGCAACTTCTTTTAAACTGTCGTTTAGTACGTAAAATTTGGATGCTAATTCGTCTTTGGAGTGGCTATTCTCGGATTGCTCTACAGAAAAGAGAGAAGAAATCTCTTCAAGAGAACGGCCTTCGCTTTTTAATTTTTCAATTAAGTAAAGACGTTTCAGCGCTTCTTCGTTATAAAAGCGATAGTTAGAAGCAGAGCGTTCTGCTTTTAACAACCCAATGTTAGTATAATAGTCAACCGTGCGCTTCGTTACATGTGCCATCTCTGCAAGTTCGCCAATTTTGTATGTCGCAACCCCATCAGAATACCACCTCCTTTAACTATGTCAACCATCACGTGATGGTTTTTATCTACGCAACTATTTATCTTTTATCCTATCGTAATTAAGTATACGCGCGTAAGATCAAAAAGTTTCATTTTTTTATTAGCATTCAGTATATCTCAAAATAAGGTAGTTTGACAAAGATTTTATAAAAAAAACTCGCTTATATTAAGCGAGTTTTTTAGTAGGATGACGTACGATAATGTGCATGCGTTCATACACATATTGAATACGTTCAGTATATTCTATGAACTCAGAGCTCATTGGAGATAGCTGATCAGCAATACGGTGCATAATAGCAGCTTCTTCTTTTAACGAATCTAAATTTTGAGTTCTGTCAATTCTAGATTTAAATGTTAACGAAATCATGTTATTCACCTCGTTGTTATATTACTTGTTATGAGACACTATGTCCGTGACTTTTATCACTCTAGTCAAAGGTGATAACGTAATTATTTGATGTTTGCCGGCATTTTGTGTAGGATGATTAGAAAAGGGTTTTTATGGGAGAATGAAATGAATTTAAAACGAATGCACCACGTAGCCATTATAGGAAGTAATTATGAACGTTCAAAAGCTTTTTATGTAAATGTGTTAGGATGCAAGATTATAGAAGAAACATATAGAAAAGAAAGAGATTCATATAAGCTAGATTTAGAAGTAGCTCCTGGCTATCAAATTGAGTTGTTCTCGTTTCCAAATCCGCCACAGCGTCCTTCAAGACCTGAAGCGTGCGGCTTACGCCATTTAGCTTTTGCGGTTGAAAGCGTAGAGGATTCCAAGCGTGAACTAGAGCAGCAAGGGATTGATGTGGAACCTATTAGGGTAGATGAACTAACGGGAAAAAAATTCACATTTTTTGCTGATCCGGACGGGTTACCGCTAGAGCTTTATGAAGAGAAAGAGGGGGAATAAGGAGTATGTGCAATTATTTATTCGTATACGGAACGCTTCTTGAAGGAGAAGGTAATCACGGGTTGCTGCATCATGCGCGCTCAATTGCCAAGCAGGCAAAAACGAAAGGAAAATTATATGATACTAAGCAAGGCTATCCGATGCTTGATATCGACAGTGAACACATTGTATACGGAGAAGTATATGAAGTGACCGATCAGCTTATGTGGAAGGCGCTTGATGAATTAGAAGGGTACATTCATGAAGGTCATAAAGACAATGAATATGATAAAGTTGTGCAAACGGTTGAAACGGACCAAGGTGAATTTGAAGCCGTTGTATATGTAGCAAGAGACCGTTCTCTGCTGCAAGAATTTATTCCAGGCGGAAACTGGCGCGTATGGAAAGAAGATTTATTAGAAGGCATGCTGTATTTTGCTTACGGTTCATGTATGGATAACGATCGTTTTATTAAGCACGGCGTTGATCAGCATTTCCAAGACTGTCTTGGCAGAGCTGTTTTTAAAGGCTATACGCTTCGATATAACCACGTTATTCATGACGGAGGACGTGCAGACATGGTTGAAGAAGGCGGAGTTGTTGAAGGCAAACTGTACCGCGTGCCGCCCGAAGCAATTACGTATTTGTATGGCAGAGAAGGGGTAGATAATAACGGCTATCGTCCTGCTATTATTTCTGTCGAGCATGAAGGTAAGATGGTGGATCATGTTCTTACTTTTTTTGTGTTAAATAAAGAAAAAGAAGTCGCACCTCCGGATCACTATTCGACTGAAATTATTCGAGGAGCAACAGGTGTACTCAGCGAAGAATACGTTCAGAAGCTAATAGAGCAAGTACATGCGCTAAAAAATAGCGATGTTGTAAATAATTAATATAAAAAGACGCAGAGACAAAAGTAGTTTAGCTGAAGAAAGCTCCGAACGAGTAATCGTTCGGAGCTTTTCATTGTTATGGTGAACGCAGTCCAGATCATTGATCCCATTTGTTCGTCTCAAGGTTGGATTGATTTTGTTATGTTCTCTGTTGCATTAGCTAAAGGAAACAGAGAATTCTGTTTGAAATACACCGTCTTTTGATAAACGGTTGATGCCTAATTTTTCTTTGAAATTTCCGTTGTGGTCATGCGTATCTGCAATTCCAAACCAAGGTTCGATGCAAAGAAAAGGAGCGATTGTATGATTTTCTGCATCATACTTTGACCAAATACCGACATAAGGGAAATCATTAAACTGAACGTTAATTTGATTTTCATTAACCGGTGATTTAATTGTAATTCCGTCAATATGGCTAAAAATTAACGCGTCATTTGCAAATAAATCTGCGCTTAGCGGCAGCTTGTGCAAATTTTCTGCAGCCCCTTTTTCATGAATAAGAGCGTCTTTTAATGCAAATTCCTTCGGCGTAGTTTCAGAAGGCTCTATTTCTAAAAAGTAATCAGAAATCTGCTCGTTTTCACGTAGCGGAATACGAAAAGCAGGGTGGGCTCCAATTGAAAAATACATATCCTCTTTATCTTCATTTACTACTTTCCACTGAAACGTTAATCGATTGTTTTCCAGACGGTAGCTAATTTCAACTGAACATTCAAATGGATACACGTCTTTAAACCGGCCGTTTGTGGCAAATTTCAGCCGTGCTGTTTCGTTTGTTTGCTCAATCACGCTGAAAGTAGAATCACGTAAAAAGCCGTGCTGAGGCAAAGAGTATTCGCGCTGATCAACGGTATACTGATCATTTTTTAATCGGCCTACGATTGGAAACAATACGGGCGATACTCGTCCCCAATAAGCGGGGTCTCCGCTCCACATGAACTGCAGGTCTTTTTCTTTATGAAATACTTCTACAACTTCCGCTCCTTTTTCTTCAATGCTGACTTTCATTTTGCTATTTTCTAGTACAATCATTACAACATCTCCCAAATCATTGTTGTACGCTAGAGCTGTCTCAAACGTACTGGCTTTGCTTATATTATACCCTTCTTGGCAAAAAAGGTATTAATTTCCCTATTTTTGTTCAAATTAATATAGAAAAAGGAGGGTTCAAATATGAATCATGCAACATTATTGCTCATTAAATTTGCAGCGGCACTTATTGCGTTTGGTATAGGCCTTGATTTGTTTTTTGATGCAACCATCGGAGACATTATTTCTTTTAGCTTGTTAACGACAGTTGTGACATATCTAGTAGTGGATCGAATTGTACTGCCTCGAGTGGGAAATCGTGATGCCATTATTGTTGAATTTGTTCTAACGTATATGAGCGTATGGATTTTTGGCACATTGTTATTAGACAGTTACGTTCAAATTGCTTGGGGAAGTATTATTTCTGCAGCTATTATTACATTTGCTGAAGTTTTTGTTCACCGCTACTTATTCAACCATATTGAAACAAAGCATACAGCGAGAACGCGCCCGGCTTTTAAGCGAAAACTAGCGTATGACACAGAATTTGCAGAAGAACAGCATGTAGAAAATAAGGAAAATCCAAAATAAAAAGAAAGCTCAATTTTGAGCTTTCTTTTTATATGTTAATGCATAAAAGTCATTTCTTTTAAAGGCCAATATTTCATGTTGACTTCTCCCATGATTGAAGAAATGGGAGTGAGGCCAAAATGTCTTCCGTCCCGGCTTATGCGTCTGTTGTCACCTAGCACTAACACGTATCCATCCGGTATCGTGCCGTCTGGAGACAATTCGTAAGTGGAAAAGTTTTCAGTAAATCGCTCGTAAGCGGGCACTTTGGATAAATATTTATGAAGATGCGGCTCTTTTTTGACTTTGTTATTTATATACAGAACATCATCTTTGTATTCGACCGTTTCTCCTGGTAAGCCCACAATCCGCTTTACTAGAAAATCACTGCTATAGGGAGCTTGTAACACGACAATATCAAAGCGCTCCAGCTTGCTGTGTTTGTTAATAATAATTCGATTGCCTTCGTGCAAAATAGGCTTCATAGAATCGCCTTTTACAGTGTAGGGCTGAAACCAATAGTGCTGAACGACAACAGAAAGCAAAACGGTGCCGAGGATGACGCTTGTGTATGTAAGAATTTCGCGCTTTATTTTTTTATTGATCATAATGGATGAACACCTTCTTAACGGTAAGACTATCAATTTAGGTTTTTCATAGAGATATAACAGTGTTGATTGTACCATTCAGAACTAAAGTTTTCCATATCTATCTGTTTATGCGTGTATCCCGAAAATATGCTTGGCGGAACAAAAAATGAAAAAAGCCGTTATTCTAGAGAATAACGGCTTTTCTTTATTATAACTGAGCGCGCTCAGTTCGAGTAGCTGGTTGATTTGGTTCTTTTTCCACAACAGGCTCAACAGGCTTATGCTGCTTGATTTCTTCTTCCAGTTCAGCAATTCGCTTGTTTTTCTGTTTCACTTGTCCTCTTAGTTGAACAATTTTCACAAAGCTCAATGAAGCAGCAACAACTCCTCCAAACACAGCCGTTGTTAAGATGATTAAAATAAGAGGCCATTTTTGTGAACCAAATACATAGTTAAATTGTACAGGATCGTTGTTAATTACAGCTAAAACAGCAATGATAAGAGCAAATATAAGTCCTAAAATAAAAAAGCTCTGTCCTTTCATAAGCTGCACTTCCTTTCTTTACATGGTCATTACAACTTTTATAGCGTAACCACTCATCTTAAGTGTTTGCTATCTTGCTTATAGGTATACGTATCCACATTTAAACAAAATCAAACATTTTCTTGATTATATATATCTTTCTTTTAAAACACAATATATCGATTGGTGTAGAAGCTTTGACATGTCCAAAGACCTGATAGAGGGGGATTTTTGAGGGAAGGGAGTAGGTATAAGGCTTCATTGGCATAAAAAAAGCACGCGTTCGCCGCGTGCTTTTTTTATGTATAAACTTAAAATGCGTTTAGGGTGTTATCGCTTAACCACTGTTTGCGTTCAGCTGCATCTTCGAATAACTCATCTGCATTTGTAAATTGAGAAGCAATGACATATTCAATTGTTGCAAGAGGAGCTGTTAGCAAACGCCAGTTTAATACGATTGTATTATCTTGAGTCGTAGTGTATTCTTCACCTAACTCGTCCCACTTAACAGATTCAGGAGCATTGTCAGCTGCTTTTTTAACAGATTTCAAAGCTTCTTGGAATTTTTCACCTGCGCGGCCTTGGTACCATTCTGTTAATAGTTGTCCAATACCTTCATTTGTTTGCTGCTCGTTCCAGCTTTCAGGTACTGTAGCAATGAATTTTGCACGGAATGTCATTTCAGCTTTTGCTACATCTCCACGAACGATGTTTAAGCGGTATTGACGCCCTAGGTAAGGGAATTTGTCTCCTTCTTCAAAAGAACCAGTTTTAGCTGCAGAAGCTGCTGCTTTAGGAGCCTCTTTTTTAGCTGTTTCTTTTTTTACTGCTTCTTTCTTTGGAGCAGCTGGCTTTTCCTCAGCTGGTTGTGAACCGTTTAGTTGTTTTAAAATCCATGTTGCTTTGCGTGCGATGATTGAACGCACATTGTTTTCATTAAGACCTCTTGGGATAATAACTTTTACCCCTTCTTTGTCACAAATTTGCACCGTGATATCGGTTCTATTTGGAACGACTTCAATTTTGTAGTCAATTGTTTGATTGCCTGTTTGATACGTATACATAAAATTTTTCGTACTCCTTTCTACAAATCTTCATTTTATAAGCAAAGGTAGAGTTTGGTCAAATGAAAGAATAATCAGACAGTTATCAACTGCTGTTGCAGCGCCTTGCAGGAAGATATGTATTCCAATATTTAGTGGAAAAGCGCCAATAATAATTGTTTCAATTCTTCTTTAGTTTTTACAAAAAAATATAAAAATATGCCGATACTACTAATATAGATTAGACATTCTATGTCTTTAGATTGTATAGGGGATGAAAAAATGAAAAAAGCTTTTCAAAGTTTACGCATGAAAATGCTATGTATGATTGCAGCCATGATGGCCATAACATCTACTGTAATTGAAGTAACCAATTATTATCTTATTGTGAAACAAGAGCAAGCAGCTTCGATTACGCTAGTGATTACATTTCTGTTTGTTTCTTTTACAACTACCGTGTTCTATTTTATCATACGTCGCTACATAATTGCGGTTGAAAATTTGTCAAAAACAATGAAAGGGATTTCAAACGGCGATTTATCTGTAGATGTTGTTCCTTTGAAAGGGAAAAATGAGATTAGTACACTCATATCTTCATTTAATGAAATGATGACTCACATGAGAATGCTGCGTCAGAAAATAAGTAAAACAAAGAGCACGGTCAGTCATTCCTCAGAGCAATTGCTTGTAAGCATGGAGGAAACAAAAACAGCTGTGACAGAAGTTACGATGTCTATTCAAGAAATTGCTGCGGGTTCTGATAAGCAGTTGCTAAGTGTGGTTGAAACCGAGCAGGCTATGGTGGATATGGCCAAGCTGCTTCAGAAAATGACTGATCATTCTTCAAAGGTACAACAATCGATGAACAGAGCCTCTGAACATGCTTCTACCGGAAATGTTGCGGTGAAAGATGTGACGAATCAAATGAATAAAATCTATGAAACCGTTAAGATATCGACCAGTGAAGTAAAGGGACTCGAAGATCGTTCCGCAGAGATTGGCCGCATTATTAATACGATTACAAGAATTGCTGAACAAACAAATCTTCTTGCACTTAATGCTGCTATTGAAGCTGCAAGGGCTGGAGAACATGGAAAAGGTTTTGCTGTAGTGGCAGGGGAAGTACGTAAGCTAGCGGAAGAATCTAAAACGTCCGCTATACAAATTAGTCATTTGTTAAAAGAAATTGAAGTACAGGCAAAGCGGGCTTATCGAAACATGGAAGTGAATACGGAAGAAGTCACGCTTGGTATTGCCACTGTCGAAGATGTAACTGAACAGTTTTCCACAATTATGGAAGATGTCTTTGCTGCTCAAGAACAAATGAACAAAATGACAAAAGCAACAGGAGAGATTGATGGGTATTCGTTCAAAGTAATGGAGTCCGTCATGACCCTTTCGGAGGTTGCTAAACAAGCAGCTGCTTACGCTGAAGAAGTAGCTTCGGCTTCACAAGAAGAGTTAGCATCTATAGAAGAACTTGTGATGTTGGCAGCTAATTTAAAAGCTACGGTAAGTGAGTCCTGAAGTCTATCTTGATATGTACGTAATACGCGCAGTTTTCTGCGTGTATTCGTTTTATTTATATCTTTTATAGAAAACGATAAATAGAATTGACACGTTATCAAAGCAGTTGTATAGTGAGTACGCAAGGCGGCAGTCTGTCTTTTTTAATTCTTAGTAAACTTATAAGTTAAATAAAATATTTAAGTACTATATAAGGAGACAAAGAGATGAAAAATGAATTCCGTTTGGCAACAAATGACGACGCGGATAACTTATTGAACTTAACTCTACAAGCATATAAGCCTATTCGAGAGCTAGGCATTCCTTTCTTAGCAGCTACTGCTGATCTTGCCCTCGTTAAGAAAAATATTTCTCAAAACCTTTGCTATGTATATGAAGAAGATAAAAGAATCGCTGCCACTGTATCTATACGAATGCCTTGGGGAGAACATCCAGGTCCGTTTGCTGTTCCGCACTTTTGGTGGTTTGCAGTGGACCCGTCGTTTGCCAGGAAAAGCGTTGGATCTAAGCTGCTGCATCTAGTAGAGGAAGAGGTAATAAAGAATACGTTTAAATCGCCAGGTGTGTCTTTAGGAACAGCAAAAGAACATCCTTGGTTAGTTGAGATGTATGAACGAAAAGGATATGTTCAAGCTAAAGAAAAGTACCTTGCACAAGGCTATACGACCGTATTTCTTTATAAAAAATTCAATGAGGTACACTCTTTGTCTTAAAAGATAGAGAAGTGGTCTAAATTAAGAAATGTGAAAGAGTGATAAATATGACAGATCAATTACTACTAAATACGCTAATAGACATACGCCGTGAGCTGCACCGGTTTCCAGAGCTTTCAATGAAAGAATATGAAACAACTAAACGTATTAAAAAGTGGTTAAAGCACTACGATATTTCTATAGCGGATGCATTCCATTTAGACGTGGGAGCAGTAGCGGAAATTGTGGGAGGAAAGCCGGGACCTACTATCGCTATTCGAGCTGATATTGATGCGCTGCCAATTGAAGAAAAAACCAATCTGCCATTTGCTTCTGAAGTGAACGGTGTTATGCACGCATGCGGACATGATTTTCATACGGCTTCTATAATCGGAGCAGCCATTCTTCTCAAAGAGCGTCAGCAGGAGCTTTGCGGTACGGTTCGATTTATCTTTCAACCGGCCGAAGAAACGGCTTCTGGGGCAAAAATGCTCGTTGAAACAGGTGTGCTCGAAGGAGTAGAAGCGATATTTGGAATGCATAACAAACCGAATCTTCCTGTAGGAACCATTGGTGTCAAATCGGGACCTTTAATGGCAAGCGTTGATCGTTTTGAAATTGACGTCAAAGGAGTAGGCGGTCACGCAGGTATTCCAGAAAAAACAGTAGATCCGATTGCTGTTGCTGGTCAAATTGTTACTAGTTTACAAACCATTGTCAGCCGTAATCTCAGCCCATTTCAAAATGTTGTTGTCAGCATAACTCAAATCCACGGAGGGAGCTCGTGGAACGTCATTCCTGACAAAGTAACGCTTGAAGGAACGGTGCGTACCTTTCAAGAAGAAGCGAGAGAAAAAATACCGGCTCTTATGAAACGAACTGCTGAAGGGATTGGAGCAGCTTTCGGCGCTTCAGTAGACGTTAAATGGTATCCGTATCTTCCTGTAGTAAACAATGATGATACGCTGGAAAAATTGGTTATTAACGCTGCAGAGAATCTTAGTTATCAAGTCGTAGAAGCTGAACAATCGCCTGGAGGAGAAGATTTTGCCGTATATCAGCAGCGTGTACCAGGATTTTTTGTATGGATGGGTACGGCTGGAGAATATGAATGGCACCATCCTTCTTTTTCATTAAATGAAGAGGCATTACTTGTAGCAGCTTCTTATTTTGCTAATCTAAGCTTTGACTTTTTGAATTCATTCCATTACCAAAAAAATTAAAATATTTTTATTTTTCTATTTACGCGGATGGAATTGTTTGATAAAATAAATTTTAAATTAAAAAAGTTATCACGAGTGGACGAGAGATCTGGCTCTTTGACTCCACAGCAACCTACGAATGTAAGGTGCTCCTACCAGCAAAGCATGTGCTTTGGGTGATAAAACGGGTGAAAAACTCATTTTGCATCAAAGCAAAATGAGTTTTTTTTATTTTTCTAAAAGGAGAGGGTTTTATGAGTCATATAGCAGTTGCAGCACATACAGGAGAGAAAGCATTAAAGGAAGCCGTAAAATTATTAGGAAAGCATTATCAAGTAGCTTATCGTGAATTAGAAACATTTTATGAAATTGTGGTCGAAAACCATGTTCGTACATATGCTGTAGGCATAGATATTAAAGATGTACAAAAAGCAAATGAACTAGAAATTTATTCATCATGCTGTTCCAAGCTTGAGCGAGTAGGCTGTCTTTTATAGAAGTCTGCTCGCGCCTCTATTTTTAAAGTGTTTTTAAATAGAAAGCATTTTTTTTGACAATTGAAGAATCTGGTGGGTATATTCATTACTCACTAGGCTTTAAAATTAATCATAAATTGTCGAAATTTTTACACAAATTAAAGGTTACATTCGAAATGAATTGTGGTATGTTATAAAACAAGAATATTTTATGAAAGGAGCATTGAAATGGAAATGTCTCTTGAACATGGAAACGATGCAGGAAGCGAACAGCTTATTGATCGTATCCTAGACTTTTTAGAAGATGACGAAAAGTAAAAAAAAGAGTGTGCGGTGCTAGCCCTAGCCGCGCACTCTTTTTTTATCATGTGCGTCAAGGAAGCGCATACTATGATACATAGGGATAGAATGAAAGGGTCTCTGTCAAAGGGATTGACGAATCGTTTTGTTTGATGGAAAATTTAGAAAAAGGAAAGAGATGAAGGGTATGTCGAACAAAACATCTTTGTATCAAACAAAAGAACAGTTAAAGAAGCTTGTAAGCGAATTGGTTTCTATACCTAGCGTGACAGGAACGATGGCAGAAGTGGAAATGGCTGAATCGATAGCGTCGTATTTATTGAAGCTGCCTTACTTTCAAAAAAACGAGCAAGTTGAGCTTCATTCAACAGGAGACGGGCGATCGATTGTCACAGCTTTTGTTGAAGGGAAAAATACGAATAAAACAGTTGTATTAGTCAGTCATTACGACGTAGTGGATGTACAAGATTATGGACAGTGGAAAAAGGATGCTTTTCACGCTGATACGTTAACGAGTACTTTTTATAATGATATGGAACAAGTTCCGGCGCACGTACAAAAAGATATGATAAAAGGAGACTGGCTTTTTGGCCGAGGAACGATGGACATGAAAGCAGGTATTGCTCTGCATATCAGTATGATTGAACGAGCATGCAACGGAGAGTTTGACGGAAACATCCTGCTTCTGTCGGTACCGGATGAAGAAGTAAATTCGCTCGGAATGAGAAAAGCAGTGCCTGTTCTTTTAGAACTTGCGTGCAAACATCAGCTGGATTTTTCTCTCATGCTAAATGCAGAACCAGTGTTCAGCCGCTATCCTGGTGATCAAACGAACTATGTGTACTCAGGATCGATTGGCAAGATCATGCCAAGCTTTTTGTGTTATGGAAAAGAAACTCATGTAGGGGAACCGCTAGCTGGTTTAAATGCTAATTTACTAGCTTCTTATTTAACAAAAGAAATAGAACTAAACGTTGATTTTTGCGAAAAAGTAAGAAATGAAACGAGTCCACCTCCTACGGTGCTGATACAAAAAGATTTAAAAGAAGAGTATTCCGTTCAAGTTCCGCACTCTGCCGTTGTATTATTTAATTTATTTATGTTAAACCGCTCTCTTAAAGAAGTAACAGATTTGCTGTTGAAATCGGCTGACAAAGCGGCTTTGAATGTAAAAAAACATTATAATAAAGCCGCTAGGCAGTACGCTGCGGGAATGGAGGGTTCATCTCTTGACGTGAACGTATGGACGTATGAAGAACTTTATACTCATGCAGTCAAACAGCACGGTGAAAAATATGTGCAAGAAATGGAAGCGGCACTTTTGGCACAAGAAGATGATGACAGAAATAAAACCATTAAATTAGTAAACTCTTTAGCTGGTTTATGTAAAGAAGCAGCTCCGATGATAGTCTTATTTTTTACGCCGCCTTTTTACCCGGCCGTTTGTTCACATGATGATCTCTTTGTACAAAAGATTTTGTCAAACGTACAGGCAACTGCCAAAGAGCAATTCCAAGTGGAGCTAGTTGAACAAAGTTATTTTGGTGGAATTTCGGATTTAAGCTATGCCAGCCTGCAGCATCCGCTTCATACATTTAACACGTTAGTAGCCAATATGCCTCTATGGAATAAAGGATATCATATCCCGCTAGAAGAGCTAGAGGAGCTGAAGATGCCGGTGCTGAACATTGGACCGCTGGGAAGAGATGCGCATCAATGGACCGAAAGATTAGATGTTCAGTATTCCTTTGAAATTTTGCCTCATTTCATTTATCAAGCTATAAAAGAAGCGCAGAAATAAACATCCGCCTGCGGATGTTTATTTGTTGAATTTAAACGAAGCTCCTTGTACGGTAATTTGTTGCGGTGTTAGAGCGTGATCCAATTCAACCAAAAATGGACGCTCTCCAACTTTTTTTAATGTATCATGGACAACACCTTGGGTTCCGCTGCAAAAAATAAGGTTTCCTCCATTGACATATAGTTTTTGACAACGTGCATCAAGTAAAGAGTCTTTGTAGCTTTCGCCAGACTGAACGTCCAGCAGTTTCGTCCACTTGCTGATGGATTCTTCGAGGTTATGTACAGCACAGTAAATATTTTTTAGATGCAGCTGACCAGCTTGGTGAGAAGAAAGAGCCGCTAGCTTTGGCTTGCGTTTTTCTTCTGATTCACCCCATTCAATAAAAAAAGGAAGAGGCAGGGAATCGTGATCAGCTTCAACAAAACACATTTTCCATTGAAGTCTTTCTCCATCATTGGTTTGACGAGAACCCGCTACAGGACCTTTTACAGTGACGTTCTTGCTTTCCAGCTCTTTTATCAGCAAATTCATATCATCTGTACGGAGTGCAAATCGACCAAAATGACCAACCGGTGTATGTTCGTTAACAAGCTGCTGAATAAGGTTATTATCTGTAACGTTTTGAGCTAACGCGATGTCTCTAAGCCCAAGCCATTCAATATAGCTAAGATTAAAGTAAGCCAACGTGTTAAAAGTGCCCCATTTTTCATGAATGCCGCCTTTAATAACATTGATTCCGTATTCGTTTAGTTCTTTCTGAGCTTTAATAGGATCAGGTGAAAAATGAACAAGGTGATCAAAAGATAGGCGCATGGATAGTCCTCCTTTTAAGAGAGATTCTTTCCCACTATTATACTTTGTTTTCTTTTTTAAGAAGAGTAAAACGAATGATTATGTAAAATAAAAATCTTGAAAAAAGCAAGCCGCGTATGTTTTAGACTCGGCTTGCTTTAGAGTTAGTTAGCGACGGCAGCCATGCCCTTTAAAGCAGCAGCCAAATGATTTATTAAACCATGGGTATGAGCAGCAAGGTGAACCGCAGCGACAGCGGCGACGGCTAGAACGGCGAGTAGAACGACGAGTAGAACGGCGAGTAGAACGACGAGTAGAACGGCGAGTAGTGCGACGAGTAGAACGGCGAGTAGTGCGACGAGTAGAACGGCGAGTAGAACGGCGACGAGAGCGTCTGTGAAGAGCAGTTGGCTCTTGGTACATAAATGTTTCAAGCTCAGTAGAAGCAATCGCTTCTGTTGCTTCTCTAATTCTTTCAGCAGTGATATGCATATAAACACCTCCTGGCTAATTCGGTACATAATACAATATGTACAAGGAAGGCGTTTGGATATAGTGAAAACATGGAATTTGTCTAAATTTGTGAAAGAAATGGAGTGGTTTTCATGCTTCAAATCCTCGAACATCAAAGAGTGGATATCGCTCTTCAAATAGTAGCTGTGCAAGTAGAAGCTTATCAAGAAGAAGCAAGGCTCATTAGCTTTTCAGATATTCCTCAGCTTACAGAAAGCAAAGAAGATATTATGAAAAGCAAGGAAGTGTTTATCGGAGAAATGATTGAAGGTAAGCTAGCAGGAGTGCTGTCGTTTGAAAAAGAAAATGAGCGATTAACGATTTGCCGCCTCGTTGTGCGTCCTCGTTACTTTCGAAAAGGAATTGGAAGCCGTCTTTTAACATATGTACTTCAAAGATATTCAGAATGTGAGTGTATGGTTTCCACAGCCGAAAAAAATACACCTGCGATTAAGCTATACGAAGCTCATCGGTTTTCAATTATAAAACACACTGCAGCTGCGGATAATCTTGTGTTAGTAACGATGAAAAGAGATTGAGCCATAGCTAAATTAATCCAAAGACTAACAAATTGGCTACATGAGCTAGTAGGAATCGGCTGTTGCTTTCCCTACAAGGCTTCGCTTTCCGCAGGAGTCTTCGCCTTGCCCTCCAATCACCAGCTAGAAGTACCTACATACATGAAACTTACGTTTACCATAGCAATAAAAAAATCCGAACGCGTTGGATTCTTCATCAAGAATCTCGATTCATCGTTCGGATTTTCCTTCAGCTAAAATACTTTTGTCTCAGCCTCTATGATGATAGTGTTTGCTCAGAATAATCTAGAGCTGTATGACGCTGAATCAGCAGTAAAGCAGCTAAAGTGACAACTGCTCCGATAATAAAAGGCAGCGTCATATTGAGTTTAAAGGCAAATGCACCAAGCAGAGGGCCAAAAATACGCCCTAAGCTATCCATTGAGGCAGTTAACCCTGAAGCAGAGCCATATCCTACTTTGGTTCTCATCGTAATTAATGAGAGGACACAAGGACGAATAAGGGCATTTCCTGCTGTAAATATGCACAGAAATAAGGTAGCATTAACGGCACTAGAAGATAACAAAATAGACGTAAATCCTATTGCTGAAACCAATAAGCCAATAGCCATCAGTTTTTTTTCATTTCCTTTTTTAAATCGCTGCAGTACACCGCCTTGAATCAGGGCTTGAGTTAAACCGCTCGCCATAAACATCCATCCGATTGTCGTGGGAGTAGCATTGATTTTCGCTATTTGAAAAAATTGAAAAGTAGCTTCTAAACCAGCGAGCGTAAAAGTAGCTAAAAATGAAAGAACATATAAATACTTCATAGCTCCTTGAAAATCTGACGTGAAGTCATGCCATCTGGATGTCTGTACTTTGGCAGCAGGTTCTTTTCGTAACGATTCTTTTAACGTAAAGAATGAGAACGCTGTCATAATCAGTGACAAGATACCAGAGATAACGAAGGGAACAAACAAGCCGAAAGACGAAAGGACACCGCCTAATGCCGGTCCAAAAATAAAGCCTAAGCCAATTGACATCCCTAACAGTCCCATTGCTTTCGTGCGGTTTTCTTCATCTGTACTATCAGAAGCATATGCAAAAGCACAAGGAATAACAGCTCCTGCAAACAAACCTCCGATGATGCGTGACGTATACATCAGAGTCAGAGAGTTTTCTGCCACCGAAAAAAGAAAAAAGCTTGCGCTAAAGCCAAGTAAGCCCCAAAGTAAGATGGGACGGCGGCCTTTTATATCGGAAAGCTTCCCCCAAAAAGGTGCGGTAATAAAAGATGCGATCGAATAGCTAGCCATTAGTATCCCTAAATTGACCGTGCTTGCACCCGTGGCACGAATAACTTCAGGTACGATGGGGATGATCACTCCAAAGCCGACAAATACCATAAAAATAACAAACATTAACGTTCCAAGCTGTTTGTTCATATGCAATTAAGCCCCTTTCTCTGTAGAACATGCCGTGAGTTTAGTATACCAAATACCAAGACGTTTTTTACGTATATTTGGTAAAAAGCGCTTTATTTATAAATGGATAACTATGTTAATATTTACCTGTTGCGCTGAAGCTGATACAATTAAAAGAAAAGGGACGTGAAGCGATTGCCAATATGGATTGTATTTGCTGGGATTATAGGCGGTCTTTTAGGATTTGGGGCGCTAGTGGATTATATAGCTAAAAAGAGAAGTATCGAGCTAGATCCAGAAGAAGGGATAAAGAATGCTTCTGAGGCAGAACAAATCTATGTGGAAAATTATCTTTATCAAACAAAAGAAAATAACAATTACTTTCAATAAAAAAAGCTTGGAGAGAAATCTCCAAGCTTTTTTAATGAGGTAAAAAGATGAGCTGATAGAGAAATAAAACAGCAAAGACATACACAAGCGGATGAACTTGTTTGCCTTTTCCTTTTACCAGCTTCATTAACGGATAAGAAATGAAGCCAAGGGCAATTCCTGTTGCAATACTTGATGTAAGAGGCATTGCTAGAACAACTAAAAAGGCAGGGAACGCTTCATCAAAGTCATTCCAATTAATTTTAGCTACAGCACCCATCATCAAGCTTCCGACAATAATTAATGCAGGTGAAGTAATAGCTGCTACGCCAGAAACCGAGCTTACAACCGGACTAAAGAATGCTGCCACAATAAATAGAATGGCTACCGTCACGCCCGTTAGACCTGTACGTCCGCCTGCTGCTACACCAGATGAAGATTCAACGTAAGCCGTTGTTGGGCTTGTACCAAATAAAGCGCCAATCGTTGTACCAAATGAGTCAGCAAGCAATGCTTGACGCACGCGAGGCATCTTATTACCTTTCATAAGACCTGCCTGTTGAGCTACTCCTACCATTGTACCTGTTGTATCAAAAATCGTAACAAGTAAGAAAGAAAAAACAACTGTGTACAAATCATGATGAATAACATCTCCAAAAGCAGCAAAAGGATTTGAAATCATTAAGCCGTCCGGAAGGTGAGGAGAAGCAAACAAACCTTTATCAAATGAAAGCTGTCCTCTAAAGAAAGCAATTAGTCCGGTAATAATCATACCGAAGAATAAAGCGCCGTTTACATTTAGCGTATATAAAATGATTGTAATCGCAAGTCCAATCAGTGTTAAAACTACTTTCTCAGACTGCAAATCACCAAGTCCAATTAAATTTGATTTATTTGCAACAATAATACCGGCTGAACGAAGCCCGATAAAAGCAATAAATAAACCGATACCAGCACTGATCGCGTGCTTTAAATTGTTTGGAATAGCTTCAATTAATTTTTCGCGAAACGATGTTAACGATAGGATGATAAAGATAATACCCGCTACGAATACAGCTGAAAAAGCAGTAGCATAGTCGATACTTCCATTTGAACCGACAACTAAAGCAGCAAAGTATGCATTCATTCCCATGCCGGGAGCAATAGCGATTGGATAGTTAGCTGCAAGAGCCATCCATAGCGTAGCTACGACTGCTGAAATAATAGTAGCTGTAAATACTTGATCAAAAGGAACGCCGGCGCTGGACAAAATAACTGGGTTCACAATGACGATATAAATCATGGTTAAAAACGTTGTAATACCAGCTAAAATCTCCGTTTTAGCATCCGTGTTATATTCTTTTAACTTAAACATAAGTAACCTCCAAAAATAACGAACATTAAAAGCAACATGATATATAATATTCGTTTTTTACTTGAAATGCAATAGATTTGCATATAAAAAATTAAAAACTAAAAAAGTGACGATAAAAGAGCTAAAACAAGTGTGAAATATTTCTTTTTTTCGGTGCTTTTTATAGTGTGTACGTATAGAAGAGGCTCATACGAAAAAAAGCCGCTTAGGCTATAGCGGCTATGTTGCTTGTTTTGAGGAAACGACTATCGGAAATTTTATTTTAATGGAAAGAGTTAAATCGTGATAGGTATATTCCAAGCGTCCTTGGTAGTTGGAAACAAGTTTAGAAATGATCCACGTGCCAAGGCCTTCGTGGCGTTCTTTCTTTTCTGTCACATGAAAAGAAGTAAACAAGTGATCTTGACGCTCTCGTGATAAAGGAGCGGTAGAATTGCTGACTTCTAAAATGTAAATGCCACTTCGAATCATACTCGAAACGGTTATCTCTTTTTTCTCAGAAGAATGAGCGGCTTCTAAAGCATTATGCAGTAAATTCATGATGAGATTCATTTGGTCAAGGTGCTTTAAAGGCAGCTGTGATAACGGTGAATCTAATTGAACATTCATATGTATTCCCCACGTATGTGCTTGATTCTTGCTTTGATGTACAACAGAAGCAACGTGCGAATGTTCACCTTGAATATATGAATGGGTATCATTCAAAGCTTCAACGTAATCTTGAATATACTCTTGTGCCTGCTGTCTTTGGTTTGTTTCTAGAAGATAGGATACGGCGCTGACATGTTTAATAAAATCATGTCTTTCAGCTCTTAACGCTTGAAAAAGCTCATTGTTTTTTTGAATTTCACGTGAAGCACTGCTTTCCCGGTTAGCTACGAATATGTATTGTTGATAAGACGAAAATATGTCGGTCATGTAACCAATCATTGTGATAACGGTAAGGCCAATACTAAGAGGTGAAGATAGGCTAAATAAAAGCAGAAAAAAAGACGTCAGTACGATTGCTTTTTTTATCGTTAGTGAAGGAGCCGTTTGATATTTCTTTCTCCATATAAAAAATGAACCAATTATAAAAGAACTAAGTAGGAGATGTAAACTAACAGGCAGGTCTTTAAAAAAGAGGAGCACGAAAACAGTTAGTAAAACTAGTGTGTAAAATAGTTTCATTTTAGATAGTCCCTCCTTTAAAAGTACTCTTTTTGCAAGATGTCTAAATTTGTTTTCGTGATTAAAGCTGTTTTTTCGGTGCTTTGAAACATCACGGAGTAGGAGTGCTTAGTATACAGGGAGAAATTTTGAATATAGGAAATGTTGATAATAAAAGCTCGATGCGACCTTAGAAAATGACTCGCTGTTAATTCTTTTTCAATTTCGTTTAATGATTGATAGGTACTAAATTCTCCATTTGTCGTTATGATGGTGGTAGAGCGACCCGTTCGCTCTGCAAATATAATATCTTGTTTGTTCAGCACTTGCATTTCGGTTTTTTGTTTTAAAATAAGCTTATCTCTTGTATCAGTTGATTGTTTTTTTTGATGAAAACGCTGAATGCCTTTTAACAGACGCTCTTTAGAATAAGGCTTCATAATGTAGTCTAAAACGTTGAGTTCAAATGCATGAACGGCAAAGCCGCTGTGCCCAGTGACAAAGATGACTTGAATATCAAGTGCGTAAGCATTGATAAAGTCTGCAAGCTCATAACCTGATAGCTTTGGCATTTCAATATCTGTAATTAATAAATCAATTTCATTTTTTTTAATTTCGTTATAAGCTTCCTCCGCGCTGCTAGTCGAAAAAAGTATGTCTATATCATCTTCTCTTTCTAAAGAAATCCTCAATTTTTCTAAATCATATGAATGATCATCCACTAATCCTACCTTCATAAATAAAAACCCTCTTTGTTTTATTCTATTGGATATTACCACACTATTTTACCATGATTTACAAGATGGAAAGGACGTTTCGCGACATAAAAAAACCTCTTTATGACAAGATGGAAGATGCTGTATAAAAAATAAGCTAAGATATAGTCAATCACAGTAAAAGGGGAGAGCGGATATGATTGAAATCAAAGGTGTGACGAAATATTTTAAAGAGAAAAAGCAAACAATTACAGCTGTTCAAGATATTCATGTAACCATCGCACAAGGAGAAATTGTAGGACTATTAGGGGAAAATGGAGCGGGGAAAACAACTCTTTTACGTATGCTGTCGACTGTACTTGAACCATCGGAAGGTAATATGTTCATTCACGGAATAAACATTCATAAACAGCCTGATAAAATAAAGAAAAAAATCGGCGTGCTTTTTGGCGGTGAAACAGGTTTATATGACCGTTTGACTGCGCGTGAAAACTTATCTTATTTTGCTAAGTTTTATGGAATGAGCAAACATGAAACAAAGATAAGGATTGAGGAACTGGCCAAACGTTTTGGAATGAAAGACTACTTGGACCGTCGCGTCGGAGGCTTTTCAAAAGGAATGCGTCAAAAAGTAGCCATTGCACGCACTATTCTTCATAACCCGGACGTTATCCTATTTGATGAACCGACTACAGGATTAGACATTACATCAGCAAACATGTTTCGCGAGCTTATTAAAAGTCTGCAAAGAGAAGGAAAAACGATTGTTTTTTCCAGTCACATTATGGAAGAAGTGGAGATGCTGTGTCAATCTATCATTATGATTCATAAAGGAAAAATGATTTATCAAGGAACAAATGAACAGCTGTATAAAGAAGAGGAAAGTACAGACTTAAACTACATCTTTATGTCGCGTATCGTGAGGGGGGCTTAATATGATTTGGCATATTTATAAAAAAGAGTTAATAGATTGTTTGCGAGATCGCAAAACGATTATCTTTAGCGTGTTGATTCCGATTTTATTAAATGTAGGGATTATCTTTTTTGCAGACAAAATGATGGCTAGTGATCAAACAGATTCCATGTCTGTAGCTGTTACAAAAGATTCTGATGCCAGTGTGATCGACTGGTTAAAAAACGATGACAATATTAAAGTAATTGAAAGCAGAAATCCACTCAGTGCTGTAGAACAAGGGAAAGCGTTAGCGGCGTTAAAGCTACCAGACGATTTTTCTTCAGAAGTGCGTAAGATGAAATCGCCAGAAGTTACTGTTTATACGGATTCAGCGAGCATGAACTCAGGTGCTACCGCAGAGTATATACAAAATATACTGAATAAACATCGAGAAGCTATAGTTAGCGAACGCTTAGACCAACTAAATGTGAATAGTCAAACGATAGCTCCGTTTAATGTGGTTGAAAAAGGAGTGTCTAAAGAAGATGACGGCTCTTTAACAATGATTGCAATGTTTGCGCCAATGATTATCATTATGGGCGTTTTTGGGGGGATTCTTCCTTCAGCAAATGATATTTTTGCAGGTGAAAAAGAACGGAAAACAATGGAAGCTTTATTGATGTCTCCTGTCAAACGAACGCAATTACTGGTTGGGAAATGGCTTACTATCTCTACATTTGGTATATTGAGCGGTCTTTTGTCCACATTTACATTTGTTTTGTCTGTACGTTATTTAACAACCGTATTAAATAATGCATTGCAGCTCAACGGTCATGTTACAACCTTTATCTTCTCGTTTTTAGTCACCCTTACCCTGCTAGCACTTCTAGGAGCTATGGTATTATGTATTCTTAGCCTTTTAGCAAGTTCGGTTAAAGAAGCGCAGAGCTATACATCTCAAATTGTGATGGTAGCGATACTTCCATACTTTTTACTGATGGGAAAATCCGTACATGAACTGCAACCAAGCGGATTTTTAATTCCTATTTATAACGTATTTGCACTTATGAAACAGCTTCTCTACGGTGTCTACGACATGCAGAGTCTCGTCTATACAATAGGAAGCTTATCGGTTTGTACGGTTGTTTTATTTGCGGTTGGTTATACGATGTTTACGAAAAGCCGCTGGGTGCTTGGTAAAGGGTAAGAGACTGGGCAAAAGTAGTTTAGTTGAAGGAAGGTCCGAACGAGTAATCGTTCGGATTTTTTTATTGGAATGGTGAACGTAGGTTTCAAGTATGCAGTTAGTTGCTTCTAGCTGTTGATTGGAGGGAAAGACGGAGACTGCTGCGGGGAAAGCGAAGTCTTGCACGGAAATCAACAGCGGTGTCACAAGCGCTTCATAATAGCTCATTCACCCCATTTGTTTGTATTAAATTGAAGTGATTTCGTTATGTCTCAACTTTTTTGTAGGGAAAGAGCAACAAAAAGAGAATGTAGAAAGAAAGGGGAGTGGAACAATTGCATCCTATTATAGTAGAAGAAATTCCTCATTCGATAAAAAAGTATGTAAAGCAAATCGAAAAAGTGACGTTTCCGAAGCAAGGGTGTACATCGGATGTCGGTATTCTTCATACCGCTAAAGGGAGATATGTTTTAAAACGGGCAAAAAGGGAAAAGTACAGAAAATGGTTATATAAGGAATATTATGTATTAAAAAATATACAGGCACTGGCGGACTTTCAAAGCCCGAGCGCTTACAAGTTTGTTCAAACAGCAGAGGAGAGCTGGATGCTGCTAGAATTTTTTGAAGGAAAGACGGTAAGAGAGTATTTAGAGAAGGAAGATAATGAAAAAAAGCGTGAGCACGTTGTCTATGAAATGGGGCGTCTTCTTGCTCGTATTCACAATGCTGAGTGTCCAGAACGATTAGTGAGTAAGCAGCCGTGGATCCACCGCATGCTGCAAGAGGCAGAGTACAATTTAACCCACTATGAGGTAGACGGAAATCAACGGCTGCTAAAACAACTGCAGAAGCAAAACATGATATGCAAACAAGAGGTACTTATTCACGGAGACTACACGATTGATAATGTACTTGTACACGACGGTCAGATAACAGCTGTTATTGACTGGAGCGGAGGAACTTTAGGAGACGCTCGTTATGATATGGCGCTGGCTGTTCGTTTTGAAGACGGAATCTTTACAGGTAAAGAGCGCGCGTCTTTTTTTAAGGGATACGGCAAGGGGATTTCACAGAGCGAATTTTGTTACTTTGCAGAAGGTTTGTACGAGTTTTTTTAAGGAATAATGACATCATTTTCTTCATTTGTTGAACGTCCACTTTCTTTGACGAATCCATACTAGTTTTGTCACGTATGAAGGGATTTAAAAATTTCTCTCGAAATGGCTAGTAAATGAAAAAAATGGAGGGATGGAACATGACGATGAAAACGGTAGATGTGGCAAAGTCACTGGGAATACATCCAAGTACGGTATTAAAGTGGGTCAAAATGGCGGATATCGAGCTAGAGAGAAATGAATCGGGACACTGTGAGTTTACAGAAGAAAATGTTGAGGCACTTAAAAACTTTCAAAAAAACCGCAATCGTCAAGCCGTCGTCAAAGTGGTAGAAAAAGTAGTAGAAAAAGAGGAAGTCGTTATATCTGATGAACGTGCACAAGATATGCAAAAGCAGCTTGATCAGCTTTTTTTAAGACTGATTGAAAATGAAAAGCGTACAGAAGAAAAAGCGGGAGAAGTAGTGACCTTTCAAATTTTAGAGCATCGTTCAGAAATCGATCGATTAAATAAAGTTATTACAAAATTAGAAAATCGAGTAGTAGAACTTGAAAGTCAGTTAAAAAGTGAAGACAGCTTAAAAGGTAAAAAGCCTGTTCCGAGATGGAGAAGCTTTTTAACCGGTATTTTTAGCTATTAGCAGCGATTTACCATAACGGTAAATCGCTTTTTTTTATGGAATTTTATGAAAAATACATCAATTCGTACAGATTTGTGGAAAAAAATCTCAATAATAGTTGACGAAACGCTTAGTAATTTGATAAAACTAATTAAGTTAAGAAAGTGAAATACTTTCGTAAATACATATTCGTTATCATGCGATAGCGTTAAGGAGAGTGACAAGTGAAAAAAAGAGAAGAGCTCGTTCAAGAAATGGAGACGCTGTTTCGCTTTGTGTTCAGACAGCTTCGCCAAGAAATTAATGAAGTATACAATTCAGAGCTATCAACAAATGAATTTATGGTGCTTCGTATGCTGGTTGATTCCGGCAGGCAGCGATCAACTGATTTATCTAAGTATCTTCAAGTGTCAGCAAGCCACATTACGGCGGTAACCGACTTGCTTTTGTCAAAAGGCTACATTGCACGCAAACGGTCTGAAAATGATCGACGTATTATTGATATTGAACTGACCAAAGAAGGGCAAGATATTTTTAATGTGATTCAAGAAAAAAAACGAGCGTATTTCCTTGAGCGGTTTGAGCACTTTACAGATAAAGAAATTGAAACGATGAATAAACTGTTTCACAAAATTAAAGGTGATCAAAAATAAAGCGCTTTAAATGCGGAAGAATAATCAGTGAAGATGAGCTTCACTGATTATTTTTTTGTCTTAAAACGGAAAGAGTACAAGAAGCAAGTTAGTTGGTGAGAATATCAAATCAGCGTATAATAATAGAAAGAACACATGAAGGAGGTCATCTTTTTGACAGAACAATATGAAGTAGCAACTTTTGCTGGAGGCTGTTTTTGGTGTATGGTGAAGCCCTTTGATGAACAGCCAGGCATTATAAAAGTTGTATCTGGCTATACAGGCGGTCACAAAGAGAACCCGACGTACAAAGAAGTATGCTCAGAAACAACGGGCCACTATGAAGCGGTCCAAATTACATTTGACCCAGAAGTTTTTCCATATGAAAAGCTTTTAGAACTATACTGGCCTCAAATTGATCCAACGGATGCAGGCGGACAATTTGCGGATCGAGGCGACTCGTATCGAACAGCTATCTTTTACCACAACGAACACCAAAAGGAACTAGCCGAAGAATCGAAGCAGCAATTAGAAGCAAGCGGTCGTTTTTCTGAGCCGATTGCTACACAAATTCTACCGGCAAAACCGTTTTACGAAGCGGAAGAATACCATCAAGGTTATTATAAGAAAAATAAATTCCGCTATGCTATGTATCGACGAGGATCTGGACGTGATCGTTTTATTAAAGAAAACTGGAAAGACTTTGGCCGCGACGAGCAGCTGAAAACGACATTAACGCCTATTCAATATGAAGTTACTCAAAATGACGCAACGGAACCTCCGTTTCGCAATGAATTTTGGGATCATACAGAAGATGGTATTTATGTAGATATCGTGTCAGGAGAGCCGTTGTTTAGTTCAACTGATAAATATGATGCCGGATGCGGATGGCCGTCTTTCACAAAAGCGATTAATAAAGATGAAGTAAAAGAAAACATGGACGTTAGTCATAATATGGTTCGTACAGAAGTACGAAGCAAAACGGCTAACTCTCATTTAGGTCATTTATTTGATGATGGTCCGCAAGATGCAGGCGGTTTGCGTTACTGCATCAACTCAGCAGCTCTTCGATTTGTTCCGAAGGAAGATTTAGAAAAAGAAGGATACGGGGAATACGCTGTTTTATTTAACAAATAAAATAATATGAGAAAAAGAGCGTGATTCAACTTAAAGTTGGCTCACGCTCTTCTTTTTGTGCTTTCTTTTGTTTTATTTTGGCTCGAATGAGGCTATATAGAAAAAGGAAAGGAATATAGCCATAAATAAAGTAAAAGCCGGTCATAGATAGTCGTGTATTAAGTTGATCAATCGTTTCTCGGTCATCAAAGAAAATAGAAAAGCCAAGGAGTGCAATTAAGGCTAATATGAGAAAAATAGTAGGCGGTTTATTAAATGTTTTACTAAATCCGCGAATTGTACACCACAAGCTAACAGCAATAGTAGGCAGAACAACTAAGAGCCACAGAGCAATTAAAATATATTCAAAACGCTGCAAAAATGGAATTTCGATAATTTTAGCCATTGTTAAGGTTGGCCAGATTGTATGGCCTAGCTGTCCCTGACTAAAATAAACAAACGAGACTAAGGCTGTACATAAGTATAAAAAAGTACTGAACAGCACACCGTATTGACCCCATTTCTGACTAGTAGCACCGTTTTTTATAAAAGGGTAGAAAAAAAGTATGGATTCAAATCCTAGGTTCTCAAAGGTCATCAATTTAGTTGAAATCAAAAATTCCCATATCGTGTGATCGAACAAGGGAGATAGATTGTTTAAATGAGCATATTTTAACGGATAGATTAGAGCAAATAGGAGAGGCAAAGGCAAAATGACTCCAAAAAAAGCAATTCCCGTAATGACACGAAACCCACCTGAAATTGTATAGTAAATTAGAGGTAAGTAAACGAGTGATACAATCCATGTAGCTAACTGCGGAAACATCCATATTTGCAAAATTTCTACATACGTTCGGTAAATTGTTAAGGCGAAGATAAAATAATAAATAGAGGCGGCAAGCGTTAAAGCCCCTCCCAAGTATTTCCCGAAATATAATCGGTGTATATCAATTATGTCGCTGTTCTCGCGAGTTAAGATATTAAAAATCATCGCTAATAAAATACAAACGCTAATTGCAGCAAGAATGATGGATATCCAGGATTCATACCCAGCACCTTTCATAATATAACGCTGAAATCCTAGTATTCCTACCCCAATTTGCGTAGAGTGCACTAAGAAAAAAAGAAAAGAAGGGGAAACTTGATTTTCTTCTTTAATTGTATTGTGCATCTTTTCTTCCTCCTAGTTACTAATACCCGTTTGAATAAGGTGAACGCGAGCTTTTACTTCAATATTCATATCCGGATATTGCGCTTTGAATTTTTCACTGTTAAACCCTCGCGTTTTACTTCGAACATAATCTGTAAAACAAATAGGGTCGATTTTGTGCCGCTGAAGCTTCTTAATAAAGGTATCCCCATCTTTTTCAATATCTTTTTGAAGCGTTTTTTCAACCATTTTAATATTAGCCGGGTCTGTTAAATCTATCCATCCAGGAAACTCTTTTACAAGTCCATCGATAGTTAAGTGCGCAACAATACTTGGATGTTGATGATTGCCTTTAATTTCATACTTTGTTTTGGTGCGCAAGTTTTGCAGTATAATTTCGCCTTTGCGGTCACTCTCTTTAATTTTTACTGAGTAGCGGCCGTGCTTTGTTCCGCTTGTTAGCAGTTTAAATAAAAACGTTTCTTTCATTCCGATGGTTGTAACGACTTTTTGTTTTTTGAAAAGCGCCAGTCCCTTTAATTTAATAGCATCTTTTTCTTGGGCTAAAACAGGAAGATAAGGGTCACGGTCGTCGCTAAAAAAACTAAATAAAAAAATTTGTAAATTAGTGTTAGGCAAATTTTCTGTGCGGATATTTTGTTCGATTAAATTAGAAATAAACTGATAGTCCTTAATTTTCTTTTTGGTAACGGAGCTCAATAATTCATGTGCGTTGCCATCTGCAATGCTTAATTTAATATTACGTCCAAGGTCTGGATTCCTAGCAATTGTATTTACTAATTCATCCACGCCATGTGTTGCAAATTTTTTTCCCATGACGATGCTCCTCAGCTGCCCAAAAGCAACTGGAAGAGATGATTTATTGTTTAAGCGGAGTGGAATATCAAATGATGAATTAGCAGTAGCCGCAATAATACTAGGTTCTTCCGTTGGCCCGTACTTATAAATAGGGTATAAAATAGTTCCTCTGACTTTATTGCTTTGAGGAATATAATCATATCCGATGGAGTTAACTACTTGAATTTCGTCAATTGTTTCACGGTCTGCACAGCTCGTTAAGAAAGTAAGGCAAGTGCATAAAATAAGTATTCTCTTCATGACGTTTCCCCGCTTTACTCATTATCTAAATTACTTTTTCGTTTAGTCTTATTCGCTTTATTAGGGTTATAGCGAAAGCGTTCTAAAGGACGCAAGTAGCTTGGCCGCTTGGCTGTATGACTATACGGCAAGCGCAAAAAGGTATCTCTGTACTCTGTTGGACGAAACGGAAAAAGCGGAACAAGATAAGGCATGCCTAAAGACTTTAAACGAAGCAAGTGAACCAGCAAGAAGCAAAAGCCAAAGGTGATGCCGACTAAACCAAACGCAGTAGCAAACAAAATAAACGGAAACCGTAATAACCGGATGGTATTAGACATTTTAAAAATAGGCGTTGTAAAAGAGGCTAAAGCTGTCAGTGAAACAATAATAAGTAAAATATTGCTTGTTAATGCAGCTTCTACTGTTGCTTGCCCAATAACAATCCCGCCTACGATTCCCAGCGTTTGACCTACTTTTGTTGGAAGTCTGGCTCCGGCCTCGCGAAGCAGCTCAATGGTGATTTCTAAAAAAAGTACTTCGATGACGGGTGGAAAAGGAACGTTTGTCCTTGAAAAAATAATAGGACCCAGCAGATCTTTTGGAAGCATTTCATAATGATACGTAACAATCGCTACATAAAGAGGCGTAGCAAAAATAGAGAAAAAGACGCCTAAAATACGAATAACTCGGAAAAATGACCCTAGAACCCACGGTAAATAGTAGTCCTCAGGTGAAATAAAGAAGTCAAGCAGCGTTGACGGTCCCGTAACTGCGTAGGGTGAACCGCTTGAAAAGAAGGCAGCTTGCCCGTTTAACAGACTAAACAAGACTCGATCGATCCGCTCTGTTGTTAAAAAAAGCGGAAACGCCGTAGAAGAATTATCGGAAATTAATTGATCAAGCATTGTACTATCAAAAATGACGTCGAAATCTATATCTTTAAGGCGCTGGGTCAGGGTGTCTACGTGCTGAGGGTTCGTTACGCCTTCTAAATAAACAAGCACCACGCGCGTTTTCGATTTATTTCCTACGGTAAGTTCTTTAAAAATAAGGTTTTCGGAAATGACCGTTTTTCTCATTAAATAGAGATTGACATCTAAATCCTCTACAAAACCAATTTTGGGCCCGACGACGCTGAACTCATTTTCTGTTTCATTTTCTTTTCGAAAGCCCGTATCAAAGCTTTGAACTTTAATAAGAGCTACTAGCTTATCGTCTTTATGCAATTGAAACATCACATAGCCGCGCAGCATCTTTTCTAAAATTTCTTTTGTATCTTTTGTAACGGAAATATCTTCAATCGGCAGAACGTTTTCGACTTCATATACACTGCTTAACGTGAAGTCTAGTTTTTGAAAAGGCTCAAGTATTTTATCTTCAACACTTTGCATGTTTACGAGCTGCTTAAAATAAGTAATGATGTATTTTCGATGCTGCGAACCAATAGCTAATGTTGTAAAATCACTTGATTTTTTAAATTGTTTAATCAGTTCGTCCAATGATTTTTTGGGCTGATCGTCTGCATTCTTTTTTTTAAATAAATGTTTAAACATAACCGTGCCCCTCGCATGACTTTCTATTACTGGTAGTTTGTTCATGTACTTCCTTTTTATTCGACTATTTTTTCTCAAGAAGAAAGGAAGAATATAAAGACAAACTTTACACTCTTTTACAGTGGATAAACAGTAGATTTACGTTTGGATGGTAACTTTAGACATGTCGAAGATAATGAAATAAAGGAGCGGGTACATTTATATGGAGAAAAAATTAGCAGGTATTACACTGGCAGGAGCAGTAGCATTGGCCTCGTTTGGTTTAGGAAACTCTCTTATTCAAACGGAAGCAAAAGTGGAGCATCAGTCAGCTAAGAAACCTCAAAATGTCATTATGATGGTAATGGACGGGACGAGCTCAAATGCTACTACACTTGCAAGATGGTACAAAGGAAAACCGTTACATATGGATCAGCTAATGGCCGGGGGAGTACGGGCGTATTCGGCAGAATCTGCTATTACAGATTCCGCTCCAGCAGCTACTGCTTTAGCAACAGGAAATAAATCAAATTCTGGTTATGTAGGTGTGCTCCCTTCAGTAGTGAATACACCTGGGGTTAAACCCGTAGAAAAAGAAGATCAGTTTCGTCCCGTAGCAAACGTTCTAGAAGGAGCAAAGCTTTCGGGGCGCGCGACAGGAATTGTGGCTACTTCTGAAATCCAGCACGCCACACCAGCTGGTTTTTCAGCCCACAACTACAGCCGTGATGATTTTCAAACGCTAGCGGAGCAGCAAGTGTATCAAAACATCGATGTAGTACTTGGAGGAGGTAAGCAATCTCTTCTTCCAGGAGCAGAAGAAAAAAGCCGAAAAGACGGTGAAAACTTAGTCAATGTATTGAACAAAAGAGGATATGACTTTGTAGAAAATAAAAAGGAATTAGAGCAGTCACGCGCCAAAAAAATCTGGGGGAGCTTCGCTGACCGAGACTTAGCGTATGATATGGATCGACCGCAGACAAAAGCAGAACAGCCAAAGCTGTCCCAGATGACAAATAAAGCAATAACAACACTCTCCAAAGATAAAGACGGTTTCTTCTTATTTGTTGAAGGAAGCAAAACGGATTGGGCAGCTCATGCGAATGATCCAGTAGGCATGATTAGCGATGTATTAGCGTTTGATGAAGCAGTGGGCAAGGCAGTAGAGTTCGCTAAAAAAGATGGAAATACGATGGTTATTGCGATTGCTGATCACGGAAACAGCGGTCTTTCAATCGGTAATGCAAATACAACAAAAGGATATGATACCACACCTGTTTCTGCTTATATTGATCCATTAAAAAAAGCAAAAATGACGTTAGAAGGTGCTACGTCTAACTTAAAAGAAGATTTATCAAATAAAGAAGAAGTAGCTGCTTTGTATGGTTTATCAAACCTAACTTCAGAGGAAAAAGCGCAGCTGACTAAAGCAAGAGATAAAAAAGAAATCAGTGCTACACTATCGAAGCTATTAGCCAACCGAGCAAACCTTGGATTCACAACGGGCGGTCATACGGGTGAGGATGTATTTCTGTATTCATACGGCGTCAATCGACCAACGGGGCACTTTGATAATACGGATATTGCCAAACATATGGCCAAGTCAATGAATATTAACTTAAACGAGTTAACAAATGAATTATTTATTGAAGCAAATAAAGCGTTTAAAGGCTCAAATGTAGCGGTGGACTCAAAAGATAAAAACAACCCTGTGCTCGTTGTTACAAACAATAAGCGAACGGTACGTTTTCCGGTAAATAAAAATATTGCGATTGTAAATGGAAAAGAGATGCAGATGGACAGTGTGGTGGTACAGGATAAAAAAGGTCGCTTCTTTGTATCTAAACAGGCACAGCAAATTGTAAAAAATGCAAAATAAGAAATGAAAGTAAAACAGGCCGAAGTATAACTTTAGGCCTGTTTTTTTACAGATAATAGATGGATAATTAGATGTATTAGCCTTTAGAGAGGAATGAATTGATTTATTTTACAAATAAATAGCTTTGAACTCTTAAAGGAATGGAAAGTCTTCACCTTTAAATATATGTGATTTATACTATGAAATGGTATAATAATCATAGTTCTAAAAGGAACTAGTTCGGAATACATATGTAAGTTCATAACGTTATATGCTAGAATTTTTATAATAAAATGAATAAAAAATACATAAATTTCTTCAAGTGAAATTACAAATACAGGGTTATTAAGGGTTGTATGTAAGTAATTACCTTGAATAAAAAGTAAAAAATGAATAAAAGTATGGGTGGAAGAACGTAGAACATGTTTTAATAGTAAGAGAAGACAAAATGATTGAAAATAGCGTGTCGCCTTTATTAAAAATATTAAATAAAGATTCTGGCATGCTGATTTGCAGATTATAAAAAGGGTATTAAATCATTGTTAGGAAAATAAATGATAATAGATAAACGGTTTTATTTCTTCTTCTAGAAAACCTACAATTATTGCAATATTCCCCATGAACAATCGTTGTGCGTTCCATTAACGATTAGCGTCCGTGTAGATCATTCATCTCAACATAAAAACACTATAAAGATGTGTAGACATGCATAAAACAGAATGGGCAATAGTTCGTACTATACTTTAACATTGTATCCTAGGGGGAGTCAGGATGAACAAAATCAACTTAATTATTGCCGATGATAACGAAGATTCGGTTGAAATTTTAGATTATTTTATAGAACAGCTTCCGGAATTTGAAGTGATTGGCATCTGCAAAGACGGAGAGCAGCTTGTACAGGAAGTGATGGCTAAGAGTCCAGACCTTTTGCTCGTAGACATTAATATGCCTACGATTAACGGTGTAGATGCCATAAAAAAGTGCCTGCGCATTAAGCCGAATTTAAACTTCATTTTTATCACCGGTTATGATGAATTTGCTGTGAAGGCATTCGAGTTGTCGGCACTGGATTACATTGTAAAACCAATTGAAAAAACCAGACTTTATATGGCGCTAGAGCGGGCAAAAAACTCCATTGGAATTGATAAAAATCAGTCAAAAAAGCCAGGTGAGCAATTAAAAAGACTGCCTGTAAAATTTAATGGATCTACTTATTACATTCCAATTGATCAAATTATTTTTATCGAAAAGTCCGGAAAAAAATGCTTAATCTATACTCAATCACGTGTCTATGAGACATATGAAAATATTAGTGATATCTATATGTATTTGAACCCTTCTGTATTCAGTCAAACACATCGGTCTTATATCGTAAATTTGCAGAAAGTTTCGCACATCACGCCAAAAAACGAAACATATCTTGTTTATTTCTTAGAAATTGATGAATATGCTCATATCTCAAAATTAAAAATCCAAGACGTTCAAAAACAGCTGCATCAGTTAATGACAAATTAAGAGATGCTGCTGCTTCTAAAATAGTTATGTTGATGAAAGGACGAAGCTTATGTAAGTTTCGTCTATTTCATGTGTCTGCTTTCGGAATAAATGATCGTAATATAGTTCTTATAAGGAGAGTTAGATAGAAGAAGTAACGTTAAAGTGAAAGGAAAGAAAATGATTTCAATTACTGGTCACTATAATGAATTTACCGTATTTCTTGCTGTCATTGTAGGGATTCTTGCCTCTTATACAGCACTTGATATTGTGAGCAAAATGATAAAAAAACAGCGAAACAATTATTTGTGGCTTACACTGTCAGCAACTTCAATGGGGCTTGGAGTGGGGGCGATGCACTATATTGCGATGCTTGCTTATTATGTTCCTGTTAGCTTTCATTTTGATGCTGTACTTTCTGTTCTTGCTTTAATAATAGCAATTAGCGGGTCATTAGTTGCGTTTTGGACATTCTGGAAATGGCGCACGTCGGTATGGTCAGGGCTTATTTTAGGAAGCAGTATTCTGGGTACGCATTACATTGCAATGGCAGCAATCGAAACAGAAGCACACATTCATTATGCGATGCTATCTGTTTTGCTTTCCATCATCATCGCCCTGGTCGTTGCATTTTATGCGATGCACTTGTTTTTTCGTTCGAAAAGCGTGAAAGCTAATCCATTTCTTAAACTTGTTAGCTCCATTTTGCTAGGTATTGGCATTTCAGCTATGCATTTCATCAGTATGTATGGAATGAAGCTGCATATTGCACATTCAGTTGCTAGAAGGTGGGGCCAGTGGCTGCCGTATCAAGCGCCGTTTTCCAATATTATTGCAAGCATCACAATTACGCTACTGATTGTCTTCCTGCTCGTTGCTGCTTTTAAGCGTCAGGAAGAAGTGAGGGAAAGTCAATTAAAAGAAGAGTATTATCAATCTCTTTTTAACTACAATCCCAATATTGTGTGTGCGGTTGATTTGTACGGCAATATTCAAACGATTAATCCAAAAGGAATCGAGCTAACAGGATACACGTTAAACAAAATGGAGACAATCCCGTTTCCTTCTATGTTCAGAGAAGCTGAAAGAGCTGAAGAATATATGTGGAAATCCCTGAGCGGAGACTCTGTATATTATGAGGCAACGCTGATTCGCAAAGATAATCAGCCTGTATACGTTGAAGTCACGCAAATGCCCATTATTGTTTATGATCAAATTAAAGGAAGTTACGTTATCGCCAAAGATGTGACAGATCGAAAAAGGGCTCAACAGCAGCTTCTGGATTTACAAAAAGATTTAAAACGCACGCTTTCACAGCAAGATGGTACTATTTTTAAATTTGTGAAGAACAGTAAAGGATATATCTATACGATGTGCGAAGGCAAAATGATTCGTGAAATGGGATATGAGGAAATAGATGTTGTCGGAAAAACACCTGAGGAATTTTTACCTGAATCCTACGCAAGAGATAATAGGAGTTACTATGATAAAGCATGGGCGGGAGAGAAAGTGTCGTATGAAGTACTTTTGAACGACTTTGCTTACTATACGAAATTAACACCTCATATCTACAAAGGAGAAGTACAAGAAGTTATTGGTTCTATAGTAGATATTACTGATCTTCACGAAGCAAGAGAAAAGCTGGCTAAAAGTGAAAGCATGTATCGATCCGTTCTTTCTACAATGTCAGAAGGCGTGGTGTTTCATGACCTTGAAGGTAACTTAATTGCTGCCAATGCATACGCTGCTAAGATTCTAAACGTGCCTTATGACCAAATGTTATCGGTTAACCCGTTTGGTTTAGACTGGGAAATTATTCATCCTGATGGCACAGCTTTTGCACTCGAAGATATTCCATCTGTCCGCTGTCTTCATACAAAAGAGCCTGTGCGAAATACAGTCATGGGCATTTATTTAAATGAGAAAAAGTTGACTTGGCTTTCGGTGAATGCTGAACCTCTGCAAGAAAGCAAATATTATAAAGGCGTAGTTGTCACATTTTATGATATTACAAAGCAGCAGGAACAAGAACAAGACCTGCTTCATTCCAATCAGCAAATGATTATAGCCAAAGAAGAAGCCGAAAAAGCAAATCAGGCTAAGTCAGAATTTTTATCAAAAGTAAGCCATGAACTTCGAACGCCTTTAAACAGTATTTTAGGCTATGCACAGATATTGGAAGAGCAAGGAGAAAAAGATTTAACAGAAAAACAATTGAATCGTATACGAAAAATTTTAAAAGCAGGTAATCATCTTCTTTATTTAATAAATGAAACGCTTGATTTATCGAAAATTGAATCAGGTCACTTAGCGATTAACCTTGAACCAGTGTCGGTAAAAGAAGCAATTGAAGACGCGCTTAAAATTATGAAACCATTAGCAAAAGATAAGCATAGTATATTTTATACTCGCTTTCACGCATACCAAGAAGTCTTTGTTGAAGTAGATGAACTTCGGTTTCAGCAGATCTTATTAAATCTGCTTACAAACGCCATTAAATATTCGCCCGCTTATCGCGATATCATTATCTATACCGATATTACTCAGCATCACGTAACCATATTGATTGAAGATAGGGGCTTTGGAATTCCAGCTTCAGAATTAAATCGGATTTTTGAGCCTTTCTATCGTGTGAATAGACTAGAAAAAGACGGAACAGGGATTGGGCTGGCGCTTGTAAAGCAGCTTGTTGTCTTAATGAATGGAACGTGTGGAGTGCGAAGTGAAGAAGGAAAAGGCAGTACATTTTGGGTTCGTTTTCCCTTAGTACATCCACCTGTTCCTAAACGCTTATCCAATGAAGGGGAAGCCGAGTCATTTTTAGGTTTTTCTATGCCAATCTCAATTGTGTATATTGAGGATAACGATACAAATATTGAGCTTATGCAATCGATTCTTTCTCCATATAAAAACGTTAAGCTCTTAGTTGCCAAAACAGGAGAAAACGGCATCGGGCTAATCAAGTCCATTTCACCGGACATTGTTTTAATTGATATTGATCTACCTGATATGAATGGTTTTGAGGTATGCACACAGCTTCAGCTGGAAAAAGAGTTGAAGCATATTCCGCGAGTCGCCTTGAGTGCAAGCGCAATGCAAAGCGATATCGATCAAGCTTTTTTAGTCGGTTTTAGTGAATACGTAACAAAGCCAATTCATATTGCCACGTTTTTGAATGTATTAAATCGCTTTACAAAAGCTTAACAAAAGTTTAGAAGGCTTTTCATTGACTTATTAGTGGACCTTTTGTAAAATAAAAACAACTTAATACATTTACTTCTTACGGAGTAAAGGGGAGTAGCGTCAGGGAAACCTGAAACAAAGTCGTCATTACATGGAGTATTCCATCGGCTTTGTTGGCATAATGATTATGCTTAGCAAGACCTTTGCCATATTTGGCAAAGGTCTTTTTGTGTTTTATTCCGGTAATGAGAATAAATCAACTTATACAAAGAAACGAGAGGGGATTTTTATGGATGCATCGCTTTTGTTAGAATATGGATGGGTATTGCTGGTGCTGGTTGCATTAGAAGGAATTTTGGCGGCGGATAATGCTCTTGTAATGGCCATTATGGTCAAACATTTACCGGAAGAAAAACGCAAGAAGGCATTGTTTTACGGATTAGCCGGTGCCTTTATTTTTAGATTCGGTTCCTTGTTTTTGATTTCATTTTTGGTAGATGTATGGCAGCTTCAAGCAATAGGAGCCATTTACTTATTGTTCATTTCCATTAATCATATTGTGAAGCGATATGTGAAAAAAGGTGATCATGAAAAAGTAAAAGAAGCGGACGGAAAAAAAGGCTCAGGTTTCTGGATGACGGTTTTAAAAGTAGAAGTAGCGGACATTGCTTTTGCGGTTGATTCAATTTTGGCTGCTGTGGCTCTTGCCGTTACGTTGCCAACAACCAATCTTCCTAAAATTGGCGGACTCGATGGCGGACAATTCTTGGTGATCTTTGCCGGAGGAATTATGGGACTAATCATTATGCGTTTTGCTGCAACTTGGTTCGTCAAGCTATTAAATACGCGCCCGGGGCTAGAAACGGCGGCTTTTGCTATCGTAGGCTGGGTAGGGGTTAAGCTAGCAGTTTACACTCTTGCTCATCCGGAGTTAGGTATTATTAATGAACACTTCCCTGAATCAAAAGTATGGAAAATTACGTTTTGGGTTGTGTTACTTGGCATAGCAGCTTCAGGCTGGTTCTTATCTAAAAACAAAGAACAAACTGATCTTGAAGGTTCAGAGAAAGAAAAAGACTCATTAAAGAAAATTGAAAATCAATAATACAAAAAAACGCGCTTTTAATGCGCGTTTTTTTTGTATTAAGATAAAATACCTAGTTTAAATTGTTTTGGGAAAGGGTAAAAGAACTAACTGGTGTTTAATTACTGTATATCCGAATGTTTTGCTTTTTCGTTCATATTCTGTAAAGAACAGAATCAGCGTTGGATAATTCAGTTCAATGAAGTTTATTTCAGTTCATAAACATATATTTCAAATGTATGTTAATTGGTAAAATTGAGCTATTATGGGTTATAATAAAGAGAATTAAAAGGAGCAGAGCGCTTCTTTACCCTGTTTGTCATCAAAAGAATGGATATTAATATGGTATAAAGCAACTGAGTATAGTAAAAGAGGTGAAGCCAATGCTCACAAAAGTTCAAACGCCTCCATCGCTTGAAACACTTGTACTGACGATTCAGCAAGGGGATAAACAATTACATAACGAAATGATTCAACAATATAAACCGTTTATTGCTAAAGTTGTTTCAGCTGTATGTAAACGTTATATAAGTGAAGCTGACGATGAATTTAGCATTGGTCTGATTGCGTTTAATGAAGCCATTGAAAATTACACAATCCAAAAAGGTCGATCCCTTCTTGCATTTGCGGAACTGATTATTAAAAGAAGAGTCATCGACTATATTCGAAAAGAAAAGCGAAACCAAACGCTGCTCTATAGCCGAATTGAAAATGAAGGTTTTATGCAAGGTAAGGTAGAAAGGGATATATCGCTTTCTAACTATAAAAGGCAAAGTGAAACTTCATATATTCAAGAGGAAATGACTTATTTTTGTCAGACGCTGGAACTGTTTAAATTAACTCTTGAAGACATTATTAACACGTCTCCTAAACATAAGGATGCAAGGGGAAACGCAGTGGAAGTTGCATCTTTTATCGTCAATGAAAAAGAATTAAAAGATAAGCTGTTTTTAAAGCGGCAGCTTCCCATTCGCTTGATTGAAAAACATGTCAAAGTGAGCCGGAAAACAATTGAAAGAAACCGGAAATATATCATCGCAATGGTTATTATATTAGCGGGGGACTACGTGTATTTAAAAGACTATATTATGTAAGAAAAAGGCACACGCAGGTGCCTTTTTTTTAGCCATGTTATGAAGTTATGTTTTATTTTTGTGTGCTGCCGCTTAAGTGAGCTTGAGCTTGTTGCACCAAGCGTTTTGTGATTTCTCCGCCTACTGAACCGTTGCTGCGTGCAGCAGTGTCAGAACCTAGAGTTACCCCAAATTCTTGAGCGATTTCGTATTTATATTGATCTAAAAATTGTTCTACTCCTGGTGTTAATAGTTTATTTGTTCTAGCCATGATTAGTCATCTCCTTTTTTATTTGTACAGCAGTTCACTGCTGTACCTGTATTATTTGCTGTTTACTATTTTGCATACTGGTAATGGTTTGCAAGAAAGTATAAAAAAGCCCAGCTTTCAAAGAAGCTGGGCTTTTTTATATATTATTTTACAACTGCATATTGCTCAAGAGACTGAGCAAATGATTTTTGAAGAGATTTTACTTGCTCTACGTATGCATCAGATACGTGTTGGAACTCTTGACGCGTTTTCTTTTGCTCTTCTACTAATTGTGTTACTACTTGATGATATTGTTCTTGAGCTTGCTTTACTAAAGAATAGCTTGATTTGCTTTGGTTAAGAGAAAGCTCTTGTAATTTATTTAATGCTTCATGCGTGCGGTTTGTCCATTCTTCATAAGAATCGGCAACAGCGTTACCAGCTGTTTTACGTAAGTTTTCAACTGTTTTTTGTTGAAGATCTTCTAATTCAGCTTTCCACTGTTTGTCTGTTGCTTGAAGTTGTTCAACTGCTTTTGTTACAAATTCTTGCTGTTGCTCAAGTGCTTTTAACGTCCATTGCTCAATTTGTTTGTTTCCGTCTGCAATGTTTTGTAACCCCTTTGTCCATTGTTCCCACATTGCATCAATTACTGTATCATACTTTACTGTTGACATAATCAAATTCCTCCTTGAATAATTTGGTCTGGCGAACAGTTATCGTAATGAACAAAACGTTAAAGAGGAAATTCGTAGTTGTGTAATAAACCTAACATTCCGCGCTCGCTGGTTGACCGTGAAATTTATTTAACATTATATTAGGAAACGCAGATGTACTGCGTGAATCCCTTTAATCGTTTTCTTCCTCTTTTGATTCTTTTGACTTTTTAGAAGAAGAAGAGCTAAAAGGGAACAACATGTCGGTATACATGTGAAAAAATGAATCTAACATGTTTTGATACTGTTCAAGTGAATTAGCCCACATGCTTAAATATTGTTCACCGGCATCTGTTAATGAGTAAATCCGGCGTGCAGGTCCTTCAGCTGACGTATCCCATTGCGATGTAATCAAGTTGTCTTTTTCAAGCTGTCTCAGCGTGCGGTAGACATTTCCTTGATCAACTGATGTGAATCCAAAGCTCATTAGTTGCTGAATGAGCTTGTAACCATGTAGATTCCAACCTCTTAAACTTAAAAGAAGAAAAGGAACCATCAAGTTTTTTGGTGCACCGCTAATCGATTTTTCTAAGTTGTTTGAATTAGAGGTGTTATCTTTTTCACTTGATCCCAAGGTAATCACCCCTTCGAAAAAAGAGAATTTGTTTTCTATATGTGTAATTTACACCTAGATGAAAAAATTGTCAACACTTTAAAACAGGTCTTTCAAATACAGGAAAAAAGAACGATTTTTTGAATTTCGACAAAAAGCGTCAAAAAAATTCAAAAATAAACAAAGATTTAGAATTGTTTATTTTGGAAAACGAATTTATAATAGTACATGTAGGTAATTTTTATAACATTTATAATTTGTTGGTAAGTGAATTGTGAAAAGATTTACATTATCCAATAAATAAACGCAAAATTGGTTGCGTTTACTTAGAGCTTCTAATATGTCGCTTGTCACATTAAGTGTCCATATTGAAAGCCATCACTTTTAACGTACACAAGAAAGGAGATGGAGTTTTGGAACAGCAAAAAGTATTTGATCCGTTTCAAGCATGGAAAGACGTATATGACAAAACCGAATCTTACTGGGGTAAAGTTATTGGGGACAATATGAATCGTGAAGAATTTTCCCAGCTCATGGGAAATGTGCTAAATATGAACCTTCAATATCAACAAGCAGTAAATGAAGTAACGGGGCGCTATCTGCACCAAGTAAATGTACCAACAAAAGAAGATGTAGCAAACGTTGCGTCATTAGTCATCAATGTGGAAGAAAAAGTAGAATTATTAGAAGAGCAATTTGATGATCGTTTTGATGAATTAGAAGCACAGCAAGAAAGTGCATCCGCTTTGAAAAAAGATGTAACTAAGCTGAAATCTGATGTCAAATCATTAGACAAAAAACTCGACAAAGTGTTATCTCTTCTTGAAGGGCAGCAAAAAACACAAGACGAGTTAAAAGAAACGATTCAACAACAAATTAAAACTCAAGGTGAGCAGCTTCAGGCTCAGCTTTTAGAAAAACAAGAAAAATTAGCTGAAAAGCCAAAGGCAGAAGCTAAAGCTGAAGCAAAACCATCAAACGCTCAAAAAACTGAGCAGCCGGCTCGCAAGTAGGGCATAGGGGATTTTAAAACAACATTAACTGCTGTATTTACAGTAAAAATCATCGCTGAAGAAGCAAGGGGGAAATTTTTCATGACAACATTACAAGGTAAAGTAGCAATCGTAACAGGCGGATCTAAAGGTATCGGGGCAGCAATTACACGTGAGCTTGCTTCTAATGGAGTAAAAGTAGCAGTAAACTATAACAGCAGTAAAGAATCTGCAGAAGCAATTGTAAAAGAAATTAAAGACAACGGCGGCGAAGCTATTGCGGTTCAAGCTGACGTGTCTTATGTAGATCAAGCAAAACACCTAATCGAAGAAACAAAAGCTGCGTTTGGTCAATTGGACATTCTAGTAAACAATGCTGGAATTACGCGTGACCGTTCATTCAAGAAGTTAGGCGAAGAAGATTGGAAAAAAGTAATTGATGTAAACTTACATAGCGTATACAACACAACATCAGCTGCGCTAACGCATCTTTTAGAATCTGAAGGCGGTCGTGTTATCAATATTTCATCAATTATTGGTCAAGCGGGCGGATTTGGTCAAACAAACTACTCAGCTGCTAAAGCAGGTATGCTAGGATTCACCAAATCATTAGCTCTTGAACTTGCTAAGTCAGGCGTAACAGTTAATGCAATTTGCCCAGGATTTATTGAAACGGAAATGGTAATGGCAATGCCGGAAGAAGTTCGTGCAAAAGTTGTTGCGAAAATTCCAACTCGTCGCTTAGGCCACGCTGAAGAAATTGCACGCGGAGTTGTTTACTTAGCAAAAGACGGCGCGTACATTACAGGACAACAGTTAAACATTAACGGCGGCTTATACATGTAATAAATGCTGGCCCTGACTTTTGTCGGGGCTGTGCTTGTTAACTAACTACTAATGAAATGAAAGGGTGTGTATATTCGTGGCAATTCCTTACGTGCAAGAGTGGGAAAAATTAATCAAATCAATGCCAAGTGAATATAAAAGTTCTGCAAGACGTTTTAAGCGTGCATATGAAATTATGACAACAGAAGCGGAACCGGAAGTTGGATTAACACCAAAAGAGGTTATTTGGAAAAAGAATAAGGCAAAATTATATCGCTATACGCCTGTAAAAGATAACCTGCATAAAACACCAATCTTACTCGTATATGCACTGATCAATAAACCGTATATTTTGGATTTAACACCTGGAAACAGCCTTGTTGAATACTTATTAAACCGCGGTTTTGACGTGTATTTACTTGACTGGGGAACTCCTGGGCTTGAAGACAGCAATATGAAGCTAGATGATTATATTGTAGATTATATTCCAAAAGCGGCGAAAAAGGTGCTTCGCACTTCTAAGTCTCCTGATTTGTCTGTTCTTGGTTACTGCATGGGCGGAACTATGACATCTATTTTTGCTGCATTAAATGAAGACTTGCCGATTAAAAACTTAATTTTTATGACAAGTCCATTTGATTTTTCAGATACAGGTTTATACGGAGCATTCCTAGACGATCGCTACTTTAATTTAGATAAAGCAGTAGATACATTCGGAAACATCCCTCCAGAGATGATTGACTTTGGAAACAAGATGCTAAAGCCAATCACAAATTTTTACGGTCCGTATGTAACGCTGGTGGATCGTTCGGAAAATCAGCGCTTTGTTGAAAGCTGGAAGCTAATGCAAAAGTGGGTTGCTGACGGAATCCCATTTGCTGGTGAAGCTTATCGTCAGTGGATTCGCGACTTCTATCAACAAAACAAATTAATCAATGGTGAACTTGAAGTTCGCGGACGCAAAGTAGATTTGAAAAATATTAAAGCTAATATTTTAAACATTGCTGCTAGCCGTGATCATATTGCGATGCCGCATCAAGTGGCAGCTTTAATGGACGCTGTTTCAAGTGAAGATAAAGAGTACAAATTGCTGCAAACAGGTCACGTATCTGTTGTATTTGGTCCAAAAGCAGTGAAGGAAACATATCCTTCAATCGGCGATTGGCTAGAAAAACGTTCTAAATAAAATAAAGACGCGGCTGGGACAAAAATATTTTAGCCGAAGTAAAAAACGAACCACTGATATCAGTGGTTCGTTTTTTGTTATGGTGAACGCAGGTTTCAAGTATGTGGTTGCTTCTAGCTGGTGATTGGAGGGCAAGGCGAAGACTCCTGCGGGGAAAGCGGAACAGGTGAGACCCCGCAGGAGCGTAAGCGACGAGGAGGCTCAGCGGTCGCCCGCGGAAAGCGAAGTCTTGCACGGAAATCAACAGCGGTGTCTCAAGTGTCCATACGAGCTCATGTATCCCATTTATTTGTCTTTAGATTAGATTAATTTAATTATGTCTCGACCTCTTTTTTTTGTATAAACAGACAATATTGAGTGACGGTTCTTGATGCAGGCTGCTGGGATTTATGATATCTAATGACAAGTGAGGTGACTTCTTTTATACTAATGTAGTCACCTTCTTGAACATGGGATTTTTTACATGGATATTGCTATCCATGTAACAATGAGTATGCTTTGGGAAGAAAGAAGAAAACTATTAGTATTATAACAAAAAAGGAATGTCAGATTATGCCGCAACCATGGAAACGACGAGTAAGGCAGATGTCTTCAGCTCAAATTATTGTTACATTTTACATAGTGGCTGTTACGCTTGGATTTCTATTGCTTAGTATTCCAGAAGCTTTAAAGCCGGGAGTGAAGTTAGCATTTATTGATCGCTTATTTATTGCCGTTAGTGCGGTAAGTGTAACAGGGCTGACACCTGTTTCTACTCCGGATACATTTAGTACCACGGGCTATTTTTTGCTCGCTTTTATCTTTCAAATCGGTGGTATTGGTGTGATGACACTCAGTACATTCATTTGGATGATTTTAGGTAAAAAAATTGGTTTAAAGGAACGTCAGCTCATTATGACAGATCATAACCAATCCCGTTTATCAGGATTAGTTGACTTGATGAGAAATATTTTATTTATTATTTTTGCTATTGAACTAGTTGGTGCCATTATTTTAGGATTACATTTTCTCCGTTACTATTCGAGCTGGACAGATGCGTTTCTGCATGGTTTCTTTGCTTCTGTCAGCGCTACAACAAATGCCGGCTTCGATATTACAGGATCTTCATTTATTCCGTATGCCCATGATTATTTTGTACAAGTGGTAACTGTTATTTTAATTACGCTTGGAGCGATTGGATTCCCTGTGTTAATTGAGATTAAGCACTATTTTTTAACATTTAAAGATAAGCGTAAATTTCAATTTTCTCTATTTACGAAGCTAACGACCATTATGTTTTTTCTGCTGTTAGCAGGGGGAACAATTTTAATTCTTGTGCTAGAGCATTCAGGGTTTTTAGCAGATAAGTCTTGGGATGAATCGTTCTTTTATGCGTTTTTCCAATCCGCTGCTACAAGGAGCGGAGGAGTGGCGACCATGAATATTAATGAGTTTTCACTTCCTACGTTAATTATGATGAGCGCGATGATGTTTATCGGGGCTTCACCGAGCTCAGTAGGAGGAGGAATTCGTACGACGACGTTTGCATTAAATATTCTTTTCCTGTTTTATTACGTAAGAGGAAATAAGACGATTAAAATCTTTCGCCGCGAAATTCATGAAGATGACATTATCAAATCAGTAGCCGTGTCGATGTTAGCCGTGATCATTTGCTCGATTTCTCTTCTTATTTTAAGTATTACAGAACATTTTTCTCTCATTGAGCTTATTTTTGAAGTGTGTTCAGCTTTTGGGACAACCGGTTTATCAATGGGCATTACAGGAGGACTTTCTGATATCGGAAAATGCGTTATTATGATTTTAATGTTCATTGGCCGAATTGGCATGTTCTCATTTATCTTAATGCTTCGCCGTCCAACGTCTGGACCGGATTATCACTATCCGAAAGAACGTATCATTATTGGATAAAAGAGGCTGGGACAAAAATATGTTAGTTGAAGGAAGATCCGAATGAGTTTGTTTCTTGATTAAGAATCCAACTCGTTCGGATCTTTTTATTATGATGGTGAACGTAGGTTTCATGTAGCTGCTTCTAGCTGTTGATGGGAGGGCGAGGCTTATCGACCGCCCGCGGAAAGCGAAGCCTTGCACGGAAATCAACAGCGGTGTCACAAGCGGTTCAACGCATTTATCCTAGTTGTTCGTATTTAGAGTAAAGTGATTTTGTTATGTTTCAACCGCTTTTTTACAGCTTTTTCTGCTTATATTGCTTAGCAAAAGGCGCATTCTAAGAAAAGGAAGTTCAATGGACTTCCAAGCATAGGAGGGATAGATGATGGCAAAGCGTAAAGTAGGGTACAAATCAGCACTAACTAACAACAATACACCAAAAGAGAGCCTTTCAGATGCAGAATTTGCTGCTGAATATGCTGGCGGCGAGGAGCCGGCTAAAGGCGCGAATCGCAATTCTAAAAAAGGAAAGCAAGGTAAGTAACGATGAGCAAACATAAACAAAACAATAAGCACATCGCGAGCACCGAAGCAAAACAAAAACAATTACTGCAAGAAGAGTTTGGAACGGAAATGGGCGATCCGAACGCAGCTAAAATATATGAATCCCTTGGAAAGACAAAGTCTGATAAAGAGCATGAAAAGAAAAAAGAATGCTAAAGAAAAAAACCTCGGATATCCGAGGTTTTAGCTTACAACTGGAAGACCAAATGCTTCTACAGGTGCTGAATAAAGTTTTGTATCATTTGCTTTTTGATCATAATAAGCAAGAAGAACAGATGGTTGTTCATTGATTTGTCCTGTTTGTTTATAATACATATAATCAAATGGAAGAATTTCTAAAACAGTGTGCTTGTATAATTCTTTTTCAGCAAGCTGTTCAGCTTCAAAAGCCTGTCCCATGATAGAAGGATTAGCAAGCATTTGCTGATAGTAATGAGAGCGGACTTGTTTTTCTACTTTATCGTCCCACCAAGGCTTACGAGGCTTATGCTTTTGGTTTTGTAAATAATCAATTTTCATAAACCCTTCAATTACTTCTTCATTTGAAAAACTTTCTGTTTGAATATACTGTTTAAGGCGTCTGAATAAATCTTCAAGCTGATGACCGATTCGAACCCAGCCCATTTCATCCCAATACGTCCCAAAGTTTTGGAAAAAATCAAAAGGCGTATCATAGCAGTGTTCTACTAAAAACTCGATCGTTTCATCCATTCGGTGGTCATTCCAAAACTTTTCTAAAATATCTTCTACATGCTTGATACGTACGACATCTGAAAATGGCAAGACGTTATTGCTTAAAATTTCATAAGGCGACTGATCCATGTATTGATAATTATAGCGAGGCGCACTTAAACGTAAGCCAGTGCCGCGAAGCATTTTTAAAAAGCCTAGCTGAAGCTCTTCAGGACGAAGTGCAAATACATCATTAAACGTATTTTTAAATGAGTTGTAATCTTCGTCTGGCAGTCCGGCGATTAAATCTAAATGCTGGTCGATCTTTCCGCCTTCTTTTACCATTGTTACGGTACGCGTTAATTTTTTGAAGTTTTGTTTGCGTTTGACTAGCTCATTAACGGCATCATTTGTAGATTGAACGCCAATTTCAAAGCGGAATAATCCTTTTGGCGCGTTATCGTTTAAGAACTGAATAACTTCTGGGCGCATAATATCGGCAGTAATTTCAAACTGAAATACGGTACCTTCACGATGTTCATCAATTAAAAATTGGAACATTTCCATGGCGTAGCTGCGGCTGATGTTGAACGTGCGGTCTACGAACTTAATTGTGCGCGCTCCGTTATCCATCAAATAGCGAATATCTTCTTTTACTTTTTCTCGGTCGAAATAACGAACGCCTACTTCAATAGAAGAGAGACAGAACTGACAGCTAAACGGACAGCCGCGGCTTGTTTCAATATACACAACGCGTTTTGAAAGTTCTTGGCGGTCTTCTTCAAAACGGAAAGGAGAAGGCATTTCGCGCAGATCAATTTTATTGCGCTGTGGGTTAACAACTGGTTTTCCTTCTTTTCGGAAAGCCACGCCGCTTACGTTTTCAAACTGACGCTCGCCGTGAAGTTCATCTAACAGCTGCTTGAATGTTTCTTCACCTTCACCAATAGCGATAAAGTCAGCTTCAGGAATACGCTCTAACCAGTGAGTTACATCATAGGTTACTTCTGGTCCACCGAATATAATGATGAGCTCAGGATTGATCTTTTTAAGCATTTGTGCGACTTTAATCGTTTCTTCAATATTCCAAATGTAACAGCTGAAACCAATAATATCTGGGTTGCGTTTATATAAATCCGTGACAATGTTCATAGCAGGATCTTTAATCGTATATTCGGCCATATCCACTTTATAGTCAGGCTCTGCATAGGCTTTTAAACATCGAAGGGCTAAAGAAGTATGGATATACTTCGCATTCAATGTACTGACAACAATGTTCATTCAAAAAGCTCCTTTTAACTCGTAATATGAAATCAATTTACTATTTTAGCACATTTGAGAAATAAAGTATAAATACCTTTGCACTTTTGTTGTGGCGGGGAAAAGATTTCGGTAAAATGTAACAGAAACGTAAAAGAAGAAAGAGTCTCGGTTAATGTGAACCTTGGTGAACGAAAAAAATGAGGTGGAAAACGTGGAATATAAGCGAATTAAGCCAAAAAAAATATACGAAGAAGTAGCCGAAACGCTTCTTGAGAATATAAAAGAAGGCAGCTTGAAACCTGGAGACCGTTTGGATTCAGTGCAGCAGCTGGCGGAAAACTTTCAGGTAGGACGCTCAGCTATTCGTGAAGCTCTTAGCGCTTTGCGGGCGATGGGGCTTCTGGAGATGAAGCAAGGAGAAGGCACATTTGTACGCGAATTTAACTCAGATATGCTGTCTTTGCCTGTAACTAGCGCTGTATTAATGAATAAAAACGATATTGAGCATTTGCTTGAAGTGAGAAAAGTATTAGAAATTGGAGCTGTTCGAGCGGCAGCTCAAAAGAGAACGGATGCGGACCTTAAACAGCTGTCTAATAGTCTGGAACAAATGAAAGGAGCGTTTGGCAATGAAGAACTGGGAGAGAAAGCAGATTTTGATTTTCATTTAGCCATTGCCAAAGCCTCACAAAACCCTCTTTTAGTGAAGCTTATGAATAACGTATCAGAAATGATGATTGAAACGATGAAAGAGACAAGACGCATCTGGCTTTATGCAGAAGAGAAAACGGCTGAACGGATTTATAAAGAGCATCAGCAAATTTATGAAGCTATTCTTTCTCAGCATGCAGAAGATGCTCAGCATTTTATGATGAGTCACCTTGATAATGTTGAACATGTACTAATGAAATACATACCGGAAGAAAAATAACGCCATTTCAGGCAGAAAAGTGCGCTCTAAACAACAGAAAAACTAAAATTCAAGCACCTTCCGATAATTTATGCTTGCTCTATTGTGAAAAGATTTACATAATAGAAACTAGGATTGTCAAATGGAGGGTTACAAAGTATGAAAAAGCAATATAGAGATGATAGTCTAGCTTTGCATACAGATCTATACGAGCTGAATATGGCGCATACGTATTTTCAAGACCAGATTCATAAACGTCGTTCTGTATTTGAAGCTTACTTTCGTCGGATGCCGTTTGAAAGCGGTTATGCGGTGTTTGCCGGGCTAGAAAGAGTAATTGATTTTATTGCTAATTTCAGATTTAGCGAAACGGACTTAGATTATTTATATGAAGAATTACATTATGAAGCGGAGTTTATCGACTATCTAAAACAGGTTCGATTTAGCGGTAATATTCGTTCGGTCGTAGAAGGCGAAATGATTTTTGCTAATGAACCGATGCTGCAAATTGACGCTCCTTTAGCAGAAGCGCAGCTTATTGAAACGCCGCTTTTAAATATTTTAAATTTCCATCCGCTGATTGCCACAAAAGCATCGCGTATTCGCTTAGCCGCGGGAGAAGATAATTTATATGAACATACGGGTACAAATCAGCTTATGGAATTTGGTTCAAGAAGAGCACATGAGCTGGATGCTGCTTTTTACGGGGCAAGAGCTGCTTATATTGGAGGCTTTGACGCAACCAGTAATGTAAGAGCGGGAAAAGTGTTTGGAATTCCTGTGTCCGGCACTCACGCCCACGCGCTTGTTCAAGTCTATCGTGATGAATATAGTGCGTTTAAAAAATATGCCGAATCACACCGTAACTGTATCTTTTTAGTAGATACATATAATACGTTAAAATCAGGTATTCCAAATGCTATTAAAGTAGCAAAAGAAATGGGAGAACGAATTAATTTTATCGGTATTCGATTAGACAGCGGAAGACTTCCATATCTTTCTCAAGAGGCAAGAAAAATGCTTGATGAAGCGGGCTATCATGATGTGAAAATTTTCGCTTCGAATGACCTTGATGAGTACAGCATTCTAGATTTGAAAGCGCAAGGTGCCAAAATTGATGGATGGGGAGTTGGAACAAAGCTCATGACGTCCTTTGATCAGCCGGCGCTAGGAGCGGTGTACAAGCTGGTTTCGATTGAAGATGATCATGGAAACATGGTGGATACGATTAAGCTGTCAGAAAACCCGGAGAAAATTTCAACTCCCGGTCTAAAAGAAGTATATCGAATTGTAAATCAAGTGAATCACAAATGGGAAGGCGATTATATTACGATGCAAGACGAAGTGCCGAATGAAGAGGAGCATTTAAAAATGTTTCATCCTATTCATACGCACGTCAGCAAGTTTGTCACGAACTTTAACGCACGTAAAATTCACCAGCCAATCTTTGCACAGGGAAAGCTTGTGTATGAGCAGCCTACCATTGAAGAAATGAGAGCCTACTGCTTACAAAACTTAAAGCATCTATGGGATGACTACAAAGTTATTACAAAATCGAACGAAGATGTATTTCGTCCTACAGAGTATCCAGTAGACTTAAGTACAAACTGCTGGGATAACAAAATGCAAAATATCGAAGAGACTAGAAGCAAGTTACTATCTGATACCGTACTTGTGTAGATTCCGTCAGCTAGTAATGAGAGGAGAGTTTTTTTATGAAAGAGCTACAAAAGCAAATTATTGAAGAAATGCATGTGCAAAAAGAAATTAATCCCGCGGAAGAAATTCGCCGCAGCGTTGATTTTCTGAAATCCTACATGAACAAATATCCTTTTTTACGTTCGTTTGTACTAGGTATTTCCGGCGGCCAAGATTCTACGTTAACTGGAAAGCTGGCGCAGCTAGCGGTTAATGAGTTGAATGAAGAAGCCGAAGAAGAGCGCTATCAGTTTATTGCTGTTCGTCTTCCATACGGTGTGCAGGCAGATGAAGCAGACTGTCAAGATGCACTTGCTTTTATTCAACCAACAAAATCTATTTCTATTAATGTAAAACCAGCAGTAGATGCGATGCTTTCTGCTGTTGAAGAAGCGGCAGATGATAAAGTTTCCGACTTCAACAAAGGAAATGTAAAAGCACGTGAACGAATGATTGCGCAATATACGGTAGCAGGCATGTACAGTGGAGTCGTACTTGGAACGGATCACTCCGCTGAAGCTGTTACAGGATTTTATACAAAATTTGGTGACGGAGGAGCTGACTTAGTGCCTATCTTCCGTCTAAACAAGCGACAAGGGAAACAAATGCTAAAAGAATTAGGCTGTCCCGAGCATCTATATATGAAAAAACCAACGGCTGATTTGGAAGAAGATCGTCCACAGCTTCCGGATGAAGAAGCGCTTGGCGTAACGTATGAGCAAATCGACGATTATTTAGAAGGCAAAGATGTAGGTGAACATGCAAGTAACGTCATTGAAGGTCACTTCTTAAAAACGCAGCATAAACGCCAATTGCCAATCACAGTGTTTGATGATTTTTGGAAATAAATAAGTAAGAAGCTGAGACAAACGTAGTTGAGTTGAAGGAAGATCCGAACGGTTTTGATTCTTGATGGAGAATCAAATTCGTTTGGATTTTTTTAATAATAGGGCAAACGTAGGTTTCACGTGTCTCAATTTCTTATTATTTTGTGGGAAAAATATCAAACAAAGAAATGTATTTTTGAAAAACTAGTGAAATTAGAAAAACATAGGAGTATAATAGCATTAAGTCATCTGATGACCTGTTAACTAAAAGAAGTAAAATGATCAGCTTGGAGGGAGCAAATGATGAAAGTATCTTTATTTGCCACATGTTTGATTGATATGTTTCAAACAAATGTAGGAAAAGCGACGGTAGAATTGTTAGAACGATTAGGATGCGAAGTGGATTTTCCAAAGAGTCAAGTATGCTGCGGGCAGCCTGCGTATAACAGCGGTTACGTAAAAGAATCAAAAGAAGCAATGAAAAACATGATAAAAGCGTTTGAGCATGCAGAGTACGTTGTATCTCCATCAGGCTCGTGTGTGACAATGTTTAAAGAGTATCCTCATCTTTTTAAAGGTGATGCTGCATGGCATGAGTCTGCCGTGAAGCTTGCTGATAAAACGTATGAGCTAACGGATTTTATTGTAAACGTTTTAAAAGTAGAAGACGTGGGAGCCAGCTTAAATGGGAAAGCCACTTATCATTCTTCCTGTCATATGACGCGTTTGCTAAACGTAAAAAAAGAACCTTTTACACTATTAAACAATGTAAAGGGTCTTGAAATGGAGAATCTTGAAAACAGTCATAACTGCTGCGGATTTGGCGGGACGTTTTCGGTTAAGATGGGGCAAATCTCTGAACAAATGGTCGATGAAAAAGTGGGCTGTATAGCTAAAACAAACGCGGAGTACTTAATTGGAGCTGACTGCGGCTGTCTTATGAATATTGGAGGAAGAATTGAACGAAAAGGACAGCCTGTAAAAGTGATGCATATCGCTGAAGTGTTAAATAGCAGAATGTAAAGAAAGGAGAATACCGAATGTCTATGAAAATAGGAAACGATCAGTTTAAAAAACGCGTCGATGACGGAGTCAATAATGCGTTTATGCGCTTTGCGGTTTCAGGTGCTCAAGAGCGCTTAAGAAGCCGTAGATTAGATGCGGCGGAAGAGTTAGGGAACTGGGAAGAATGGAGAGCGCTTGGCGAAGAAATTCGTCAGCATACGCTTGAAAATTTAGATTACTATTTAGAGCAGCTCACGGATAATGTAGCTAAACGCGGAGGCCACGTTTTTTTCGCTCAAACAGCTGAAGAAGCGAATGAGTACATAAAAAATGTAGCGAGGCAAAAGCAGGCAAAGAAAGTCGTTAAATCCAAGTCAATGGTTACAGAAGAAATTCATATGAACGCTGCTTTAGAAGAACTGGGCTGTGAAGTTATTGAAACGGATTTAGGAGAATATATCCTGCAAGTAGATGATCACGATCCGCCTTCTCATATCGTAGCTCCTGCACTTCATAAAAATAAAGAACAAATTAGAGATGTATTTCAACAAAAGCTTTCTTATAAAAAAACGGAAAAACCTGAAGAACTAGCTCTTCACGCCCGGGAAATGCTGCGAAAAGAATTTTTATCAGCTGATATTGGCATCACGGGATGTAATTTTGCGATTGCAGAATCTGGGTCTATTTCACTTGTAACCAATGAAGGAAATGCAAGGTTAACAACGGCCCTTCCTAAAACGCAAATTACGGTTATGGGAATGGAACGAATTGTGCCAACGTTTGAAGAGTTTGAAGTGTTGGTAAGCCTGTTAACTAGAAGTGCAGTAGGTCAGCGGCTTACAAGTTACGTAACAGCGCTTACAGGACCTAGACTTCCAGGAGAAGTAGACGGACCGGAAGAATTTCACCTAGTGATTGTAGATAACGGACGATCTGCGATTTTAGGAACTGAGTTTCAATCTGTTTTACAGTGTATTCGCTGTGCGGCATGTGTGAATGTATGTCCCGTGTATCGCCATATTGGAGGGCATTCATATGGATCTATTTATTCAGGTCCGATTGGAGCTGTATTATCCCCTTTGCTTGGAGGCTATGAAGACTACAAAGAGCTTCCATATGCTTCAACTCTATGCGCAGCCTGTACGGATGCCTGTCCGGTCAAAATTCCGCTGCATGAGCTATTACACAAGCACCGTCAGCGAATTGTCGAGAAAGAAGGAAAAGCACCTATTTCGGAAAAGCTGGCGATGAAAGCATTTGGCTTGGGAGCAGCTTCTTCTTCTCTATATACAGTGGGCGCTAAAGTGGCACCGGCTGCTCTTACTCCTTTTATGTCAGGAAGCAGTATTTCAAAAGGACCTGGTCCATTAAAAGCGTGGACAGAAAGCAGAGAGTTTCCGGCGCCTACAAAAGAGCGCTTACGAGATTGGTTTGATAAAAGGAGTGATGATGATGAACGGAAGCATTCAAAATAGAGACAGTTTTTTAGATAATATTGCAGCTAATCTTAAGCGAAGCAGGCGAACAAGCGGCGTAGTAAAGCCCCAATGGAAGCATGCTCCTCAGCATGAGGTCTACCGCAGCTATTCGCCGGATCAACTAAAGAAAGAGCTTGAAAACCATTGCGAACGTATTCATACTCGCTATGTAGAAACATCATCACAACACTTGCCAGCTGCGCTTGAAGAAGCCGTAGCGAACTATGGAAATGGTCTTGTCTGCACGTGGGATGATCCTAGGTTTTCCGAATATGGATTGAATCTGCTGATGGAGAAATGGGAAACAAGCAGTAGCCTTCACGTATGGAATTCGGTAAAAGGCGATGAGAATATTAAACTAGCTGAACAAGCAAATGTAGGCATCACATTCAGTGATTTGACGCTAGCGGAATCCGGCACAGTTGTTTTGTTCAGCAGCGGTGCAAAAGGACGATCGGTCAGTTTGCTGCCGGCCACTTATATTGCGATCATTCCTCAAAGTTCCATTGTCCCTCGCATGACACAAGCTGCTGAAATGATTCATGAAAAAGTAGAGCGAGGAGAAACGATTGCTTCTTGCATTAACTTTATTACGGGACCGAGCAATTCAGCTGATATTGAAATGAATCTAGTCGTTGGCGTGCATGGACCTATTCAAGCCACTTATATTGTAGTGAATGATCGATAGAGGCTGGGGAAAACGTATTTTAGCCGAAGTGAAAAACGAACCGTGAATCAAACATGTTGATTCACGGTTCGTTTTCTTTGTTATGTTGAGCATAGGTTTCATTTTGTTATGTCCCAGCCTCTTTTATTCATGCTCCTTTTTTAAATAACGGGAGAATGTGAAGAAATGTCGCATTTTGAATAAACGTGACTAATTTTAAAAAGGTAAAAAGCAAATCTTGTAGAATACTAAGTCTATAGATAAAAGGTGGGGAAATGGGAAGTGCAAAAGAAAGGAGCAATGAGCATGTCACCACACAGAGAATTAACATCTGAAGCTGCGCAAAAGCAGCAAGGTGAATTAGAGCAGCTACGAGCTATTTTTAATGACGTATTAGATGCCATTGTCGTATTTGATGAGTATTTTCAAGTTATAAATGCCAATGAATCAGCCTGCGGGCTGTTTGAAAAAACAAAGGATGAGCTATTAACGTATCAAATGAAAGATTTTCTGATGTATTTTCCGTATGACATGATTGAAGCGTACTATCCAGCGCTTTTAGAAGAAAGCTATTTCAAATATGAAGGCGCGATGACGCTTCAAAGCGGCATGATGAAACATGTTGAATTTACTTCACACAAACATAGTCACATGTCGGGCATTATTGTGTGTACATTTCGAGATATTACGCAGCACAAGATGATGGAAAATGAAAGGTTTATTAGTCATCATATGTTTATGGATGTATTTAATGAAGCGGTAGATGGAATTGTTATTTTTGATCGAACTGGTCAGCTTATCGACGCGAACCCTTCATTTTGCGAGCGATTAAATTATACAAGAGCACAGCTTTTAACCAAAACGTTAGAGGAGCTTGTAGAACCTACTTATCATTATAAAGTGAAAAAATTATGGAGAACTCTGCATCAAGAAGGAAAGACAAGCGGCGAGCTGCCGATTAAGCTCGAAAATGGAGACGTTACTTTTTTTGAATTTACCACAACGGCTAATATATACAGTCAATACTATATGTCCATTATGAGAGACGTGACGGAAAAACGGCTGATGGAGCAGCAGCTGTTGAGAAGCGAAAAAAATTTCAGGGCTATTTTTGAAAATGCGATTGAAGCCATTTTGATTTGGAAAGACGATGGGGAAATCTTAAACGCTAATCTTGCTTCGTCCCGTACTTTCGAGCTGCCGTTGAACAAATTGATTGGAAGTAATTTGTATACGTTTATCGATAAGCAAAGCTTTAGTGCATTAAAAATGCTGCAAACATTTCAAAAAGAAGGAGAAATTCGCAATCAGCTTCCTTTTTACATGCCAAATGGAGAAATCAAACAGTTGGAATTCACAGGGAAAAAAGGCATTATAGAAGGAGACCATTTAACCATTTTTCGAAACATTAGTGAACGTACAAAAATCGAACAAGAGCTTCGGAATAACGAAGAGAAATTCAGACAGATTTTTAATGGTTCGATCGATGGGTTAGTTTTATGGGACGGCAAGCGAAATATTATTGATGTGAATTCTTCTCTTTGTGATATTCTCGAACTCAGCAAAGAGGAGATTTGTGCGCATTCCATGGAGGATTTTATTTCTTCAGCGAATTTAGATGCGGTCATTGAGCATAAAGAAACAATTGAGCAAAAAGGGGAAGCTGAAGGAGAGATTACGTACGTTACGGGGAACGAAAAAGTTAAAAACATCGAATTCTCTACGAAAAAAGATATCTTGCCAGGTCTATATATGACGCTTTTAAGAGACGTAACGGAACGAAATCAAATGCAGGAGCAGATTCGGAAATCGGATACGCTTCAAGTAGTCGGACAGTTAGCAGCTGGGATTGCGCATGAAATCCGCAACCCGATGACGGCTTTAAAAGGGTTTGTTCAGCTGCTAGAAAGCAGCATTCAAGAAGATCACTCTCTTTATTTTGATATTATTAAATCCGAATTAAAAAGAATCGAAACTATTATTACAGAGTTTCTAGTACTCGCTAAGCCACAGGCCGTAAAGTTCGAAAAGAAAAATCTAGCTGCGGTTGTTAAAGAAACGATTGATTTATTAAATGCTCAAGCGCTTTTAGAAAATATTCAGTTTGAACTAAGTGTGTCCCCTAAGCTGCCAATGGTATACTGCGAGCCGAACCAAATTAAACAAGTACTAATAAATGTAGTTAAAAACGCAATTGAAGTCACGTCAAACGGGGGAAGAATTTTTGTTGAAGTCTATTCTACAGAGCCGCACTACGTGACGGTCTCCATTCGAGATCAAGGAGACGGAATGCCCGAAGAGCGCATCAAGCGCTTAGGAGAACCATTTTATACGACAAAAGAAAAAGGAACGGGGCTCGGTTTGATGGTCTCATATAAAATTATCGAAGAACATAAAGGGCGAATTGAAGTGGAAAGCAAAATAGGAGAAGGAACAGCTTTTCGTGTTATTCTTCCAGCCTAATTAGAAAGGATAAGCGAGTATGTACTATGGAGAAATGAACTTATTTTCTGATTTGAAAATTTATATTGTAGCCTCGGAAAAAGGGGTTCAACATATTTGGTTTGATAGCGATGATCACAACGAGCAGCTTAAAAAACTTGTCCATGACGAGAATTATCACCTTGTGAAAGAAGCGAAGCGGCAGCTTCAGGATTATGCTGAAGGGCGCACGCTAACATTTGATGTGCCTTTGGATATAAAAGGAACAGACTTTCAAAAAGAAGTGTGGTTAACGCTTAAAGGTATACCTTATGGACAAACGTGGTCTTATAGTGATGTAGCGGAGTCTGTTAATCGCTCTAAAGCCGTAAGGGCTGTGGGACAAGCGAATCGTCGAAATCCACTGCCTATTATTTTACCTTGTCACCGTGTTATTGGTAAAAATGGAGCTTTAACAGGTTATGCAGGTTCCCAAACTCATATAAAAGAAAAACTATTAATGCTTGAAAGAAATGTAGCAAAAGGCGCTCTGGAGTTAAAATAACTATTCACCGTCTAATTTCCAGCCTTCTCCCTGCACAAAAACACCGTCAATTTGCTGAGGAGAAGGGAGGGAATTTAGTTCTTCATCTTTGGATAAATCGAATAGCTGATATTGCTGCTTGCGATTCAACGCTTTGTTTTTATCCGTTTTTTGCTCTGCACTCATTTTTACTCCTCCTTATTCAAAAAGAATCCCCTATAATATATGTAGAAAAATCAGAGAGTACTGTTACAATTGTGTTACAAATGCAGCCAAAAAGCGCTGTTTAATAAAAAAGGTTGAGACATAACAAAATCAATGTCATCTAAAGATGAACAACTCGTATAGATGAACTGAACCGCTTGTGACACCGCAGTTGATTTCCGTGCAAGACTTCGCTTTCCGCGGGCGGCCGCTGAGCCTCCTCGTCGCTTGCGCTCCTGCGGGGTCTCACCCCTTCCGTTTTTCCCGCAGGAGTCTTCACCTTGCCCTCCAATCAACTGCTAGAGGGAACGAAACAGATAAAACGATATTTACCATCACAAAAAAACGAACCACTAATCAACATGTTGATTAGTGGTTCGTTTTGCAGTGGGGCTAAAATACTTTTGTCCCAGCCTCTTCTTATTGAGCAGATTGCAGCAAAACTTTTTGAATGGATTCAAAAGACGGGGAGTGGATAACTCCATGCTCTGTAATAATGGCCGTAATCAGTTCGCTTGGCGTCACATCAAAAGCTGGATTGTACACAGAGATTCCGTCTGGAGCAATTTGCGTATCTCCAATGTGCGTTACTTCTTTAGGTGAACGTTCTTCAATAGGGATTCTGCTTCCGTCTTGAATAGATAAATCAAATGTGGACTGCGGCGCTGCTACGTAAAATGGAATACCGAATGCTTTCGCTAAAAGAGCAAGTCCATACGTTCCAATTTTGTTAGCCGTATCGCCATTTGCTGCAATGCGGTCAGCACCTACAATGATCCCATTAATTCCTTTTGTTTTAATGGTATGAGCAGCCATATTATCCGTAATCAGCGTAACGTCTACTCCCGACTGCTGAAGTTCCCATGCTGTTAAGCGAGAACCTTGAAGAACGGGTCTTGTTTCACAAGCAAATACTTCAAGCGGAATATCGCGCTGCTTAGACAAGTGAAAAGGTGCTAATGCTGTTCCATAGTAAGCTGTAGCAATTGAACCAGCATTACATATTGTCATGATTTTATCTTTCTTTTTAAATAAAGAAAGGGCATGATCTCCAATTCGGTAGCACGTTTCTTCATCTTCTACTTGAATTTGAATCGCTTCATGAACAACTTTTGTTTTAGCTTCATTAACGGACGAAGCGGATTCAGCGCTTTTCGCTACGCGGTCCAAGGCCCAAAATAAATTGACGGCAGTCGGGCGTGAACTAGCTAAATACTGTTGATCTAGAGCTAGCTTTTTGTTAAATTCCTTGACTGAATCCGTGTCATAGCTAAGCGCAGAAAGAGCAAGACCAAAAGCCGCCGTAATGCCAATTGCAGGGGCTCCGCGTACTTTCAAGGTAGTGATAGCATCCCATACGTCTTTAATGGTTTGCAGCTTAATATATTCAACTTTGCCAGGAAGCTGCTGCTGATCTAATAAAGTAATATATGATTCATTCCATTCCACTGAGCGCGGAAGTGATAGTGTATTTGTCATGCTGATACCGATCCTTTCATTGTGTACATTATTCGTTATCGAAGTAAATGTTCAAATTCATTTGGTGAAACGTCTTGTTGGTGCAGAAGTAAATAGCGTCCAATTTTTAACGCAGTACGTTTAGCGTTAATTTTTCTTTCCTCTGAAGAAATTTCGTCTAAGTCCGCCACGTGAGCTAAGCCAATCGTACGTCGAATGATTTCACACCCTGCATATCCAACAGCATCTTGCCACGTTTGCGTTAAAATTTCATGTAACAAGCGCTCATCTTTAGCGAAAGGTTCAGTGTTTTCAGAATGCCAAAGCGCAGTAAAGGTATCTTTAAATACGTTCCATGTGTTCGTAATGTGTGCAAATAACGGTTCGCGATCTGTTTTTCGAGAAAGAGCATTTAAAAATAAATTCGCAACAAATTGGCCTAAATCGAATCCAAACGGACCGTAAAAAGCAAACTCTGGATCAATCACTTTCGTTTCTTGACTGCTAGCAAATATGCTTCCTGTATGTAAATCACCGTGAATTAGCGTTTGGGCATTTGTTAAAAATTTATATTTTAATTTTGCTGCTTGTAACTTTACATCTCCATCGTTCCACAATTCTTCTACATCAGGACGCAGCGCTTCTTCAAATTCATTTGTATCGATATCAAAAAAAGGATCTGTAAAAACTAAATCTTCCGTAATATTGCATAAGTCCGGATTGCTGTACTTGACGACTTCTTCTTTTTTATCCTGAGGCTTTAAGGCAAAATCCGACGTTTTGAACGCAATATGTCCTAGAAAAGAACCGATATGCTGTGAAAGCAGGGGATAACTTTCTCCTTGAATAAGTCCGGCGCGGGAAATCGTTAAATGAGACAGATCTTCCATGACCGTAACAGCAAGCGTTTCATCGTGGTAATACACAGCTGGTACGAGTTCAGGGGTAAATGCACCGAATTGCTTGAGCGCATTGCTTTCAATCGTGGCACGGTTCAAGGATAGAGGCCAGCTCTCGCCTACAACTTTTGCATAAGGAAGTGCTTGTTTGACGATAATGGATTTATTCGTTTGATCATTTATGATGTGAAAGACGAGATTTAAGTTGCCATCACCGATTTCACGGGCAGTCAGTGCTTCTGTGGCATCAAAGAGACCTAGCTTTTTCACAAGTTTGATTGCTGAAATTTCTGTTAAAGGCTGATACTTCTCTGTTTTTGTTGTTGACATTAGAATCCCTCCATAGTTTATTAAACTGATTTGTTTACTAAGTTAATAGGTTTAAGAATGTATGGAGGCTTTTATAATTTTAGAAAATATAAAAGCCTCTTTCGTTGGAAAGAGGCTTGATTGTAGTGTTCAAACCTCTTATCTGCCAGAAAGAATTACTTTCTGTTGGAATTAGCACCGTGCCTTTGTAAAAACATTTTTTACGGGTGTGATCCATCTTAGGATGGAATGACGGTCGGTTGCTGGGCTTCACAGGGCCAAATCCCTCAGCCAACTCTTGATAAGAGTACGATTACTTATTCAATTTTAATTTGTTTGAAAATTTTATGTTATCTGGTGAAAATCGTATCATGCAAAAAAACGGCTGTCAATACATAATTAATAAAATTCTGTGCGGCGATCTGTAAAGACAGGAATTTGTTTACGAATTTCTTTTACAAGTTCCAGGTTAACGTCGGCACTTAAAAGTTCTTCGCTATCGCCAGCTTCAGCGATTATTTCTCCCCACGGATCGATGACTAAGGAATGTCCGGCAAATGTGTTATTAGGATCTTGGCCTACACGATTACACGCGATTACATAGCATTGATTTTCGATTGCGCGGCTAATGAGCAGTGCTTTCCAATGGGCAAGTCTTGGAGCCGGCCACTGAGCAACAACAAATAAGACTTCTGCTCCGCTGCTAGTATGCACGCGAATCCATTCTGGAAAACGAATATCGTAACAAATAACTCCTGCGCATAAAGACTGTTCAAGTGTAAAAAGATTTTTTGCTGTTCCTGCTTCTAGATAGAGGTGCTCATCCATTAATTTAAATAAGTGCAGCTTACTGTATTGTGATACTTCACGACCTTTTCGGTCAAAAATATACATCGTATTTGTGACGCCTTGCTCTGTTTTTTTCGCGATCGAACCTGCCACAATATTTACTTCGTTCGTTTTAGCAAATTGAGAGATTAATTGCTTGGCCTGCTGTCCTTCATCATCGGCAATTTCGTCTAGCCGCGTCAAATCATAAGCTGTATCCCATAGCTCAGGAAGCACAAGGATGTCAGGGTTTTCTTTTAGAGCTTCCGTCATTTTTTGTTGAATATATTTTCGGTTTTTAGTTGGGTTTCCAAACGCAATATCAAGCTGCAAACACGTGATTTTTACACTCACTTTATCATCCGTCCTTTTTTTAGTAGTTGAAAAAAATGACTTTACAAGTTGAGTATTACAATATATTATTTGTGACTAGAATTTCAAGAATTTTTTGAGAAGGTGTGCGATGATGAAACAATTTGAGCAATCGGAACTATTAAAAAGTTTACCAAAACAATTTTTTGCATCACTTGTAGGCAAGGTAGGAAAAGTAATGGCCCAAGGGCACGACGTTATTAACTTAGGGCAGGGAAATCCTGATCAGCCTACTCCTTCACATATTGTAGAAACACTCCAAAAAGCAAGTGCTAATCCTATGCATCATAAATATTCTCCATTTCGGGGGCACCAGTTTTTAAAAGAGGCCGTTGCGACTTTTTATAAACGAGAATATGGCGTTGATGTGGATCCTGAAAAAGAAGTAGCTATTTTGTTTGGCGGGAAGGGTGGACTTGTAGAAATTCCGCAGTGCTTATTAAACCCTGGAGATACGGTGCTGGTTCCGGATCCTGGATATCCTGATTACTGGTCTGGAGTAGAGCTTGCAAAAGCAAAGATGGAAGTGATGCCGCTCACGGCTGAAAATCATTTTCTGCCCGTATACGAAGAGATAGGTGAACGTGCTAAAGAACAGGCAAAGCTCATGTTTTTAAACTATCCGAATAATCCTACCGGTGCAGTGGCAACGGCAGAATTTTTTGAAGACACCGTGGCGTTTGCTGCCAAGCACGATATTTGTGTGGTACACGACTTTGCCTACGGAGCCATTGGATTTGATGGTAAAAAGCCAATCAGCTTTTTACAGACTCCTGGTGCAAAAGAGACGGGAATTGAAATTTATACTCTTTCTAAAACGTATAACATGGCGGGATGGCGAGTTGGATTTGCTGTAGGAAATGAAAGTGTAGTAGAAGCTATTAATCTTCTTCAAGATCATATGTATGTCAGCCTCTTTGGGGCGGTTCAAGAGGCAGCAGCGGCAGCTCTGTTAGAATCTCAACAATGTGTGAATGATTTAGTTAAGCGCTATGAATCTAGACGTAATACCTTTATTCAAGGGCTTCAAGAAATTGGTTGGGACGTTACATCTCCAGCGGGTTCTTTTTTTGCATGGCTAAAAGTTCCTAAAGGATATACTTCTGAACAATTTTCAGATTTACTTCTTGAAAAAGCCCACGTTGTAGTGGCACCTGGAGTAGGCTTCGGAACATATGGTGAAGGCTATGTGCGCGTAGGACTGCTGACGGATGAAGAACGCATGAGAGAAGCTGTATCTCGAATAAAAAAATTAAATTTATTTTAAAAACGCATTGACAATCCTTTTTGAGTTGGCTTAATATGTAAGAAGTTAACGAGATTAATAACCGATAAATCCTAGCGGTATTTTTTATTTAGTATATAATCTACGAATTCAATTTAAATAAATAGCAACTTTCTTATTAAGAGTAGGTGGAGGGACTAGCCCGATGAAGCCCGGCAACCGACTTAACGCATGTTAAGCACGGTGCTAATTCTTGCAGCAGAAGCTGAGAGATAAGAAGAGCAACGAAAGCCTCTTCTTAATCACAGAAGAGGTTTTTTTTATTAACGATATTAAACAGCAAGGGAGTTTTTAGCATAATGAGTGAAATCGTTGCAAGCTACTTACTACATGACAATAAAGGAAATTTTCATAAAAAAGCGGAAGGAATCGCTTTAGGACTAACCGTCGGCTCATGGACAGATCTGCCGCTTTTAGATCAACAGCAGCTTCAAAAGCATAAAGGGCGCGTCGTATCCGTAACTGAGCTTCAAGACTGCGAACGTGTTAACGGATATTTAGGCGGAGAGGTTAAGCAGGCTATTGTCAAAATTGCTTATCCAACTGCCAACTTTTCAAGAGATTTACCGGCTATTTTAGTTACGGTTTTCGGAAAACTATCACTTGATGGAAAAGTGAAATTATTAGACTTGGATTTTCCTGATGAATTATTAGCTGAATTCCCAGGACCGCGCTTTGGAATAGAAGGTATACGAGAGAAACTAGGCGTTTATGACCGTCCGCTTGTGATGAGTATTTTTAAAGGCGTGATTGGAAGAGACATGACGTACTTAACAACTCAGCTGCGTGAGCAAGCGCTTGGCGGAGTGGATTTGGTTAAAGACGACGAGATTTTGTTTGATAGTGAACGAACACCTTTTGAAACTCGCGTTACAGAAGGAAAAAAAGTACTGAATGACGTATACGAAAAAACGGGACACCGCACGCTGTATGCTGTTAATTTAACGGGACGAACGTTTGAATTAAAAGAAAAAGCGAGAAAAGCAGCTGAGCTAGGAGCCGATGCTCTTTTATTCAACGTATTTGCTTACGGGTTAGACGTACTGCAGGCACTTCGAGAAGATGATGAAATTAACTTGCCGATTATGGCACACCCAGCTGTTAGCGGAGCGCTTACGCCATCAGAGTTTTACGGTTTTTCAAATTCATTACTGCTTGGAAAACTATTGCGCTTAGCCGGAGCAGATTTCTCACTGTTTCCATCACCATACGGAAGCGTAGCGCTTTCTCTTGAAGATACGACAGGCATTGCCTACGAATTAACGCGTCCTGTGTACAAATATAAGCAGACTTTCCCGGTTCCTTCAGCAGGAATTCATCCTGGGATGGTACCGCAGCTTGTGAAGGACTTTGGAATCGACAGCATTATTAATGCAGGAGGCGGAGTTCACGGTCATCCAGACGGCGCTATCGGAGGAGGAAAAGCATTCCGTGCGGCGATAGATGGAGTACTCTCTCATCAAACACTAGCCGAAAAAGCGGAAGAATCAAAAGAGTTGCAAAAAGCTTTGCAACTATGGGGAACAGTAGAGGTGAAAGCATGACATCGTTAAAAATCTTTTGTGACTTTGATGGAACAATCACAAATAGCGATAACATTATTGCTATTATGAAACAATTTGCTCCTCCGGAGTGGGAAAGTATTAAAGACGACGTGCTAGCACAGCGCGTCTCCATTCAAGAAGGAGTAGGGCAAATGTTTGCCTTGCTTCCCGTGGAATTAAAGGAAGATATTATTTCTTATATTTTAGAGACGTCTGCTATTCGAGATGGATTTGATGATTTTATTGCCTATACAAAAGAGCATCATATTCCGCTTTATATTGTAAGCGGAGGAATTGACTTTTTTGTAAAACCGCTTTTGGGAAATCGAGTTGCAGAGGAAATGCTCTACTGCAACGGATCTGATTTTTCCGGTGAGCATATTTCCATTACGTGGCCTCATACATGTGATAAACAGTGTACAAATGACTGCGGCTGCTGTAAGCCAACGATTATTCGCCATCTTGCAGATGAAAGAGATCATACGGTTGTTATTGGCGATTCAATTACAGATTTGCAGGCTGCCAAATTAGCTGACACTGTCATTGCGCGTGACTTTTTAATTAAAAAATGCGAAGAGCTATCTCTACCGTATCGTCCTTTTTCTACTTTTTATGATGTGATTCACCATTTACAAGAATTAACAGAAGAGGTGAAAGCATGAGTATTATGGCTCAGCAAAGATTACACGAGCTTGCAGATATAAAAGATGAGTTGGCAGAGCGCGATTGGTTCTTCGGTACAAGCGGAAACTTAGCGATTAAAGTGGATCAAAATCCGACAACTTTCTTTGTATCAGCAAGTGGAAAAGATAAAAGAAAACGCACAAATGAAGACTTTTTGTTAGTTGATCAATACGGGAAGCCTGCAGAAGAAACGCATTTAAAGCCTTCTGCTGAAACGCTTTTACACGTTAAGATTTACGAGTCAACGAATGCTGGGTGCAGCCTTCATGTACATACAATCGACAACAACGTGATCTCTGAACTGTACGGAGATGAAGGGTTTATTTCATTCAAAGGCCAAGAAATTATTAAGGCACTGGGTATTTGGGAGGAAGATGCGGAAATTACTGTTCCGATTATTCCGAATTACGCGGATATTCCGACACTAGCAGAAGAATTTTCTCACCATATAAAAGGCGATCAAGGCGCGATTTTAATTCGTAACCACGGGATTACGGTATGGGGGAAAAATGCGTTTGAAACAAAAAAAGCGCTAGAAGCCTATGAATTTCTATTTAGCTACCATGTGAAATTACTATCACTTAAAGGCATTAAGCCAAAGGTGCATTTATAAAAGGAGGAAATAAAAATGGCGCAAATTCGCTTACATGTAAATAATAAAAGGATTGAAACTCAAGAGGAAGTATCAGTTTTTCTGGCAAACAATGAAGTTATTTATGAAAACTGGGATATTACAAAACTTCCAGAAAATCTTCGTGAAAAATATGATTTAACTGATGAAGAAAAAACAGAAATTTTAAACGCTTTTGGTGAGGATATTAAAGATATTTCTGAACGCCGCGGCTATAAAGCTCAAGATGTTATCTCGTTATCGGAATCTACACCAAACATTGATGAATTGTTAAAAAACTTTCAGCGCAAGCATATTCATACAGATGACGAAGTTCGCTTTATCGTAAGCGGTCATGGAATCTTTGTTATTCAAGGAAAAGACGGTGAATTTTTTGATGTTGAATTAGAGCCGGGCGATTTAATTTCAGTACCAGAAAACATTCTTCATTACTTTACACTAATGGAAGATCGTAAAGTAGTCGCTGTGCGAATTTTCGTGACAACTGAAGGATGGGTACCTATTTACGCATAACAACTACTTGTAAAGCATAGGTCATGATCACCCCGCTTTTACATCTAAAAGCGGGGTATTCTTTGGATTATTATAAAACTAACTATTTTTATATGAATAATAAGTTTAATAGGAGGAACACCATGAAAAAGAGTAAAAAAATGCTGTGGCCACTTACTTTGCTCGTGCTTCTAGTTTTTGCGCTGGCTGCCTGCACGAAAGAACAGCCAAGTCTAAACGAGAAAGCACAGGCAGCTCCAGCGCAGCAAGCGGCTTCTGCTAAGCCTGTACAGCAAGAAGGAAAAAAGATTACGAAAGATACAAAAATTGCTCTTATTTCTGAATTTACGTCAGGCACTCACGCTGCTCAGTACATAACAGGTGTGACAAAAGCGGCTAAAAAAGCAGGAGTACAGCTATCCGTTTCTGATTCTAATAATGATCAATCTAAAATGGCGGCGTATTTAGACACGGCTATTAACCAAAATGTTGACGGTATTATGATTGACCACGGCCGGGCTGAAACCCTTGAACCTGGCGTGAAGCGCGCGATTGCAAAAGGGATTCCCGTTATTGCAACAGACGTAGAATTAAAAGTAGAAGGCGTTACAACGATTGACCAAGATGATTATATGCTTGCGCTCCAGGGGCTAAAGCAAATGATGCAGGACATTAACGGAAAAGGAAATATTGTATATGCGTTTGTTGGAGGCTTTGCACCGATGGAAAAACGCGACAGCATTTATAAAATTATGATGAATCGCTATCCAGATGTAAAACAAATTGCCACGTTTGGAAGCGCAACAGACAACACCTCTCTAGACACTCAAAATAAAATGGCGGCTGTATTAAAGCAGTATCCAAATAAAGGAGACATTGCAGCCGTTTGGGCACCTTGGGACGAATTTGCAAAAGGAGTCACAAGAGCGATTAAAGAAGCAGGACGAGATGAGATTAAGGTATATGGAGTGGACTTATCTGATGAAGACCTGCAAATGATGCAGGCAAAAAACAGCCCGTGGAAAGCGTCAGCTGCTGTAAACCCAGCTTCAGTAGGAGAAAAGCAGGTTGATCTGCTTCTTAAAAAGATTTCCGGTCAAGAGATCCCTCGTTATTATTCCTTTGATCCGGTTTTAGTCAAACAAACTGACTTGCCTAATCAAACGATTAATATGGACCAGCTTAGTCAGTACGTAGAAGAATGGGGTAAAAAAGAGTAGAAGTGGAGGGACAGACATGACGAACGAGCTTTCAATGAAGAACATTACAAAAAACTTTGGTTCTTTTCAAGCGCTGAACAAAGTTGATTTTACTGTTCAAAAAGGGGAAATTCATGCTTTATTGGGAGCCAATGGTGCCGGTAAAAGTACGTTGATGAAAATATTGTGCGGAGCTTACGACGAGTACGAAGGAAAGATTTACAAAGACGGAGGAGAAATCTCTATTTCTTCTCCTAAAGAAGCGAAGAGCCACGGCATCGGCATTGTACACCAAGAAGTCGATGTAGCGCTGATTCCTTCGCTATCAGTAGCTGAAAACATTGTGTTAGACGTGCAGGTTTCTAAGAAAAGTAAGACATTTGTAAACTGGAAATCTATTTATAAGAAAGCGGAAGAAGCTCTTTCTTTACTTGGTTCTTCTTTATCCGTTAAAAAAAATGTTGTTGATCTAACTCTATCAGAAAAACAGCAGGTGCTTATTGCACGTGCAATTGTACAGAATGTTGATTATTTAATTTTGGATGAACCAACCGCACCTCTTAGTGTGGAAGAGACGAAACAATTGTTTTCTGTGATGAGAGAGCTGAAGAAAAGCGGAGTAGGCATTATTTATATTTCACATCGCCTTCAAGAAGTGGTTGATATTTGCGACCGCTTAACGGTTTTAAAGGACGGACGCTATGTAGCTACAAAAGAAACTTCACATACATCAATTGAAGACGTGATTACGCTCATGTTAGGAACGTCTTCTGTAAAACAGTGGGTCAAAAAATCGGTAGAAGTTGGAAACGAACTTTTACATGTAGAAGCATTATCCCTTCCAGGGCGCCTTTCGAATATCTCTTTTCATGTAAAAGAAGGAGAGGTAGTCGGTATTGCAGGGCTTGTAGGAGCAGGGAAAACGGAGCTTTGCCGAAGTCTATTTGGTTTAGAGCAATATGTCAGCGGCAGCGTTCGGTTAAAAGGAAAGAAACTAAAGTTGAATAAGCAGCCGTATTATTATATTGCACAAGGTCTTTCTCTTGTTCCTGAAGAACGAAGAAAAGAAGGAATTTTTGTTCATGAATCGATTGCCGATAACTTAGTTTTGCCAAGTCTGTCCCGCTTTACAAATTATTCGTTTCTAAAGCGAGGAAAGATCAAAGAAAAAGCGCAGAAAACGACTGGGCAAGTTGGCGTAAAGTCTCATTCTATCGAGCAGTCAGTTGGAACGTTAAGCGGTGGAAATCAGCAGAAAGTAGCAATCGGAAAATGGCTTGTTACGGATTCTGACGTACTGTTGTTCGATGAGCCTACTAAAGGGGTTGATGTGGGCTCCAAACGAGAGATATTCGACTTAATTACAGGTCTTGTGTCACAGCAAAAAGGCGTTGTTTATGCAACCTGTGAATTCGAAGAGCTGCTAGGGGTAGCGGATCGAATTTATGTTATGTACAACGGGAAAATCGTGAAAGAATTATCCAAAGAAGAAGCAACTAGTGAAAAATTATTTTATTATACAGCAGGAGGAGTAAAAGGATGAGTGCGGAGTATGTAACAGAACCTGTAGCGAAACCAAAGAGAAAAATAAGCGTTTTCGACTTTTTTTACAAATATGGGACAGTCTTAATGATTTTTGTTATTATGATTATTTTTTCCATTGCCACACCTAACTTTTTAACAGGAGAAAATATTAGTGATATTCTGCGCTCTATTTCCATTGTTACCTTAATTGCGCTTGGTGTAACGATATCGTTAACCGTCAACGGACTCGACTTATCTGTAGGATCTACGGCTGGTTTAGCCACTATTTTATCAGCTTCTATGCTCGTTTTACACAGACAAGAAATTGCAGTTGCGATCATTGTTCCGATTATTGCATCGCTTCTCATCGGGTTAGTGAATGCTTTTTTAGTAGTGAAAGTAAAGATTCCTGATATTTTAGCCACGCTTTCAATGATGTTTATCGTACAGGGGATTTTATTAACGTATACAAAAGGCTCAGCTATTTATACCAATATGCCTTTACCAAGCGGAGAAAGAGCTCCGGGAATTTTCATTCCTTCTTTCCTTGCGCTGGGGCAAGGTCACTTTCTAGGTATTCCCGTCCCTGTGATCATTATGCTGCTGACTGTGCTGCTTGTTCATATCGTTTTTTCCTATACAAAGTTTGGTCGTTTTTTCTACGTAACAGGAGGTAACATAGAAGCAGCAAGACTTTCGGGTGTACCGGTTAATCGTTATCGTATGTATGCCTATATGTTTTCAGGTTTGCTTGCTGGAATTGGAGGAGTCGTTTTAGCTGCCCGTATTGGAGTAGGAGAAGTGAACGCAGGCTCACCATTTTTAATGGATGCCGTAGCTGCGACATACATTGGCTTTTCCGTATTTGGAGCAGGGAAACCGAATGTATTCGGGACGCTGATTGGCTCTATTTTAATTGGTGTGCTGTTAAATGGATTAACGATGCTAAATGTTCCGTATTATATGCAAGATATTATTAAAGGAGCTGTATTAGCAGGAGCCTTGGCTCTAACGTATTACCGCTCGAAACAAACATCTACGGCTGTGTAAACAGCCGTTTTTTTTCGTTTGAAATCGGGAAGAATAAGGAAAAACAATAGTATAATCTATTATTTATGTAGAAAGAGGGAGTATAGATGAAACGTGTCGTCATTATAGGAGGAGTAGCCGCCGGAATGAGCGCAGCTTCACAGCTTCGCCGGATGAAAGAAAAAGAAGAAGTGGAAATCCTTGTGTTTGAAAAAGGTGGAGATATCTCTTACAGCGCATGTGGCATGCCTTACTATCTGTCAGGTGTTGTAAAAGAAAAAGACGATTTGATTGCTCGTACGAAACAAGAGTTTGAAGAGCGAAATATCTCCGTCCATCTTTTTCACGAAGTTAAAGAAGTAAACCATACAAAGAAATACATAGTAGCACAAGATGTCAAAACGCACGCTGAAAAAGAGATAACATATGATGAACTCATCATTGCAACTGGAACAGCGGCTGTTAAACCTAATTTTATGAGTGATAACATGCCGAATGTATGCACATTAAAGTCATTAGAAGACAGCGAAAGAATCTATACATATCTACAGGCTCACTCCGTAGAAAAAGTCACTATTATTGGTGGAGGATATGTCGGAATGGAAGTAGCTGAAGCAATGAAGGCTTTGGGAAAAGAAGTACGGGTCATTGAACAGGGAAAGCAGATTCTATCTATTTTAGATCAAGACATGGCAGAGCATTTACAAAAGCAGCTAGATGACGATATTTTATTTCATTTCGAAGAAGAAGTGGAAGCATTGCTGCATTCAGATGGTTCCGTCACTCACGTTCAAACAAACCGTCAAACGTACCAAACGGATTTAGTGATTGTAAATGTAGGAGTTCGTCCGAATACGCAATTCTTAGAAAGAAACGGACTAAGAATGCTTGAAAATGGAGCTATTTTAGTAAACGAGAAGTTGGAAACCAACGTGCCTCATATCTACGCAGCGGGAGATTGTGCAACGAGCTATCACCGCGTATTAAAAAAAGACGTTCATATTGCTCTTGGAACCATTGCCAATAAGCAGGGAAGGGTTCTTGGTTACCGATTAGGGGGAGAAAATAGAGAATTTCCGGGTGTTCTAGGTACAAGTATTGTCAAAGTGATGGACTATGAAATTGGAAAAACCGGCATCTCAGAAAGAGAAGCAAGAGAAAATTCTCTTTTATACAAAGCCATCACAGCCGAGGCTCCGAGTCATGCTTCTTACTATCCAGGAGCTGAGAAGATGGTCATAAAACTTGTTTATCATCCTGAAACAAAAGAGATTTTAGGAGTTCAAATGATTGGGAAAGAAGGAGTTGCAAAACGAATCGATGTATTTGCGACAGCTATTACTTGCCGCCTCACAACAGATGAAATAACCATGCTAGATCTTTCATATGCCCCTCCTTTTGCTACGGTATGGGATGCTGTACAAATCGCTGCTCAAAAAGCTGAATAAAAAAGAGGCTGGGACAAAAGTAGTTGAGTCCAAGTAAAAAAAGAACCATTCATCAACCTGTTTGATGAGTGGTTCTTTTTTTGTGTGATGGTGCACATCGTTTTATTTGTTTCGTTCCTTCTAGCAATTGATTGGAGGGCAAGGAGAAGACTCCTGCGGGAAAAGCGGAACAGGTGAGACCCCGCAGGAGCGAAAGCGACGAGGAGGCTCAGCGGCCGCCCGCGGAAAGCGAAGCCTTGCACGGAAATCAATTGCGGTGTCATAAGCAGTCCAGCTCATGTATCTCATTTGTTCGTCTTTCGATTGGATTTATTTCGTTATGTCTCAACCTCTTTTTTATTCGACAAGCAGCATCTTTTGTCGAAAAACAACTTGTAAAAAAAAGATAAACGGTATTCCTATAGTAATGTAAGCGTTTATAAATTCCGACAAAATAATTTTTTTGCGAAAAAAATGTCTATTATTGCGACTCTATTTACATATTTAGTAGAATTTGTAATAATGCGTTATAAGCTAATTTCTTTGTCATAGGAGAGGATTTTGTGTTTGGAGTGAGAAATAGAACGAAATCAGAGAGATTATTAGTGGAAATCGTCCAAAAAAGACAAAAGATGGTGCAGCTCGGAGAAGAAAAAGGTCTGACTAATGAAGAAACCGTTACCTGTAGTCAAGAGCTTGATCAGCTCTTACTCGTTTATCAAAAGCAGCGTTTAAAAGAAGAGGAAGAAAAGACATCGTTTGCCACACTGATTAGCCGCTTTTTATCTTTTTCAAAGCTGTAATGCAGGACAAGCATTCGGGATCGGGCAGTGAAACAATTACGCTGCCCGTGGCCTCTCTTCAGCTTTAAAAAATGTTAATTAAAAAAATCATAAACAAAATACCAAAAATAAACGAATAAGTAGCAAATCTTTCGTTTCCATCGCCGTGACTTTCCGGAATTAACTCTTTATAAATAATAAAAAGCATGGCTCCAGCAGCAAACGCTAATCCATATGAAACGAGAGACTCCACAAAATTAGTTAAATAAAACCCGAGTAAAGACGTTACAATTTCAACTGATCCTGTAAGGGTAGCAATTAAAAATGCTTTTATTTTACTGATATTTTGCTGAGCTAAAAATAGCGCGACCAACAGTCCTTCAGGTGCATTTTGAAGACCGATTGCAAGGGCAATTAAGTTCCCTGTATTTTCAACATTTGAAGCGTAGCTCACACCAACAGACAGTCCTTCAGGAAGGTTGTGCAACGTAATAGCGGAAACAATTAAAAGTGCTTTTTCATCAAACTGTATGCCGGTTTTAGAATGCTCAAGATCAATGTGAGGAATATTCTGCTCCAAGAGTGTTAATGTTACCACGCCAAGCAGTAAGCCAATCGCTAAGGAAAAAAAACCGCCGCTTTGAAGAGATTCTGGAATTAAGCTCATAGTAGAAGCTGCTGTCATAATGCCTGCAGTGAGCGCAAGAAGTATATCTTTCCAGCGATGAGTGAGTTCTTGATTCAAAAATAGAATAGGCAAAGCGCCTACTCCAGTCGATAGCGCAGAAAGAATGCTTCCAATTAGTACCTCAGTCATAAACCGTCTCCTTTTACGTATTCTTCTTTTTATCCTCAATTCACATCGTTCTTTTAGTGTATGTTTTTTTGTTTTCTATGAGCATGACTATTTTAAAAATGAACAGCTTTATGCAATAATTTTACAAAAAAGTTGAACCAGTGAAGGTTCAACTTTTTAGGTGAAGTACAGCTCCTGAACTTGGTTAGCAATGTGCTCAAGCTTATTGGAAACTTGAGGAATGCCATATCCTACATACAAAGGAGATGTGGCAAAGCGAGGAATGATTTTCGCTGCAATTTTGCCGTTTTTAAGATTATAAAAAAACAAGTTGTAGCTCGTGCAGCTACGATGAAAATGATTTAATAAATAGTGAGCAGCCGTTTGAAGATAATCTGCAAACGTGTGCAGCTCTTTGTCAAGCTGATCTGTTATCACGTTAAATTCAAAAAAGCCCATTCGAGGTTTTACAGATAAATTAAATGTGACGTGTTCATTTTTGGCAATTGTGACTCCTTCAAACTGCTCTAGCTTCACATTTTCATTTACATCCATCTCATTTAAACCAATAATTTGCATATGAGGATGTCGTAATGATCCTCCGGACATGGGGCCGTGGTTTTTAAAGAAAAGAACAGAAGCATATTCTCCGCTGTTCATCATCGATATCCATCGTTCAGTAGCAAAACTCAGCAAGGTATACAGATGTTCTTTTGGATAAATAGATAGTTCTGAAAAACACTCATCGGTCTCAATAATAACCGTCTGATAAGCATCTTGCAGAACGGGAAACTTATTTTTTAGCCAAATGATAGGTCCTTGTTTTTCAATGATGCCTGTAAGAGATTCTACGTCGCAAAAGGGACAGGGGTTTTGCCGGTTAACGATTGTTTCAGGCTTTTGCGAACCAATCGCGGAATTAAATAATAAATGGGTTGGTTTCATAATCATTCACCTTTTTATGTAATGTTCATATGTTTATTGTATTAAAAGCATATGTATAAATCCACTTATATACATTTTTTATCAAAAAAATTGTACAAGCAGAGAGAATAACCGATGAAATAAGCCTGCTTTGATTGACTTTGAAGGGAAATTTTAGTATTATCTTGATATCAAGATAATATCAAAGGAACTGATTAAAATGACGAATGATGTAACTAGAGAAGAGTTAGACCAATCTCTTAAATTATTTATTGTACTATCTCGTGCCAATCGTTCAATTAATGATCATGTGCATAAATTTATTCAACAGCATGGAATGAATCCAACCGAATTTGCTGTCCTAGAGTTATTGTACCACAAAGGCCAGCAGCCTCTTCAGCAAATTGGCGGAAAAATTCTGTTGGCAAGCGGCAGTATTACGTATGTAGTAGACAAGCTTGAGAAAAAAGGCTTCTTGGAGCGCGTTGCTTGTCCGAACGATCGTCGCGTAACCTATGCAGCTATCACCAAGCAAGGCAAGGAAATGATTGAAAGCATGTTTCCGAGTCACGAAAAAAGAATTCATGATATTTTATCCGTTTTATCTAGCGAAGAAAAGGAAGTTGCCATTTCGATGCTTAAGAAACTAGGGCACTATGCAGATGAATTTTTGCCGGAATCGACTAATTAAGTAAGGAAAGCTCGTTTGTTTCTGTTGAACAAACGAGTTTTTTCTATGACTTCTTTCATGACCAATCGACATAAAAAATAAAAAGTGACAAAAAATTGAAATTAACAGGAATACAGCTGGATAAAAACGAATTAGGTTACATACAGACATATAGAGGAAGGGGAATAAATGATGAAATTTGAGAATTATACATATACGCGACCTGATATGAATGAAATTGAAAAGCAGTTTGAAAAGGCCATTACACATTTTACGGAAGCAGGGTCAGTCAGTCAGCAAAATGAGGCAATTCGTCTAGCAAACGATGCATATTCTCAGTACAGTACAATGGGGAACATCTGCTATATTCGTCATTCTATCGACACAGCCAATGAATTTTATAAAGAAGAACAAGACTATTTTGATGAAACACAGCCGCTTTTAGAAGGATACGTAGAGAAATTTTACAAAGCCTTAATCTCTTCACCTTTTAAACCGGAACTAGAAGAAAAGTGGGGAAAGCAGCTGTTTTCTCTTGCTGAAATGCAGTTAAAAACGTTCTCTCCTGAAATAGTAAAAGAGCTACAGGAAGAAAATAAGCTATCATCTCAATATACGAAGCTAGTGGCGTCAGCTAAAATTGTATTTGAAGGAGAAGAAAGAACGTTAGCTCAGCTCGATCCGTTTATGGAGTCATCTGATCGAGAAATGAGAAAAAAAGCAGCAGAAGCGAAGTTTCAATTTTTCACTGATCATGAAGAGGAATTTGATGATATTTACGACAAGCTTGTAAAAGTGCGGACCAAGCTTGCTGAAAAATTAGGCTATAAAAATTTCGTAGAAGTGGGCTATGCTCGTATGTCTAGAATAGGGTACGATGCTGAAATGGTTGCCGCTTTTCGCCAACAAGTGAAAGAGTATATTGTTCCCCTTACTGAAAAACTAAAAAAGCGTCAGCAGGAAAGAATTCAAGTAGAGAGCTTAACTTATTATGATGAACCGTTTCAGTTTGAAACAGGAAACGCAGTGCCAAAAGGTGATGAAAAGTGGATTATTGAAAATGGACGGGTTATGTATAAGGAGCTTTCTAAAGAAACGGACGAATTTTTTTCCTTTATGCTTGAAAATAATTTAATGGATTTAGTCGCTAAAAAGGGCAAAGCAGGCGGAGGCTACTGTACGTTTATTGAAGAATACAAAGCGCCGTTTATTTTTTCAAACTTTAATGGAACATCAGGCGATATTGATGTGTTAACGCATGAAGCAGGGCATGCTTTTCAAGTGTATTCCAGCCGAGATATGGAAACCAATGAGTATCACTGGCCTACGCATGAAGGAGCTGAAATTCATTCGATGAGCATGGAGTATTTTACATGGCCTTGGATGGAGTTGTTCTTTAAAGAGGACAAAGATAAATACCAGTTTTCTCATTTAAGCTCAGGCTTAACTTTCTTGCCTTACGGGGTAGCAGTTGATGAATTTCAGCATGCTGTATACGAACGCCCTGAGATGACGCCTTCGGAACGAAAACAAACGTGGCGAGAAATTGAAAAGAAATATATGCCTTCTAAAAACTATGACGGCCATCACTATCTAGAAAGCGGGGGCTTCTGGCAGCGTCAGCTTCATATTTACACGTCTCCGTTTTATTATATTGATTACACGCTCGCTCAAATTTGTGCATTTCAATTTTGGAAAAAAGATCGGGAAAATCATGAACAAGCATGGCAAGATTACGTTCATTTGTGTAAGCTTGGCGGAAGTAAGCCATTTTTAGAATTAGTAGAGGAAGCGAATTTGATCTCTCCATTCGAAGAGGGCTGCGTGCAGTCTGTAGTAGATGAAATTGAAAGCTATTTAAATAGTATTGATGATAAAAAGCTATAAAAAAAGCCGCGTTTGCGGCTTTTTTTTATTGACATGTTCCTTCTTTCCATAAAGGAATCGTAAGGGTAACGCTGGTTCCTTCGCCCACAGTGCTTTTAATCTCAAATGTTCCTTTATGCTGATACAGAATGTTTTTAATCACAACAAGTCCAAGACCGGTGCCTGATGGCTTCGTGGTAAAAAAGGGCTTTTGAATGTGCGTAAGCAAATTTGAGGGAATACCCACTCCTGTATCTTTAATGAAAATAGTAAGGCCTTTAGTATGCTGAGTAACGTTTAAATGGATTTCTCCTCCGCTAGGCATAGCTTCGAGCGCATTTTTTAATAAATTAATGAGTACTTGCTTAATTTGATTGGCATCACAGCAGATGTATGTATGCGGAGCTTCCACCTGCGTTTTAACTACGACGTTTTTTAATACACATTCTGATTCATACAGAAGAATAACGTCATTTAAAATAGTAGAGAATGCATGTTTTTTCATAACCGTATCATGAGGTTTAGCGAGCAATAAAAATTCTCCAACGATTGAGTTAATACGATTCAGTTCACTCAGCATGATGGTTGTATAAGAATGGTAGCGGCTGCTGTCTTCATGAATAAGCTGAATAAATCCATTCAGGGAAGTAAGCGGATTTCGAATTTCATGAGCGATGCCCGCTGCCATTTCGCCGGCTAAAGATAATTTATCGGTTTGGCGAAGAAATTTTTCTGTTTCCTTTTCTTCTGTAAGATCGCGTGAAATACCAAAAAGCGCAACGACTTGCTGATCACGATTAAAAATAGGTGAAACAGTAATTTCTACGTCAATTATTTTTCCGTCTTTTCGCTTATCTTGGGTTTCAAAGGCTACCAGCTTTTCTCCTTTTTTAACCCTTTCTAATCGGTTTTCAGCGTCGCCTTTTAAGCTAGCAGGAATAAATGGGATGGCTTTTCCGACAATTTCTTCCGCTTTCCATCCGTATATTTGCCCAAAAGCATCGTTTACTTTAATCACTTTGCCGTCTAGACTGAACACGGAAATGGCGTCGCGATTGTATGTGAAAAAAGATTGTAAATACTCTTGAGCTGAGTAAAGTTCATCTTCGGTTTTGTTCATTTTGACCGTCGTAATAGCAATCAATTTTTTAGAGAAATGAGCACAATACAACAAAATAATCATTGTGATCAGCGTAAACAAAATGAAATAAACGATATCTAATTTCACGAAAGTCACAGATGTAAAAAGAGTGTTGCTTACATAAAAGTACAAAACAATTATTATGGACATTAATGTAGAAGTTACAATAGCGATATAGCTATAGTAAATAAAGCTAACAATTATTCCAAGAAACAAAAACAAATAATTAATAACAGCAGGTTCAATAGATGTTATGTACGCAATATAGGCATAATAGCATATGAAAAAAGAATACATAATGATAGCAGGATGAAAATGAAAGTAATACATAGCCGTCACTACCAATAATAAAATTCCTCCGCTTATAAAAACAATCGGATGAGGATCAGCTGCAATAAAGTGATATAACACAATGTGGACAAAATACAGCAGCCAAAAAATAAGTAAAAGAATAAAATTACGTTTTTTTATGAGGTTGTGTGATTCCATAAAAAATCCCTTTCTTAAATGGTGAATAATTTTATAGGAGAATAACTTCATAGTCAGCTAGTCGCACGATACAGTAATATATCACTCATATTAGCATAGTTACAACTATGTGAATAGCCGAATTGAGCACTTAGACCAAGGAAGATAGATCTAGAATGTGGCTGGTCATAAACTATTAAGGAAATATGAGGGGAATATGAACGAAATGAAGGAGATGTAAAGCTTTTGTGATAACCTTGTAAAAGTGAACTTTTTTCCAATTGGATAGGCTATACTGCCAGTAGAGCCATATGAATGGTGACTACATAGAGGCTCAGATGATTCGAAAGGAGACGGTAAAATGAACAAAAGTTTATTAGTCAAGTTATTTGGATCACTTCTAGCAATTATGTTAATCACAGCATGCAACTCACAAACGGATGAAAAAGATGCAACAGAACAGCAAACCGAACAGTCGGATGATACTCAAGCGGAGGATACAACGACAGATGATTCACAGGAAACAATGAAGCAAGACGAAGCAGATGACTCATCTGGGGATGAAGCAGCTGATGATCAAGAAGAATCAACGGATAGTGCGGACGAAAAAACAGATGAAAAAACAGATGAAAAAACAGATGAAAGTAAATAAACGAAAGTATTTCTATAAAAAAAAAAGCGACTCAAGTAGAGTCGCTTTTTCTATTAGTTTTGTACGGTGATTTCGTTTGCTGCATTTAACGTTACGTTCACTGTTGATACGTCCGCATCATCTAACAGTAAATCTGTAATTCGATCTTCAAGCTGTTCTTGAATTGCTCGGCGGAGTGGTCTAGCACCGAATGCAGGGTGATAGCCAAGTTCAGCCAGTTTTTCTTTTACCTCATCTGCTACGCTCAGCGTGATGTTTTGTTCTTGTAATGTTTCTTTTAATTCAGCAAGCATAAGGTCAACGATTTTAATCAAGTTATCTTTTTCAAGGTGATTAAATTCAATGATTGTATCAAATCGATTTAAAAACTCTGGTTTGAAATAAGATGAAAGTGAATCTAAAACGGATGCCTGCTTAAGCGCATCATTTTCTGCGTCAAACCCAACCGTAATTTTCTTTTCACCTACACCAGCGTTACTTGTCATAATGATAACCGTGTCTTTGAAGCTTACTGTGCGACCTTGACTATCCGTTAGACGTCCATCTTCTAAAATTTGCAAAAACATATGCTGAACGTCTGGATGAGCTTTTTCAATTTCATCTAGTAAGATGATGGAATAAGGATTACGGCGTACTTTTTCTGTTAATTGTCCTGCCTCTTCATGACCTACGTAGCCAGGAGGTGAGCCGATTAATTTAGACACCGCGTGTTTTTCCATATATTCACTCATATCTAGACGAACCATTGCATCTTTTGAGCCGAACAGTTCTTCAGCTAATGTTTTGGTTAACTCTGTTTTACCGACACCTGTTGGACCGACAAATAAGAATGAACCAATTGGGCGATGCTTCGCTTTTAATCCAGCGCGAGAACGTCGAATTGCTTTTGCTACTTTTTCGACAGCTTCCTGCTGTCCGATTACTTTTTGAGCTAAGTGCTCTGCTAAATGCTTCATTTTTGCTGATTCATTTTCTTGAAGTTTACCAACAGGGATACCCGTTTTCTTTTCAATAATGGCTTGAATGTCAGCAATATCCACATTCATTTTTTGCTGTTCTTCGTTTAGTTGTTTTTCAAGAGCAGCTTCTTCATCGCGAAGTTTTGCCGCTACTTCATATTTTTCATCCTTTAGCGCCTGCTCTTTTTCTTTTGTAATTTCTTTTAAGCGAGCGGCTGCGTCGTCTTTATTTGTAATGCCTGCCTGTAAGTTCATTTTTGAACCTGCTTCGTCTAGCAAGTCAATTGCTTTATCAGGCAAGAAACGATCTTGAATGTAGCGGTGTGATAAATTTACACAAGCGCGGATCGCTTCATCTGTATAGCTAACGCCGTGATAATCTTCATATTTACTTTGAATTCCTTTTAGAATTTCAACGGCTTCTTCTACAGACGGTTCATGAACCATAACCGGCTGGAAACGTCGTTCAAGAGCCGCATCTTTTTCAATGGAACGGTACTCTTTTAAAGTTGTAGCTCCGACTACTTGAAGTTCACCTCGTGCAAGAGCAGGTTTTAAAATATTGCTTGCGTCCATTGAACCTTCCGCTGAACCTGCTCCTACAAGAAGGTGGATTTCATCGATAAATAAAATCACGTTTTTTCGCTGTTGAAGCTCAGAAATTAACTGTTTCATACGCTCTTCAAATTGACCTCGCACGCCCGTATTAGCTACGAGTGATGCTACATCTAACAGATATACATCTTTATTTAGCAGCTTTGCAGGAACTTTTCCTTCCGCAATTTTTAAAGCTAACCCTTCGACTACAGCTGTTTTACCAACACCGGGTTCTCCAATTAGTACCGGGTTGTTTTTGTTTCTTCTATTTAAAATTTCAATGACGCGCTCTACTTCTTCTTCGCGGCCAATAACAGGGTCAATTAATCCCGTTTTCGCAATTTGAGTTAAGTTTCGACCAAATTGATCTAAAAAGCCTCCGCCGCCGTTTCCTTGCTGTGGCTGCTCCGGTGCAGCTTGTTCGTGCGCCATTTGCTTGAATAAATCATCGATGTTCATAAAGCCGCCACCTCCAAAGCCTGATGGGATTTTATGTTCTTTCATTAGTGCTTGATAACATGTATGACATAAACGATATTGAGATTTTTGATTATTTGTTTGTACATTTAATTGAATAGATGCTTCACGTTTATTACAGTTTTGACAAATCATTTAATTAGCCTCCCTAAATGATTTTAATCGAAGATCAGCAGGTGTTTGACCTTTCTTGACCTTTCGTAATCTCATTATACTTTGACCTTTTTTGACTTTCAAGTCTTTTGCTTAAAAATTTTTTGAGGGAAGTTCCTCGCTTATGTACAAAAGGTAGTACATTAAAAAAACGTGTGTTTTGTGTGTACCCGTTTTATATATATAAAAACATTAGAAGCATTTTGTACAATGATTTGCTTAGATAGAGAATAAATATTAATAAGAAGAAAAGTGGAAAAATGAGTGCAGAGCCTGCCGTTGGATAAAATAAGTTATTGACAGCAAGAAGGATAAAAATTATACTCAAGAAGGTTTGCACTTAACTGCGTAAAAGCATAAAAGCGTTTAAGTGAAAAAGAAAGATAGAAAGGGAATACCTCATGAAAAAAGAAATTTCATTTATACAATCAATAGCGGTGGTTTTGGTGCTATTAGCTATTATTTTTGTTTCATTATTTATGTTAAAGCTGCCGCCTCATATTCCGCTAATATTTGGTGTAGCATTTATTAGTGTGATTGGCTTTTTGTTGAAATATAAGTGGACAGAAATGGAGAAAGGCATTTTAGACGGTGTTAGACTTGGCATTAAGCCTATCCTTATTCTAATGCTGATCGGGATGCTCATTGCGATTTGGATGGTAGGAGGAACGATACCGACGATTTTATCCTGCGGCTTCCACTGGATTTCACCGCAGTACTTTTTAATTAGTGCTTTGGTTATCACCGTGTTAGTTTCAACATTCACGGGAAGTTCATTAACAACCGTCAGTACGGTAGGAGTCGCTTTATTTGGCGTGGGAACTGCTATTGGTGTACATCCAGGGCTAGCAGCAGGGATGATTGTTTCAGGAGCTGTGTTTGGAGATAAGATGTCTCCATTGTCTGATACAACAAATTTTGCTTCTGGTATCGTTGAAGTGCCGCTCCCTAAACATATTCAGCATATTACGTGGACGACGGTTCCAAGTATTGTTATTACAGCAATCATTGCATTGGTAATCGGAATGAACGGAAATCATGAAAGCGTCAATTACGGAGAAATTCAAGGAATTCAAGAAGCATTAAAACATACGTTTAATTTACACGTGTTAACGTTGCTTTCTCCACTCTTAGTTCTTATTTTTTCGATGAGAAGAGTCGATGTATTGCCAACGTTAGTTTTAGGGATTGTAACGGCCATTATTACAGGAATGATTACACAGCATGAATTTACGCTGAGTCAATTGCTAGGGGTTCTTCAAAGCGGGCCGGCAATCGAGTCAGGAAATAAAGTAGTCGATGCGATTGTAAACAAAGGCGGATTACAGTCCATGATGTTTTCTATTTCTCTTATCATGATTGCCTTGTCGCTAGGTGGCTTGATGAGAGCGGTTGGAATTATTGATGCTTTATTAAAAGGATTAGCAAAACAAATCCGCCGCAGCGGAGACGTTATTTTTGCTACGCTTCTATCTTCAATTGGAGTGAACGTTATTACAGGAGAACAGTATTTATCAATTCTTCTGCCTGGGCAAACGTTTAAGCCGCTGTATGAAAAGTGGAACTTAGATCCGAAAAACTTATCACGAACGCTTGAAGACGGTGGAACGGTTATTAATGCTATTATTCCGTGGGGTGTCAGCGGAGCTTTTATTTCAACTGCATTAAATATTCCAGCGGCTGACTATATTCCATTTACATTCTTTAGCATTTTATGTCCGATTTTTTCAATTATTTTAGCATATACAGGCATTGGTATTGCCAAGAAAAAAGCTCAGTCTTAACTGGGCTTTTTTCTTTTTAAAAAAGGACAGGTAAAAAACGACAAAAAAAGTATCATTCCACTTTTCAAATCTATAATTTAATAATACAATTTACTATACGTCTTTACGTCTTTACGTCTTTCCTGTTCATGTACTTGTATGAATTCTTATTTCTTTATTAATGAAGAAATTTGGGTTTTGCGGTATGATAAATAAGCTGTATTGGCGATGGGATGAATGCCCTTTTTAGCAAACATTTAAGAAGGGTAAAGGCAAATGAAAACACTCATTATAAAAGAGAAAAGATATTTATTGAGGAGAGGGTTTCTGTTGAAAAAATGGGGCATCATTGCATTAATCACTGTAGCTGTGCTCGGTGTGACAGCGGTTTTTAACCGAGCTGAAAGTGATGATGTAAATAAAGAAAAATTGAATTTATTATCGCCTTATTCAAATAAAGTAGATGTATATAGCATTACGTATCCTAGTGATAATTTAAAGATAAAAGGGTTTTTAGTACAGCCTAAAGACATTGCAGACAAACATTATCCGCTTTTAGTATATAATCGCGGAGGAAATCGCGAACATGGCATGATTCGCGCAAAAACACTTCAGTATTTGTCATACTGGGCAAGTAAAGGCTACGTCGTTGTTGCGACTCAATACAGGGGAAATGGCGGAAGTGAAGGAACAGAGACGTACGGCGGTAAAGATATTGACGACGTATTAAATCTTATTAAATGGGGAGAACAGCTTCCTTATGTAAATCACCAGCAAAAGGTAGCGCTAGGATATTCACGCGGCGGTATGATGACGTATTTAACGATGAAAAACGGCGTTAAATTTGATGCTGTTGTCGTACAATCAGGTATTACAGACATGTTTCAATTCTACGACCAAAGAGGGCCTGAAATGAAACAAGTGCTGCGGACAATTGTAGGAGATCCGGCGCAGTATCCAGAGAGGTATAAAAGTCGTTCTGTTGTCTACTGGAGCGATAAAGTAAATTCACCTCTTTTAATTTTACAGGGTGATCATGATCGTAAAGTTCATCACACTCAGGCTGAAAAGCTTGTGAAACAACTAGATGAGCAGGGAAAAGAATACAAATATGTACTGTATAAAAACGGAGACCATCCGCTAACTGCTTATTATGATCAATATAACGCGGAAATTGATAAATGGTTTAAAATACATTTAGCTAAGCAGTAAAGAAATTGGAAGCAGTTTTGATGAATGGAAAAGAGCAGCTTGTTTTATCCTACTACATGTAAGCATATAAAAAGGGGATGAAGCAAAATGACTCAGTCTAAAAGTCAAAAAGAGCGTCAGTGGAACGTACGAAAGCAATCACAAAACCCATCGCATGGAAAAGTAAAGTCTTTTGAAGAACTATCAGAAGAAATCACGCCTAAACGTAAATAAGCTAACCATCATATAAAAGAAGACACAAAAAAGGAGAGCTGAAGCTCTCCTTTTTCTATGTTTGTTTATGGATTTGTAGACCACATGCCCGCAGATTTGATAAAAATACGCGGATGCAGCTTTAATTGTGCTACCATAATTTCTGCTAGGTCTTCAGGCTGCATCACTTTATCAGGATTGCCATCCGTTAAGTTTTCTTTATATGCTAATTCCGTTGCTACTGTACTTGGTGTTAGAGCTGTTACACGAATATTGTGTTTGCGCACTTCTAGCGCTAAAGATTCAGTTAAGCCAAGCACGCCAAATTTTGAAGCGCTGTAAGCACTTGTAACGGGAGCGCCTTTTTGACCAGCAGTGGATGAAATATTGATGATGTCTCCACCATTTTTTTCGATTAATTGAGGTAGAACGGCGCGCGTTACGTAGTAAACGCCCATTAAATTCACATCAATGATTTGTTTCCACTCAGCTGGGTCTAGCTCTAAAAAGCCTCCGAATTTACCGATTCCCGCATTGTTGATTAAGATATCCGTTGCCCCTAATTTTGTATGTAGATGCTCAACTGCTGCGTTTACTTCTTCCATAGAAGAAACGTCTGCTGTTGCATAAGCAACTTGTACATCAAATGCTTCCAGTTCAGAAGCAACAGCCTTTAAATCTGCCTCTGTACGAGCAATTAAACCGATATTTACGCCTTCTTTTGCTAATTCAATTGCAGTTGAACGACCGATGCCTTTTCCTGCTCCTGTAATAAGAGCTACTTTGCCTTTAAGTGATTGTGCCATGTATAGACTCCTTTCAATGTTCCGTATAAACATTCTTCATAATAACGAAGAATTATCCATTACTATCCTATAGAAATGCACAAATGATGTCAAAAATAAAGATTATTAAAATGGCTTCAAGTATAAATTTCCTTTTCATACAAAAACTATAGAGACTAAAAAGAAGAAATTCCGTTTCTTTTCGTTCAATGTAGTGGAGGATGAACAATGCGTATTAAAAAACTATCGGAGTTAACGAATAAATCCAAACAGCGGAAAGAAAAAGCTGGTGAATCGAAGGACTCTAAGGCAACTAGTGCTTCTTCCACTGAGGAAGAGCAGAAATTGTCGGAGAGAGTGGGAGATAATATCTTCCACATGAAAAAAGCATTGGGACAGAGCACGGACTTAGTGACAAGAGAGTTTCGAATTTCAATTGAAGAAAAATTCACTTTAGGTGTTGCTTACATCGACGGATTGGTAAATAAAGATGAAGTTGAACACTATGCGCTGGACTCCATTATGCATTATCACGATGAGCATTTAACTCATGATGACGGTGTCGTTAATATGTACGAGTTGATTAAAAGCTATAGTTTGGCGGCCGGTGAAATTATGGAAGCCAAAACATTGGATGATGCTCTTCTTCATGTTTTATCAGGAGATACCGTGCTGTTTTTAGAAGGGTATCAAACGTGTATTGTGGCAAGTACAAGAGGGTGGAGAGACAGGGCTGTTTCTGAACCACAATCTCAGACCGTTGTAAGAGGACCTCGAGACAGTTTTACAGAAACACTGCGAACGAATACCGCATTGATTCGGCGCCGAATAAAATCTCCAAAACTTTGGATTGAATCTCAGCAAATAGGAGAGTTTACAAAAACGGATATTGCGCTCGTTTATATAGACGGCATTGCGGATGAACAGGTCATTCAAGAGGTAAAAGAGCGTCTTTCTAAAATTGATATAGACGGTATTTTGGAGAGCGGATATATCGAAGAGTTGATTCAAGATGAAGATTATACACCTTTTCCTACTATGCATAACACGGAGCGTCCAGACTCCGTGGCAGCAGGTCTTTTAGAGGGGCGGATAGCCATTTTAGTAGACGGTACACCTTTTGTATTGATGGTTCCTGCCCTATTTATTCAATTTTTTCAGGCGGCCGAAGATTATTACCAGCGCGCAGATATTAGTACATTGATTCGCTTAATGCGCTACATGGCATTTTTCTTAGCCCTTTTAACACCTTCTGCTTATATTGCTTTAACTACTTTTCATCAAGAGATGCTTCCTTTTGCTTTGTTAATTAGTATTGCAGCTCAAAGGGAAGGTGTGCCTTTTCCAGCTATTATTGAAGCGTTTATTATGGAAATCACGTTTGAAATTTTGCGAGAAGCGGGAGTCCGATTGCCTCGAGCAGTAGGTTCAGCTATTTCAATCGTGGGAGCACTCGTTTTAGGAGAAGCCGCCGTACAAGCTGGATTAGTATCGCCTGCAATGGTTATCGTTGTATCCATCACCGCTATTAGTAACTTTGTTTCACCGGTGTATGATATGGCCATTGCAGTAAGGATGCTGCGCTTTATTTTAATGGTTTTAGCAGCTACTTTTGGCTTGTTCGGTATTATCCTCGGGCTAATTTTAATGATTTTACATTTATGCAGCTTAAGGTCATTTGGAGTCCCTTATATGACACCTATGGCTCCCTTTGTGAAGCGTGATCAAAAGGATGTTCTAATTAGACGTTCGATCAAAAAAATGAAAACAAGGCCAAAGCTTATTAACGAGAAGAATATTTCACGTCAAAAGACGCAAAAAAACTAAACTGTGCAAAGGTGGCCGGTTACTATGAAAGCATTTCTGATGTTATGTATCTGTTCATTGCTGTTAAGCGGCTGCTGGAGCAGTCGAGAGTTGAATGAGCTAGCCATTACGGTTGCTGTCGGAATTGATAAAGCAGAAGATGGCATTATTGTTACAGTTCAGCTGATTAACCCTGGTGATATTCAGGCCAAAACCCCTACAAACGGGCCTTCTGTTACCACATTCTCTATTAAGGCTTCGTCTGTAATGGAAGGGTTAAGAAAAATAACGACAAAATCCCCGCGGAAAATTTATCTTTCTCATTTACGAATGCTAGTCATTAGCGAAAGCATGGCGGAAGAGGGTATTGCTGAAGTGCTTGATTTCTTTGCTCGGGATCATGAAGTGCGTACCGATTATTTTGTTGTTGTTGCTAAAAACACGAAAGCATCGAGCGTTCTGAACGTATTAACAACAATTGAAAAAATACCAGCTAACCATATGTTTGCTTCATTAGACGTCTCTCAGCGTATTTGGGCACCCACTAGAGGCGTAAAGTTAAATGAACTGATCAGTAACTTAACGAGCGAAGGAAAGCAGGCGGTGTTATCGGGAGTATTGGTCAAAGGCGACGTGAAAAAGGCAGGAGATATGTCGAGCATTTCCCGGACCAATCTGTCCACCCTGCTCAATTTTAAAGGATTAGGTGTCTTTCAAAATGATAAGCTGATCGGCTGGTTCAATGAAGACGAAAGTAAAGGATATAACTATATTACAGGAAATGTAAAAAGTACGTTAATTGTTATTCCATGCGAAGGAAAAGAAAAACAGCACGATATCATCGGAGTAGAAATGCTTCGAACGAACGTGAAGGTAACGGCTTCTATGAAAAACCATAAGCCTCATATTCACGTGGATTTAAAAGGTGAAGCAAACGTGGCAGATGTAGAGTGTCAAGTAAACTTACAGGACCCAGCTGTAATCAATATGCTCGAACGAAAAACAGCAGCGGACGTAAAAGAAAAAATGAATGACGCAGTGGAAAAAGCTCAAAAAGATTATAAAAGTGATATCTTCGGTTTTGGAGAAACGTTTTACAGACAAGATGTAAAGAGATGGTACAAAATGAAAAGAGACTGGAACAGAATTTACGCAGAAGATTTAACCGTCGATTTAGATGCCAAAGTTCAAATCCGTCGCTTAGGCACGTTAAATAACTCATATATGAAGCAAATGAAGCATTAAGGAGAAAGAAAATGGAGGGATTTATCGCCTTACTCGTACTTCTTGCTTATTTGACTAAAAAAATTATGATTAACTTCCGAAAGGAAAAGTATTACCGTGAAATCGTTGTCTATCTTTGTCTTATAGGTATGGGTTTATTCTTTTGGGGAGCCATTACACTCCGTAAAGAAGTACCTACGCCTCTGTACTTTTTAGAGGAACTCATTAAGCCTCTTACTAAAACCGTTCATCATCTGTTATTTACGTAAGCATGTAGGAGAGAAGGGGTGTATGATGCAAATAAAAGAATTTATTACTCCGAAACAACTTCTTTTTCTCATTTATTTTTTTTGTATCGGAAGCGCTATTTTGGCAGTTCCGGCTACGTTATTAGAAACGAATAGACAAAATGCCTGGGTATGTAGTGTGCTTGCTATTGGCTTTGCCCTTTTAATTGTTGCGGTGCTGTTATGGCTGATGCACCGTTACCCTCAGCAAACGTTCATTGAAATAGCTAAAAAAGCGCTAGGTCCTTACGCCGGAGCGTGTATGTCTCTTATTTACATTTTTTTTATGTTCATTCAATCTACGTTTTCCCTTCGAGATATCAGTACATTTATGACGACGCAAATTGTCCCTGAAACGCTGCCTACGTGGATTCATGCTCTTGTGATTTTAGCGGTTATATACGGAGGATATTTAGGCATTGAAGTGATAGCGAGAACCGCGGAAATCTTTTTACCGTGGATCGTCGTCCCTTTTTTATTGTTAATTTCGTTAAATATTCCTCAGATGAAACTGGATCGTCTTTACCCTTTGTTTGAATTCCGCATGGATGATTTAGTGTTAGGGACCACGTATTTCTTAGGAAATCCGTTTATGGAATTGATTTTTGTGCTAATGATTACGCCTCATATAAAAGATGGAAAAAAGGTAAAAAGAATGATTGTTATCGGCACTGTGGCATCGGGCTTGACGATTACGATTGCAGTTGCGGCTTGTATATTAGCTCTTGGCGCGAATATTGCATCAATGCACAGCTACCCAGTTTATTTATTAGGAAAAATGATTTCGTTAGGTGCAACGATACAGCATGTTGAAGTATTAGTAGCTATTATTTGGATGTTATCTATCTTTTTTAAAGTTGTCATTGTGTTCTATGCTATTCAGTTAAGTATCGCTCAATTATGTAATTTACGGGTGCGGAATTTTTTGAGCTTTCCTTTAGGTCTAATCATTACAGGCGTGGCGTATTACATTATTCCAAATACAGCATACTTCAATTATTTTGAAAAATATTACTGGCCGTTTTATTTATTTGTACTAAGCGTCTGTTTTCCGTTGTTATTTATTGCGCTTTCTTATATAAAGAGAAATAAGGCAGCTAAAGGTGATAGAAGCCAACAAACATAGCATTATTTATACGTATGTGGTATAGTATACGATGACAATTCAAGAAGAAACGCCGTACACGTTTGTATATGTACGGGAGAGGTTCGAAAACTCCCTCTATAAAAAACTAAGATCATCGTTGATGACAAAAGACACGGTTTTAGCGTGTCTTCTTTCACGTGCTTTTCTATCAACACGTCTTTTTGACGTGTATGCTGGCGAGGACGTGTATCTTAGTTGCTTTTTAGGGAGATTGCTGGAAAAGAGCAGTCTCTTTTTTGTGTTATAAAATTAGTCACAAAGGGAACGAACGGTTCAATAAAGTTTCTTCTTCTTTTGATTTCAATCAAAAAGGAGACGAACAATAATGATGAAAAATGAAAAAGCTATTGTTGTATTTAGCGGAGGTCAAGATAGTACAACATGTCTATTTTGGGCTTTGAAAAACTTTAAAGAAGTAGAAACGGTTACTTTCCAATACGGTCAGCGTCATAGTCAAGAGATAGAGGTAGCAAAAGCTATCGCAGCTGATTTAGGTGTGAAGCATACCGTCCTAGATATGTCACTTTTAAATCAATTAGCACCAAATGCCTTAACGCGAGATGATATTGAAATTGAGCAAAAAGAAGGAGAGTTGCCTACAACGTTTGTGGATGGCCGCAATCTGTTATTTTTATCATTTGCTGCCGTACTGGCTAAAAACAGCGGAGGCCGTCATATCGTAACAGGCGTTTGTGAAACTGATTTTTCGGGATATCCAGACTGTCGAGACGTATTTGTGAAATCGTTAAACGTCACGCTTAATTTATCAATGGACTTCGAGTTTGTGATTCATACGCCGCTTATGTGGGTTGATAAAGCAGAAACGTGGGCGTTAGCGGATGAGCTAGGAGCGCTTGAATATGTGCGTGAAAAAACATTAACGTGCTACAACGGTATTGTTGCTGATGGGTGCGGCGAATGTCCCGCATGTCAATTGCGAAAACGCGGGTTAGATCAATACCTGCAAACAAAAGAAGGAGGAGAAAAATAATGCTGCAACAAATGTATCCTCAAGTCTTTCATGACTATGAATATGAATTGAACAAAGATATGCAGTTTGCTGCGGCACATTTTGTTCCTCATACAGAAGCAGGAAAATGCCGTCAAGTCCATGGACATACGTATTTTGTAAATTTAACTGTTGCCGGAGATACATTAGACGAAGCGGGCTTTTTAGTAAACTTTGCGCTATTGAAAAAAATTGTTTCTGGTCAATTTGATCATACATTATTGAACGATCATTCTATCTTTAACGAAGAAAATCCAAATGATTTTCCTACAACTGAAGTTGTTGCTCGTAAAATTTATGAGTTGGTTCAAGAATATCTAGACACACTACCAAATAAGCCTTCTTGCGTACAAGTATTCGTGCGGGAAACGCCGACAAGTTACGTAGTTTACCGCCCAAAGAAGGTGAAAAAACGTGGCTAATACAATTCCAGTACTTGAAATATTCGGCCCAACGATTCAAGGGGAAGGAATGGTTGTAGGACGTAAGACGATGTTTGTTCGTACCGCCGGATGTGATTATTCCTGCAGCTGGTGTGATTCAGCTTTTACATGGGATGGATCAGCTAAAAACGATATTCGTCAGCTAACAGCAGAACAAATTTGGACGGAGCTTAAAGAAATTGGAGGAGAGTGCTTTGATCACGTCACCATTTCTGGAGGAAACCCTGCGCTTATCAAGGCGATTGGTTCACTTGTAGAGCTTTTGCACAGTCATGGGGTAAAAGCAGCTCTTGAAACACAGGGAAGCCGTTATCAGGATTGGTTCCTAAAGATCGATGATTTAACGATTTCTCCTAAGCCTCCAAGTTCATTAATGAAAACAAATTTCTCCGTATTAGACGATATTATAGAGACATTAATAAAGGAAAAACGCATGGCGCACATAAGCATAAAAGTCGTTGTATTTAATGATGAGGACTTTGAGTATGCAGCGTCTGTTCATGAACGTTATCCTGAGGTTCCATTTTTTGTTCAAGTAGGCAACGAGGACTTAACGACAATCGATAATGCGTCGTTAACACAAGAATTGCTTAAAAAGTATGAGTGGTTAATCGACAAGGCAGTGGCAGCTAAAAACATGAACGATGTAAGAGTTCTGCCGCAGGTTCACGCCCTTGTTTGGGGAAATAAACGAGGCGTGTAAGCGCATAGCAAAAAATTTACAAAGAAAAATAAAAACAGATATATACAAAATAAAAAAACGCTGTTAGAATGACAATCGTAGAAAGAGAGGAAATGCAAATGAGCGGTCGAAAAGATGAAGAATTAGAAGGTGTATCACTCCTTGGAAATCAAGGAACAAACTATTTGTTTGAATATGCACCAGAGATTCTAGAAGCATTTGATAACAAACATCCAAATCGTGATTATTTTGTGAAATTTAACTGTCCGGAATTTACGAGCTTATGTCCAAAAACGGGTCAGCCGGATTTCGCAACCATTTATATTAGTTACATTCCAGATGAAAAAATGGTGGAAAGCAAGTCGTTAAAGCTTTATTTGTTCAGCTTCCGTAACCATGGAGATTTCCATGAAGACTGTATGAATATTATTATGAATGACTTAATTAAACTGATGAATCCAAGATATATTGAAGTATGGGGAAAATTCACACCACGCGGCGGGATTTCAATTGATCCATATACAAACTATGGCCGTCCTGGTACGAAGTATGAAGAAATGGCTAATTATCGCCTGATGAATCATGATTTATACCCAGAAACAATTGATAATCGTTAATTCGAACAAACAGGTTGTGTATGCAACCTGTTTTCCATTGCAAAAACAACAGATGAGAAGGTGAAAGAATGTCACAGAGATCAGCATTAGTATTAGGTGCAAGCGGACTTGTTGGTCAAGAACTTTTAAAAATGTTATTAAGCAACAGCTTATATAACCATGTGACAGTGTTTGTTCGAAAAAAGCTACCAATCGAACACACAAAGCTACGTCAGCTTGAAATTGATTTTTCAGAGCTTGATAAGCACGAAGAATGCTTTGCAGTTGATGATGTATATTGCTGTTTAGGCACGACAATGAAAAAAGCAAAAACAAAAGCGAAATTCATTAAAGTTGACTACGAATTTCCTTTAAAAGCGGCTAAATGTGCAGAAAAATATCGCTGCAAAAACTTTTTAACGATTACAGCAATTGGTGCTGATCTTCGTTCGCCATTCTTTTACAGTAAAGTAAAGGGGCAAGTAGAAGAAGATATCGCAAGCTTGTATATCCGTTCTACTCACTTTTTCCGCCCATCGTTATTATTAGGCAAGCGCCAAGAGTTTCGCCTATTTGAAAAGCTTGGGGGATACACGTTAAAGTCGTGTTCATTTTGCCTTGTAGGAAAGTGGAGAAAATATCGTCCAATTAAAGCGTATAACGTAGCCAAATCCATGATGAAAGCTGCACTTGAAGATAAATGTGGTGTTCATGTACATGAAAGCCAAGACATCTATACAGGTGAATGCTATTATTCGTTTACCAACGGCAAACGCGTGTTATCAAAATAAAAAAAGCCTCTTCATAAGAAGAGGCTTTTTTCTATCTTCCGTCAGCATCCGCGTTCCCATCACCATCACCATCGTGATCGTGATTAGAAGCAGATTCACTCCAGCTTGTGTAGGAGTTAGAATCTTCTTCGGCATAATTCATGGGTTCAGCGGATGTTTTTTTATTTGAAGTTTGCTTGCGTTTAAAAACGAACTGCACGATGAAAAAAAGAATGACAATAAGTGCAACGATAAACAATACAGTATCAAACATGCTAGTAATTCCTTTCAGTAAGTAGGTAGTAGTAGCTTGTTCTTATTGTCACACGAAAATAAGACCCTTTCAAGAAAAAATGGGGCCTGGTTTTGTTTCTTTAAGGAAACTTTTTTTATCTTAGCCATATATTATTGTATGAAGAAACATTTTAGAAAAGAGGGAGTACAGTGAAAAAAAGTTCGAAGGATGTTAAGGTTCAACAGTATATTTATCTCATGTATAAGCTGGGAATTATTACAGAAGAACAAAAGAATCAGTTCTTTCAAAACCACTAAAAAAGCAACCGTTTTTGCGTTCCGGTTGCTTTTTCCCTTTACATAGCGGGATTAATAATCGTGTAGTTTTTGTGATTGACAACAGTTCGCTGTTCTAAGTCTAAATCCCGGTAGTTTGTCATGTAAGTCAAATCAACAATCACGGAGTTTTCATTTACTTTTTCGACAATGCCCTGTAAGCCATTTTTAAATTCTATCAAGTTTCCTACCTCTGCTATTTTCATCATTCATCGCTCCTTTGTTTTAAATTAGTTCATTATTAATTTTTTAAATAATTTTAATTTTGAAAATAGTAAAACTAGTTAGCGTTTTCTTTTTTTACAATTTTGCCTTAAAACTGGGAATTAGTAAAGGGTTTTTTGAAAAAATATAAAATAAAATTGAAAAAACAAGTAAAATGTGCTGAGGAATAAAAGGAATTGGTAGCTTTAACGAAAGAGAGAAGCAACACAGTTCCATCTTTGTTCATCTTTCGTTATAATAAACGAGGTATAATCTTGTCATAAATTATAAGAATTAGAAGGTGTAGAAATTGAAAGATACTGGACTCGTGCTCGAAGGAGGCGGTATGAGAGGCCTTTATACAACCGGAGTTTTAGATTACTTTATGGAAAGAAATCTGTACCTTCCGTATGTAATTGGCGTTTCAGCCGGCGCTTGTCATGCCACTTCTTATTTATCTAGACAAATAGGAAGAAGTCGCAAAGCTAATTTAGATTTTTTAGAGGATCCTCGCTACTTGTCGTGGAAAAATTATTTTAAAACAAAAGAGATATTTGGAATGGATTTCGTTTTTGATGAAATTCCTAATCAGCTTCTTCCATTTGACTTTGAGGCATTTGCTGAGCGTACAGAGAAGCTTGTAGTAGGAGCAACGGACTGCGTGACGGGAGAACCCGTTTATTTTGATGAGTATGATCGGGATATTTTGACAGCGGTTCGCGCTTCTAGTTCCCTTCCATTTTTAGCACCTGTCGTTACATATAAAGGAAAAGAGCTGTTAGATGGAGGAATCAGTGATCCGATTCCAATCAAAAAAGCAGTGCAGGATGGATATAGAAAAAATATTGTTGTGCTAACGCGAAACGAAGGATATCGAAAAAAGAAATCAAATATGCTTTGGTTATTGAAGCGCAAATATCGTCATTATGATGGGCTGACTCGTGCGCTTGAGAACCGCTATAAATTGTATAATGAAACATTGTCATATATTGAAGAGCAGGAAAGACAGGGGAATATCTTTGTGATTCGTCCGCAATCCCCTCTTGTAGTAGGGCGAATTGAGAAGAATCGTGAGCGTCTCGACGCTCTTTATAACCAAGGATATAAAGAAGCTGAAGCTCAATTTGCGTCTCTGCAAAATTGGCTGAACAGCTAAAAACGAGGTGGAACTGAATGGATGAACAAACAGTAATCAATATGTTAAATGAGTTAAGTGAAGGAAAAGTAACCGAAATTAAAGTTAAAAAAGAAGACTTTCTTGCTTTTCGCCCTTTTTTAGTAAATCGCCCTGATTTCAAACATTTTCGTGGAATCGCCGGACGCGGAGGCGATTTTACCTATACGTATCTAGAAATTCCTAGGAGTTAAACGAAATGATGGCATTATTTGATTATGCCTTATATAATGGATGTATGAGCCTGTACAGTAGAGAATATACTGTTACAAGTGCTTGTGCGTTTATTTAGTAACGTATAGTAAGAGCGAATAAACGTGTTTAGTTATAGGAGGGATATTATGGATGAGTTTCGAAAAAGTACAGCACCTTTTTATTTTGCAGATCATATATGGAAAGATAAAAATGGAATGACGACTTATGGGATGCTGTTAACGAACCGGCCCGAAGATGACGGGGACTATGACCTCCATTCGTTATTAGAAGAAGCATATGTAGATCATAAAAAAATTCTAATTACTACTGTTTACGACAACAGTGAACAGCAGTTGACCGGATACGTGATACATTTATCAGATGATCAAGACGTTTTTACGTTTATGGATGATACGGGTGCTAAACTAGTGATTGATTTCTATGATGTTGTAGAAATTGAGATCGAAGATTAAAAAGAGCTGAATGTTGATTACAACATTCAGCTCTTTTGTGTAAAAGTAGATGAATTTAAATGTTTATCATAAGAATTATAAGGGAAAAACGAATGAAGAAATTTCTGATTAAACTGAAATAAGGCGGGAAAATATACCTGTATTTTAGAAAAATTACCGTGATTATGACAAAAAATAAGGTACAATGTCATATTTGTGTTCCGAACGTAATTTTGTTCATCAAACTTAAAGAAATGTAATTGAATCGTTCGGTGAAACCCCCATATAGCTATGATAGAGTAATACCATACGAAATTTCAGGAGGTATTACCTATGAAACATAGTTATATGAAATCAATGGTAGTAGCTTGTTTAGCTACTCTTTCATTTATAGGTTTTAATGCAACAGCTACGGCTGCAACTAATTATAAAGTAGTCAAAGGCGATAGTCTTTGGAAGTTAGGTAAAAGATATAGTGTAACAATTGACGATATTAAAAAATTAAATAATCGTCAAGGAGATATGATTTATATTGGTGAAACATTAGCTATTCCGAGTAAGACAAAAGTGCTGGCTGCTGAAACAACGGAACCTTCAACGGCAGAACCTGCTAATACGGCTAAGCCAGAACCAAAACCAGAAGCCAAACCTGCAGACCAGGAAACCCCTGCAGTTTCGATTTCAGCAAGTGAAAAAGATTTATTAGCTCGCTTAGTAGAAGCTGAAGCAAAAGGCGAATCGTATGAAGGAAAAGTAGGAGTAGCAACAGTGGTGTTAAACCGTGTAGATTCTCCGAAGTTTCCAGATACGGTAACAGGAGTGATTAAACAGGTTGTCGGAAAAGCATACGCTTTTTCACCGGTCCAAAATGGATCAATTAACAAACCTGCTTCAGAAGATTCGAAAAAAGCAGTAGAACAAGCATTGACTAGAAAAGATCGTTTAGACGATTCTATTTACTTTTATAATCCAAAAACAGCTACCGATAACTGGATTCGTTCACGTGCTGTAATTAAAACAATTGATCATCACGTGTTTGCTAAATAAAAAAGAGGCTGCAACAAAAGTATTTTAGACGAAGTGAAAAACGAACCATTGATCACATGTTGATCAATGGTTCGTTTTTTTTTTGATGGTGAATATAGTTTTATCTGTCTCGTTCCTTCTAGCAGTTGATTGGATTCATTTCGTTATGTGTCAACCTCTTTTTTTAGTCTAAAAAAATATCTCGTTCCAAACTGCCTTCAGAACCCGTTAAAACTAGACCAATATCGGTATCAGCTTCTAAGTTCTGAACGATGGTAAAAGGCACTTTATGTTGGTTAGCCACTTGAATATAAGGGGAGAGGTATGAATAAGACAAAGAGCCATTTAAAAACAAATGACCGTCTTTCACTTTTTTTAAAAGAGGCTTTATTTTTGCTGCATCCTTTTTCATGACTTGCCCTTTTTTTAGCGCAATTTCAATATTCTCACGTAGAGCAGTTAAGAAATATCTTCTTTCGTCTCTTTTTGTTTCCTTTGCTCCGTACATTCCTCGTTCTAAGTATTCTTCTAGTTGATCAGACATTATGTCACTTCCTTTCGTTATAAACTATAAACGATTATGGATATAAGTAAAAGGGACAGGAAAAAAGGAAAATCATTGTGCTATATCACCTGTTTTTTTGCTGAGTACAAAGAAAAACAAAAAATGTGTTGAAATTTAGCCTAAAATATTGTTTAATGTAAATAGATAGAAAATCATATCGGTTTTTTATTAAAGGTTTGTAAGCGATTACAGATATACATACATAGCAGCGTTTGGGGAGACGCTCCTATGATTTTATGTTCAAAGCGCATTGTATAAAAAGGGGATTATATAGCTTTAGGGCATATACGGTCAAGCAAAGGGTCAGATAAATTAATAAAAAATCGCTATGTATTTTCATAAGAAGAACGGTCAACATCTTTGTTGAGCGTTCTTTTTATGCGTTCATATTATGTTTATTTCTCATTGCAGCAGCTGCTGAAAATGCTAAAAGGACATTCCTCGTTTCATCTCTCTTAGTATGTTTCAAAACCTTAAAAAATATGTCTGTACGCTTGTTTGATTCTAACGAGGTGATAGAAAAAGAATATTTTTTAAGAAATCACAAAAAAAGAGGCGATTGCCTATGCAAGAAGTAGGTGAATAACATATGTAATAAAGAGAATGAAATATAATTTGAGGAGGCATGTATCATGCAAGAATTTGATATTAATGACATAAGAAGACCATTCGGTGGTTTTGGAGGCTTTGGCCGTCCAGGATTCGGTTTCGGTCGCCCAGGTTTTGGTTTCGGTCGTCCTGGTTTTGGCTTCGGCCGCCCGGGGTTCGGTTATGGCTTTGGTCGCCCTTGGGGTTGGGGCTTTGGAGCTCCATTTCTTGGAGGGTTAGTTCTTGGAAGTGCATTAGGAGGTCCAGGTTATTACGGTTATCCAGCACCATATTATCCGCCGTACCCACCATATTATTATTATTAAAACAGTGAGCGCTGATAAAGCGCTCTTTTATTATGTCCAATTCAAGGTATATATAGAATGAATGCAAGACGCTACGTTTAGAAAATGATAACAGTTTTAAATAAGGAATGAACGCTTAAGCTAAAGGAGACAAGTTTTCCTTGCAACAATTGTTGATTTTGCTATAATAACTTCGGTGGCATTTTTGGTCACTGGGTGGGCGAGGGATAGATGAAAAGAAGGAAATTAGATTGAACGCATTATTTGAAAAGTTGTTTCGTTTAAACGACCACCAAACAACTGTCGGAAAAGAAAGCTTAGCTGGGGTCATTTCATTTCTTTCCATCGTGTATATTATTGCTGTTAATTCAACCATTTTGTCTGATGCTGGTATTCCGCTTGAAGCAGGAATATTCGCAACAGTGGCTTCGGCTTTTGTAGGCTGTGTTATTATGGCTTTTTGGGCAAATGCGCCTCTCATTCTGGTGCCAGGTATGGGGATTAACGCATTGTTTACGTATACGATGGTTCAATCAATGGGGTTATCTTGGCAAGAAGGGTTATTAGCAGTAGTGATATCCGGCTTTCTTTTTATAGCATTAGCTTTTTCACGACTGTCTGCCAAAATTGTTTCTTCGATTCCGCATTCGTTAAAAGAAGCGATAACAGTCGGTGTTGGCTTATTTTTAACATTTATCGGTTTGCAAAAAGGGAAGCTTGTAGTTCCAAGCGAAAACACTTTTGTAGCACTTGGAGACTTGTCAGATCCGTTTGTTATCAGTACGCTGTTGACGTTAATTATCACAATCGTACTGTTTATCCGAAATGTGAAAGGTAACTTTTTGTTAAGCATGATTGCTGGATCCGTCCTTGCCTTCTTACTTGGTGTAAGAAGCAATGCAGAAAATGGACAGTCCGCTGCGAGCGTGAACGACTTCTTTAGCAGCTTTGGCACATTGTCTTTTGGAGCCATTGGAGACGTTGCGTTTTGGGCAGCTGTCTTTTCATTAACAATGGTATTGATTTTTGAAAATATTGGTTTGCTTCATGGTCAGCTAGGTATGATGAATCAAGATAGCAAATTTCCGCGGGCCTTTCAAGCAACAGCCGCCTCAGCTTTGCTAAGCGGGGTGTTTGGAACAAGTCCAACGGTGTCTTCTGTAGAAGGAGCATCTGGTATTGCAGCTGGAGGGCGAACGGGTTTAACATCGCTTATTACAGGAGTTTTATTTTTAAGTTCACTTCTGTTTATTCCATTTATCAAGCTGGTTCCAGATAGTGCTATTGCACCTATTCTCATTGTGATTGGAGCACTAATGATTCAAAATATCAAAAACATCAATTTACAGGACTTAACAGAAGGTTTCCCTGCATTTTTAATTATTGCGCTTATTCCTCTTACGTACAGCATTGCTGATGGAATTGCATTTGGGTTCATTGCGTATCCACTGCTTAAATTATTCCTTGGTAAAATGCGTGAAGTATCGATGTTCATGTATGTAAGCGCGCTATTGTTTTTCTTGAATTTTGTGCTGCATTATATTGCTTAAAATAGACGGCTGAGTACTTTTGCTCAGCTGTTTTTTGTGTTTGCGGTAAAGAATCCTCTTTTTAGATATCATACTCCGTATTTCGTGTCCTTTGGTTAATCAGCCGCTTCTAAAATGGCGTTTCCTGCGTAAAGTAGTACAGAAGTCGGAGGGGATATAAGGGGGAGAAAACAATGGGAATTAAATTAATTAAAATATCAGCCGTTTATTTTGGAATTGGCATCATATTGGGGTATTATATGTCAATTGTTCACAGCTACGCTTTGACGCCTGTTCACGTGCACATTAATTTATTAGGATGGACGTCGCTTACGTTAGCGGGACTTATTTATTATTTGTTTCCTGCGTTTAGCGAAAGTAAATTAGCTAAACTGCACGTATGGTTGCATAATATAGGATTACCGGTCATGATGATTGGTTTATTTCTCATGATCGTACTAGAAAACCAAGCTTTTACACCCGTAGTGGCAGTAGGAGCAACACTTACGGCTATTGGGGTTTTAATTTTCGTATATCACATCCTTAAAAATTTGAAATCTGAACGATAAACCAAGAAGGTGGTTGACGATGGCTGCTAATTTCAAAAGGAAAAAGAACCAGCTATAGCGAATATACATGTAAACAAGGTGAAAGTGCGATTTACATAAAGGTGTGCTAGGCATCTTTATAAGGAGGGGTAAGCTGCAGGAATTTCTAGCTCTTATAAAAGCCAATAAAAGGGCTGATTATAAGTTTCTTGCGGCGGAGATACTATGGGAGAACATCAACAATTAGTGCGTGTTAGGGAGCTAGCAAATGAAATTATTCGACTTCGTCTTCAAGACCGTACGACTTATGACGAATTGGAGTTGCAAAATAATGTAGAGTTGTTGTCTCGTTCTGTGGTTGACTTAGTAAACATTATGTTAGCCGAAGATGTGGATTCGTCTACGTCTTTAAAAGCTACAGCTTCTAAAATGAAAATGGTGTATAATAACATGCATCAAGCTGAGAAAAAAGATTATTTGCATTTCTAATTGCTAGGCTCCTTTTCGCCACAAACGAAATGGAGGTGTACGAGGCAGATGCTATCGTCACTAACGACTTCTGAAGCTATTGTAGCATCCGTTCTTGCACTGGTTGTCATTGCCGTTTCCATTATCTTTTTTGCCACCCTTATTATGGTTGTTGTACGACGAGAAAGAATCAGCAGCTTGGTTAATCATGGAGAGCATGCAGATGGGAAGCAAAAAAGCTTAGGTGAATTTTTTCGTTCTTTACGAAAAAAATAACTACCGTTTTCTTATTAAATAGATAAAAGCGGTCAATTTAAACGTTGACCGCTTTTTTTAGATTGTTTGCTTATTTTTTTCTAAAACAATACGCGCTGCTTCACTAACAGATGACACAACAGCAGAGGCATGGCGCTGAACAGCTTCAGGAGCTGTAGCCATAGCGAAACTGTTCGGTGTTAATTGAAACATAGGAATATCATTAAATGAATCCCCCACACATGCAATTTCCTCTGGTTTTAGCTGAAGATGATTTAATAAAATTTCAATGGCATTTCCTTTGCTGATATGTTTAGGCATAATATCCAAACACTGCTTGGCAGAAATATATGTATCAATATAATCACCAAACTCTTCGTTCACTTCTTTTTGCAGAGCTACCATTTCATCATGATCTCCAAGAACCGTGATTTTAGATGGAGAAAGAGCGTGACCAAATGAATCTGTCATTTCAATTTGTTCTTCGATAGGGAAAAACATGTGAGTTTCAATTGTTTCAATAATTTCATTTCGCTGCTCTACATAATTCGTGTCGTTTGAACAGACAAGCGTAATACGGTTAGGATCTATCGTTTTTTTATAAAGTTGAACCGCTAAATCATCTTCAAACACTTTTCCATGAAGTTCTTGATTTTCTTTGGTCCACACAAATCCTCCGTTTTGGCTAATGCGATGAAATGTATTATTAATATCAGTAGAAATCTTTAAAATTTCCGTATCCATTCGTCCAGAAGCAAGACACACCTCTACTCCTTGGCGCTGAAGTTCACTAAGTGCGTCTGCATTATGCTGTTCTACGTATTTTTCTTCGTGTAAAAGAGTTCCATCTAAGTCGCTTACAAATAATTTAATCATCTCTTGAAAATTCCTTTCCCTAAAAAAATTACCTTGATAAGAGTGTTACAAATTTATTACATTCCTTATTCTATCAGTGTTTCCCAAGAAACTCATAAAAAAAGCTCAAACCGGCGGTGAATTCAAAGAGATTAAGACATAACTACATCACTTTTTTTCGCAGGAGTCTTCGCCTTGCCCTTTAATCAACAGCTACATGAAATCTAGTTCACCATCATAATGAAAACAATCCGAACGGAGTTGATTCTCAATTAAGAATCAACTCCGTTCGGATCTTTCTTCAACTAAAATCCATTTGTCGCAGCCTTTTTTTTAGGTTTGTTCACTGTAAAAAAACAGCCGCGGTCTAAAAGACCGCAGCCATGTTTTACAATACGTTAAAATATTTCGCTTCAGGATGTGCAAAAACAAGGGCTGTAACAGAAGCTTCTGGTTCCATCATGAAACCGTCTGTTAACTGAATGCCGATGTCTTCAGGTTTAATTAATTTAAACAGTTTTGCTTGGTCTTCAAGGTCTGGACATGCGGGATATCCGAATGAAAAACGCTGACCTTGGTATTTGGCTGAAAAACGCTCCGCCATTGTAAAGTCAGGCGAATCGGGGAATCCCCAGCGGTCACGAATTTGCTGGTGAACACGTTCTGCTAATCCTTCAGCTAGTTCAAGCGCAAGAGCTTGGAACACGTGACTCTTTAAAAACTCGCCGTTTTCTTTGAATTTCGCCGCGCGTTCGCGAATGCCTGTTCCTGCTGTTACAGAGAAGAAACATACATAGTCCATCTCTTTTTCTTTAGGCTTTGCAAAATCAGATAAGCACAGGAACTGTCCTTTTGCTTGTCGAGGGAAGGTAAAGCGTTCAATTTCTGTTTTTTCATCAGCAGGATCATAAATAATTAAATCATTTCCGTCTGCTTGAGCAGGGAAGAACTGATAAATAACCGCTGGTTTAATTAAGTTTTCTTTTAGTGCCAGTTCGAGAAGGTCATCAACGGTTTCTTTTAATTGAACAGCACGCTCGTCTTTTTCAGCAAGCAGCTTATTCACTTTTCCTTTTAGTCCTAAGTGATGGCCTAAAAGCATCTGCCAGTTAATATACGGAAGAACCTGTGCCAAATCGTAGTGTTTGACAACGTGGCGCTTTAAATCAGCCGGTACAAAAACAGGAACATCCGTTGAAATGGCGGATCTTTCTAAAACAGCCGTAGCTGCTTGAGCGGTTTGAGGCTGGCGTTCTCGAACCGTTACTTTCTTTTCTTGACGCGTTTTTAAATCTGCTAAAAGCTGAATAACTTCTTCTTTGTTCTGCAGCTTATTTGCTAACGCTAATCCGTCCATCGCATCTTTGGCGTAGAGGACGGCACCTTCATATTCTGGGGCAATTTTAAAGTCAGTAAATTTACGGGAAAGGGCAGCGCCTCCTACCATAATTGGAACATCAATGCTTGATTGCGTTAAATCTTGTGCAGTTAAAACCATTTGCTGAGCTGATTTTACTAAAAGACCTGACAGGCCAATGATGTCTGGCTTTTCGTCTTTTACTGCTTCAATCAGCTGCTGCGGCGTTACTTTAATTCCTAAATCAATGACTTTAAAACCATTGTTGCTTAAAATGATGTCTACTAAGTTTTTACCGATATCGTGCACGTCGCCTTTAACCGTTGCAAGAATCACTTTTCCTTTTCCAGAATCATTTTCAGTTGCTTCCATATGAGGTTCTAAAAAGGCAACGGATGCTTTCATAACTTCCGCACTTTGAAGCACTTCTGCTACAATCAGCTGGTTGTCATTAAACAAACGTCCGACTTCCGCCATCCCCTTCATAAGCGGTCCGTTAATAATATCTAACGGATCATCATATTGAGCTAAAGCCTGTTCTAAATCAGGAAGCAATCCTTCTTTTGTACCTTCGACAATATACATTGCCAATCGTTCTTCAAGTGTTAACGTAGAAATTTCTACTTTTGCTTCTTTCTTTTTATCACGATAAAAGTCCGTAAACGTGCTTAACGTTTCATCAGTTGTGTTAAATAATAACGCATTAGCAAGCTCAATTTCAGCTTCTGGAATAGAAGCATAGCGCTCTAATTTTTCTGTATTAACAATGGCATAATCGAGTCCAGCCTGCGTACAGTGATAAAGGTAAACCGCATTTAGTACTTCACGTCCGACTGGAGGAAGACCGAATGACACGTTACTTACGCCGAGAATGGTCAGGCAATCAGGCAGGGCTTCTTTAATCATTTTAATTCCCTTAACTGTTTCTTCAGCAGAACCAATATATTGTTCATCACCAGTCCCTACAGGAAACACAAGAGGGTCAAAAATAATATCTTTTGGATTAAAGCCATGTTTTTCAACAAGCAAATCATGTGAGCGTTTAGCAATCTCTACTTTTCTTTCTGCAGTAACGGCCATGCCTGTTTCATCGATTGTACCGACAACCAGAGCTGCACCGAATTTTTTTACTAGCGGCAAGATTGCATCAAAACGCTCTTCACCATCTTCTAAGTTAATGGAGTTGATAATGACCTTACCTTGCGAGTACGTTAAAGCTTTTTCAATAACTTTCTCGTCAGTTGAATCGATTACAAGAGGAACCTTCACTTTTTTTACAACTTCTTGAATAAATTCCTCCATGTCTTCCATTTCTTCACGGTCTGGATCTGCTAAGCAAATATCAATAACGTGAGCACCATTTTTAACTTGAGCACGCGCAATTTCAGATGCTTCTTCAATTTTCCCTTCCGCAATCAGACGCTTGAACTTGCGAGAACCGATTACATTCGTACGTTCTCCCACAAAAAGAGGGCGCATAGAATCGTCATATACAAGCGGTTCAATACCGGTTACAGCATGATTATGCTCGGAGCGATCAAGCGAACGAGGAGCAACCTCTTTTACCGCTTCAGCAAGTGCTTTAATATGAGCAGGCGTTGTACCACAGCATCCGCCTACAAAGTTCAGCCAGCCTTTATCAGCAAATCCTTTAATTTTTTGAGCCAGCAGCTCAGGGGACTCATGATAATTGCCTTCTTCATCCGGAAGTCCAGCGTTTGGATAACAGCTAACAGCTGAAGTGGCTAGGTCTGAAAGAGAGCGAATATGATCCGTCATAAATTCAGGACCTGTCGCGCAGTTAAGTCCGACTGAAAGAGGCTTCATGTGTTCCAGTGATAAGTAAAAAGATTCGATATCTTGACCAGCGAGAGTTGTTCCCATTGGCTCAATCGTTCCTGAAATCATAATTGGAACTTCTATTTTCAGTTTTTCAAACGCCGCTGTAATGCCTAAAAACGCAGCTTTTACGTTCAGCATGTCTTGACAGGTTTCGACTAGAAGTAAGTCGACGCCGCCGTCTAACAAACCCCGAGCTTGCTCTTCGTACGATTCTACTAACTCAGGGAATGTAATACCTCCCGTAACAGAGAGAGTTTTAGTGGTAGGGCCGATAGCTCCAGCTACGAACCTAGGCCATTCGGGAGTTGAATATTTATCGCGGGCTGCACAAGCAAGCTTCACAGCTTCGATATTCAATTCATACGCCAAGTGGCCTAAATCGTATTCATCAAGTACGGTAGATGTTGAGCCAAACGTATTGGTTTCAATGATGTCAGCACCCGCTGCAAAGTACTCTTCATGAATGCGCTGAATCACATGAGGCGCTGTTCGGGTCAAATATTCGTTGCAGCCTTCATATTCTTCGCCGCCAAAATCTTCAGCGGTTAAATCAGCATCTTGAATCATCGTTCCCATTGCTCCATCGATGACGAGTATTCGCTTCTTTAGTTGTTGTTCGATAAGTGAGCTCATTTATATCTTCCTTTCTGATGTAACGAGTTGCTTGTCATGAATATAGCGTGTTAGAATTTCGGTCATTTCATAGCGCATAAACGGCGTAATTAAGTAAATACCGTCAAATAGCTCATATGCTGTATCAATTAAGTGTTTTGCAATCGCAAGGCCTTCGACTTCACCGCGAATCCGGTCATTTCCCGTTGCGTCCATACGTTCTAGAATATCTTCTGATAATTTAATTCCAGGTACTTCATGGTGAATAAATCGAGCATTTCTTGCGCTTGTTAACGGCATGATCCCGATGTATACCGGTGTTGTTAAATGTTTGGTTGCTTCATATACCTCTTCAATTTGCTTAGTTGAATAGAGAGGCTGAGTAATGAAATAGTGAGCCCCGCAGTCGATTTTCTTTTCCAAGCGCTGAACGGCTCGGTCTAAGTGACGCACGTTTGGGTTAAAGGCAGCTGCAATGGAAAAATTGGTTTTTTGACCAAGCGGTTTGCCGGAATAAGATAGGCCTTCATTAAACTGAGCGATTAAACTAATCAAGTCAAATGAAGATAAATCATAGACCGAAGTGGCGCCAGGGAAATCGCCAACTTTTGACGGATCACCGGTAATTGCAAGCACTTGATTCATTCCTAGCGTATGAAGTCCCATTAAATGAGATTGAAGTCCAATTAAATTTCGGTCGCGACAGGTAATATGAATAAGCGGTCGTGCTTTTGTTTCTTGTTGCATCAGTGTTGCCATTGCCAAGTTGCTGATGCGAGGTGAGGCAAGAGAATTATCAGCTAATGTAATAGCATCTACGCCGACTTTATCAAGTGCTTTTGCGCCTTCTAAAAATTTCGTCGGACCAAGCTGTTTAGGCGGATCCAGCTCGACGATAACCGAGCGGCGCTTCTTCACAATTTCGTGCATATGAGGTTTATCCTGCTGCTCACGCTCTTGAACCGTAACGGCTGGTCTCATTTTAACGACTTTGCTTGTAATCGGAGGCAGGTCTTTTAAGGCAGACGACATGGCGCGTACGTGAGCTGGTGTTGTACCGCAGCATCCTCCAATTAAGCGAACCCCTTGTTCGCGGAATAAACGCGCGCTTTCTACAAAGTAGTCTTCATTCGTTTCATATTCCAGCTTGCCTTCCACATACGCCGGAAGGCTGGCATTAGGGTAAGCTGATAAGAAAGCACGATCAGGAAGCGGTACTTCTTCAAGAGACTGAATCATATGATAAGGACCTAAACGGCAGTTTAGCCCGACAACATCTGCTCCCAAGTCTTCTAATTCTTTTAATGCATCTGCTAAAGGACGCCCATCTTGCAGTACGCCAATATCATGCAGGGAAACGTGGGTAATAATAGGCTTATCCGTTTCTTTTCTTGCTAGTGTAAGAACGGTCTTTAATTCTTCGAAATCATAGTATGTTTCAAATAAAAGGCCATCCACGCCTTCATTTAAAAGCCAAAACATTTGTTCACGAATGCTTCGCTTAACCTCTTCTAAACTAATAGCATTTTTTTGGAAAGAACGAATTCCGCCGAGTGTACCAACCACGTAAGCCTGATCTTTTGCAGCTTGTTTCGCTAATTTTACACCAGCAACATTGATGTCTTTGACTGAATCTTCTAATCCATAACGGGCAAGTTTTTGATAATTAGCAGCGTACGTATTTGTTTGAATAACGTTTGCACCAGCTTCTACATAGGCTCTGTGAATACGAGAAACCTCTTCTGGTTTGGTGATGTTTAGTTCTTCAAAACAGCTGTCAATACCGTGTGAGTAAAGGAGGGTACCAGTGGCACCATCCCCAATTAAAATTTTAGACTTTAAATCTTCAAGTAACCCCATGTCAAAACCTCCTTAAATTGTTCCGCTTCTATTTCACGAGTGATTCGTTTTATGCAATATGCCGATAAAATAGAAAAAGTCTTCTTAAGAAGAAGACTTTTTTCGCCTTCTTATCTTCCAAGCAATAAATTGCTTGCTGGATTTAGCACCATGTCTCTAACGACTGGTTGCTGAGGTTTCAAAGGGCCAGTCCCTCCACCTCTCATGATAAGAATCAATTGTATATAATTGAAACATATTTTTTTAAATAGAAAGAATACTTATTTAATAATTTATCTGATTTTTAGAAATTATACAACAGTAAATTGTGAATTTCCAGCAAATATTGAGGAAAATTTAAAAGCTAAAGGAAAAATATCCGTATATTTTGTTTGAAAACTGCCGTTATGTTAAGGGATAAAGGGTTTTCATGAAAAAAACAAGAAGGAAATAAAAAAACGAAAAAGGAACAGCACCGGGTGAGGCGAGGATTTACATATAAAAGGCTCGTCTTTTTTTAACCGTTTCTACATATAGTGAACTATGAAGGGTAGAAGGGTGATGGGCATGAAAAGGTGGAAACTCACGCTGCAGGTTGCTGCTACGTATGTAGGCACCGTTGTAGGAGCCGGTTTTGCAACAGGCAAGGAAATTGTTCAATTTTTTACACAGTACGGGGAACTTGGAATGGTTGGAATTTTGGTCAGCGGCTTGTTTTTTATTTGGCTAGGTTCGAAAATGATGCTGCTTTCGCACGCAATTGGGGCTTCTTCTTATCAGCAGCTTAATACATATTTATTTGGTGATGTACTTGGAAAAGCGGTAAACGGTGTAATGATCGTCATTTTATTTGGAGTAACTTCAGTCATGCTAGCGAGTACGGGGGCAATAGGAAAAGAACAGTTCGGGCTGTGGCCTCCTGTTGGGATGGTTTGTACAATTGTTTTAACTTATATATTTATCGCAAGAGGAATTAACGGTATTTTAATGGTTAATTCTCTTGTTGTGCCGATGATGCTTTCATTTGCTTTTATCATCTTTGTGCCAAATGTCAGCTATTTCTCACTGATTCAAACGAAGCCAGACTTAACGCTCGTCACACAGTGGAAGTGGGCGGTTAGTCCCTTTTTATATATTTCCCTAAATCTAGCTTTGGCTCAGGCCGTTTTAGTTCCATTAGGAAGCTCCGTGAAAGATAAGAGCGTGATCAAAAAAGGGGCCGTAATAGGAGGATGTGTACTTACGTTTATGCTTGTTTCTACTCATCTTGCCCTTTCCAATTTGCCTTATTCATTTCAACTTGATATTCCTATGAGTGCCGTTGTTAAAAATATCTCAGCGTGGGTGAATGTTTTATTTACGGTAGTTGTGTTAGGCGAGATTTTTACTACATTGATTGGAAATGTATTTGGAATCGCTAAACAGCTTCAATCATTTCTTCCCCTGAATGACAAACAAGCTTTTGCGTTTATTATCTTGGCATGCTTTATTATCGGGCAATTTGGATATGCTCAGCTTCTTGAGTTTTTGTATCCGATATTTGGCTATATTGGACTAGCTTTTGTATGGATGCTATGTATTAAAAAAGAAAAAATAAGCTAAAAGCTGGATTTTGAAGAGCGGATGTGAAAAAACGAAGTTAAATGATGTGACAAGTCGATTTTACTTTGCTATAATGTAAAACAAATAAGACTCTAGCAGTCGAATATATTATCCTTCGGGGTCGGGTGTAAGTCCCAACCGGCGGTGATAAAGCATATGCTTTTAAGCCCGTGACCCGTTTTCATACGATGTATGTTAGCGGTGGATCTAGTTAAAATCTAGAGCCGACAGTAAAAGTCTGGATGGGAGAAGGATCAGGAAGCACAGTTGTTTTTTTGTGTTGTATTAATAAGGGACAGGTTTGCCTTTTTTAAAGCTACCCTTGTTTTCATACACAAAACATAACTGTTTATTTCGTATACAATTAGCGGAATTTTGCATAGATAAAACTGATTCAGCTCAGCCGACCCCTTGGACATTTGTTCAAGGGGCTTTTTTATTTTCAGTGGTTGGGGGAAAGATAAATATGAAAAAAAAGCAGCTGCTATTTCAAAACGGCATAAGAAGTTGGAATAGCGCCAAAGCAGGTGAAGAAAATGTTCACAGGTATTATTGAAGAAATTGGAAAAATAAAACGGATTCAAAAGGCTACAGAAGCAATTGTTCTTACGATTGATGCGAAGACCGTGTTAGAAGATGTGAACTTAGGGGACAGTATTTCAGTTAACGGCGTTTGTTTAACCGTAACAGCTTACTCTCAAAATGAATTTACGGTCGACGTCATGCCGGAGACGATTAAAGCAAGTACCCTGCAGCTTCTAACCGTTGGATCACGTGTTAACTTAGAACGGGCGATGGCTGCAAATGGCCGGTTTGGAGGGCATTTCGTTAGCGGACACGTTGATGGAATTGGAACCATTGTAAGCAAAACACGTAAAGGAAATGCCTTTTATTATGAAATTCAAGTCGACCCTGAACTTCGTGAATTTATGATGTTAAAAGGATCTGTTTCTGTAGACGGAACAAGTCTTACTATTTTTGATGTCAGCAACCAATCATTTACTATTTCTCTTATTCCTCATACGGTGCTTCACACAGTCGTGGGAGACAAACAGCGAGGAGACAAGGTGAATATTGAATGCGACATGTTAGCTAAATATATGCATCAAATGATGACGAATAAGTCAACTCCTGGCGTCTCGAATCGTTCAGGTAATATGAAGGATTTATTGCAGCAGCATGGTTTTACAAATTAACAGTGAGGTGAAAGAGATGTTTCATAAAGTAGAAGAAGCCATTGAAGAGTTAAAAAAGGGAAAAGTGGTTATTGTATGCGACGATGAAGATCGAGAAAATGAAGGAGATTTTATTGCATTAGCCGAAAAAACGACGCCTGAGGTTATTAACTTTATGGCTACTCATGGAAGAGGATTAATTTGTACACCTGTTAATGAAGAAATTGCGCATAAATTGAATCTTCACCCAATGGTAGTGAACAATACGGATGTACATGGAACAGCATTTACAGTAAGTATTGATCATATTTCAAGTACAACAGGTATCAGTGCGTACGAACGTTCTGCTACCGTTATGGCTCTTGTAAATGAAGCAACGGTAGCAAGTGATTTTCAACGACCAGGACACATTTTTCCGTTGATTGCAAAAGACGGGGGCGTTCTGCAGCGTGCGGGTCATACAGAGGCCGCTGTTGATTTAGCCGTGTTAGCAGGAGGAAAGCCTGCGGGTGTTATTTGTGAAATCATGAATGAAGATGGAACAATGGCACGCGTACCGGATTTAACAAAGATTGCAGAGCAATTTGATTTAAAAATGATTACAATAAAAGATTTGATTGCCTACCGCCGCAAACATGACCAGCTGATTAGCCGTGAAGTAGAAGTAAGCTTACCTACGGCATTTGGTGATTTTAAGGCTGTAGGATATACAAATAAACTTGATAATAAAGAACATGTGGCTCTTATCAAAGGTGATATCGATCATAATAGCCCCGTTCTCGTGCGTGTTCACTCCGAGTGTTTGACTGGAGATGTGTTTGGCTCTGAGCGCTGTGACTGCGGTCCTCAGCTTCACGCAGCTCTTACGCAAATTGAAGAAGAAGGACGCGGCATTCTGCTGTATATGCGTCAAGAGGGCAGAGGTATTGGCTTATTAAATAAGCTAAGAGCATATAAGCTGCAGGAAGAAGGATACGATACCGTAGAAGCGAATGAAAAACTCGGGTTTGCTGCGGATTTACGAGAGTATGGAATCGGTGCTCAAATCTTAAAGGACCTTGGAGTCAAACAAATGAAGCTTTTAACGAACAATCCTCGCAAAATTACTGGGCTAAAAGGCTACGACCTTGAAGTGGTAGAGAGAGTGCCTCTTCAAATGCCGGCAGTGGATGCCAATAAAAAATACTTAGATACCAAAGCTAAAAAACTAGGTCATTTATTACATTTATAAGTTTACACTTTTTTTCGTTATAACAAATGAAGCTAATTCATGAAAAGAAATGTAAATAACTATATATTACTACTAGCAGGAGGAACAAGAGATGAATCATTTATATGAAGGAAATTTAGTTGGCACAGGATTAAAAATCGGAATCGTGGTAGGGCGTTTTAATGAATTTATTACAGGGCGTTTACTTAGTGGAGCAGAAGATGCGCTTAAACGTCACGGCGTAGCTGATGAAGATGTAGACGTGGCTTGGGTACCGGGTGCTTATGAAATTCCATTAATCGCTAAAAAATTAGCTGAATCTAAAAAATATGACGCGGTTATTACGCTAGGAACGGTTATTCGAGGAGCTACTCCACACTTTGATTTTGTATGTAATGAAGTAGCAAAAGGCGTTGCATCTCAAAGCTTACAAACAGGCGTACCAATTATCTTTGGTGTATTAACAACTGAAACAATTGAGCAAGCAATTGAACGTGCAGGAACAAAAGCAGGAAACAAAGGATGGGAAGCTGCAGCATCAGCTATCGAAATGGCCAACCTTTCAAAAATGATTGAAGGATAATAGAGGTCATTCCAGTTTTTGTAAGATAAAGAGTTAAAAGAGGCTGAAACAAAAGTATGGTAGTTGAAAGAAGATCCGAACGATGAATCGTTCGGATTTTTTCATGGTTAGGGTTACATTACAACATAGGTTTCCTGTATGTAGGCTTCTAACTGTTGAGTGGAGAGCAGGGCGAAGGCTCCTGTACGGAAAGCGAAGCCTTGCAGGGAAATCACCTGCAGTGCAGCAAGCGATCCATACTATCTCATGTATCCGATTTGTTCGCCTTTAGATTAGATTGATGTAGTATGTCTCAATCTCTTTTGAATAGCAGCTAGCTATGTATAATTTAGCTAAAACGTCTTACTCTAAGTAATAATTAGGTCGTAAAAGGGAGACGTCTATGCCTCATTATACTGCTTTTTTTGCATTGATTATTATCAGCACAGCCGTTTTGCTTACAGTCTTCATACGTAAAAAAGATAAAAAGCTAGTCGTTTTGCTTTTTTTTATCATTGGAATGGCTTATGTACTAGAGTATGTTGTATTTGTGTTGTTTGAAAGTTACGAGTACGATCCTGATTTTATGACCAATGAATATTTTGATAATTTGTTTGGGTCCTTAACTTCTCAAACGTTTGCTTTTCCAATCATGGCTATGGTGGTAGCTGCTTATCAATTAAAATTTCGCTATATTTTAATCATTTCGGCTATGTTTATGGGGATTGAAGAATTATTTTTACACTGGGATATTTATACACATCACTGGTGGAAAACAATTTATACAGGCGTTTTAATGACTATAGGCTTTAGCATTTCAAAGATTTGGTATGTATGGCTAACAGAACGGTATATGACATTTGTGCATTACGCTACATTTTTTCTGGGAATGCTCGCCATTACTTCTACTATTATGTTTCTGCTGTTAGCATACTTTCATAATAATTGGTTTTATACGGGATGGTTTGCGTCGGTTACTCATGATTCCGTAAATGCAACGATGATTTATGTTTGTATTGTTACGATTCTCCTCGTTTGGAGTGTAGTCAAAGAATTTTTTATTGGAGCTGGGATCATTATAGCGGGGCTGCGTATAGTAGATATTTTACTAATTCACTATGGGATTTTACTGGTATCTATTACCACTTCACTTGTTCTTTTTACGCTTTTACAAGCGGGTATATTCATTCTGAGCGTTATGCTTCAACATTTTATTATGAAAAATTGTTATGGGACGAGTAAAAAAGACGTTGCGTTTCCAGCGAAGAACTACTAAGATAATACGTAACTCAAATAGTTTAGTTCAATAATATTTGAAGCAAAGAAAAATGAATTGACGGTTATGCGTATTATTTGTAAGATAGGAAAGCAAATAATAGAAAGCCGAAACAGGGGAGTGAAGGATTCGTGAAAGAGTCCTTTTTTGTAGAAAAGGTACTTAATAATAATGTATTAATTGCTAAACACCTTACCTATGATGAAGTTGTGCTAATTGGGAAAGGAATAGGGTTCAACAAGAAAAAAGGCGATGAAATCGATGCAAAAGCTGTGGAAAAAATGTTTTTGCTAAAGAGTGAAGAAGAGCAAGAACAGTACAAGCAGCTTTTAGCTCAGGTGGATGAAGATGTAATTGAAATGATGAATGATATTGTAACGCATATTCAAAAACGCGTTAATATCCCTTTGAATGAGCATATACACATTTCATTGACAGATCATATCGCCTTTGCGATAAAACGTTTTCAGCAGGGGATGGGTCTTAAAAATCCATTTTTACTTGAAACAAAAGCCTTATATCCAGAGGAATATACAATCGCATCTGAAGTGGTAGAGATCATTAGTCGTAAAATAGGCGTGCAGCTTCCGGTAGGAGAGATTGGTTTTATCGCGCTTCATATCCATAGTGCGCTGACTGAAAAAAACCTGTTAGAAGTGAATCAAGACTCGCAGCTTATTCAAACGATCATTAATGTGATTGAAGAATCGCTTCATCTGCAGGTAGACAAAGAATCTGTACACTATATGAGATTGATTCGTCATTTGCATTTTGCCATTGATCGAGTAAAAACAGGAGAAAAAATAGAAGAACCAAAAAAAATTGCTTTGCTATTGAAAGAAGAATATCCTCTGTGTTACAATGTGTCTTGGAAAGTGATAAAAGTAATGCAGCAAGCGTTACATTTACCTGTGTATGAAGCAGAAGCAGTTTACTTAACGATGCATCTGCAGCGACTTATAACAAAAACGGATTTATAAAATCATTTCAATACGTGTTACTGATACGATCAGGCATGAGTGAGAAATGAAGCGATGTGTAATTGGATGAGTATATCCATTTGTCGTTTCTTTTTCCTCATGCCTTTTTTTGTTATAAGAAAGCGCAATCATTGAAGACTTCGCCTCATAACACCGGGAAATGTAATGAGTTTTCTAGTTAAAGAAAGCGTTTTATGAAAGCGCGTTAATGATTCACGTATCAAATAAATAGCTTGTTGCACACTAAATATATAAAAGGAGGTAAGCGTCATGTTTAAAAAACTTTTTGGAGTATTACAAAAAGTCGGAAAAGCGCTTATGCTACCGGTTGCGATTTTACCGGCAGCAGGGATTTTACTTGGAGTAGGGACAGCGCTTCAAAACCCTACATTGTTGGATGCAGTACCGGCACTTGGTGCAGACTGGGTTCAATTAGTTTCAAATGTTTTGTCGCAGGCGGGTCAAATCGTATTTGACAACTTATCGCTATTGTTTGCCGTTGGTGTTGCCGTTGGTTTAGCCGGTGGTGACGGTGTAGCAGGTATTGCTGCAATCGTAGGTTACTTAATTATGAACAAAACGATGAGCACAATCTTAGTGGCTACAGGACAACTAGATCCTGACAAAATGGGTGCTAATCCAGCTTACACTAGCATCTTAGGAATTCCTACGTTAGCTACGGGTGTATTCGGGGGTATCATAGTAGGTATTTTAGCTTCATCCATGTATAATCGTTATTTCAATATTGAATTACCATCTTACTTAGGGTTCTTTGCAGGAAAACGATTTGTACCAATTATTACTGGGGTATTTTCAATTCTTTTAGGTGTTATTATGATTTTCATTTGGCCGCCAATTCAAAGCGGATTAAATGCTTTCTCTACCAACATGATTGATGCAAACCCAACTTTATCAGCGTTTGTATTTGGATTAATTGAACGTTCATTAATTCCATTTGGACTTCATCACATCTTCTACTCTCCGTTCTGGTTTGAGTTTGGTGATTATGTCAATAAAGCAGGTCAACATATTCATGGTGACCAAAAGATTTTCTTTGCTCAATTAGCAGATGGCGTGCCTTTAACAGCAGGAACATTCCAAGTTGGTAAATTCCCGTTCATGATGTTCGGATTGCCAGCAGCCGCTCTTGCGATTTATCACGAAGCGCGTCCTGAAAACAAAAAATATGTAGCTGGTATCATGGGTTCAGCTGCTTTAACATCTTTCTTAACGGGTATTACAGAGCCGCTTGAGTTCTCGTTCTTATTCGTAGCACCAGTATTATTTGCGATTCACGCAGTATTTGCTGGTTTGTCGTTTATGGTTATGCAATTATTAAATGTTAAAATCGGTATGACATTCTCAGGTGGGGTTATCGATTACGTTCTATTTGGAGTTATGCAAAACCGCACAGCATGGTGGCTAGTTATTCCAGTAGGTTTAGTTCTAGCAGTTATCTACTACTTCGGTTTCCGCTTTGCAATCCGTAAATTTAACTTAAAAACACCGGGTCGTGAAGATAAAGAAGAAGGAGAAGAAGATGTAAAAGTAGAAGCAGCAGAGCTTCCGACAAATATTTTGGCTGCACTTGGCGGTAAAGAAAACATTACACATTTAGATGCTTGTATTACGCGTTTACGTGTTTCAGTAGATGATGTGGGTAACGTTGATAAAAACCGTTTGAAAAAACTTGGAGCAGCTGGTGTTCTTGAAGTTGGTAACAATATTCAAGCTATTTTCGGTCCGAAATCTGACACGTTAAAAGGTCAAATTCAAGACATTATGAATGGCAAAACACCGGTTGTAACAAAAGAAGAGACAAAAACAATTGAAAAACCTGTTGCAACATCTGAAGTAGGAAGCGATAATGGTAATGATATTGTTTCACCGATTGAGGGAGAATTGGTACCTTTATCGGAAGTACCAGATCAGGTATTTTCACAAAAATTAATGGGTGACGGTTTTGCGATTATTCCGAAAACAGGCACAGTAGTTGCACCAGTGGACGGAAAAATAGTAAACTTATTCCCGACGAAACATGCTTTAGGTATTGAATCAACGACTGGACGTGAAATTTTAATTCACGTTGGTATTGATACAGTTAATTTAAAAGGCGAAGGTTTTGAAGCTTTAGTTGCCCAAGGCGATGAAGTGAAAAAAGGACAGCCTCTATTGAAAATTGATTTAGACTTTGTAAAAGAAAATGCGCCATCGACGATTACGCCGATCATTTTCACGAATTTACAAGCTGATGAAAAAATTGATATCTTAAAGCAGGGCCAAGTTTCTCAACAAGAAGCAAATATTATTAACATTTCAAAGTAAAAAGGAGATTGATTTAACATGGCACAAAAAACATTTACAGTAACAGCAGACTCAGGAATTCACGCACGTCCAGCAACAACTTTAGTACAAGCAGCAAGCAAATTTGATTCTGACATCAACTTAGAATTCAACGGTAAAACTGTAAACTTAAAATCAATCATGGGCGTTATGTCTTTAGGTATTCAAAAAGGCGCTACAATCACTATCTCTGCAGAAGGTTCTGACGAAGCAGATGCACTTGCTGCTCTTGAAGATACAATGAGCAAAGAAGGATTAGGCGAATAATGACAAAGGAAATTCAAGGCATTGCCGCTTCTAGCGGCATTGCTATTGCTAAAGCATTTCGTCTAGAAAATCCAGAATTAACCGTTGAAAAAAAATCAGTAACTGAAGTTGAAGCAGAAGTAGCACGTCTAGAAGCTGCGCTAGAAAAATCAAAATCAGAACTTGAAATTATTAGAGAGCACGCTCGTAAAGAACTTGGAGATGACAAAGCAGAAATCTTTGAAGCTCACTTATTAGTTCTAAGCGATCCTGAACTTATTAATCCAATTAAAGATAAAATTACGAATGAAAATGTAAACGCTGAACATGCACTTGATGAAGTAGCGGCAATGTTTATTAATATGTTTGAGTCAATGGACAATGAATATATGAAAGAACGTGCTGCTGATATCCGTGACGTAACAAAACGTGTATTAGCTCATCTTTTAGGTGTAAACGTTTCAAATCCAAGCTTAATCTCAGAAGAAGTTGTCATTATCGCAGAAGATTTAACGCCGTCTGATACAGCACAGTTAAATCGTAAGTTCGTAAAAGGATTTACAACAGATATTGGCGGACGTACTTCTCACTCAGCAATTATGGCGCGTTCAATGGAGATCCCAGCTGTTGTAGGTACAAAAACAGTTATGGAAGACATTCAAAACGGCGTATTAGTAATTGTTGATGGTTTAGATGGCGAAGTTATCGTTGATCCAAGCGAAGAAACAGTAAAAGCTTACGAGAAAAAAGCCGCTGAGTATGCAGAACAAAAAGCTGAGTGGGCTAAGCTTGTAAATGAAAAAACGGTTTCAGCTGATGATCATCACGTTGAACTTGCAGCTAACATTGGTACACCAGAAGATGTAAAAGGCGTATTAGAAAACGGCGGCGAAGGCGTTGGCCTTTATCGTACAGAATTCTTATATATGGGCCGCGAAGATCTTCCGACGGAAGAAGAGCAGTTTACTTCTTATAAAACAGTTCTTGAATGTATGGAAGGCAAACCAGTGGTTGTTCGTACTCTTGACATCGGTGGAGACAAAGAGCTTCCTTATTTAAATCTACCAAAAGAAATGAACCCATTCTTAGGATTCCGTGCTATCCGCTTATGTCTAGAGATGCAAGACATGTTCCGTACACAGCTTCGTGCGCTTCTACGTGCAAGCGTATACGGTAATCTGAAAATTATGTTTCCTATGATTGCTACTGTTGATGAGTTCCGTCAAGCAAAAGCTATTCTTTTAGAAGAAAAAGCAAAACTTCAACAAGAAGGCGTACAAGTTTCGGAAGACATCGAAGTAGGGATGATGGTAGAGATTCCTTCTTCAGCGGTAATCGCAGATTTATTTGCTAAAGAAGTAGATTTCTTCTCTATCGGAACAAACGATTTAATTCAATATACGCTTGCTGCTGACCGCATGAATGAGCGCGTGTCTTATTTATACCAACCGTATAACCCAGCGATTCTTCGCTTAGTGAATATGGTAATCAAAGCGGCTCACAAAGAAGGTAAGTGGGTAGGCATGTGCGGAGAGATGGCAGGAGATGAGATTGCCATTCCAATTCTTTTAGGCTTAGGCTTAGATGAATTCTCAATGAGTGCAACGTCTATTCTGAAAGCTCGTTCTCAAATCCGTCAATTATCAAAAGCTGATATCGAACCTCATTTAGATACAATTCTATCAATGTCTTCTACGGAAGAAGTTATTGAGTTCGTAAAATCAACTTTTCATATTGGATAATAAAAAGGTGTGATCATATATGATCACACCTTTTTTATCTTTTAAGAGAAAATAGTAGGCAAAAGCATATTTGCAAACAGCATTGTAAGAAGTGCTGCTACGATCATGCCAAGGCTAGAAAAAGTGCCTTCAATTTTTCCAAATTCAAAAGCTCTTGCTGTACCTGTCCCATGGGAAGCTACTCCTAAAAGAAGACCTCTTGCTAGAGAAGAATGCAGTGCGAGGAGCTTAATCAGTTTTGGAGCGACCATACATCCTACTACACCGGTTATAATCACAAACATAATGGTAATATTCGGATCTCCTCCTAGCGTCTGAGACACATTAACGGCAATAGGAATCGTAACTGATCTTGGAATCAAGCTATGAACCAGCGTTGATTGTAAATGAAACACTAATGCTAACAGCATGGAAGAAATCATGGCAGCAAACGTTCCGAGCCCTACGCTTAAGCTGATTTCAACACGATGTTTTTTGAGTAAATCAAAGTATTTAAACATAGGAACAGCAAAAGCAACAGTTGCTGGTCCAAGCATAAAGCTAATAGCACTGGCACCTTGCTTATAATGATCATAAGAGCCATTCGTTACTAATAAGATGCCAATTAAAAGAATGGGGGCTAGTAAAATAGGGGAAACTAGCATAGACTTATATTTTTTATAGAGCACTTTTGTGCCGACATAAACGAGCAGTGTAAGCGGAAGAGCAATCCATGTGAGTAATGTCATTTTAGCGAACCTTCCTTTCTTCTTGAAATATGTTCTGCAATGATTCCCGTTACAGACATCACAATAATCGTACTGATTGTGATAATAATCACAATCTGGATTCCAAAATGCATCAATACATCTCCATAATTGATGAGTCCAACGACGGCTGGTATGAAAAATAATAATAGTTCTCCCACTAACAGTGTTCCACCTTGTTCAACCCAGCTTAATTTAATTACTTTAAAGTACAGTAAGAAAAACAGTAAGAAAAATCCGATGATACTACCTGGCACTGGGAGGTCAAACCACTGTGAAATACTTTCTCCTATTAAAAACAGAGCCGTTAGTAATAAAATCTGTAAAATCACCATAATCAGTTTCATGATTAGCCTCCTTTATTTATGTTTTTATTCATTCATTCCTAGTTTGTTGAGACAATAATGGAGTCGTCTATGCTGAAAAGACGACTCCATCATGGGAAAAGAGAAACTATTTGGATTTTGCAAATGGGGATACAACTTAAGTAAATGAATGCTACACACTTATCTTACAAAAAAACGACTATAATATGAAATATATAATAACTATGATAACTATTCTTTTTAGTTATAGTCGCAAGAAATCTCTTTACAAATGCGTTGGTAACCTTTTCAAAAAAGCGTTTGTGAAATATAAGGTGTAATTATTTAATAAAAGGCAATCAAAAAAAGAAATTGTGACATGCCTACATCCATTCAATCTAAAGACGAACCAATGGGATAAATGATTTAGTATGAATGACTTGTTACACCGCCATGAAAAAAATCCGAACGAGTTTGATTCTTGATGGAGAATCAGGCTCGTTCGGATTTTTAATTAAACTACTTTTGTCTCAGCTTTGTTAAACTGTACTTTTAATATAATCAATAAAAGCCTGTGTAGCATAAGAGATATATCGATCTTTTTTAACGATTAAAGCAATTTCCCATGGAATAGCATTCTCGAGATTAATTACTTTCATATGCTCCAAATCAAGCTTTTCACATAATGAATAAGGGAAAAGAGCAATGCCGAGATTAGCAGCTACCAGCTCTCCAATGAAGTCCCACTGAGAGCTTTTAAAAGCAATATTAGGCGTAAATCCATTTTTTAAACATTCGTTATAGACCATTTCATGCATGGTGAAGTCTTCATGAAAGGAAATAAGAGTTTCGTCTTTTAACTCTTTTAATGAAATCGTAGAATGCTGAGCCAACGGATGAGATTTATGCACAACAAGCTGCAGCGTTTCTCGAGCTAAAGGAGTCGTAAAGAACATATTTTCATCAACTGGAAGTAAAACTACCCCCACGTCCACTTCTCCTTGTTCCACAAACTTTTGCATTCTTTTAGCGCCATATTCCACTAATTGAATATCAATCTCAGGGTATTGCTCTCGAAATGCTTTAATAATAGTAGGAAAAAACAATGTACCAATAATAGGGGGAATGCCTATTTTGATGGTTCCTCTTTTTAAATGCATTAAATCATAGAGGGAATCCGATAAATCTCGGAGAGAAGATAAAATGCTTTCAGCTTGCTCGTACACAATTATTCCTGCATCGGTAAGCTGCACTTGTTTGCCAGCGCGATCAAACAAAGGTGTGCCGAGCTCTTCTTCTAATGATTTAACCATTTTACTGAGAGAAGGTTGAGAAATATGCAGCGCTTCAGAAGCTCTTGTGAAATTTTTATGTTTAGCCACTTCTGTTAAGTAATGCAAATGGCGAACATCCATTTTGTATACCTCCGTGTTCATACATGCTAATTAATAAGATACACACATTCTACCACATTCACGATCAGCTCTATACCTTTCTGTCCTATCCAATAAAATGATCAGTAGAAGGGGGAGTGAATACAAAAGAAATTGCCAACAATATATATTTACACATTGTTTATTTTAGAAGTATAATATATAAATCAGTAGAACGGTTACATATCGATCACAGAATCAATCAATAAGGTGGTTAGAACGGTTGAGTAAAGCAGATGAAATAAGAGATATCGTTTATATTAATGGCCATGTAAATAAAAAATGCTTTATTACATATGGAATTGAATTTAAAGAGTTTTATCATTCCCTTCCTACGCCGCTTGCAAATATATTATTGTTAAAGCACGGTTTTGAAGACAGTGATTACCATTACCAAACCCATATGGACTATGTAGAAGAAGAACAAATTCATCTTTTAGCAGAGGATGATGTTTATGATTATGGCGATTTTTGTTGGATTGATTTTGAGGATATATCTTCGTTGGATTTGTTAGAACCTCAAGATATTGCAGCGCTGCTGTATTTAGGTCATTTAAAAAAACCGCTCAATTCGCCATTTAATAATAAACTCGGTAATCAATTTGTTTATTTAGCTCACGATGATGGATTTTATAACAAAATCTATTTTCGAGACGTGTATGATATGAAGCACATTTTAAGTCGAATCATTCCGTTAAAAATGTCAGCAATTAAGCAAAAAAGATTTGTATTTAGAAGGAAGAAGTTAGAATATCCGATTTTGCCGCTCGTGTTAGCAAATACGCTTCTTACTTTAACGAATGACGGTTTGTTTATTGATTTTGAACATATGGTTCAATCCCGTAAAGATATTAAAATTCCTTTGTATACAATCGGTGATTTTGACGATATGAATGAAATGTATAATGATCGGTTTGAGCACAAAGAGATGAGTAAATTGCAGGCGCATCTTGTTCTGACTCATAAAGAACTGGAGTGGAGCATTGAAGAAGTTCAATAATCTAAAAAGAAGTTGAGACATAACGTAATGAATCCAATCAACTGCTAGAAGGAACGAGACAGATAAAACTATATTCACCATCACAAAAAAACGAACCACTAATCAAACATGTTGATTAATGGTTCGTTTTTCACTTGGGCTAAAATGCTTTTGTCCCAGCCTCTTTTTGAATAGACGTATAAAATGGATTTTTCCATTCCATTAGTACGGCGTAGTTGTGTGAATCTTCATCTTCAATATAATTTGCTGCGAGGCCAATAGGCGTTCTGCCACAGCGCATCAAAAAGGTCATAACGGGGTCGTAGAGAGTTCCGGCTGATACAAGGTTCATATATTCAACGGGCGTGTACAAGGAAGACACTGGTGCGTATCCAGGGATGCGGCACCCGCCGAGCAGCCTTTCTAACTTGTAATGAATCACCACTTCATATAAAGACTGCAACAGCAGCTTCCCAAGCCCCATTGATCGATGCGAAGGAGTGACGCACACGTCCACTACATAAAGCGTATTACCAGAAGGGTCGTGCGTATGAATATATCCGCTTCCTGTTACTTCATCCCATGTGTGAGCCGCATTTCCTTCCACTGAAACAATCGCGCTTGTGATAGATCCGCATATTGTCCCGTCTATCTCCACACATAGCGCTCCATCCGGAAAAAGGGAAACATGGTTATTTAACTGATCTTTACTCCATAATAATTCAGAAGGGAAAGGAGGGGGAAAACTTTCTTCTTGAATCCGAATCAACTCATCAAAATCATTCGATGTATATGATCGTACCGTACATATTACAGGCTTATTTTGATGAAAGACAAAGCATTGCTTTTTATACACTGCTTTTTTGCCTCCTTTAAGAAATAATTTTCAGATAATTATACCATATGGAAAAAAGAAATTATTTCATATTTATTGAAGAATTTGACGAGAACGTGATAAAGTTAAAAAGATTCGAACTATTAGACGAGGTGAAAGAAATGGATGTTGAATTAAAAGGAAAAACAGCGCTTGTATTTGCAGCCAGCCAAGGGCTTGGCAAAGCGATTGCTGCTAGACTCGCAGAAGAAGGCGCAAACGTTATGATTGCAAGTCGTTCAGAAGAGAAACTAGCCCAAGTAGCAGAAGAGATTTCATACCTTGGAAGCGGACAAGTGTTACATAAAACGGCAGACGTTACAAAAACAGAGGACATTCAAGATGTTATTCAATATACAGTAGATACGTTTGGAACTATTGATATTTTAATTAATAATACAGGAGGTCCTAAAGCTGGGAACTTCCTTTCGTTAACAGATGATGATTGGAAGCAGGCATTTGAGTTAAATCTCCTCAGCTATATTCGTATTATTCGTGAGGTAGTGCCCTTTATGAAAAAGAGCGGAGGACGTATTGTCAATATTGCTTCTTCTTCCATTAAAGAGCCAATTGCTGGACTTATTCTGTCAAATACCTTCCGTACAGGAATCGTGGGACTTACGAAAACACTTGCTTCAGAACTAGCAGAGGACGGTATCTTAATTAACACGGTTGCGCCAGGAAGAATTGCAACAGACCGAGTGAAAGAGCTAGATACCATTCGTGCTGAAAAAATGGGAGTAGACGTTTTAGAAGTTGAAGAAGAGATGAGAAACCAAATTCCTCTTAAGCGCTACGGTCAGCCTGAAGAGTTTGCTAAAGCCGTTGCTTTCTTTGTTTCGGGAGCGAATTCATATATGACAGGCCAGTCGTTTCTAATCGACGGAGGCATGGTGAAATCCATTTAGTTACATAGAAAAACCCTGCAGCTGCAGGGTTTTTTGTTAAATCCAAGTTGTAACTTGATCTAATGGTAAACGATCGCTAGCATGTGCTTCTTTAGCTGCTTTTCCAACTGAAATAAGCATAACTGGAATGTATCGATCCTCAATTTTAAACTCTTCTACAAATTTTTGTGCGTTAAATCCGCCCATTGAACATGTGTCATATCCTTTTGCTTTTGCTGCAAGCATGAATGTCATAGATGCAAGCGAAGCATTTGTAAACGCGGCATCGCGGGCGAAAGCACCGTTTTTATAAGCGCCGTTAATTTGTCCTGACAAAATGTTTTTTACGTCTTCTGTCATGTGACCTGCTTCGACTAGTGGGTTGTACACGTCATCTACATTTTTATTGGCTTCTAAATCACCTAACACAGCTACTACAGCGCCTGCTTCTGTAATTTGTTTTTGGTTGTAAGCAATTGGAAGTAGACGTTCTTTCGCATCTTGGTCTGTAATAACAACGAAATGCCAGTGCTGTAAGTTCCAAGCTGATGGTGACTTCACTGTTGCTTCTAAAAGTTCCGTTAATTCTTCTTTGCTTAATTTAGCTGAAGAGTCATATTCTCGAATCGATGTACGTTCATTTACCACATCAAAAAAATCTTTTGTCATAATAAAAACCTCCGTTAAAAGTATGTATTTCTTTAGTGAATCGATGCACATTTTATAATGATACACTATTGAAGTCAATTTATATGCTTCTAGTATACCCGCTCTTATGTGCTATCACTCACAAAAAAATGCATACACTTCTTACCATCGGTTTAACGTGATTGACGAGATGTAAGATAAGCTTCAATTCGATCACAGGCTTCACGCAGCGTGTTCATGGAATACGCATACGACAGGCGTACATATCCTTCACCGTGGGAAGAAAAAGCGCTGCCGGGTACTAGTGCAACACCCGCTTCTTTGACTAACTCCAGGGCAAAATCAAATGAATTACTGTGGAAGTTCTGGATAGAAGGGAAGATATAAAAAGCACCAGTCGGCTTTTCTACGTCAAATCCCATGTTCACTAGTCGGTCATACACATAATTCAGTCTTTGTTCGTATTCTTTTTTCATATCCACCGCATCGTTTTTACCTGCTGTCAGTGCCTCGAGTGCAGCTGCTTGAGAGACAGAAGAAGCACAGCTCACGTTGTATTGATGAACTTTTAAAATATGTTTGGCTAAATAAGAAGGAGCAAATAAAAGACCAATTCGCCAGCCCGTCATGGAGTGAGACTTTGATACTCCGTTAATAACAATTGTTTTCTCTCTCATAGATGAAATGGAGGCAATGGACTGATGTTTTTTATCAAAAACGAGCTCGCTGTATATTTCATCAGATAGTACAAAAATATTTTTATCGCTTAAAAGAGCGGAAATTTCTTCTAATTCTTGCTGTGACAACGTCACACCTGTAGGATTAGACGGATAAGGTAAGATGACGCATCTTGTTTTAGAGGTCAAATGTTGTTCGATTAAATCCGCAGTTAGTCGAAATCCTGTTTCGGTTGTATCAATATGTACAGGTTTAGCCCCGTTTAACCGGATAAGCGGTTCGTATCCTGGATAAACAGGTCCAGGCAAGATAACTTCGGAATCTTCTTCTAAAATGGTGCGAAGAGCAATATCAATTGCTTGACTAGCTCCAATGGTCACAATTACTTCATCCGCTGGGTTATAGTGCAAGTCATATTTTTCTTTGACAAATTGAGCTGCTGCCTCGCGCAGTTCGATTGTTCCAGCATTGTGGGTATAAGAAGTTTGGTTACCATCAATTGCAGATTTTGCCGCTTCTTTTACATGCTGTGGTGTTAAGAAGTCAGGTTGTCCAATTGTGAGGGATAAAACATCTTGGTATTGTGAGACCATATTATAAAATGTACGTATTCCTGATAGTTCAATTTCTTTGACACGTTTATTGATTAAGTGCTCCATGGTTTCAAATCCTTCCGCGTATTTTCAACTCATTTTATCACAATGAAAATAGGTAAAAAACCACTATTTGCGCATTTTGCAAATAGTGGTTTTAAGTTAGGTGTTATATAGCTTATTATAAGCAGTTGTTAGTTCATAAAATTGTTCTTCATCTCTGTTATCTAACGCATCGTCGATAAGAGATTTCAAATGCTGTTTATTAAAGTTTGTACTCATAGTCGTTAAAATACGATCAGCTTCTTTTGCGTAATAGTGTTGGTAAGGTGTGTACTGAGATGAGTGAGGATAGTGATTCATATTTTTTCGATAAGAACTCATAACATAAACCTCCTTTTTTAAAATAAAACGCAGCTTCTATTACTTGAAATGTACCCTTTCTATATAGTTGTTAACCCTGTTTTTAACTGCGAATGTGCTAAGGTATGTGTTAGGAAATCAGAGGTTCCTTGCTTCACGTTCAATTCTAGATTCAAAAAAATAAGTGTATAAAAAGACCTGCATATATATGCAGGTCTTGTATATTAGTCAGTGTGTATTTGGCCTTCACGCCAATAAACGGGGGAAACGTAGCCAAAATCAACTTCATGATCGTCCAATGTGACAACGCAGTGATCAGAGCCTTCTTGTTCTTTAATATCTTGATATACAGCTTCTTCTACGTTTTCAATAATGGTCATTTCATTATCGTCATTAAAAAGAATGACGGAGCCTTTCATATTACGAACACCTTCTTTTAAGATTATTCATTCACTTTGTGTAGTATAAACCGTTTTGGCTGTAGAGTCCACAGCTATCTTCGATTTCTTGTTAAAAATTTGTGAACAGGCTTTTAGGAATGAATAAGAAACCCTCTAAATAGAAGAGTAACCGACTTGTCTATTCTTTCTTGAAGGGTAGCAGAGTCGGGTTGGTTAGTACACCAGTAGAGAAGGGTGCCAAAAAAATTAAGTATAGCAATAGAAGCCATTTCTTCCGCAGGGATATCGACTATAAGTTCACCACGGTCTTGTCCTGTTTGAAAAACTTTTGTAAAATGAGCGCGCATTTTTTCAATTTGAAGAATTTCAGATTGTTGAAAGGAACTGTTGGTAATAGCAATATGAAACCAAGAACGGATTAGGTGAGGGTTCGCTTCTTCGTTTGATTGTGCTAGTAATAAAAACAGTTGTTTAACAATGGCAGCAGTTGATTCTTCGGTTTGAAGGAGCTGTTCTAATTTATAGGAGATACGGTTTGTGAAATTAATTCCAAGGTAGTGAAGAACTTCTTCTTTTGTTTTGAAGTAATTAAAAAATGTTCCCTTTGCTACACCCGCTTCATGCGTAATTTGAGACACAGTCGTTTTTTGATATCCCTGCTGTTGGAATAAAGAGATAGCTGCTTTTTGAATGCGTTTTTTTGTTTCTTCTTTTTGTAATCCTCTGTTCATAAATTACACCTCATTTGAATAGGAGTGGTCGTTTGACTCAAGTTCATAAGCTAGTATAGAGAAGTAAAGTAGAGCAAGTAAAAAACTGAGCAGAGGATAAGACGAAAGGGATCAACGCTCATGTTTTTATATAGTATATAATATTCTGTTAATTCGTAAAACAATATTTTATGTATATGTTTTAGGGAAAAAGGATAATAAAATAAGAAAATTTTTCTTTACGGATATAAGAGGCGGTCACTATAATAGGAAATATGAACTATTAGATAAGCGGGTGAGATGAGAGGAGTAAGTGATATGAATCAAGATAAAGGAATACTGTTAGAAAGTGGTACAAACGAACTGGAAATTGTCGAATTTGAGATAGGAAATGTTTTATTTGGCATCAATGTAGTAAAAGTTAGAGAGATTATTAATCCTGTATCTATTACACCTGTTCCAAATGCGCATTCTTACATAGAAGGTATTATAGAGCTAAGAGGAGAAGTTCTTCCTGTCGTTGACATAGCAAAAGCGTTAAAAATGGAACCTTCAAATACGCCGGAAAAAGATAAGTTAATCGTCACAGAGTTCAATCAGCAAAAAATAGTCTTTCACACACACGCAGTAACGCAAATTCACCGTATTTCTTGGAAAGAAATTGAGAAGCCTTCAGATTTGTATCAAGGTTTGGAAACGCAGATTACTGGAGTGGTAAAATTAAACGGGCAAATGCTTCTGCTGTTAGACTTCGAAAAGTTGATTTCTGATGTGAACCCTGATGCGGGTATTAATCAGTCGAAAATAAAAAAGCTAGGGGCTAGAGAACGTTCTAATAAAAAGATTGTCGTGGCTGAAGACTCGCCGCTGCTGCGCCGAATGATTGAAGATACTCTTGCACAAGCAGGTTATGAGAACACGGAATTTTTCGAGAACGGTGAGGAAGCATGGAACTATCTAAGCTCGGTGATCGATAAAGGAGTGGAAATCAGTGATCAAGTCCAGCTGCTTATTACAGATATAGAAATGCCGCAAATGGATGGCCATCATTTAACTAAAAAAGTGAAAGAAAATCCTCAGCTTTCTATCCTTCCAGTTATTATTTTCTCTTCTCTTATCACAGAAGATTTACGTCACAAGGGAAAAATGGTAGGAGCGGAAGGACAAGTAAGTAAGCCGGAAATCGGAGAGCTTGTTGAGTTGATTGATCTCTATATTTTGTAGGAAGACAAAAAAGTGCCTGAAAGCAGATTGCTCCACTTCAGGCACTTTTTTTAAAAATAACTTTTACCCAGCGGTTTAAACACAGGTGCTTGCCGTTTTCTTGGAGTCGAAACAGGGCTTTTAGCCGGCTGTACGAGATGACCCGTATATTTAGATAATAAGCGCTTCGCATAAGATAATGACATAGTCGTTTTGGGATTTCGATACTGATGGTTTAAATGGCCGAGGTGTGATAACTCTTTGAAGTCTTCTTTCTTTGGAGGCATATGGAAAAAGTAGTCTCCAACTGATACAAGTACATCTGATTTTTGCTGACTTTTACCAGGGTTTGGCGAAAAGTGAAGTCCTTCTTTTTTTGCTTTTCCTTCTAAAATTAGTTGATCTAATGCAATTTTCTTTAACGTATATAACTGCTTAGGATCAGGAGCAGCTTTTGCGTGACGATTTACAGTGAAAATAGCTTGTGCAATCTCAGATACAGACGGGGTCAAAGAGCCTTGTCCATTTGCTTGAGACATACGTTCACTCCCTTTCTATCATATCAGCTGTTCAACCTATAAGGTGAAAGCTGATACGTTCATTATAGCGTGTCTTGTCCCATTTGAAAATAATTACACGAAGAAGTATTTTGGTAATTAATGAAATTTCCTATGTATAGGGTTTGTTTTGTTACGCTTCCTTATACAAGTAAAGTGGAACAGCACGCCATACTTTCTATTTTTAAAAAATGCTGCTCGCACAGTTAAACAATCATTGATTAGTAAATCCCGAACTATTGAGCCATTCGTCGAGAGGGTCGAATATAAACACCAGTACCATTTGGTACAATTTGAGCTAGCTCATTTACTTGGGCATTATACATACGAATGCATCCTTTGGATACGGCTTTTCCAATAGAACTTGGATCATTTGTTCCGTGAATGCCATATGACTTTTTAGACAAGCTTAGCCACATTGTACCAAAAGGCCCCCCGGGGTTTGGTTCCCGGTTAACGATAACAAAGTCTCCAGTAGGCGTTGCGCTCAGCATTTTTCCTGCTGCAATGGGATAGACTTTTTGTATGATATTATTTCTTCGTAATTCAAGCTGTTTTTCAGCAATAAACACGTGGATCGTGTAAGGAATGAGCTCTTTATCGGGGAGGTTTGGAATGATGATTACTTGCCCAGGCTTCAGCGCATGATGGCTTACAAAAGGATTAGCCATCCACAGGTCTTCAACCGGAATCCGGTAGTCACCTGAAACGCTTTGCCAGGTTTCACCGCGCTTTACTATATATCTCATTAACTTCGCTCCTTTGATATATGACTATGCTGTAACAGTATACGATTGAAAAAAGTAAAAGTGACTTTTTAAAGTTATTTTGAAAAAGGTGTTGAAATTACATTGACTTATAAGCATGGACTGATTGATATAGGTTCAAATACAATACGCCTTGTTATTTATGAATACAAAAAAGGCAGAGGGTTTAAGCAAATTGAAAACGTGAAAGTAGCTGCACGGATTCGAAATTATTTAGATAAAGAAGGAGTGTTAACGGCTAAAGGAATACATACCTTGCTTGATACGCTTAAAACGTTTGGAGTTATTACCAAGCATTATCAGCTGCTGCGCGTTACCTGTGTGGCCACAGCTACCATCCGTCAAGCGACTAATGCAAAAGAAGTTCTAGCCCTTGTAAAAAAAGAAACGGGCTTTTCTATTCAACTATTGTCTGAATATGAAGAAGCGTATTACGGCTTTGTTGCAGTTATTCATTCCACTTCGATCGAAGAAGCCATTACAATTGACATTGGCGGGGGAAGTACGGAAGTTACGTATTTTCGCAATCGAGAGTTAGTGCAGTACCACAGCTTTCGATTCGGTGCCTTATCTCTACGTCTGCAGTTCGTCAAAGGCAATATTCCCACTGCAGAAGAAAAAGCGAAAATCCGGGATTTCGTGATCCGGCATTTCCATGCTGTCCCTTGGCTTTTAAATCGTCATGTGCCGATTGTAGCAATTGGAGGAAGTGCAAGAAGTATGGTGCAACTGCATCAAGGTTTTATCCACTATCCTCTCGCGGGGCTGCATCAATATGAAATGAATTTAGCTGATATATTGCATGTGAAATCTGCTATAGGCTCATTGTCTTATCACAATCTTCAAAAGCTAGACCGTTTGTCAAACGATCGTGCGGATACAATTTTGCCAGCGATTGAAGTATTTCAATCAGTATATGAAACAGTGAACGCGACTCGCTTCATCCTAAGCCGCAAAGGCTTGAGAGAAGGGGTGTTATTTAAAGAAGCATCTGATGCTAATATCCAGCCAATGTACCCCGATGTCATACAGCAAAGTTTTCAAGAAATAATGGAAGAGTTTGAAGTAAGTAAAGATTACGTCAAACAGCTTACGCGCACAGCTAGTATGATGTTTCAGCATCTTAGGGAGCAGGGACCGGTTGAGTTAAAAGAGGATGACTTAGCGCTTCTTATAAAAGCTGCGCAAGTGTATGATATAGGAAAGTATATTGATGCAGAATCAAGCAGCCAGCATACGTTTTATGTGCTTGCTAATCGTACAATAGATGGAATTTCACATAGAGAACGTTTAAAGCTGGCACTTGTTTCTTCATATAAAGGGAAGTCTTCTTTTAGGCAATATGTTGCTCCTTTTAAAAAGTGGTTAACAAAAGACGAACAAAAAAAAGTTCAGCTGCTCGGTGCACTTTTAAAAATAGCTGATGGCTTACATGCAACAAAGCGAAATGTTGTTCAACATATTGATGTGAAAAGCGATGAAAACACAGTGACGATTAAACTATTATGTACAAAAACCTTTCTTCCTGAACAATATCAGGCTGAAAAACAGAAAAAGCATCTAGAAAAAGTAGTAAAAAAAAATATTGTTCTTGAATTTACTAAGCTTTAGAATAACGCTGGATCGGTTAGAATATTCAGTATAGCTAACTAGATTAAATTCATTATCCTGGAAGGTGAGGCTAATGTTAGAAAGTAATCGCACTTATAAGCAAACCATACAAGTGGCTGATTCAGCTTATTACAATAATCGTGAATTGAGCTGGCTGGCCTTTAACAAGCGGGTGCTGGAAGAAGCTGTAGATACGAAAAACCCTTTGCTTGAGCGATTTAAATTTCTAGGGATTTTCAGTTCGAATCTGGATGAGTTTTTTATGATTCGGGTAGCCGGGTTAAAAGATCAGGTGAAGGCTGGATTTAACAAACCCGAAAACAAAGCAGGCTTAACTCCTACACAGCAGCTATTCTCTATCTCCAAACAAAACCACGAGCTTGTCAAGCAGCGGTATGATACGTATATTCACACACTTCTTCCCGAATTACAGAAATACGGTGTGGAAATCATTTCGGTTGAAAAGCTGGAGAAATCAAATCTAGATAAGCTTGAACAGTATTTTGACGAGCAAATCTTTCCCGTATTAACTCCTATGGCTATTGATACATACCGGCCGTTTCCTATGTTGATGAATAAAAGCTTGAACTTAGCAGTTGTCCTTTCAGAAAAGTTAAATGATGAGCAGCAAATTGTCGAGATAAAAGGAAGACTAGCCATCGTTCAAGTACCTTCGATGCTAACGCGCTATATTGAAATAGCTACGTCAGATTCTACCCGTCTATTTGTATTGCTAGAGGATGTGATTGCCTATTTTATTAAAAAGTTGTTTAAGGGATACTGCGTTTCTTCCGTTTCCCAATTTCGAATTACCCGCAACGCAGATATGACTATTCACGAAGAAGACGCTCAAGATTTATTAAAAGAGATTGAAGAAGAGTTGCAGAAGCGAAAATGGGGAGCGGCTGTTCGGCTTGAGATTAAGAGTCCATACGATCAGGGTGTACTAGCGTATTTAAAGTCAGTCCTTGAAATTGACGATGAAGATGTGTATGAGATCAAAGAACAGTTGGATTTAACCAGTTTATTTTCGTTTTATAGATTACTTAAATCTACGCATGAAGAGCTCGCTGAAAAAGCCTTTATTCCTAAGGTTTCAACACAGTTACACCCGGATCAAAATGTTTTCGATCAAATGATTCAAAGAGACATTTTGCTTCACCATCCTTATGAATCGTTTAAGCCGGTGCTTGACTTTGTTAACTGTGCAGCAGACGATGAAAATGTGCTTGCTATTAAGCAAACGTTATATAGGGTAAGCGGAGATTCTCCCGTTATTAAAGCATTAAAACGAGCGGCTGCAAAAGGTAAACAAGTGACGGTACTAGTTGAACTAAAAGCAAGGTTTGATGAAGAGAATAATGTGCAATGGGCTAAAGAGCTAGAGCGGGCAGGATGCCACGTGATATATGGAATGACGCATTTAAAAACGCATGGTAAAATTACGCTCGTGGTGAGAAGAGAAGGAGAGCATATTAAGCGATTTGTTCATCTTGGTACTGGGAATTACAACGATGCGACGGCAAAGATCTATACGGATATAAGTCTTTTTACTGTCAACCAAAACATCGGGATAGATGCGGCCAATTTTTTTAATTACTTAAGTGGCTATACGCAAAAACCAGTATATCATCATTTATCCGTTGCACCATTTGATATAAGAAACGATTTTTTGCATCTCATTGATCAGGAAATACAGTATCACAGACGGTATGGCAATGGAAGAATCATTGGGAAAATGAACTCATTGACGGATAAAATTTTAATTATGAAGCTATATGAAGCTTCTATAGCGGGTGTGACAATCGAACTCATTGTTAGAGGAGCGTGCTGCTTGCGCCCTCAAATTCAAGGCGTTAGCGAGAATATCAGAGTAAGAAGCATTGTCGGACGATTTTTAGAGCATAGCCGAATCTATTATTTTCATCATAATAAACAGGAAAAGTTTTTCTTTTCATCTGCAGATATGATGACAAGAAATATGGTGAAACGAGTAGAAATTTTATTTCCTGTCTTGGATACACATTTGAAAAAAAAAGTGTGGAAGTGGCTTGAAGTTATGCTTGCTGATAATGTAAAAGCACGAGAACAAGATCAAGAAGGGAATTATCATTACGTCATAAAAAAAGAAAATGAGCTCTCTATCAATAGTCAAGAGATCTTTTGTCAATATGCTCTTTGCGACGATCAAGAATAACATAAAAAAAGCCGAGTGCTCGGCTTTTTAGTCATGTTATTATCTAGGAATGGGACCACCAGGACCGTATCCAGGTCCGTAGTATGTGTTATAAACAGGAGCACCGCCTCCATAACCGGCACCAGGGTAGCCTCCTCCAGAAAATCCAACGCCTCCAAAGCCGGCACCAGGGTAGCCTCCTCCAGGAAATCCACCGCCGTAAAACGGAACGGGATAAGGATAAGGTGGCGGACAGCACCCAGGTCTGCCTCCAAAGCCGCCAACAGCTAGTCCGCCAAGCAGCCCACCAGCTAAGCCAGCAACAAAAGGAAATCCAAAAAAGCGCTCGTCACCATTTGGAATATTACGATATCCTGTATAGGGATATTGATAGTACATAATTTAACCTCCTTGTCAGTTGTCTTTGTAGTGTATGGCTGAACGGAAGTTTTTGAGCCTGGTTTATTTCTTTAAGACTAGAATTAGGCGGTCATGATCAGCTAAAAAAAGACAAAAAAACATAAAAACGCCCTGTAAGGGCGTTTTTATGTTGATTGCAAGGTGAAAAGCGTAATTTCAGGCGTAGCTAAAAAGCGAAAAGGAATGCGCGTGGTTCCTAAGCCTCTATTCACATAAAGCTTCATTTTAGAATCTCCAACTTCGTACATTCCTTCAGGGTAAACCGTCCCAAAGGGCGGTGTAATCAAAGGACCGTAAAAAGGAATTTGAATTTGGCCTCCATGACTGTGGCCGGAGAGCTGAAGATCCACTGGAAAAGGAGCTGCTTTGACAGCAACGTCAGGTTCATGAATCATAGCAATAGAAAAGATATCCGGCTGTAATTGTCCTAGCGTTCCCTCATATTGTGGATTCCCAAGCATAATATCATCGAGTCCACAAATATGAATGTAGCTTTTATCGGGCATGGAAACCGTGTCAACTTCATTTACTAGAAGTCTAAATCCTGCGTCTTCAATGGCTTGTTTGTAGATATTTGTTCCATACCCTCCATGATCATGGTTTCCATATATTGCGTATTTTCCAAGAGGAGCCTGAAGCCTCTGTAAAATCGGGGGAATTCTTTCTGGATGCGGGTATTCATTAGGTACATCCATTAAATCTCCAGTAAATAATATAATAGTAGGCTTCAAATTATTTATGGTTACCATAAGCTGTTCTAGTTGTAATAAATCATAAGAGAGTCCAAGGTGAATATCACTAAATTGTAAAATTTTTATTCCGTTAAAGCTTTTCGGAATGTTTTTAGAAGTAATTGTATGACGAACAATTTGCAGACGTCTAGGCTCAATATATTTGGCATATGTATACCCAAAAGACGTGGTGAGCAAAGACCCTAACGAAATAGACGCTAGTCCTTTCAAAAAAGATCGTCTTGTATACGTCTTTTTCATGCAAAATCAACCTATTCCTTATAGTTTTCAAGTTTTCATTATAGCATTGTTTTTTTTATCATCACAACGAGAAGTCTGCTTTTAAGTTAAATAGATAAAAGTTTCACTTTATTCAGAAAAAATAGTAAAATGATAGTTGTAAAACACTTATGTTTTGGGGAGGAAGATAAATTGAAGAACAAGGTCGTAATTGTTACTGGCGGTTCAAGCGGAATGGGAAAACATATGGCGAAGCGATTTGCAGAACAAGGTGCTCATGTGGTAATCACAGGTAGGTCAGCCGATCGATTACAAGAGACAGAAAAGGAAATTAAAACGTTTGATGGACAGGTACTTTCCGTGGTAATGGATGTACGCAATCCAGAAGATGTGGAACGAATGGTTCAAGAAACAGACAAGGCATTTGGACAAATTGATTTTTTAGTTAATAATGCTGCAGGAAATTTTATATGTGCAGCTGAAGACTTATCCGTTAACGGATGGAACAGCGTAATTAATATTGTATTAAATGGTACATTTTATTGCAGTTCCGCAGTAGGGAAATATTGGATCGATAAAGGTACAAAAGGAGCCATTACAAACATTGTGGCTACATATGCGTGGAACGCAGGAGCAGGTGTTATTCATTCAGCTTGTGCCAAGTCAGGAGTTTTAACCATGACGCGCACGCTCGCAGTAGAGTGGGGAAAGAAATACGGTATACGGGTGAATGCGATTGCGCCGGGGCCGATCGAGCGAACAGGAGGAGCCGATAAGTTATTTGAGTCAGAAAAAATGAAAGCGCGTACATTGAATTCTGTACCATTAGGACGCCTTGGAACTCCTGAGGAAATAGCAGGATTAGCTAGTTTCTTATTCTCCGATGAAGCATCTTATATCAATGGGGAATGCATCACAATGGACGGGGGACAGTGGCTAAATCAGCATCCTTTTTAAGGTTGGATACGCACTAAAAAGTACAAAGCAAACCTAGAAGGACTAGCAAAATTATGCTATTCGTATTATACTAACGTAAAGTGAACAAGGAGAGGGGAGAGTTGAGTGGACCCGTTAGATGTATTAACAAACATAGAGAAAACTCTTCCGTATTATCAAGCAATTTTTAGTGCAGATGGACATAGAGTAATTGGCTATGAAGTGTTGGCGAGGTTTCAAAATGAAGGGGAAATTGAAAGTCTCGGCCCATTCTTTCATGATGATGCGATTCCGGATGAATATCGCATAGAAGTTGATTATGCTGTTTTAACACAAGCGCTCGAGCATATGTTGACCCAGGAAGAACAATTTTTAATTTTTATTAATCAGAACCCTAATTTATTAATGAACGATCATGGAGAATCCTTGCTAGAATTATTGCAACTTTTCGAAAATAAAGGATTATCGCTTGATCGAATTGTTCTCGAAATTACAGAACACAATTTTAGTGGAGATTTGGAATCGCTTCAACACTTACTAAAGTATTATCAAACATATGGTATTAAGATTGCAATTGATAATATAGGAAAAGAAAGTAGTAATCTAGACAGAATTGGGTTGCTGTCACCAGATATCTTAAAAGTAGATTTACATATTCTAAGACAAACGGACATGGCGCAGTCGTATCAAGACGTATTGTATTCTTTATCTCTTTTAGCAAGAAAAATGGGTGCTACGCTTCTATATGAAGATATAGAAGCCTCCTATCAGCTGCAGTATGCATGGAGAAACGGAGGCAGATATTTTCAAGGTTATTATTTACATAAGCCGGCTGCTGAACTTGTCGATCCGAACATCTTAAAGGATAAACTAAAGGAACGTTTCGAAATGTATATCGCTCATGAAAAGAAAAAGCTGCTTGCTGTTTACCAGCTGACGGAACGCTTTCAAGATAAAATGCAGCAGGTAATGACAAAGTGCAGAAAGCTAGAAACGTATGACGATATGCTGCCTGTTATTGCAGAAGAACTATCCAACGTGTGTTTTCGCCTTTACATCTGCGATGAAAATGGATTTCAAAAGTCTTCTAACTATGTAAAGAAAAACGAGGATTGGATTCTTGAGCCTGAATATGTAAAGAAAAATTGGAGCTGGCGCCCATATTTTCTTGAGAATATTATTCGAATGAGCTATGAAAAAAAAGGCATATTATCAGATTTGTATAATGATATTGAAACAGGTGAGAATATCCGGACTTTTTCGTATCCGATTGATAATATGCACTATATATTCCTTGATATTTCATATTCTTTTTTATATGAAAGAGACGTTTTGTAGAGAATATATAAGTTGAAGTTAAACCGGCAATCAGCAAAAGTGGTTGCCGGTTTTTTATGTTTTTTTAGAGGGGAACGACAGTCGGTTATAGAGATATGCATAGGCAGGGGAAATTTCGGAATTCTAATAAAAAAGAAGCGAAGGAGCTGAGTTAATTTGAAGAAAATATGCTTACTTGTCTTTTTGATGATGATCTTGTACTCAGGAAAATCTGTTTATGCGGAAGTGTCAGGAGAGATTAGGCATGAAATCTTTATAAATTTGCAGGACGCTTATCAGGCTCAGCTAAGAGCTGCGTCTGCCCATGCTAATCAAGATGCTGCTCGTGAGCTGAAATTATTTTTAGATGATGAGTATGCATCCGTATTTTTTAATGAGGCTCTCTTACAAAAAGCTCAAGGATATGTCGGAGAGGGACCTGAATATTTAACACACTACATCCCTTTCTTTTCTTTCGATGAACAGACGAAGGTAGCTCTTCATTCCGACCAAAACAAAGCTTATGTCTATCAATTTTTTCCGGCTGTGCATAATGAACGAGTAAAATACCAAGATCATTATGAAATGATCACTTTAGTAAAAAAACAGGGGAAATGGAAGGTACAAAAGCTTATATATAGTAAGAAACACTCAAAATAGCCGAGAAAAGCTTATTTTGAGTGTTTCTGTTACCCAATGTTCAGAAGCTTCTCAAGCGCTTGAAGGTCAAACCCTCTGATAATTTCCTGATCAACACGAATAGTCGGAGTGGAATAAGACTCTAACTCAGTAGTCATTCGTTTTCGAGCAGAAGCATCTTTAGATACGTCAAATTCTTTATAGGAAACGTGGTGATGCTGTAAAAACTGTTTAACAATTTCGCAAGGTGGGCAAGCTGGTTGTGTGTACAGCTCTATAGATCTCAATGAAAGCACCTCCCTATATCAAAATGAATGGTGTTAAAGTAGAATGAAGTGTTGGATGATACATAGTATATCGCTATGTTATTATAATAAAAAACGACATATATCGCTATAATAAGGCATTTTCTTATGAAAAATCACGTAAAGTACTTGTGTTTTTTTAGTATGTGGCATATAGTGAAATGGTGTCTTTTAAGTATTAGTTTAGATAAAGTACTTATTTGAATTGATATTGTAGAAAAGTCGAATGCGTAATGATGTAATAGGTGAAAGGAGAGATTATATGTCACAATTACAAGGTATTTTAACTCGTCTTGTGAATCTCCGTGAGCAAGCAAGTGGAAGTGAAGCGCCACAACGCTTCTTCGAAGTAGAGGGAAAAAGAATTTGCAGCGTGAAATATCATGCAAAAACTGAAACATACGAACTTGAAGTATATCAAGATGGTGAAAAGCCAGCTGTTTATCAATTTGATAACGTTGATATGATTGCAATTGAAATTTTTGAACTTATTCATTAAGGGATAAAGCAAAACGAATGCCGCAAAGGATTTTATACTTTGCGGCATTTTTTTGTTACTGCGTATGGAGTTTTTGCGGTGGCTTCTGTCCTATTTTCCCGGGAAATACCGACAAAGTGATAGCGGATTTTCTGATAAATGGAAGGAAAGGGTCGAATGCTGTAAAAAAAGCAAAATAAAAAATTCAGATAATTATGAACTTTCGTTGACACTTGTTTTAAAAAAATCTAGACTTAACATATAAGGGAGAACATCGAGTGTGTCTGCTTCTATTCCCTCTTAAAGGTTCGCATTTACGTAAGCAAGCTATTTTCATTTTGTAGCTTGTTCTTTTTCTCTTTACACACGTGGAAGTTATGAGAAATGGAAGGAGAATGTATAAATGATTGATATTGATCACAATCAGTTAAATCAAATTGAACTTCGAGATTTGCTTGTCACTTCTGATAAAGTTGCTCATGTTCAAGTGGGAAATAATTTAGAACATGCTTTGCTTGTGTTAACAAAGACTGGCTATACGTCCATTCCCGTATTAAATCCAAGGTTTCAGCTGCAGGGGTTCGTGAGCATGACGCTTATTTTAGATTCGATTTTAGGGTTAAAGCGCATTGAATTTGAACGATTAGAAACCATGAAAGTAGAAGAAGTTATGAATCAAAATGTTCCTCGTGTCTCCATGAAAAAATCCGTATTAAAAGTCATAAATGCCATGATTAACCATCCTTTTTTGTGCGTAGAGAATGAAGATGGTATTTTTGAAGGGATTTTAACGCGAAGAAATTTGTTAAAGTCATTAAGAAGGCAGTCCATCATTCTCCCGAAAGAGTCATTTCAATAATTTTTTTAAGAAATCGTGTTTCAGCCTATCTTTCTCCGTTTTTTTCTTATATGATAAAGGTAAAATGAAAGTAAAAAGAGGCTTGAAAGGAATAACTGAATGCAATTAATAGAATGTCGAATGCTCGTTGTATTAGCTCAAGAATTAAATATGAGAAAAGCTGCAGAGAGATTATTTGTATCGCAACCAGCTTTATCACAGAGGCTGCAAACCATTGAAAAAGCATGGGATACACAAATCTTCATTCGTTCGCAAAAAGGACTGTCATTAACGCCTGCTGGAGAAAAGATTGTTCAATTTGCAAAAGAAGTAGTAGAAAAAGAAGATCGGGTTCGCGAGGACTTGCATCATTTAGATAATGAAGTATATGGTACACTCAAATTAGCGGTGGCTTCGATTATTGGACAGCACTGGCTGCCGGCGGTGTTAAAACGCTATATGGATCGTTACCCACATGCTAAAATCTCTCTTGTAACCGGCTGGAGCAGTGAAATGCTTCGCTATCTGTACGAAGATGAGGTACATATTGGAATCATACGCGGAAATCCCGATTGGAAAGGCGTCAAAGAACATTTGTTTACAGATCCTCTTTACCTAGTTGATTCAGAAATTGAAAGGGCAGCGGAAGTAGTAAATACTCATCGACCATTTATTCAATTTAAAAGTGACTCAACGTATTATCAAGAAATTTTAGAATGGTGGCATCGAGAGTTTCATACTACACCGAAGCGTACGATTGTAGTGGATCAGATTGAGACGTGTAAACAAATGGCTTTAAATGGTCTTGGTTTCGCTATTTTACCATCGATTGCTATCAAAGAAGCTGGAAGCCATATTCATCGGACGCCGCTTCTAAAAGCAAATGGCGACCCAATTACACGAGACACTTCTTTAGTTGGATATGAATCAGCGTTTAAACTGAAGCAAGTTCGAGCATTTGTTGATATTGTACGTGAATACGTAAGAGAAACGGTCTAAAGCGAGCTCAGGTGCTCGCTTTTTTTATTTGCAATCGTTATCTTTTTATTAAAACGATAATGATGCTTGTCATTGTGAAAGCATTTTGTTACATTAAATGAGACATTGCTTACTTAGGAGGAATACATAATGAAAATGATGGATGCTAATGAGATTATCTCATTTATTCAAAACAGTACAAAATCAACACCGGTAAAAGTTTACGTAAAAGGTGAAGTAGAAGGAATTGACTTTGGTTCATCTTCTAAAACATTTGTAACGGGCAACACAGGTGTAGTATTTGGTGAATGGAAAGAAATCAAAGCTGCTATTGAAGCAAACGAAGGAAAAATTGAAGACTACGTAATTGAAAACGATCGCCGCAACTCTGCGATTCCTTTATTAGATATGAAAGGAATTAAAGCTCGTATCGAGCCAGGCGCTATTATTCGCGATCAAGTTGAAATCGGCGACAACGCTGTTATTATGATGGGTGCATCGATTAACATCGGTTCTGTAATCGGTGAAGGAACAATGATCGACATGAACGTAGTACTTGGTGGTCGTGCAACAGTAGGTAAAAATTGTCATATCGGCGCAGGTTCTGTATTAGCTGGTGTTATTGAGCCACCTTCTGCAAAACCAGTTGTAGTAGAAGATGATGTAGTAATCGGTGCTAATGCTGTTGTTCTTGAAGGGGTAACAGTAGGTAAAGGTGCCGTAGTTGCTGCAGGTGCAATTGTGGTCGAAGATGTAGCCCCTTACACAGTAGTAGCAGGTACGCCAGCACGCGTTATTAAAGAAATTGACGAAAAAACAAAGTCTAAAACAGAAATCAAGCAAGAATTGCGTCAATTAAACGAAGAATAAGAAAAACGATCAGTTTGCGCTTTTTCTTTGCTGAATTAATAGGTTTTAGCGATTGGGATACTGAATCCTTAAACGTATCATATGGACAAGTTGGAAGCGTGGGCAACCACGCTTTCTTCTTTATTTCGTGAGGAGGACATACACATGGCTGAAAATGAATTTGTGAAAATAAGAAGAGAGCTACATAAAATTCCTGAATTAGGGTTTCAAGAGGTGAAAACACAGCGTTTTTTGCTTGATTATATTAACACTCTTCCGCAAGAGCGCTTAGAAGTAAAGACGTGGGAAACGGGACTCTTTGTTAAAGTACATGGTACAAACCCAACTAAAACAATAGGCTACCGAGCAGATATTGACGGTCTTCCTATCACGGAAGAAACGAATTATTCTTTTCAATCACAGCATGAAGGACTCATGCATGCCTGCGGACATGATATGCATATGGCCATTGGGCTAGGCGTACTGACTTACTTTGCTCAGCATGAAATCAAAGATAACGTACTGTTCATCTTTCAGCCGGCAGAAGAAGGTCCAGGAGGAGCACAGCCAATGCTCCAAAGCGATATCATGAAAGAATGGCTTCCAGATTTCATCTTTGCCCTTCACGTAGCTCCTGAATATCCGGTTGGGTCGATTGCACTGAAGGAAGGGTTACTATTTGCTAACACGTCTGAGCTATTTATTGATTTAAAAGGAAAAGGCGGGCATGCTGCTTATCCACATACAACAAATGATATGGTAGTCGCTGCATGTCAGCTCGTTTCACAGCTTCAAACGATTGTTGCTCGCAACGTTGATCCGCTAGACAGCGCTGTAATTACAGTAGGAAAAATTCAAGGGGGGACGGTTCAAAATATTATTGCGGAGCGAGCTCGCATAGAAGGGACCATTCGCACGCTATCTCCTGAATCAATGACGCGTGTTAAAGAACGAATTGAAGCGATTGTTAAAGGAGTAGAAGTAGGGTATCAGTGTGAAACAGCCATTGATTATGGATGTATGTATCATCAAGTATATAATCACCATGAAGTCACGCGAGAGTTTATGGAATTTGCCAAAGCGCAAACCGACGTGGATGTCATTGAATGCAAAGAAGCAATGACGGGAGAAGATTTTGGCTATATGCTAAAAGATATTCCTGGATTTATGTTTTGGCTTGGCGTTCAGTCTGAATATGGGCTTCATCATGCAAAGCTGCAGCCTCATGAAGGCGCAATAGATACGGCGATTTCACTTATTACAAAATATTTTGAACATAAAGGCAATCAATAAATCGTATAATCATTTTTCCTTATGGCTAAATTAATACCATGAGGAGGTGGGCAACGATGGCACGAATTGGTGTAGAATACGGTTTAACAGATGTACAGGCTGCACTTCAGCAGCTCGGACATGAAGTGGTACAATTACGCAACGAAAGTGATGCACAAGGGTGCGATTGCTGTGTTGTAACAGGGCAGGATTCAAACGTAATGGGGATTTCTGATGCAGTAACGCAAGGCTCAGTTATTACAGCTAGCGGATTAACGGCAGAAGAAATTTGTCAGCAAGTAGGCAACAAGGTACAAGGATAAAAGAAAGCCGAAGGAATAAATCCTTCGGCTATTTTTATGCATGCTGAGGCTGCTTGGCATCTTCAGGCTGCTTTTTATCAATATTTACTTGATGAGGGAACGGAATATCAATACCGTTTGCGTCAAATGCTTCTTTAAACTCTTTGCGAAGCTGACGTTCAACCCCCCACTGCTCACCGTTTTTAGCTTTGCCAACTACACGAAGCACAACGTCCGATGCGCCTAGACCTTGAACTCCTATCACGCTTGGTCCTTCTACAATGTTTTCATTTGTTGCAGCAACGCGCTCACATACTTTTTCTAGTACGGAAATTGCTTTGTCAATATCATCATCATACGAAATGCCAATATCAATCAACGCGCGCATATTGCCTCGGGAATGATTGCTTAAGCTTGTAATTTCACGGTTAGGCACATAGTGTAAAGTTCCATCAAATCCGCGAATTTGAGTAGTACGCAGACCTACTGATTCGACAATTCCTGAAAAACTTCCGGTTGTTACATAGTCGTCAACATCCAGCTGTTTTTCAAGAAGTAAAAAGAAACCTGTTACAACGTCGCTAACTAGTCCTTGAGCACCGAACCCGATTGCTAGACCCACAACTCCGGCACCGGCTAATAGAGCTGTCGCATGGATATTTACTGCTTCAAGCAGCATGACGACAAAAATAAAAATAAGTACATATGAAAACACATTAACGGTTAAACTTTTGAGTGTGAGCATGCGTCCGCGCGTAGTATTTTCGCGCTCACTCATTTTTTCAAAGGAACGCTCAATAACTTTTTTACCAATTGCTCGTACAAGTAAAAATACAATGGTAATGGCAATAAGTTTTAACACAATAACTCCAGCATTGGTAAGAAGCTGTTCCCAGTTGATGTCTTGCATCTTAAACATTCGTTGTTCATCCTTCCTATGTTCTGTTTCAATATTAATAAGTGGGAATGTATTCTGTGGAAAAGATTTTGTAAGAGTATGAGCACATTTGTTTATTCCCGATATTAGACATGCTAAACTGAGAAGGTAAATAAATGCAACCCTTTTATAGCATTTTTTTGCTGAAGTCAGGGTTTAATTTGCCCTAAAGGCGGGCATAACAACTATGTTACCATTATAAGATGTTGTTTAAATTCATTCTTAATTAATATTGACTAAAAAAACAATATCCATTATAATGAAAACCGTTATAACAGTACATAAGTGAGAATGTTTTATACATTTTCTCATTTAATAATTATTTGGAGGGATCATGTATGCCAGAACGTATGGTAGGTAAACAAGCTCCACGCTTTGAAATGGAAGCTGTATTATCAAACAAAGAATTCGGTAAAGTTAGCTTAGAAGAAAATATTAAAAATGACAAATGGACAGTATTATTCTTCTATCCAATGGACTTTACATTTGTATGTCCAACAGAAATCACTGCACTTTCTGACCGTTATGATGAGTTTGAAGATCTTGACGCAGAAGTAATCGGTGTTTCTACAGACACAATCCATACACACTTAGCTTGGATCAACACTGATCGTAAAGATAATGGTTTAGGTGATCTTAAATATCCATTAGCAGCTGATACAAATCACGTTGTTTCTCGTGAGTACGGCGTTTTAATTGAAGAAGAAGGTGTAGCACTTCGCGGTTTATTCATTATCAGCCCAGAAGGCGAATTACAATATTCAGTTGTAAACCACAACAATATTGGCCGTGACGTTGATGAAACTTTACGTGTTCTTCAAGCGTTACAAACTGGCGGACTTTGCCCAGCTAACTGGAAACCAGGTCAAGCTACTTTAAACGCGTAAGCACAACGTTTAAAAGGTCTAACGTCCACGTTAGGCCTTTTTTTCATCGGATAATAAAGAACATATAGTCAATAATAGTGAAAACAAGGGAGGCTTTTATTCATGAAATTACGTCAGCCAATGCCTGAGTTAACGGGCGCTACAGAATGGTTAAACGGAGAGGTTACAAAAGAGCAGCTAATTGGCGAAAAGCCAACGCTTATTCATTTTTGGTCAGTAAGCTGTCATCTATGTAAAGAAGCAATGCCTCAAGTAAATGAATTTCGCGACCAATACAAAGAACAACTAAACGTAGTAGCCGTTCATATGCCGCGCTCTGAAGATGATTTAGACTTAACAAAAATTAAAGAAGTAGCAGCAGAACACGATATTACGCAGCCAATTTTTGTAGACAGTGAACATAAATTAACGGATGCATTTGAAAATCAATATGTACCGGCATATTATGTATTTGACAAAACAGGTCAGCTACGCCACTTCCAAGCTGGTGGAAGCGGTATGAAAATGCTTGAAAAGCGCGTGAATCGTGTATTAGGCGAGAACGAATAAATACAGGCAGTTGTAACAGGTGAAAAGCATTCGATGCTTAGTAGAACTTGCATCGAATGTTTTTCTTTTTTGTGTGTAGGAAGTAACTGATAAAGGAAATATAAAAATGTGGATTTTTTCTTGTGAGTTTACACCATACTAACACTAACAACATGATACGAAACTTACTATTGGAGGTAATTTACATATGAAATTAGGTATGATTGGCTTAGGGAAAATGGGAGCAAACTTAGTATTGAATTTACTAGATCATAACCATTCTGTGGTAGCATTCGATGTGAACAACGAAGCCGTACAGAAAGTATCAGAAAAGGGAGCAGAAGGCGTTTCTTCCATTCAAGAATTAGTAAGCAAATTAGAAAAACCACGCATTGCTTGGGTAATGGTTCCAGCCGGAGAGCTCACAGAAAAAGTAATTTCTGAGCTTCAAGAATTACTTGAAGAAGGAGATATGATTATCGAAGGCGGTAATTCTAAGTATAAAGATTCCGTACGACGTGCTGCAGCTTCTGCTGAAAAAGGAATTCACTACTTCGATGTTGGAACGAGCGGCGGAATGGAAGGTGCCCGAAACGGCGCTTGTATGATGATTGGCGGAGATAAAGAAGCATTTGCTACAATCGAACCTATTTTCCGCGACATCAACGTAGAAAATGGCTACCTCTATTCAGGTGCAGCAGGAAGCGGTCACTTCTTGAAAATGGTTCATAACGGAATTGAGTACGGCATGATGCAAGCAATTGCTGAAGGTTTTGATGTGTTAGAGAAAAGTGAATTTGACTATGACTACGAAGCTGTAGCCCGCGTATGGAACAATGGCTCTGTTATTCGCTCATGGTTAATTGAATTAATGGAACGTGCATTTTCAAAAGATGCAAAACTTGACAGTATTAAAGGAGTTATGCATTCTTCCGGTGAAGGGAAATGGACGGTTGAATCAGCTTTAGATTTACAAGTGCCAACGCCAGTTATTGCTTTATCTTTAATGATGCGCTATCGCTCACTTGAAGATGATACGTTTACAGGTAAAGTAGTTGCCGCTCTTCGCAATGAGTTCGGCGGACATGCAGTGGAAAAACAATAAAAAAAGAAGCTGGGACAAAAGTATTTTAGACGAAGTGAAAAACGAACCATTGATCAATATGTTTGATTAGTGGTTCGTTTTTTTGTTTGAGTGAATAGTTTCGTCTTTAGATGGAATTCATTTAGCTATATCCCAACCTCTTTTTTATGACTATTTACCTTTTTTTGAAAAAATATCTAAAAATTATGGTAATTTATTTCGGAAACCGATATATTTAAATATGTGTGCCACATCTTAGCTAAGGGAAAGGACGGGGTATATGGGAACGTTTAAAAAACTAAAAGATTTTTATTTGCCGTACCGAATGTACTTTTTTTATTCTGTTATTTGCTTGTTATTTGTAACCTCCATCACTGTGATTTACCCTATTGTGCTGCAATATACGATTGATCATATCGTGTTAGGAAAACAATATCAGCTAGTCGATAATGTAGCATTTATTTTTATTGGACTGATGATCATCAAAGGAACCTTTACATATATTCAGCAATATTACGGCGACTTATTTGGAATTAAGTCCGTGTATACTCTTCGCAATAAACTTTACCGCAAACTTCAGTATTTACCGTTTTCTTATTATGACAATGCTAAAACAGGGGACTTGATGTCCAGGTTGACAGCTGATGTAGAAGGATTTCGTTTTTTTCTATCTTTTGGCTTCTCAGAATTAATTCGCTTCGTCATTTTACTTACTGCCAGCTTTTCCGTTATGTTCTATTACTCTATTTCACTCACTCTTGTCACAATTTGCCTGCTGCCTTTTTTGGGGGTAGCTGTTTATCGTTTTGATAAACGCGTTCATCCAGCGTTTCGCTTAATTCGCCAATCGTTTGGAGAACTTAATACAAATGTTCAAGAAAATATAAGCGGCATACAGACGGTCAAATCATTATCAAGAGAAAAATTTCAAACCTCTAAATTTAACGATTCCAACGGAGTTTATAAAAATCGAAACATTGAAACAGCGAATGTGTGGGCAACTTATTTCCCCTTAATGGAGTTTATAGGGAATTTATCTATTGTTGGTCTCCTTGCTTACGGAGGAGCGCTTGTTATGAACGGAAGCGTACGTCCTGGAGAGCTTGTTGCTTTCTTTAGCTTAACCTCTTATTTAATGTGGCCGATTATGAATCTAGGGTTTGTTATCAATATGTTTTCACAGTCTAAAGCTTCAGGTGAAAGGCTGCTAGAAATTTTAGAAGAAGAAGAAAAAGTCCATGAGCATGCCGGAAGTTTCTCTATTAATGGAACGGTCGAGTTTCAGCATGTTAGCTTATCCTATCCAAACGAGGATAAAAAATCGCTTGAGAACATATCGTTTTCTGCTTCTAAAGGGAAAGTAGTAGGTTTAATCGGTGCAACTGGAGCCGGCAAAACAAGCTTAACACAGCTGCTCACGAGGTTTTATGAACCGACTTCAGGTCAGATCTTAGTTAACCATCGTCCGATTAAAGAGTATCCGCTCTCTGTTCTTCGGAAAGAAATTAGCTTTGTACTTCAAGAAACGTTTTTGTTCTCAAGCAGCATAGGAACCAACATCTCTTATGGCGTGCCGGGTATTTCTAGAGAAGACATTATTGATGCTGCAAAACGAGCGCAGGCGCATGATTTTATTATGGAGCTTCCAGATGGATATGATACGATGCTGGGAGAGAGAGGACTGGGGTTATCAGGCGGGCAAAAGCAGCGTATTGCGATTGCACGAGCGCTTATCTTAAATCCTAGTATTCTAGTATTAGATGATGCCACCAGTGCCGTTGATATGAAAACAGAAAGAGAAATTCAATTGGCTTTAAAAGAAGTGATGAAAAATCGTACGACGTTTATTATCGCGCACCGCCTTTCTTCTTTGCGACATGCCGATGAAATCTTGGTCTTACATGAAGGTCGTATAAAAGAGAGAGGAAGCCATGAAACGCTCATTCAAAAGCAAGGGATTTATAAAAACATTTACGACATTCAATATGAAAGCAGTACGTCGGTGATGAACGTATAACAAGGGAGGAATAGAATGGCAGGCGAAAAAAATAAAGTTGTGCGAGAGCGCTTTTATTATCAAACAGATCAAATCATTGATAAGACGTTTAACTGGAAGCAAATGGCCCGCTTGTTTCGTTATCTTCATCCATATCGAAAAAACTTGCTTCCTTTCTCGTTTCTTATGGTCATTATCACGACGGTCATTAGACTCGCTATTCCTATTTTGATAGGTGTCTATACGCTTGATCATGCTGTAAAAGATAAGAATAGCACGCTGCTCATGCAGTTAGTTTTCATCATTTTTAGCTTGTATATCCTATCTTATATTGCGAATGTCTTTCGGATTAAATGGATGAATCAACTCGGGCAGCACGTAATATATGATTTAAGAAAACATTTATTTACGCATGTTCAAGGGCTGTCGCACCGGTTTTTTGATACGCGTTCAGGAGGCTCTATTCTTGTAAGGATTATGAATGATATTAACTCTCTTCAAGATTTATTTACCAACGGGGTAGTTAACCTATTTATGGACCTCTTATTGTTAGTGGGAATTGTGGTTATATTATTTTCTCTCAGTCCTGCTTTGACATGTGCTGTTTTAGTCATTTTACCGATTATGTTTTTGATTTCTACAAAGCTGAGAAGAAGAATCCGCCGGTCATGGCAAGTTGTTCGTATGAAGCAGTCAGTATTAAATTCACATTTAAATGAGAGTATTCAAGGCATTCGCGTTACTCAATCATTTGCTCAAGAGCAAGAAAATATGCTGTTTTTTGATCGCATAAACAGTGAAAATTACGAGAGCTGGAGGCAAGCTACTCGAAAAAATGCCATGTTTCGACCGTTTGTAGAACTCACAAATGCTGTCGGAACGGCCATTTTAATTTGGTTCGGTGCTGCACTTATTCAAGATGAGCGGCTAACAATTGGTATTTTTGTATCATTTGCTTTTTATCTGGGGATGTTTTGGGAACCGATTTCTCGTTTAGGGCAAGTGTACAATCAATTATTAATGGGAATGGCTTCATCCGAGCGCATTTTTGAATTTCTAGATGAAAAACCTCTCGTCGCAGATTTGGAAACCGCTACGTCTTTAGAGAATATGAAGGGGAAAGTTGAGTTCAAGCACGTCTCATTTTCTTATGATGGGAAGCGTAAAGCTCTAAACAACGTATCAATTGAAATAAAAGAAGGACAGACGGTTGCTTTAGTGGGGCATACTGGATCTGGAAAAACGTCCATTGCTAATTTAATCACACGTTTTTATGATGTGAACAAAGGGCAGATTTTAATTGATAATATGCCTATTCAAGATATTACGTTAGCGAGTTTACGAGCACAAATTAGTATTGTGCTGCAAGAAACCTTTATTTTTTCAGGAACCATCACGGAGAATATTCGGTTTGGAAAACCGGATGCTACCGATGATGAAGTGATTAAGGCCGCAGAAGCGGTAGGGGCTGCAGATTTTATAAAGCGTCTGAAAAAAGGCTATGATACGGAAGTAGAAGAGCGAGGAAACGTTTTATCGGTGGGAGAGCGTCAATTGATTTCATTTGCTCGAACGCTGTTGGCTGATCCTCGTATTATTATTTTAGATGAAGCGACAGCAAGCATCGATACAGAAACAGAAGTGAAGATTCAACAAGCGCTTAAAACGCTGTTAAATAACAGAACGGCCATCATGATTGCTCATCGGCTATCGACTATACGAGAAGCAGATAACATCATTGTGTTAGACCACGGAAGCATTATTGAAACAGGCAATCACAGGGAACTTATGCAGCAAAAAGGCGTATATTATTACCTTGTTCAAACCCATGCTACAGCTTAAAAAACAGAAGGAGCTGATCCTTCTGTTTTTTTATGAGAAATAGTAAAGACATATAAGCGTTGTTAACGGGAAAATGAGGTTGATACAAAAGAATTGTGGTAAAATAACGGTAGTTCAGATTTTTTCCTGTACATAATGGAGGAATTCAAATGAAAAAAGAATTTGCAGTCATCGGATTAGGTAGATTTGGTGGAAGTATTTGTAAAACATTAAGCGATCAAGGAATGGAAGTTCTGGCGATTGACATTGATGAAGAAAAGGTAAATGAGTATGCTAACGTTGCTTCGCATGCAGTAGTAGGCGATTCAATGGATGAAGGGGTTCTAAAAAGTTTAGGAATTCGTAATTTTGATCACGTTATCGTAGCTATTGGCGACAATATTCAGGCAAGTATTTTGACGACTCTTATACTAAAAGAGCTGGGGGTTGAAAAAATAACGGTAAAAGCGCAAAATGATTATCATGCCAAAGTATTATCAAAAATTGGCGCCAATTTTATCGTGCATCCCGAACGAGATATGGGACGAAGAATTGCCAATAACATGATTTCAAACAGCGTGCTGGATTATTTGGAGCTATCTGAAGAACACAGCATTGTCGAATTAGTAGCAAGCAAAAGAATGGCTGGCAACACGCTGATTGAGTTAGACATTCGTGCGAAATATGGTATTAACATTGTAGCCATTAAGCGTGATCGAGATATCATCGTTTCTCCTCAGGCGTCCGAAACGATACAAGAAGGAGACGTGTTGATTGTTATTGGAGCAGACGCAGATATCAACCGCTTCGAAAATAAATTTGCCAGTTCCTAATAAAAAAGAGCAGATGCAATTGCATCTGCTCTTTTTCTTTTATTAAACCTCCATAATGATTGGTAAAATCATTGGACGGCGCTTTGTTTTTTCGTAAAGGAATGGAGCCAATGTGTCTGTGATTTCATTTTTAATCTCAGACCATTGTGACGTACGACGTTCCATCACTTTGTTCAAGTGTTTTGTAATGAGGGACTGTGCATCATTAATTAAGTCGCCAGATTCGCGCATATAAACAAAACCACGAGAGATAATGTCTGGACCAGCAGCGATCTTGAAGTCTTTCATATTGATGCTTACAACTACAATAACAAGTCCTTCTTCAGATAAAATACGGCGGTCACGAAGTACGATATTTCCAATGTCACCAATTCCGCTTCCGTCAATATATACAGAGCCTGAAGGGATTTTGCCGGCTACTGAAGCTTCGCTGTCGCTTAAAGCTAGCACCTCTCCATTATCCATAATGAAGCAGTTTTCTTCAGGAACTCCACAGTCTGTTGCAAGTTTGATGTGCATCTTCTGCATGCGATACTCACCGTGAATTGGCATAAAGTATTTTGGTTTCATCAAACGAAGCATTAATTTTTGCTCTTCCTGTCCGCCGTGTCCAGAAGTATGGATATCGTTTAGAGCACCGTGAATAACCTCTGCTCCTGCACGGAATAGCATATCAATTGTTTTGCTAACACTTACTGTATTTCCTGGAATAGGTGAAGATGAGAACACAACCGTATCTCCAGGGATAATTTGAATTTGGCGGTGAGTACCGTTTGCAATTCTAGATAGCGCTGCCATCGGTTCACCTTGGCTGCCTGTACATAAAATAGTCACGCGGTTAGCTGGAATTCGGTTAATTTGAGAAGGCTCAATGAACGTATCTTTTGGACATGAAATATATCCAAGCTGTTGGCCAATCTCAATAGCTGCTTCCATACTGCGTCCGAATACAGCAACTTTGCGGTTATGCAATACGGCTGCTTCCACTACTTGCTGTAAGCGGTGAATATTTGAAGCAAACGTTGCAAAAATAATACGGCCGTCTACTTTACGGAAAATGTCATGAATGCTGTCACCTACGCGGCGCTCAGACATCGTAAAGTTAGGAATTTCACTGTTTGTACTGTCTGAAAGCAAGCATAGAACGCCTTCTTTACCGATTTCAGCCATTTTTGTTAAGTTAGCCGGTTCGCCCACTGGTGTAAAATCAAACTTGAAATCTCCTGTATGTACGATTTGTCCGTTTGGTGTTTTTACCACAATTCCGTAAGAATCAGGAATACTGTGAGTTGTACGGAAGAACGTTACCGATGTTTTACGGAATTTAATTACGTCATCTTCAGTAATTTCATGAAGCTGAGCTGTACGAAGCAACCCGTGCTCGTCTAATTTGTTGCGAAGAAGTCCAAGGGCTAATTTTCCTGCATAAATAGGAATGTTTAATTCTCTTAATAAGTAAGGAATTCCGCCGATGTGATCTTCATGACCATGTGTAACGAAAAGACCGCGGATTTTATCTGCATTTTTTACCAAATAACTGTAGTCAGGAATAACGTAGTCAATTCCTAAAAGCTCATCTTCAGGGAATTTAATTCCTGCATCAATAAGAATAATTTCATCTTGAAACTGTACGGCATACGTATTTTTACCAATTTCGCCTAGTCCACCCAGGGCGAAAACTGCCGTTTGATTATTTTTTACAAATTTCATTTTCATCATATCTCCAATACTTTAAAATCTTCATGCTGTTGTTCATATTCTAGATAGTCTCCAGTCACTGCTTGAACAAACTCAATATTAATTGAACGCGCTTTTAACTTTTTACGAACGTCACGCTCAGAATCTGCGTTCACATACACTGTTTTTGTATTTTCACGTACAGCTACTTCACTCATTTTTTCTTGAAAATAAACTTTAAAAATCATAACAAAAATCTCTCCTTAATTCCGAAATTCAAATAACTTATTTTATTATATTATAAAATGTGTATGTATTTCATGTATTTTCTAAAGAAACTTGCTTTCACTACATTTTAGTCATCTAAATATAACAAGTCAATTAATTATAGAATAATATTAATAGGAAACGGATACAAGACTATATTTTCCGGGCGTATAAAAAATAAGGGCTATTCCATTGTACGATGCAGACACACACTCTGCAAATTTTACAACAGAAAGCCCTAAAAAAATCGATTATGCCATCGTTTTTTTACGCAATAATTCATTCCAGCGTTTTAGCAGCCTTTTTCGAAAATCTTTTAACATGATTTTTCAGCTCCTTTGTTTTTTTGCGATACCTGCCTGTCTCTCTCTGTACTTTTATTATATGATGAAAAGGGAGAGGTTTCTCGTGGTTAAATATGGAAAAATTGTAAATAGGAACGTCCATTTATAGAGAAATCAGTGCTTGTTTGGTATAATTGGAAAGGCTTAACAAAGAGATAAAAAATTATAAAAAATAAGGTGATAAACGTGGAACGAAAGATTATTTTTTTTGATATTGATGGAACGTTATTGGATCATGATAAAAAACTGCCTGCTTCTACAAAAAAAGCTGTCCAGCTGTTAAAAGAGCAGGGGCATGAAGTGGCAATTGCAACTGGAAGGGCTCCTTTTATGTTTAAAGATCTGCGTGAAGAGTTGGATATTCAAACATATATTAGCTTTAATGGTCAGTACATTGTCTTAAATGGAGAAGTTCTTTACAAAAACCCGTTAAATAAAGAAGAGCTTCAGGATTTAACGGCTTTTGCTGTTGAGCATGATCATCCTGTCGTATACATGGATCATGAAGATATGAAATCAAACATTGAATTTCATGATTATATCGAATCCAGCATCAGCACGCTGAAAATTGGATTTACCCACCCTCACCACGATCCTGCTTATTTCAAAGGGCGTGAAATTTATCAATCCCTCTTATTCTGTACAGCGGGAGAAGAAGCTCCTTATGAAGAAAAATTTAAGAAATTTGACTTTATTCGCTGGCATGAATTTTCAACTGATGTTCTCCCAAAAGGTGGATCAAAAGCGCGAGGAATTGAGACCATGATTGAAAAGCTTGGCTTTGATAAAAAAGATGTATATGCATTCGGAGACGGCTTAAACGATATCGAAATGCTTGAGTTTGTCGGAAATGGCGTAGCGATGGGAAATGCGGAAGAAGTCGTGAAAGAAGTTGCTGATCTTGTTACAAAAGATGTAGCAGAAGGTGGTATTCTCCACGGATTAGAGCTAGTAGGATTGTTAAAATAAGAAAAAACGCGAGCTCTAGCTCGCGTTTTTTAGCGTTCATATGGAAAAGCATTTTCAGGTTCTTGAAATGGGTTTTCTTTATTGATGTAATCATAAAACATAATTCCGTCTAAATGATCAATCTCGTGCTGAAATACGACAGCAGGAAGGCCTTTCAAACGAATTTTCACTTCTTCGCCTTCAAGCGTTGTGCCTTTTACTGTGATGCGTGCATATCGAGGAACAAATCCTGGGATATCTTGATCGACAGACAAGCAGCCTTCACCGCCTGTAAGATATGTCTTTTCAACTGAGTGGCTAATGATCTTAGGGTTAAATAATGCATAGCTGTATAGCTTGCCTTTTTCATCCGTAACGTGTACCCCAATCATTCGTTTTGATACATTAATTTGAGGAGCGGCAAGTCCGATACCAGATCGCAGTCCATATTTAGCAGCAATTTCAGGGTCTTGGCTGTTTTTTACATATTCTAATAAGCTATGTAAAATCTTTTTGTCTTCTTCAGAAGCAGGTAACGGTACTTCTTTTGCTACTTCTCGCAGCGTTGGGTGTCCGTCTTGGATAATATCGTTCATTGTAATCAACTTTCACATCTCCCTAGGCTATTTTATAGGTATAAAGTGTACCAAATCCGTATAAAAAAGTCATTACCTCGACCTTGACCACATAAATGTTTCTACTAATTATATGTATCAAACATTTGGAAAAACATGCATAAGAAAACATAAAAGCGGCAGTTAGCCGCTTTTATTGTATAATTACCAGCCGCCACAGCTGCAGCCGATAATAACTAATAAAATGAACAGTACGATTAATAACACGAAACCTTTATTAGAACCGCCGCAGCCATATCCACCATAACCCAACATAATGTAACCTCCCGTAGTTATCAATCCCAAGGTAAAAAGTAATAAACTCCCTTTTTTTCACGATTGGGTTAGTATAATATATTAAAAGGTGGAAAAAGGGTGTAGATAAATTGCTAATTTCCTACAAAAATTGTATAATGACCCATGAATAAGGGAGGATTTACCAAATATGAAATGCGTCGGAAGATATATAGTTATTGGCATTGCTGCTATGTCACTAGCAGGCTGTGCAGAGGGCTCATCGCCTGAACTTGAGGTATATAATGGATTAGAAAAAGTGGTAGCACAAGAAAAGCAATTTGCTGATCAGCAAAAACCGTTAGCTGATTTAGAACAGCAAGAAAATGCGATATACGACCAAATTATTGAGCTAGGGATTAAAGATAAAAAGAAAATAAAAAATAAAGCACAAAAAGCGCAGCAGTTATTAGATGAGCGTGAAAATAAATTACAAAAAGAAGAAAAAAGCATCAGCGCTTCGCAAAAACAGTTTGAAGCGACAGAGCCAAAGATCCAAAAGCTAGAGGACGGCAAAGCAAAAGAAGAGGCGCTTGAACTATCTTCGTTAATGAAGAAGCGTTATAAGGCCTACCAGTCCTTACATGATGCCTATCTTCATTCCATTGAATTAGATCGTCAGCTATATACGCTCTTTGAAAAAGACAATGTGAAATTAGAGAATCTTGAAACACAAATCGCTTCGATCAATGCTACTTATAAAGAAGTTGAAAAGAAAAAAGAAACGTTTAACACACTAACAGCTGACTATAACAAAGCCAAAGAAGATTTTTATAACAAAACGAAGTTAAAGGTGAAAAATAGCGAGGATAAATAAGAAGGCCTGTGAAGTTTACAGGTCTTTTTTTTTGGCTGAAAAGGAAGGTTTTCTGAAATAAAGAAAGAGTTTCGACACGATTCAAGTAAAAATTACAAAAGGTTATTGTTTTAAAAAATCGTTTATTTGTGGCAAGATAGGAGATGTGCAGACGTAAAAAAAGAGAAGGTTATTATAAAACATATAATACAGTTTGTATCTGTGTAATAGTACAGCATGTCTTTTTTATGTGTTTTATTTCACAAACTAAAAAAGCGTAATTTCTTGATGTAAATGCATTGACGAACTGTTTTAGTGTATTGTAAACTAGGTAGCGTAGTAAGTGTTGTATTAATCATTTTTGCAAAATAATTAATACAGTTTAACGAAACGCTCGTTTCGCTTAAACTTTCCTTTTACGTAAATGTTTGCACAGAATTCGCTGGGGAATACATAGAAATGTTAAGGATTAGCGAATTCAAAAAGCTACTCGACAAAATATGACTTTTACTTGTCCATTTGGGACATTCTAAAAGCGTGTATGTTTGTTTGATTAGTAAAATGAATTTATACGGCTTAAATGAAAGGAAGAGGTGACTTAGATGGCTGCTAAAACTAAAAAGGCTATTATTGATGTATCAAAGCAACTTGATAAAATCGCTGAGCAGTACCAAACGTTCCAAATTCTTAATGAAGAGGGCGAAGTAGTAAATAAATCAGCGTTGCCAGATTTATCTGACGAAAAATTAAAAGAGTTAATGACTCGCATGGTATACACTCGTATTCTTGATCAACGTTCAATTTCATTGAACCGTCAAGGTCGTTTAGGTTTCTATGCACCAACTGCTGGGCAAGAAGCTTCTCAAATCGCTTCACATTTCGCATTAGAAAAAGAAGACTTCATTTTACCTGGGTACCGTGATGTGCCTCAGTTAATTTGGCATGGTCTTCCACTATATCAAGCGTTCTTATTCTCTCGTGGTCATTTCCACGGTAACCAAGCGCCAGAAGGTGTAGATGTACTTTCTCCACAAATCATCATCGGTGCACAAATCGTGCAAACTGCTGGTGTGGCACTAGGTCTTAAAAAGCGCGGTAAAAAAGCAGTAGCGATCACTTATACAGGTGACGGCGGAGCTTCACAAGGTGACTTCTACGAAGGTATGAACTTCGCAGGTGCATTCAAAGCTCCAGCAATCTTTGTTGTACAAAACAACCGCTTTGCAATTTCAACACCAGTTGAAAAGCAATCTGCAGCACGTACAATCGCTCAAAAAGCAGCGGCTGTTGGTATCCCAGGCGTTCAAGTAGACGGTATGGATGCACTAGCAGTATACGTTGCAGTAAGCGAAGCTCGTGAGCGTGCAGTAAACGGTGAAGGTCCAACTTTAATTGAAACATTAACTTACCGTTATGGTCCACATACAATGGCTGGTGACGATCCAACTCGTTATCGTACAGCTGAGCTTGACACTGAGTGGGAAAAGAAAGATCCACTTGTTCGCTTCCGTAAATTCTTAGAAGCTAAAGGCATCTGGAATGAAGAAGAAGAAAACAAAGTAATCGAGCAAGCTAAAGAAGATATCAAACAAGCTATTAAGAAGGCTGACGATTATCCAAAACAAAAAGTTACAGATTTAATGGAAATCATGTACGAAACTATGCCTTCAAACTTACAAGAGCAATATGAAATCTACAAAGAGAAGGAGTCGAAGTAAGCCATGGCGCAAATGACAATGATTCAAGCGATTACTGATGCGTTACGCACAGAAATGAAAAACGACGAAAACGTATTAGTTTTTGGTGAAGACGTTGGCGTAAACGGTGGAGTATTCCGTGCGACTGAAGGTCTTCAACAAGAATTCGGCGAAGATCGCGTATTCGATACGCCATTAGCTGAATCTGGTATCGGTGGTCTTGCTGTGGGTCTATCGACTCAAGGTTTCCGTCCGGTTCCTGAAATTCAATTCTTTGGTTTCGTATACGAAGTACTTGATTCTGTATCAGGTCAAGCTGCACGTATGCGCTACCGTTCTGGCGGTCGCTGGAATGCACCAATCACATTCCGTTCACCATTTGGTGGAGGCGTTCATACACCAGAACTTCACGCTGATAGCTTAGAAGGTATCGTAGCATCTCAACCTGGTCTAAAAGTTGTAATTCCTTCAACTCCATACGATGCAAAAGGTCTTTTAATTTCATCAATCCGTGATAACGATCCGGTTGTATACTTAGAGCACATGAAGCTTTACCGTTCATTCCGTCAAGAAGTACCTGAAGAATCATACACTATTGACTTAGGTACAGCTGATGTGAAACGTGAAGGTACAGACGTAACGCTTATCGCTTACGGTGCAATGGTACACTCATCATTAAAAGCAGCTGAAGAACTAGAAAAAGAAGGTATCTCTGCTGAAGTAGTGGACTTACGTACAGTTCAACCTTTAGATATCGATACAATTCTTGCATCAGTTGAAAAAACTGGTCGCGTAGTAGTAGTTCAAGAAGCTCAAAAACAAGCTGGTATCGCAGCTAACGTTGTAGCTGAAATTAACGATCGTGCAATCTTAAGCTTAGAAGCACCAGTATTACGTGTAACAGCACCGGATACTGTGTTCCCATTCTCTCAAGCTGAGGGCGTATGGTTACCAGACCACAAAGATATCGTTGAAACAGCTAAGAAAGTACTTGAATTTTAATTAGCATTTTACTGTGATAGAAATCAGCTTTATGCTGATTTCTGTCTTAGATAAAATAAACACTAACAAATTGAACGCAACTAACTAGGAGGGTGAAGACACGTGGCATTTGAATTTAAACTGCCGGATATCGGTGAAGGTATCCACGAAGGTGAAATTGTAAAATGGTTCGTAAAAGCTGGAGATGAAATTGATGAGGATGATGTACTAGCAGAAGTACAAAATGACAAAGCTGTTGTTGAAATCCCATCTCCTGTAAAAGGTAAAGTATTAGAAGTAAAAGTTGACGAAGGTACAGTAGCTACTGTAGGACAAGTTATCGTTACTTTTGATGCTCCTGGATACGAAGACTTAAAATTCAAAGGTGACGATCATGATGATGCACCAGCAGAAGAAGCTAAAGAAGAAGCTTCAACTGAAGAAGTGACTGAAGAAGCAACAGCTCCTGCAGCACAAGCTGATGTTGATCCTAACCGTAAAGTAATTGCTATGCCTTCAGTGCGCAAATATGCTCGTGAAAAAGGTGTAGACATTAAAGCTGTTCCTGGTTCAGGTAAAAACGGACGTATTGTTAAAGATGACATCGATAGCTTCTTATCTGGTGGTTCTACAGCTACAGCAACTGCTGAAGCTCCAGCTAAAGAGGAAACTGCTTCAGCTGAACCAAAAGCAGCTGCAGCACAAGCTATTCCTGAAGGCGACTTACCAGAAACTCGCGAGAAAATGAGCGGTATCCGTCGTGCAATCGCAAAAGCTATGGTTAACTCTAAACACACTGCTCCACACGTAACATTAATGGATGAAATCGATGTAACAGCTCTTGTTGCTCATCGTAAAAAATTCAAAACAGTTGCAGCAGATCAAGGTATTAAATTAACATTCTTACCTTACGTGGTAAAAGCGTTAACTTCAGCACTTAAGAAGTTCCCAGCTCTTAACACTTCAATTGATGATTCTACAGATGAAGTAATTCAAAAACATTACTACAACATCGGTATCGCTGCTGACACTGAAAAAGGTCTTTTAGTACCAGTTGTGAAAAATGCTGATCGTAAATCTGTATTCGAAATTTCGGATCAAATTAACGACCTTGCTGGAAAAGCACGTGATGGTAAATTAGCTCCTGCTGAAATGAAAGGCGCTTCTTGTACAATCACAAATATCGGTTCTGCTGGTGGACAATGGTTTACTCCAGTTATCAACCACCCAGAAGTTGCAATTCTAGGTATCGGACGTATCGCTGAAAAACCAGTTGTACGCGACGGTGAAATTGTAATTGCTCCAGTATTAGCATTATCACTAAGCTTTGACCACCGTATTATCGATGGCGCAACAGCTCAAAACGCTCTTAACCAAATCAAGCGTTTATTAAATGATCCAGAATTATTATTAATGGAGGCGTAATAAATGGTAGTAGGAGATTTCCCAATCGAAACTGATACTCTTGTCATTGGTGCTGGCCCTGGTGGCTACGTTGCAGCAATTCGTGCAGCTCAATTAGGTCAAAAAGTTACAATCGTAGAAAAAGGTAATCTTGGAGGCGTATGCTTAAACGTTGGTTGTATTCCTTCAAAAGCATTAATCGCTGCAGGTCACCGTTTTGAACATGCTAAACATTCTGAAGACATGGGGATTATCGCTGAGAACGTAACAGTTGATTTCTCTAAAGTTCAAGAATTCAAAAACGGCGTTGTAAACAAACTTACTGGCGGTGTTGAAGGCCTTCTTAAAGGTAACAAAGTTGACATCGTAAAAGGTGAAGCTTACTTCGTTGACAGCGAAACTGTACGTGTAATGGATGAAAATTCAGCACAAACGTACAAATTCAAAAATGCAATCCTTGCAACTGGTTCTCGTCCAATCGAGATCCCTGGATTCAAATTCTCTGAGCGCGTAATCAACTCTACAGGTGCATTAGCGCTTAAAGAAGTTCCTAAAAAATTAGTTGTAATCGGCGGAGGTTACATCGGTACTGAGCTTGGTACTGCTTTTGCTAACTTCGGCACAGAAGTTACATTTGTAGAAGCTGCTGATGAAATTCTAGCTGGTTTTGAAAAACAAATGAGCTCTCTTGTTAAACGTAACCTTAAGAAAAAAGGAAACGTTGAAATCTATACAAAAGCAATGGCTAAAGGTGTTGAAGAAACTGCTGATGGCGTACAAGTTACGTTTGAAGTAGGCGGAGAGTCAAAAGTAATCGATGCTGACTACGTATTAGTTACTGTAGGTCGCCGTCCTAACACTGATGAGCTTGGTCTTGAGCAAGTTGGCGTTAAAATGACTGACCGTGGTCTTATCGAAATCGATAACCAAACTCGTACATCTGTAAGCAACATCTTTGCAATTGGTGATATCGTAACTGGACCACCACTTGCACACAAAGCTTCTTACGAAGGTAAAATCGCAGCTGAAGTAATCGCTGGCGAACCTGCTGAAATTGACTACTTAGGAATTCCAGCAGTTGTATTCTCTGAGCCTGAGCTTGCATCTGTAGGTTATACTGAAGCACAAGCAAAAGAAGAAGGATTAGCTGTTAAAGCTTCTAAATTCCCATTCGCTGCTAACGGACGTGCGCTTGCACTTAACGCTGCAGAAGGCTTCTTGAAGCTTATCACTCGTAAAGAAGACGGAGTAGTTGTTGGTGCTCAAATCGCTGGACCTAGCGCATCTGACATGATCGCTGAACTTGGTCTTGCTATCGAAGCTGGCGTAACAGCTGAAGATATCGCATTAACAATTCACGCTCACCCAACATTAGGTGAAATCACAATGGAAGCTGCTGAAGTAGCAATTGGAAGCCCAATTCACATTGTAAAATAATGTTTTTAAAAAGCTGATGCATACGCATCAGCTTTTTTTTTTGAAGAAAACGGTTTTCATAAAGTATAAGGTGCTTGTCAGACAGTTTTTTTACTGGTTGAGTATAATTCTAGCAGAAAGATGTAAAAAGCGCTGAGACAGTCTTAAATGAGTTCTAGATGCATACATATAAAGTGGGACGTGCTTTGCTTATAGTTGGATACAAAATTGCTTCTTTGGATAACGAATGAAAAGGCGGCGAAGGAGCTATGAAGACATATTTCGTTTGGAGCTTGCACATTGTTATTTGGATGGGGTATTCACTGGTTGAATTATTATCAAAACGTGATCAATTGACATCTAAAATTATTTTATTTTTAGTATTTGCTTATTTAGCTTACGGTATAGCAGAAATGAACGTCAAATCTAAAAGACTGGCGCTTATGATGACGGGCACAACGTCAGCTATCTGCTTGACATGTTATCAACTAATTTTATTTTGCACGGCGTAAGAGTGCATAAAAAAAGCGTTAGCTTATATAAGCTAACGCTTTTTTTGTCTTACACAGATTTTTTTTCTCTTTTTAACGCGCCTTCTTCTTTAAATGCTTTCATTAATGAGAAGACCGTTAGCACCAGCACAATTGAGAATGGAAGTGCTGCTATAATCGCAGCTGTTTGGAGCGCGTCCAAACCACCTGTCCAAAGCAAAATGATTGCTGTTAACGATTGAATTAAGCCCCACGTAAGCTTAATAGAGCCTGAAGGATTTAGATCACCGTTTGTTGTCTGCATTCCTAAAACAAATGTAGCTGAGTCAGCTGATGTAATGAAGAATGTAGCAATTAAGCAAATAGCAACAATGGACATGAACGTACCAAATGGAAACTGTTCAAGTACGTAGAATAAAGCAACTTCTGTTCCTTTATTATTGATAACATCCATAACAGGAAGATCCTTAAAAAAGTCTAGATAAACCCCAGAACCTCCGAATACAGCAAACCATAATCCGCCAAATACGGTCGGAACAGCTAGTACACCAATTAAAAATTCTCGAATGGTTCTACCTCGTGAAATACGAGCAATAAACGTACCAACGAACGGTGCCCAGGCGATCCACCATGCCCAGTAGAAAATTGTCCAATCTTGAACCCAGGTGCTGTTATCAAACGGGCTCAATCGAAAACTCATCGACGGCAAGTTTTGAATGTAGCTGCCAATTGTTGTAACGAATAAGTCCATAATAAAGTTGGTTGGACCTGCAAATAACAAGAATAGCATTAACAGAATAGCTAAAACAATATTAATGTTACTCAAATACTTAATACCCTTGTTCAGACCTGTCTGTGCTGACAGCATGAACAAGAACGTCACGATAATAATAACAATTAATTGAGTCGTGAAATTATTATCAATACTTGGCGACAAGTAAGAGGCTCCACCAGTAATTTGAATAGCGCCCAGTCCTAGAGATGTTGCCACCCCAAAAATAGTTGCAAATACGGCGATAACGTTTATGATCGTTCCAAGAGGTCCATCAACACGTTTTCCTAATAGTGGACGTAAAATATTACTGATTATGAACGGGTAACCTTTTCTAAATTGAAAATATGCAAGGGCCAGTGCAAGAACGGAATAAATAGCCCAAGGATGTAAACCCCAGTGGAAAAACGAATAACGTAGAGCTGCACGAGCTGATTCTGCTGTACCGCCTTCACCAGAAGGTGGAGTATGAAAATGATTGATTGGTTCTGAAACACCCCAGAATACAAGTCCAATCCCCATACCAGCACTAAATAACATAGCAAACCACGAGACATAACCATACTGAGGCTTTTCGTCAGGTTTACCTAGTTTAATGTTTCCGTACTTTGAAAAAATTAAGTACAGCGTAAAAACTAAGAATAATGTAGCTGCTAATAAATAATACCAGCCAAATTTCTCGATGATAAAACTATGTATTGCCGATGTGACAGGTGTAAGCGCTGCGCTTCCTAGCACAGATTCCGGAATAACACCCCATACGATAAATACTGCAGCAATAATAACCGAAATGATAAAAACAGGAGTCAGTTTTTTCATCGATTATCACTCCTTTCCTATTCTATTTTACATAACATAGTTTCTCATATAACCTTTTTAGCTATACATGAAACCACATGGTTATACATTCTAGTAAAGTTTGTATGAAATGTCTACCCTATTAGTAAGAAAAAAAGGCAAGATCTCAAATTCTTATTTTTCGTAATTATTTTAAAGTGCCGAAATAGATATGAAATTAGACATAGTTTTTTCATATAAATAGAGATGATGCTAAGGGGTCAGCTTTTTGAAAACAAATATAACATTTATGAGAAAAATATTTTTAATGTGACATACTAATTAGTTGTTGACATATTTAATGTGACATAATAATATAATATCAAGAGTTGTAAAACGCTTACAAAAAAAGACGGTTAAAGGGGAGTTTACAAAATGGGAACAATCGTATGTCAAACATGTAACTGCACAATTGATCATTTCGAAGATGAGAAAGTGACGCGATTATACTCAACATGTAAAAGCGGAGAATGTCAAAAAGCAGATGAAGATTTAGATTAATTCAATAAAAAAAAGGTGCGGAATTCCGCACCTTTTTTATTGAATTGCTTTATGTTCTTTAATGACACGAAATGTCTTTAATTCAAAATCTTCCGGACCCTGCACTGGTAAACCTGCCTCTAAGTTTGTTTCAATATAGGTTAAATTTTCCTCAGTGATGATTTCCCCAGGAATAAAAATAGGAATACCAGGAGGATAGACCATTACAAATTCTGCAATAATACGACCTGCTGACTCATGAAAAGGTACCACTTCGGTTTCAGCGTAAAAAGCATCACGAGGTGTTAAAGCCAATACAGGAATATCAGGTAATAAAATAGCCGGTTTTGCCGTTGTCTCAGAAAGGTTATGGAATTTTGCGGATAACTCACGCAGAGCTGTGACAAGACGTGAAAGATCTTCTTCTGTATCTCCGGGCGTGATAATACATAGAATATTATAAAGGTCAGACATTTCCACTTCGATATTATGAGCTTCACGCATCCATTTTTCTACGTCATAGCCCGTAATTCCTAAATCTGAAACAGAAATAATTAATTTAGTAGGGTCTAAATCATACGTAGCTTTTGTGCCTAAAATTTCTCTGCCTATACATCGGATATGCTCAATTGTATTAATTTCTTTTCGTGCTTTTTCAGCAAGAGAAATTGCACGTTCAGCCAGCTCTTTTCCTTCTGTAGCTAGACGTTTTCGTGCAACATCTAAAGAAGCCAGCAGCAGATAAGAGGTTGATGTTGTTGTCAGCATGCTTAAAATAGACTGTACGCGTTTTGGAGAAATTAAGCCTTCGCGTATGTTTAAAATGGAACTTTGCGTCATAGAACCGCCTAATTTATGAACGCTTGTTGCTGCCATATCTGCACCGGCCTGCATAGCAGACAGAGGCAAATCATCATGGAAGTGAATATGAACGCCGTGAGCTTCATCAACAAGTACAGGCACTTGATACGAGTGGGCAATTTCTACGATTTTACGAAGGTCTCCGGAAATTCCAAAGTAAGTTGGATTGATAACAAGCACTGCTTTTGCTTCAGGGTGCTGCTTTAAGGCTTTTTCTACAGAGTCCGATGTAATACCGTGAGAAATGCCAAGATTTTCGTCAATTTCAGGATGAATAAAAATAGGCGTAGCTCCTGAAAAAACAATCGCACTCATAACAGATTTATGCACGTTTCTAGGAACGATAATTTTATCTCCAGGTCCACATGTCGCCATAACCATTGCCATAATTGCTCCGCTCGTTCCTTGAACAGAAAAAAAAGTATGATCAGCACCAAATGCTTCTGCAGCTAAATCCTGTGCTTGTTTGATAATGCCTTTTGGCTGGTGAAGATCATCAAGGGGACCGATATTAATTAAATCAATGGATAAAGCATCATCGCCAATAAATGAGCGGAATTCAGGATCCATTCCATTTCCTTTTTTATGTCCAGGGATATGGAATTGTGTTGGGTTTTTCTTAGCGTGATTAACTAATCCAGTAAATAATGGAGTTGAAAATTGAGAAGACAACTTTGCTATACACCTCTTTTATCATAAATTGTCAGTCCCTCTAAGCAAAGCTTAGAGGGACTTTGATTGTTTTTTTATCAAATTACAGCATTCAATTTTATATACCAAAAACTAATGGCTGTTGAATTATACATATTAAAATATCAGATCTTTTTTCTACAAAAGAAATTCAACAGAAATTCTACTCCGCAGTTTTCTTGATTTTAACCATTATATAAATGAATGAAACGCGTATGTTTACTACTGTTTGATAATATAAATACAATTTTTAGTTAAAAAAATACAAGTAATTGTAAACTGCTTATTACTTATTATTTTATAGTTCTTTATGTTTTGAAAATCCCCATAAAACAAAAGAATTATAGCACTTATTAACCTATTTGCAAAGATATTTTAAAGAGAAAATAAAAAGAAAAAAAAGGAGAAATTCTTTTGGGTGAAAAGAGAATAAATTTTGTGTACATTATAGATTGTGATAGAGTTAAGAATATAGATATACATAGAATGAAGAAATAAATGGAGTGATGAGAAGTGGAATATCAATACCCTATCTCCCTTGATTGGAGTACAGAAGAAATTATTGATGTAGTGAAGTTTTTTGAAAGCATTGAACGAGCTTATGAAAAAGGTATTGAGCGTGATCACCTAATGGCAGTCTATCGCCGATTTAAAGAAATTGTGCCAAGTAAAGCAGAAGAAAAAACAATCTGTAACGATTTTGAAGACCAAAGCAAATACTCTTCTTATCGAACGATTCAAAAAGCAAAGGCTGCTTCTTCTGGAGATCTCATAAAAATGTAAAAACTGAGACTGGACAAAAGTAGTTTAGCCGAAGTAAAAAACGAATCATTAATCAAATTGTTTGATTAATGATTCGTTTTTTTTGTTACGGTGAACATAGAGTTTATCTGTTTCGTTTCTTCTAGCAGTTGATTGGAAGGCAAGGCGAAGACTCCTGCGGGGAAAGCGGAACAGGCGAGACCCCGCAGGAGCGCAAGCGACGAGGAGGCTCACCGGCCGCCCGCGGAAAGCGAAGCCTTGCAGGGAAATCAACTGCGGTGTCACAAGCGTTTCAGCTTATGTATCCCATTTATTGGTCTTTCGATGAGCTTCCTTTCGTTATGTCTCACCCTCATTTTTTTATATCAATTCGTTAAAATTATGCATATGCTTTTTTAGTTAGTTCATATAATGGAGTTACCGTATGAAATGTTTGTTCAATACGAGCCATCCATTCTTCGCCGTTCATTGCAATCGCTTCTTCTTTTGGAATTGTAATGCCGCATAGGATCTCAGCTTTTTTAACCGTCTCTAGACGTTCAAACAAACTCTCTAAGTCTTCAGAAGATAAGTCGCCCATTTTTTTACTATCAGGTTTTGTATGATCTTTCGACCAAACAAACGAGTCTGGGATATTTTGACGAATCTCCTCCATGTTTTGTTTTAGCAGCTTTCCAAATTGTTCTTTAATAGGTGATTCGTAAATGACGGCAAACCACACAAAGACGTGTGTTTCCCAAAGGCCAATTTGAAAATGAGGGAGCTTTTTATACCCGCGTTTACTGTTAGCAAAGGCTACCCACGTATCTGCTGGCGGGTTAACTGTTCTTCGTGCATGTTTGGCAATGTGTACGAACATTTCATCTCCACAAAGTGAAGAAAGAGTAGGAGCAAAATGATTGCTCAATTGTTCGAATTTTGGGCGTATCGTTGTCTTGATGGCTTCCATACGTGCATCAAGCCCCTCGATACGGAATACGTTAAAGTCATCTTGTGAAAATCCTGAGAATGCCATGTGAAACCTCCGTTTTTTTAGTGAATATGTATAGCTGCTGTGCATCTATGCAAGTAAGTATGATTTACGCGAAGATTCTACCACATGAAAAGCATAAACACCAATTAATTCGCATATGCTTGTCAAAACGTGTCTATCATTTTTTTATAGGTAATCACACAATTTAGTTGCATGAGATTAGGTTTCGACATAGACTATATCAATCAAAATATCTGAAAATTTAGTTTTCTATAAGTGAGTTCAATAATTTGAGAGGGGTGTTTGAAACATGAAACAAGTGGTGAATATGTATAAGAAGAATGATGGACAAAAAAGATTAGGTGTAATTCGGTTGGAGTTAGATTACGAGTTAGCGACGTTATATGAAGCCATGATGGAGAATAATGAGGAACAAAAACAAAAATGTAAGAGAAAGCTCGAGAAACTTCGTGAAGAAATGATATCTCTTCAGTAGCAGACACGGGAATAAAATAGAACAAATATGGGTAAACTGTAAAAAAGTATTAAACTGAATGAGCAGATTCATAAGTGGTAACAGAGCACGTGGGAGAAGAAGCGGCAGTTCTTCTCCCACGTGCTCTGTTAATTGACATCTTGCAGAGGTTTTTTTAAGCTTAAATAAGAGACGTATTTTTGAGGGGGAATTGAGATGACACAACGCTGGAAAGAAATTGATACATACGTTAAAGAGTGGCTAAAAGAAGCTGGACAAAAAATTCAACAGTCGTTTAGTAAAGAACTTCTCATTCAAACGAAATCGAATCCAAATGATTTAGTAACAAATATGGATAAAGAAATTGAACAGTTTTTTATCTCAAAAATCAATGAAACCTTTCCGGAACATCATATTCTCGGAGAAGAAGGATATGGGGAAGAGCTTGAATCAGAAGAAGGAACGATTTGGATTATCGATCCGATCGACGGTACGATGAACTTTGTTCATCAGCAGCGAAATTTTGCTATTTCCATCGGTATATTCGAAAATGGTGTAGGACAAGCAGGTTATATTTATGATGTTATTCATAATGAGCTGTATCATGCTTTAAAAGGACAGGGCGCGTTTATGAATGACATCCAATTGCCGAAACTTGAACCTGTACCAGTTGAAGAAGCTATTATTAGCTTAAATGCAACGTGGGTGACGGAGAACCGCCGTATTGATCCTTCCGTATTAAGTCCGCTTGTGCGTAAAGTAAGAGGGACCCGTTCATATGGATCCGCAGCTATTGAGCTTGCTTACGTAGCGGCTGGACGCTTGGATGGATACATTACTTTACGTTTGGCTCCATGGGACTTTGCTGCCGGTAAAGTGTTGATTGAAGAAGTTGGAGGAGTCATGACGGATTTAGAAGGGAAGCCGTTAGAGATTCTTGAAAAAAGCAGTGTATTTGTAAGCAAACCAACATTACATGACGAAATCTTTCGTACGTACCTTGAAGGAAAGTGGAATAAATAAAATAGAAGTGAAGACTTACGTGTAGTCAAAGAATTTTGTGATGAAAAAACGTCATGAACCATTTTGATGTTGCAAATGGCCATGACGCTTTCAATCATCGCAAAAAAATTACAGCTGCCCTTTTTCTCGCATTTTTTTCTTAGTCGTAAAGCCAAGACCCATTACAACAATTAAAGCTACGATAGCTAAAATGACCCCGAGAGCGCTTCCTTCTCCGATAAATATGCCAATTGACATAATAGCTGCAGTTGCGATGAATGCATATAAAACGAATACCCACTTAATGTTTCTCATGTTGATTCCTCCCATTTGTAACGGATATTTATAGTGTACAACAAAATCATTCTGCAATTCTAGAGTTAGTGTGATATAATAGCTTAGTTATTACAAGCATAGGAGTGAAATGCGTGAACATTCGTAAAGATTTACGTAATATTGCCATTATTGCCCATGTAGACCATGGGAAAACAACGTTAGTAGATAAATTATTACATCAGTCCGGAACATTCCGTACTAATGAGCATGTTGAAGAACGTGCGATGGATTCAAATGACCTTGAGCGTGAGCGTGGAATTACAATTTTAGCGAAAAACACAGCTATTAATTATAAAGATACGCGTATCAACATTATGGATACGCCAGGACATGCTGACTTCGGTGGAGAAGTTGAGCGTATTATGAAAATGGTAGACGGTGTTCTACTTGTAGTAGACGCATACGAAGGATGTATGCCTCAAACGCGCTTTGTATTGAAAAAAGCATTAGAGCAAAACTTAACGCCGATTGTTGTTGTTAACAAAATTGACCGTGACTTTGCTCGTCCAACTGAAGTAGTTGATGAAGTAATTGACTTATTTATTGAACTAGGTGCAAGTGAGGAACAAATTGAGTTCCCTGTTGTTTATGCTTCAGCAATCAACGGAACGGCTAGCACGAACCCAGAAAAGCAAGATGAGAACATGTCATCTCTATTTGACTCAATCATCGAGCACATTCCAGCACCAGTAGACAACAGCGACGAACCACTTCAATTCCAAGTGGCAATGCTTGACTACAATGACTATCTTGGTCGTATCGGTGTAGGGCGCGTATTCCGCGGAACAATGAAAGTAGGCCAGCAAGTTGCATTAATGAAGCTTGACGGTACGGTAAAACAATTCCGCGTAACAAAATTATTCGGTTTCCTAGGCTTAAAGCGTGTTGAAATCGAAGAAGCAAAAGCAGGAGACCTGATCGCTGTATCAGGAATGGAAGACATCAACGTAGGTGAAACAGTATGTCCGTTTGACCACCAAGATGCACTGCCAATTTTACGTATTGATGAACCTACTTTACAAATGACGTTCTTAGTAAACAATTCACCGTTTGCTGGTCGTGAAGGTAAATTTGTTACATCTCGTAAAATTGAAGAGCGCTTAATGTCTGAACTTGAGACAGATGTAAGTTTACGCGTGGAAAATACTGATTCACCGGATGTATGGGTCGTTTCAGGACGTGGAGAACTTCATTTATCTATTTTAATTGAAAATATGCGTCGTGAAGGATATGAGATTCAAGTATCAAAACCTGAAGTAATCGTTCGTGAAATTGATGGCGTTCGCTGTGAGCCAGTTGAACGTGTGCAAATCGACGTGCCTGAAGAACATACGGGTTCTATTATGGAATCAATGGGTGCTCGTAAAGGTGAAATGGTTGATATGATTAACAACGGCAGCGGTCAAGTTCGTCTGATCTTTATGGTTCCTGCACGTGGTTTAATCGGTTATACAACTGAGTTCTTATCGTTAACTCGTGGATTCGGTATCATTAACCATTCATTTGATAGCTACCAACCAATGCAGCAAGGTCAAGTTGGAGGTCGCCGTCAAGGTGTGCTTGTTTCTATGGAAAGCGGTAAATCATCTACTTATGGAATCCAAGGAGTAGAAGACCGCGGTACAATTTTCGTGGAGCCAGGTACAGAAGTATACGAAGGTATGATCGTAGGAGAACACACTCGTGAAAATGATATCGTTGTTAACATCTGTAAAATGAAGCAAATGACGAATATGCGTTCTGCTAACAAAGATCAAACAACAGGTATGAAAAAACCTCGTATTATGTCTTTAGAGCAATCACTTGAATATTTAAACGAAGATGAATATTGTGAAATCACACCAGAATCTATTCGTCTACGTAAAAAAATTCTTGATAAAAATGAACGTGAAAAAGCAGCGAAAAAGAAAAAATACGCTGACACGAAATAATAAAAAAAGGAAGTCGTTAGCTTTATTTGCTAGCGGCTTGTTTTTTATCAATTATATCAGAATTTTCTATTTTTTGAAAGCGTTTTATAAAGAGAGAATTTGGAAAGGAAAAAGGTGGCTTATATCGAATAATGTAAAGTAAGGAATAGGGGGAAGGAAGATGGATGTAAAAGAACACCTTTCATTTTTTGCTGCTTTGTATCAAGTAGATGAACATGCAAAAATAGGAATGTGGCTGTTATACTTTACTATTTTAGGGCTATCTGTTCTCGTGTACAAACTCGGGTTTGCAAAGAAGCTGCCGCTTTTAAAATCTGTGGTTATTTATCTATTTTTAGCTTTTGGATGTACGATTTTAACGTTTTTAGGCATTTTTTTACCTGTAGCTGAAGGGCTAGTGGTTGCAGCGCTTGTATTAATTATTTATAAAATACGGCTGTATCAGGCTAAAAAGCAAAACTCCACGTTGGGTTCATAACAGACTACATAAAAAGACGCTTGTAGCTACAAGCGTCTTTTTAGTATGATATAGCCGAAGACAAGAGCGGCTGCGAAAATTAAATGGCCAGCTGTCCAATAAAAAATTGCTACTGCATCATCCACTGCAGGCGTAGGCTTAAGCGAAAGCAGCGTCAACGGAAAATACAAAGGAATGGTTGGAAGTGTTAATAAAAAAGAACACAATACGATTTTTCGAATAGACATATTGTTTAATTTACCTACTATGTAAACAAAAACGATACCAATTGCAACGGCAATGAATAAATGAAAAACAAACTCCACCCATTCAGGCCATTGAATAGGGCCAATGATAGGAATAAAATCAACATTTAATAAAAGGGTATAAACTTGTTTGCCGGTTAGCCATTCTATCCATTTCAAACATAACCCAAGGATAATCCCGCTGAACATGCCGATACTTATTCCTAAACGGAGCACCTTACCAATCCTCCTCTGTCTTTTTCGACTCATATAGTTTAAAGTTACCAGTAGCTATGCGTTCTTTTGTTCGTTTTTCAATCCGTTCAGAACATTCATTGCACATATATGTATGGATAGGACGGTTGCGCAGTCGTTTTGCCACGAGCGTTTCATCCTCAATTGTTTCAATTTTATCGCACATGACACATTGTACTCTCATTTCTATCACCTCAACTTCTCTATACATCATTCTAGCCGAAAATTCTTGTTTTATAAAGTTTTTTTGCGGTGCTATCTCTCAGGAGAAAAGGAACGATAGGAAAACATTCCTAAAGAAGCAGGTAATTTTGCTTGTTAGCTCGAAGATAGTAACTAGTAAGTACATAAACAGTAGGAGGGATGAAAATGGCCAACGAAGTCGAGACTCAATTAGTAGATGCATTATACGATGAGCTACAGACAGAGAGATTTGCAACCATTTCAACTATTGATTTTGAAACAAACGCTCCAAATGTTAGTGCCATTTCGTGGTTAGTAGCTCCGACTAAACAAAAAATTCGATTTGCCGTAGATGTCAAATCGAGGATTGTAGAAAACATTAAACATACGAATAAAGCAGTGGTAAATATTCTTGCTAATGAATCATGCTACTCAATCAGCGGAATAGCTGAGGTAGTGCAAGAAAAGTTAGACGGAGTAGCTTTAAAGCTGACGCTAATTGAACTAGATATTAATGAAGTAAGAGATGTCATGTTCTATGGCTCTAAGATTTCAGTAAACCCTTCATATGAAAAGACCTATGATCCAGTAGCAGCCGCTAAACTCGATAAGCAAGTAATTGAAGCGATAAAAAAAGCTTAGCAGCAGCCTGCCGCTAAGCGACTTTTTTATTCATTTTTTTGAAGATGATTATTAGATTGTTTTTCCTGCTCATTCTTTAAATTTTGCTCTTGTTTATTATTTAATTTTTGATTGTTTGTATCTGTTGAACTAGGATTTCGGCGGATTTCTTCTGCAAATTCAGGCATCACTCGGTTTACAATGGCTGCTAATTCATCTAAAAATCCTGTAACCGGCCGACCTTTGCGAATTTCATTTCCAATTTGTTTTAGCCGAGCGACCGTATCAGGATCTGCAATAACAACAGAGTTAGCGCCGTACGGATCAGCTTTCAGACCTTCGGCAACTGTATATTTGATTGAACTTACTTCTGAACGATCAATATCTTTGCCGACGTCAATGCCTACGATTGCATACTTGCCGAGCACAATGGCGGTAGCATCATTTACATTCGGAACGCTTGAAGCCAGTTCAACTAAATGGGCTGATATTTCATTAGCAGTACGCTTGTGAGAGCGTTCAGGAGATGAATTTTTGACCTGTACAATTCGATCTGTTTTTTGTCCTTCTTCAACGTCTGCTTGATTATTGTTGCAGCCGGTTAGTGTAATAAAACATAAGCTAATGGATAGAAAAAATTTGTTCATGTGGGAGACTCCTCCTTATGAATGACTCATTTTTTGTAGTAATTTGTATTTAGTTTCTAATAGTTCTTCTATCTTTATACACGTGTTCATATATTTAAAGAAAATGGTCCGTCCATTTAAGGTCACTTCACACATGTGCGTTACATAGTATATAAATGGATGGGTGCCTTGTTTCACTCCTTACAGGAAAAACAATCGGAGTAGGAGGCTGAATTATTGGGAAAAATTTATGTATTAGATACGAATGTTTTATTACAAGATCCGCATTCAATTTTTTCATTTGATGATAACGAAGTAGTGATTCCAGCCGTTGTACTAGAAGAAGTTGATTCGAAAAAAAGAAATATGGATGAAGTCGGACGAAATGCAAGGCAGGTATCCAAACTCATTGATAACTTGAGACAACATGGAAAGTTATATGAGAAAATCCCGTTAGAAAATGGGGGCCATTTGCGAATTGAACTCAATCATCGCTCTTTTCAGCAGCTTCAAGAAATCTTTGTGGAAAAAACAAATGATAATCGAATTTTAGCTGTTGCTAAAAATTTATCCCTTGAAGAGGAAACAAAAGAAGATGGACGTGAAGTGATACTAGTAAGTAAAGATGTGTTGGTACGTGTGAAGGCTGACGCAATCGGTTTAAGAGCAGAAGATTTTTTAAGTGATCGAGTAGTGGAATTCAATAGTATTTATACAGGCTTTTCAGAAGTCTATATTGCAAAAGAGCTGCTGAGTCAATTTTACGAAAAAGGAGAGCTGCTAACGTCTCAAATTGCGAACCACTCCTTTTTTGCAAATCAATTCTTAGTGATGAAAGATGCATTTGGAGGATCCGGATCAGCCATCGGCATTGTCGATCAAACAACAACGAAAGTAAAAAAACTGTTATTTGAATATGATCATATCTGGGGAATCAAACCTCGAAATGTTCAGCAAATTATGGCGTTAGAACTTCTTCTTAGAGACGACGTTCAACTGGTCACGTTAATTGGAAAGGCAGGTACGGGTAAAACGCTGCTTGCTTTAGCTTCAGGACTTATGCAGACGGAAGATCTAGGGTGTTTTAAAAAGCTGCTTGTAGCTCGTCCAATTGTTCCTTTAGGGAAAGATATTGGGTTCTTGCCAGGAGAAAAGCAGGAGAAGCTTCGTCCATGGATGCAACCAATTTATGATAACCTAGAGTACTTATTCAACACTAAAAAACCTGGAGAACTGGATGCGATTCTAGCGGGGCTGAGTTCAATAGAAGTGGAAGCCTTGACGTATATAAGAGGCCGAAGCATTCCGGAACAGTTTATTATTATTGATGAAGCACAAAATTTAACGAAGCATGAAATTAAAACAATTTTAACAAGGGTAGGGGAAAAGAGTAAAATTGTGCTTATGGGAGATCCGGCTCAAATTGATCATCCTTATTTAGATGAGTATAACAACGGATTAACGTACGTAGTTGAAAAGTTTAAAGAGCAAAAAGTATCGGGCCACGTTCGGTTAATCAAAGGAGAGCGCTCCGGGCTAGCACAATTAGCAGCTGATATTCTTTAAAAAAGGTGGGGTTCCTTTTGGAACCCCACCTTTTTTTATTATGTAACGATGATTTCTTCCACATATTTAATAGGGTTATTTCGGTTAGATCCATCCGGTAAATAGACATAGATAGGCCCGTCTTCTCTAAGAGGCTTTCCGTCTTGGCTGAAACCAAAGATTAGTTTTTGCGCTTCTTCTAATGAAAAAGAAATCAGCGCGTCTTTTGTTTTAAATGAAACGTTGGTAGCGTCTTCAGTAGGTGAAGCGTTTGCTAGAAAAGGTGCAAATAAAATCCCAAATGTTCCATTTACTAGCTCCTGTTTTTTGAATTTCTTTTCGGTTTTTAACGTAGGAGGAAAGACGGCTCCTTCTTGAATTTCACGGTCCCAATGCTTAGAAACAGCCTTTGTGTACGCTTCTGTCTCGTCTTTTTGCTCCGGTGGATGTTCAAAGAAAACGTCCATATCGAGCTTGCGGTCATCGAAAATCCACACGCTTGGGTCGAGTGTCAGCGTATATTTTACTTTTCCTTTTAACATAATAATTGAATTCATAATAAATGCCCCCTTGCTAAAAGTATAAGCGCTTTCTCCTTATTTGTCACTTTGATGAAAAAATTTAGTTGAGAGTGATTATCGTATGATATAATGTAAGAGTCAACGAAAGTGCGAAATTTCCTACATCTATGGTAATGGTTTTGAGAAAGTAACAGTATAAAAAAGACGGCCAGCCTCACGGACATGTTTATCCTTGCTTTTTTGGAGCATAGCCTTTAAAATTGAGAGATAGATTAGGTAATCGCTCGCGAACGGAGGGATTGAGTTTGACGCCTGAGACAATGATAGATCATCGTGAAAAAGCGTATGCGTTGTTAAAAGCTGATGCAGATAAGATTTTGCAATTAATTCAAGTTCAAATGGATAACTTAACAATGCCACAATGTCCTCTTTATGAAGAGGTTTTAGATACACAAATGTTTGGTTTATCAAGAGAAATTGATTTTGCAGTTCGTCTTGGTTTAATTGATGAACGTGTTGGAAAAACATTGCTAGACCGCCTCGAGCGTGAACTTTCTGCACTGCATGAAGCGTTTACAAAAAAATAAAAATCACGCGATCGAAACTCAAACTATATACAAACGTAGTTTGAGTTTTTTATTACAGGTGGTTGAAATTTCCTAATTTACTCAAATTTGTACATAAAAAATGAAACGAAACAGAAACACGTCATTTTTAAAGGAAGAGGGTTATGGTAAAAAAAATATTTAGGCATTTTGACTATTCAATTGTAATTCCAGTGCTGCTTCTTTGTGCGGTTGGACTAGTTATGGTTTACAGTTCAAGTATGATTGTAAGTATTACAAGATATCATACGTCAAGTGATTTCTTTTACAACAGACAAAAAATGTGGCTTGCTTTTACGCTTGTATTGTTCATTTTAACAATGCTAACACCTTACAAGCTGTATCCTAAAATACTGCCTTATGCGATTCTGGGCATTTTTGTACTGCTTTTGCTTGTGTTTGTAATGGGGCATACGAGTAACAATGCGCAAAGTTGGCTGCAGCTGGGCGGAGCAAACATGCAGCCGGCTGAGTATGCCAAGCTTGTTGTCATTTTATACTTATCGTATGTTTTGTCTAAAAGGCAAGAGTATATTGACAACATCAAAAAAGCTTTTTTTGGACCTATGGGTCTTGTATTTCTAATATTAGGTTTTGTAGCGATTCAGCCTGACCTTGGAACGGGATCAATTATTTTTGCGATTGCCGTTACCATTATGCTATGTTCGGGAATCTCTAAAAAAACCTTTTTCCGCATGCTAGCACTAGGTATTATTTTGCTTACGGTCATTATTACGATTGGTTTTTTTACAGGTCAGTTTACTGCCAATCGAATCGGCCGTTTTACCGGTGCGTCAGATCCGTTTGCTAATGCTCAAGGAACCGGTTATCAGCTGGTTAATTCATATTTAGCAATAGGTACAGGAGGCTTAAAAGGCCTTGGTTTAGGAGAAAGTGTACAAAAGTATGGTTATCTTCCTGAGCCCCATACCGATTTCATTATGGCCATTATTGCAGAAGAATTAGGATTCTTTGGAGTTATGCTCGTGCTGGGCCTTTTAGGCTTCTTAATTTTCAGGATTTTAATGCTGGCTAAAAAATCTCAGGATCCGTTTGCTAGCATGATTTGTATTGGAGTAGCCAGTATGATAGGTATTCAAACAGGCATTAACCTTGGAGGGCTTACGGGACTCATTCCGATTACCGGCGTCACGCTTCCGTTTATCAGTTACGGAGGGTCTTCGCTACTAACGCTGATGGTATCTATGGGAATTATTGTAAATATTTCGTTTTTCGTAAATTATCAAAATAAAAAACAGAAAAATACGGAAAATATTGTGCTACATCCGAACAATACATCAACAACAAGTGATTGATTTTCGTAAAAAAATTGTGTAAAAAAAGCAAAAATTTATTGGAATTTTATTATTTTCCATTGATTTTTGCTTTTCTTTTATCCAATTTTGCTATATATTGAAGTTTATACGAAATTGAGAGGAGATTAGCAACATGAGTTTTGTAACTAAAAAAATCAAAAAAGTATTAGTAGCAAACCGAGGAGAAATTGCGATTCGTGTATTTCGAGCATGTACTGAACTGAATATTCGGACTGTTGCAATTTATTCGAAGGAAGACGCAGGTTCTTATCACCGTTACAAAGCGGATGAAGCCTATTTAGTAGGAGCGGAGAAGAAGCCCATTGATGCTTATTTAGATATAGAAGGCATCATCGACATTGCTAAGTCTCATGATGTAGATGCTATTCACCCTGGCTATGGTTTTTTGTCAGAAAATATCCAATTTGCAAAACGTTGCGAAGAAGAAGGCATTATTTTCATTGGCCCAAAATCCAAGCATCTTGATATGTTTGGCGATAAAGTAAAAGCACGTCATCAGGCTATTCAAGCAGATATTCCCGTTATTCCTGGTACAGATGGTCCTATTGATTCAATTGACGAAGCAAAAGAATTTGCTAATCAGCATGGATATCCTCTAATGATCAAAGCAGCTTTGGGCGGAGGCGGTCGAGGCATGCGTATCGTTCGCGATGCAGACAGCCTGAATGAATCTTATGATCGTGCCAAATCAGAAGCAAAAGCGGCTTTTGGTAATGATGAAGTATACGTCGAGAAACTAGTTGAAAATCCAAAACATATTGAAGTGCAAATTTTAGGTGATGAACAAGGAAATGTTGTGCACCTTTACGAACGCGACTGTTCAGTGCAGCGTCGTCACCAAAAAGTAGTAGAAGTAGCACCAAGTGTTTCTATAGATGAAGACTTACGTCTCCGCATTTGTGAAGCAGCTGTGCAGCTGATGGAAAAAGTGCAGTACATAAATGCTGGTACAGTAGAATTTTTAGTATCAGGAAACGATTTTTATTTTATTGAAGTAAATCCACGTGTTCAAGTAGAGCACACAATTACTGAAATGATTACAGGTATTGATATCGTTCAATCGCAAATTTTAATTGCGGACGGCTACGCACTTCACAGCAAGGAAGTGTCTATTCCTGCACAAGACCAAATTCACGTACATGGATATGCAATTCAATCTCGTGTAACGACAGAAGACCCGTTAAATAACTTTATGCCGGATACGGGTAAGATTATGGCTTATCGTTCTGGCGGCGGTTTTGGCGTACGTTTAGATACGGGAAACAGCTTCCAAGGTGCTGTCATTACGCCGTATTATGATTCACTGTTAGTAAAAGTAACAACATGGGCCTTAACATTCGATCAAGCCGCATCAAAAATGGTACGGAACTTAAAAGAGTTTCGTATTCGTGGAATTAAAACCAATATTCCATTTCTTGAAAATGTAGTAAAGCATGATAAGTTCTTAACAGGCGCTTATGATACATCCTTTATTGATACAACGCCTGAACTTTTTGTCTTCCCTAAGCGAAAAGACCGCGGAACTAAAATGCTTACATACATTGGGAATGTTACGGTAAACGGATTCCCGGGTGTATCGGAAAAGAAAAAGCCAATCTTTACGAAACCGCGTGTTCCTAATGTCGATATAAAACAACCAATTCCAAACGGAACAAAGCAGATTTTAGATGAAAAAGGCGCTGAAGGGCTAGTAAATTGGGTGAAAGAACGCAAGGAAGTGCTATTAACGGATACAACTTTCCGTGATGGCCATCAGTCTCTTTTAGCAACGCGTATTCGTACAAACGACTTAAAACAAGTAGCTAACCCAACTGCACGCTTGCTTCCGGATTTATTTTCTATGGAAATGTGGGGAGGAGCAACGTTTGATGTCGCTTATCGATTCTTAAAAGAAGATCCGTGGGATCGCTTGCTTACTTTACGTCAACAAGCGCCAAACGTTCTTTTCCAAATGCTTCTTCGCGCGTCAAATGCGGTTGGATATAAAAACTATCCTGATAATGTAATCAAGGAATTTGTTGAAAAATCAGCTTATGCAGGTATTGATGTTTTCCGTATCTTTGACAGCTTAAACTGGGTGCAAGGAATGACTCTTGCAATTGACTCCGTTCGTCAAACAGGGAAGATTGCAGAAGCAGCGATGTGTTATACAGGTGATATTTTAGATCCGACGCGCCGTAAGTATGATTTGGATTACTACAAGAACTTAGCAAAAGAGCTTGAGCAGTCTGGAGCACATATCCTGGGCATTAAAGATATGGCGGGTCTTTTAAAACCACAGGCAGCTTATGATTTAGTATCGGCTCTAAAAGAAACGGTTGATATTCCAATTCACCTTCATACGCATGATACAAGCGGAAACGGTGTATACACGTACGCAAAAGCAATTGAAGCAGGTGTAGACATTGTAGACGTAGCCGTAAGCTCAATGGCAGGCTTAACGTCTCAGCCGAGCGCTAACTCTCTTTATTACGCATTAGAAGGTGCGGACCGCAGACCAAATCTGGATATTAAAAATCTAGAAGAGCTTTCTTACTATTGGGAAGACGTGCGAAAATATTATCAAGACTTCGAAAGCGGGATGAATGCTCCTCATACGGAAGTGTACGAGCATGAAATGCCAGGCGGTCAATATAGCAACTTACAGCAACAAGCAAAAGCAGTTGGTTTAGGAAACCGCTGGGATGAAGTAAAAGATATGTATTCACGCGTGAATTTGTTATTTGGTGATATTGTAAAAGTTACGCCATCATCAAAAGTAGTTGGAGACATGGCATTGTTTATGGTTCAAAACAATTTGACAGAAGAAACGCTGTTTGAGCGCGGTGAAACGCTTGACTTCCCGGATTCCGTTATTGAATTGTTTGAAGGGTATTTAGGACAGCCTCACGGGGGATTCCCTAAAGAGCTTCAGCGCATCATTCTAAAAGGCAGAAAACCTATTACAGTTCGTCCTGGAGAACTGTTAGAAGATGTGGACTTCGATGCAGTGAAAGAAAAGCTATTTAAAGACTTAAATCGTCAAGTGACGAGTTTTGACGCCATTGCTTATGCACTGTATCCAAAAGTATTTATGGATTATCACAAAGCAGTCGAACAATACGGAGACATCTCTGTTCTTGATACACCGACTTTCCTATACGGCATGCGTTTAGGAGAAGAGGCTGAAATTGAGATTGAAAAAGGAAAAACCTTAATCGTTCGCCTTGTATCCATTGGAGAACCGCAGGCAGACGGTACGCGAACAGTATACTTTGAATTAAACGGTCAGCCTCGTGAAGTCGTGATTAAAGACGAAAGTGTCAAAACAACCGTTACGGCAAAACAAAAAGCCGACCAAGGAAATCCGGCCCACATTGGCGCTTCAATGCCTGGAACCGTTATTCGAGTAGTAGTAGAAAAAGGCGATAAAGTCTCAAAAGGTGATCACTTAATGATCACAGAAGCAATGAAAATGGAAACAACCGTGCAAGCACCATTTGACGGCGTGATTAAACAAGTACACGTATCGAATGGAGATGGCATCCAGCCGGGAGATTTATTAATTGAATTAGAAAGCTAATCAAAAAAGGTACGAGCTCAGAGCTCGTACCTTTTTTAATTAATTATGTGTATGACGCGTTGCAAGTAAGGTCAAGTAGCTTAATACACCGAATAGGAAAGAGATAATTAAAGAATGAGCAAGCGCGAGCTCTAGCTGCAGACGTGTGACAACAACAAGCATACCGGAAACCGCCTGAAAAATAACTAGAATGAGAGCAGCTAACCATCCGTAAAAAATATTTTTTTGATGACGATAATATTTAACTGCATGGATAAAGGCAGCTAAAATCCATACAAACGTTAAAACAGCAGCGGATCGATGTCCCATTTGAATCCACTGATTCAAATCAACGGGTAGCCAACCGTTTCCGTTTGAACAAAATGGAACGTCTGGACAGGCTAAGCTAGCTTCTTTATGGCGAACAAGCGCGCCCGTGTACACAACGGCATATGTGTATAAGATAACCCCGTAAATATGTTTTTTCATTTTAGAGCCTAGCTGCATGTTAGCTGTGTCGAGCTTTTGATCCACTTCAAAGATGATAAGTGTTAACAGCAGCACAGAAGCAAACGAAATAAGGGAAATACCAAAATGAAGAGCAAGCACCGCATCTGATTGCCCCCACATAACGGCAGCGGCCCCAATTAATGCTTGCAGTACTAGGAAGAAAAAAGAGATAAACGCTAAAGGTCTAACTTCTTTTATATGTCCTAGTGAAATCCACGCCCATACGCATAAAGCGAGTACAAGAAAGCCCGACACGCTAGAAACTAAGCGGTGGCTTAATTCAACAACGGTTTCAAATGTTAAAGGGTCGGGAATGAGCTGTCCGTTACACAGAGGCCAAGAATCTCCGCACCCGTCTGCTGAACCAGTTTTCGTAACAAGAGCACCGCCAAGTAGAATAAGTAACATGGCTATGCTCGTCACAACGGATAAAAACTTTAATCCAAGTCGCACAATAATCACCATCCTAAAAGCAAAGTAAGTAATATAACGAGCTAAACATTTTATCCTAATCTTTTTGTATATTAAACATAAATTTCATTTATTCTCCATAAACTTGATTGAATTTGTTATAATGGTAGAAAGTGTAAGGTTTGTTCATGAGTTTGACTCTGCAGATATGTAAAAGGTACCGTACAGAAAACTATTTTACTTGCAGAAATATCTTTTAACAAGTGACAGGGACATGCATTTAGCTCATGACAAAAAAAATCCATATTTTTTTCATGAATTCTTCACAAAGTAACGGCAAAATATGGTTTAATAAACATGAGAAATAGATAATTCTCTACTATTTTATCGTTTACATGTGAAGCTTTTAAGTAGTTTCGGTGAGAGGAATATGACTTCTTTGTGAACAAAGAGGAGATTTTTGTAAAAATATGTTGAAAACGCCTTCATTTATAGACTCTTTATTTACTAGATAAAAGTCTGTGGATGAGTAAAGGAGGAAGCGCCATGGAAGATTCAAAAATGGTGGAAGATTCAACGCTTTCTGCATCGCCTAACACAGCTCATGTAAGCGAAAATAGTTCCATTTGGTCAGATTTTTTAGCTACGATTAAAATCGGAATAGTCAACTCAAATTTCATCACCACCTTTACTGGTTTTTGGCTAGCTCTTTTCTTCAACGAACAACACTTCTTAGAAAACCTGGATAAAGCATTTTTTACTTTAATAGGTTCTTCACTTATCATCGCCGGTTCATGCAGTTTGAACAATTACATAGATCGTGACATTGACCCTCTAATGGAACGAACAAAGGGACGACCTACAGTGACAGGAAGTTTTACACCTTTGACGGTCCTTGGGATTGGAATCGGTTTGACGTTAACCGGCTTGCTTATGCTACTAGTTGTTTCTTCCGTAGCCGCTCTCATCGGATTAGCAGGAATACTTACATATGTAGTTCTTTACACCATGTGGTCCAAAAGACTATACACAATTAATACAGTAATCGGAAGTATATCAGGCGCTGTCCCGCCATTAATTGGATGGGCCGCTATCGATCCCAATTTACACGTAGTGGCTTGGGTATTATTTTTAATCATGTTTATTTGGCAGCCGCCTCATTTTCTAGCTCTTGCTATGCGAAGATGTGAAGAATATCGAGCAGCGGGAATCCCTATGCTGCCTGTTGTACATGGTTTTGAGCTTACAAAACGACAGATTCTCATTTGGATTGCTTGTTTGTTGCCATTACCTCTTTATTTATACGAATTAGGCATTCCATTTCTAATTTTGGCCACTGTTTTAAACATAGGATGGCTATTTTTAGGATTTGCTCAATACAATAAACAAGAAGACACAAAGTGGGCTAGCATGATGTTTGTCTACTCACTAAACTATTTAACTATTTTATTTGTCTCAATGATTGTCGCAACGCTTTTTGCCTAGATAAAATCTTTCACTGAATGCGACGCTGCACAAGGGGGATTTCTTCTACATGTAGAATTCATTATAGAAGGAATAAGTTTTATGCTCAAGAGGGCATAGATGAAATCACGTCAATGAAAGAGAGGTTGGGGAATGGTATGAAAAAATGGCGATTGAACTTTCGTGTTTTGTCGTTATTTACGCTGCTTGCATTCGTGTTATCGGCCTGTGGAAAACCGTTTTTGTCAACACTTAAGCCTGCAGGTGAGGTAGCTGAAGAACAATATTCGCTTATGCTTCTTAGTACAGCCATCATGGTTTTAGTTATTATTGTGGTCACCATTATCTTTATATTTGTTATTCTGCGCTTTCGCCGTCGTAAAGGCGAAGAAAACGTGATTCCAAAGCAAGTGGAAGGAAGCAGAAAGTTAGAAATTATATGGACAGTGATTCCTATCTTGCTGCTCATTATTTTGACTGTTCCAACGGTCATCTCAACATTTAAGCTAGCGGACGTAAAAGGAATGAAGGACAAAGATGCTGTCGTAGTAAATGTGCGTGCTAACTTGTACTGGTGGGAATTTGAGTATCCTAATCAAAAAATTATTACATCCCAAGATCTAGTTGTTCCAACGGATAAAAAAGTCTACTTTAATATTAAAGCTTCTGACGTCAAGCACTCATTCTGGATTCCTTCAGTTGGAGGAAAGCTCGATGCTAACACAGAAAATGATAATAAATTCTGGCTAGTGTTTGATTCTAAAAAATCGAAGGAAGCTAACGGGGTTTTCTACGGAAAATGTGCTGAGCTTTGCGGTCCATCTCATTCTCTTATGGACTTTAAAGTAAGGGCTGTATCAAGCAATGAATTTGATACGTGGGCAAAAGATTTGAAAAAGGCAAAGCCTGATGTAGAAACAGCATCCGCAAAAGCGGGTCAAGAGGTCTTTAATGAAAGCTGTATCGGATGCCATGCTGTTGATGTCAAAGACAATCGTCCAGAGCAAGCTCGTCAAGCACCAAACTTAGCCGGTTTTTCTGAACGTGAGCGTGTAGCCGGAGTGCTTCCTCACAACAAGGAAAATATCAAAAAATGGTTAAAAAACCCTGAGAAAGTTAAGCCGGGTAATAAGATGAGTGGTACATATCCTGACTTAACTGATGAACAAGTAAATGAGCTAGCAGACTATTTAATGAGTTTAAAAGAAAAATAAACGTCCAGTCGTTTTTAAAAGGGGAGGTTTAGCGATGAGTACACTCAGTCAAAAGAAGGGTGTAGGTGGAACAATTTGGGACTTTATGACAACCGTGGATCATAAGAAAATCGCCATTCTTTATTTAATTGCCGGCGGTATCTTTTTTCTAGTCGGAGGAGTGGAAGCGCTATTTATACGTATTCAGCTGGCTATACCAAGCAATGACTTTGTTAGTGCAGGAACGTATAATGAAATTTTAACAATGCATGGAACAACGATGATTTTCTTAGCTGCCATGCCGCTTCTTTTTGCTATGATGAATGCAGTTGTTCCGCTGCAAATCGGAGCTCGAGATGTAGCATTTCCATTTTTAAATTTGTTAGGTTTTTGGTTGTTTGCCTTTGGGGGACTCTTTTTAAATCTAAGCTGGTTTTTAGGAGGAGCACCTGATGCAGGTTGGACATCATATGCTTCGCTGTCTATTGCATCGCCTGGTCACGGAATTGATTTTTATGCGATAGGTTTACAGATTTCCGGAGCCGGGACATTGATTTCAGGTATCAACTTTCTCGTAACAATCATTAACATGAGGGCGCCAGGTATGACTTATATGCGTATGCCGCTGTTTACGTGGACGACGTTTGTTGCATCAGCTCTTATTTTGTTTGCGTTTCCAGCACTGACGGTTGGATTGTTTTTAATGATTTTTGACCGCTTGTTCGGTGGAAACTTTTTTGACGCCACAATGGGTGGAAATACGATTATCTGGGAACATCTTTTCTGGATATTCGGTCATCCGGAAGTATATATTTTAATTCTTCCAGCGTTTGGTGTTTTCTCAGAAATTTTACCTACTTTTTCAAGAAAGAGATTATTCGGATACTCGTCGATGGTTTTTGCTACCGTATTAATCGGATTTTTAGGGTTCATGGTGTGGGCTCACCACATGTTTACAACCGGACTTGGTCCGATTGCAAATGCCATTTTTGCTGTCGCTACGATGGCCATCGCCGTTCCAACTGGAATTAAAATTTTTAACTGGCTGTTTACGCTTTGGGGAGGAAGTATTGAGTTTACGTCTCCAATGCTTTACGCTGTCGCCTTTATTCCGTCATTTGTTATCGGGGGAGTAACAGGAGTTATGGCAGCTGTAGCACCTGCAGATTATCAATTTCAAGATTCTTATTTTATCGTTGCTCACTTCCATTACGTTATCGTAGGCGGTGTCGTATACGCTATATTAGCAGGTGTCACATACTGGTGGCCAAAAATGTTTGGCAAGATGTTAGATGAAAAGTTAAGTAAAGCAACGTTCTGGCTCTTTTTGATTGGTTTCCACTTAACGTTCTTTATTCAGCATTTCTTAGGTCTAATGGGGATGCCTCGCCGCGTATGGACGTTCTTGCCTAATCAAGGTCTCGACCTTGGGAATGCAATCAGTTCATCAGGAGCTGCTTTCATGGCGGTTGCTACGCTCATTTTACTTGTTAACATTATAAAAACCACTGCCAAAGGACAAAAGGTAGGAGGAGATCCTTGGGGAGACGGACGTACATTAGAATGGGCTATTTCATCTCCGCCACCAGAGTATAACTTTAAACAAACGCCGCTTGTACGCGGGTTAGATGCATATTGGATTGAAAAAATGGCAGGAAATAAAGAAATGACGCCAGCCGAACCTCTTGGTGATATTCATATGCCAAACTCATCGTTTATTCCATTTATGATATCGCTTGGGATGTTTATTGCAGGGATTGGCTTTTTGTATCGAAATGATCATGCGTGGGGAGATGTTGTAGGGATTATCGGAATGATCGTCATGTTTTTATCGATGTTCTTCCGTTCATGGATTGATGATCACGGTTTTCATATTCACAAAGAAGACTTAGTTGATGATGACAAGGAGGCGAAGATGTAATGGAGACTGAACAAAAGCTAACCGCTGAAACTTTCCCTGCTTCGCCTGAAAAAGCAACGCTTGAAGGGAAAAATAAATTTACCGGCTTTTGGCTCTTTTTAGGCGGGGAGACGGTTTTGTTTGCTTCACTTTTTGCTACTTATTTAGCTTTGCGCAATTCAACGATGTCAGGACCTAAGCCGGAAGAATTGTTTGATATTAAGCTTGTTTTTGCAGCAACCATGATTTTATTAACAAGTTCACTAACAAGCGTATATGCTATGTATCATATGAAAAATTTTGAGTTTAAAAAGATGCAGCTATGGTTAGGCGTTACGTGGCTTTTAGGTTTAGCGTTTTTAGGGCTAGAAATCTATGAGTTCAGGCATTATGTTCATGAAGGGCATACGTTTACAAGCAGCGCATTTGGTTCTTCTTTCTACGCGCTGGTTGGGACACACGGAGCTCACGTAACGTTCGGACTGCTTTGGATTGGTTCTTTGATGATTCGAAATGCGAAGCGGGGGCTAAACTTATATAACGCTCCTAAATATTATGTCGCAAGTTTATACTGGCACTTTATCGATGTTGTGTGGGTCTTTATTTTCACGGTTGTATATTTAATGGGAATGGTGGGATAAGCTGATGACGACAAATCAATCAAACTCAGATAACCCAAGGCTCAATTTAGAATATCGTAAAAAAAGAAACGCAGAAGATATGAAGATGCAAGTTATCTCTTTTGCAATGATGTTGTTTTTAACACTAATTGCTTTTTTTGCGGTTTATCAAGAGTTTAGCGGATGGTACATTATGCCGGTGATTGTGCTCTTGGCGGTTGTTCAAGTCATCTTTCAACTTTATTATTTCATGCATATGAACCACAAAGGACATACCATACCAGCATTTTTCTTGTATTCAGGCGTATTGGTAGCTCTTTTAACCATTTTAGCTTTTGTAACCATTATTTGGTGGTAAAGAAAAGGGCTGGCATACGCCAGTCCTTTTCATCATCTGTAGAAGGAGGAATATACGTTGATTAACAATTTGCAGATGTTTGGTTTTGAAGCACTTTGGAGTCCTTACTATTTTTTAACCATTTGTCTGGTGACCGTCTTATATTTTTTCATCGTTGGTAGATGGAGAGGGAATTTTATAGGAGCGGCGGCCGTAGACAGAAAAACAAAAGCGTATTTTGTTATCAGCATGGTTCTTTTGTATATATGTAAAGGAGGACCTGTAGATTTACTAGGGCACTTTATGTTTAGTGCTCATATGACGCAAATGGCAATTGTTTACTTGGTGATTCCTCCGCTTTTTATTTTAGGAATTCCACCGTGGTTAGCTCGTTCTGTTATTTATGTAAGAGGGGTTAAACCTGTTTTTAAATTTTTTACAAAGCCCTTAATTGCTTTACTATTATTCAATGGGTTATTTTCTTTGTATCATATTCCGCTACTTTTTGATGTTATTAAAACGGATATGACGCTTCACGGAATCGTGAGTGTTGTATTATTTATCGCTGCATTTTGTATGTGGTGGCCACTCATTAATCAGCTAGAAGAAGAACAAACGCTAAGTTCTTTAAAAAAGCTTGGATACATTTTTGCAGATGGCGTACTTCTTACTCCAGCGTGCGCGCTGATTATTTTTGCAAACCATTCTTTGTATGCGACGTATACAGACTCAAGCGCTTGGGTACAAGCTCTTTCCCTTTGTGTACCGCCTTCTATGATTGCAAGTTTAGGTCAGCTTGCTCCTGAGATGTTTAATACGCTGCCACCCGTGGAAGACCAGCAGCTAGGCGGCGTTATTATGAAGATCATTCAAGAAATTGTGTATGGAACGGTTTTAGGCTTTATTTTTTTTCAGTGGGCTCGAAAAGAACGAGAGAAAGATACGTACATGCCTGATTTTACTGAATCTCAAGATATAAAACCAAAGGAATTTCCGTCTACTCCTCCTTTGAATTAAAAAAAGCGCAGTCTGATTACTGCGCTTTTTCTAATTCTATAGCTGAACGGTTTCAAGCTGTGATTTGATTTGTGTTAATATCTTTTCACACTGTTCTACAAGGGATGGCGGGAAATATTCTCCGTCTCCATATTCTACACCGTGAGGATAATAATGTTTGCCTAATAGAGGTGTCATAAGGTGAATAACAGCATGCCTGCCCCCTACATCGCCTGAAATAGCATGTCCTTGGACTCGCAAATAGAAGGTATCTCGCTGAAACTCGAATTTTCGATCGTACGTCACGCGTTCATAATCCCATTGTCCGGCGCGGACCAGGCCAAATTGATGCATAATCTCATCTAATAAATCTAAATCTACCTTTAATGAATCAAACTTTGCATATTCAAATTTCATATGAACTCCCTCCCAAAACAGATATACCCCAACTAAATCATAAGCCGAATGGATAAAACTTGCAATATCTAATAAGGAAAAATGTAAACGTTATCTATTTTTATTTAAACGTTTTAAATGCGAAAGTTTACTAAAAAGTTGGTCACACTATAAAGCGAACACACTATGTAAAGGAGGATAAAACAATGAAAACTGTACAAGAGGTAATGACAGCTGATACGGAAACATGCACCACGCTCGATAACGTATATGAAGTGGCAGTGAAAATGAAGGAATGGAATGTAGGCGCAATTCCAATTGTCGATAGAGATCAGTTAGTAGGAATGATTACAGATCGAGACTTAGTTATAAAAGGCATTGCAGAAAAGAAGCCAAATTCAAGTAAAGTAACGGATGTTATGAGTGAAGAGCTTATAACTATTACAGCGGAAGCCTCTGTAGAAGAAGCTTCTAAGCTTATGGCTCAACATCAAATCCGTCGTCTTCCTGTTGTGGAAAATCAAAAGCTAGTCGGGATTGTTTCGCTAGGTGATTTATCAACGTTTCGCTATGCAAATGAACGTGCAGGAGAAGCGCTCTCAGACATTTCAGAACATACGCATTAAAAAGCGAAAGCCAACTGTTTGCAGGATATTCGTAAATAGTTGGCTTTTTCTTTTGTTTCCTTCATACCGATAGCTATTTTTTTTTGAATGCATGTATAATAGAGATAAAAATAAGTTAAACAGGTAAAGAAAACAGGTGTAAGGAGAGGAAGAAAAGCTGAAAAAAGTTATTTTTATTCTCGTATTAATAGTGGCATTTGTATACGCGGAGGATTATTTACCTCAGCTAGAAAAATATCTAACGGGTCAAAATATTGAGCAAAACCAAACGGATTCCAAAAGTCAGCCCACCCAAGAAGTGGCTTCTTATGAAAAACAAAGTGAAAATATGATGAGGCTCATTGGAGATCATTCAGAACAGTTAATTGGAATGCTTGGAGAGCCGAATCGTATTGATTCTTCTGCATATGGCTATGACTGGTGGATTTACAAAAAGAATCGTCAAACGTATGCGCAGGTAGGAGTAGAAAATAATCAAGTCGTATCCGTATACGTCATTGGTTCAAAAACAAATACAGATCCTTTTGAGATTGGTGAGAAGCGAGAAGAAGTGGAAAAAAGAGTTTCACTTTCATCCGAACTCACGCTTCAAAAAGACGGAAATGAATACCGATTTCGTCTGAGTGAAGAGGATATGAAAATGCGTCCAATTATTAAATATGGAGATGTATACGTCCAACTATATTTTGATCAGTTCCTTAATACAATCTCAAGTATTCGAATTATGGATATGGACACGCTATTAAAACAGCGTCCGTACGAAATTGTTTATCGCGGCGAGCTTCCAACAGCTCCGTCATTGACAGCAGAGGAGTGGAAAAGTGTCCAAGAAGGAGAAGAGCAGCAAATTATCGATATTACAAATGTAATTCGAGACCGTTTTCAGCTGTCACCTTTAGCTTGGGACGAAGCCACTGCCGGAGTAGCTTATTTACACAGCAAAGAAATGAGTGACTTAAACTATTTCTCTCACGTTTCACCAGCACAAGGTGATTTAGGCAACCGTCTGCAAAAAGGTGATGTAGTATACCGTATCGCGGGCGAAAATATTGCCTCGAATTATCAGGATGGAATCGCTGCGGTTGAAGGGTGGCTTAATAGTGAGGGACATCGTAAGGCTTTACTCAATAAAGAGTTTACGCGTCTTGGTGTAGGTGTATATGAGAAGTATTATACGCAAAACTTTATCACTCCGATGAATGAATAGTAAGATTAAAACTTCCTTTTGAAAATAGGTCTACTCTTGTCCTCTTTCTCATAAGTTTTAGTAGAGGTTAGAGGAGGGACGAGAATGAAAGGAAGAATAGTAGGAATATTGCTCGTACTTTTCTTTGCATATACGACTACTGTACATGCAGCTGAAGGGCAGTGGGAAAAGCTTGATAACTTATCTGATCAAACGCTATCGCTTGTAGAGCAAAAGGAGTATAAAGCAGCCCAACATTTGTTCAGAAATTTTTCGAATGAATTTACCAGTCTCAATACAGCTTCTTTGGGCGTATCGGCCGAAGATATACGTATTTTAACTCTTTGTTATGAACAGGTAGAAAGGTCTCTTTTATCTTCTGATTCCAGTGATGAAGAACGTCTTCAAAAAGCTACTCAATTTCGATTATTAGTCGATGCGCTGCACAGCAAGCATCAGCCTATGTGGACTGAACTCGAAGGCAGTATGCTAGCAACATTTAAAGAGATGCGAAATGAAGCAGTAAAAGGAGAACAGGCGGCTTATGAAGCGCAGCTTAAGCAATTTTTAAAGGAATATGATATGATCTTACCGAGCGCGCAGGTAGACGTGTCGTCTCCCTACGTACAGCGTGTGAGCGCAGACGTTCACTTTTTACAAAGTGAAGGAACGCTAAGTGAGATTAACGATGACCAGTTCAACCAAATGGAACAAAATTTAAAAGATTTTTTTGAACAAGTAAAAGAAAATCGTACGGACCCGTCTTTTATTTGGGTTACAATCACCACCGGAAGTATTATTATTGCTACACTTTTTTATGTAGGAGCGCGAAAGTATTTCGCTGACCAGAAAAGAAAGTCAGCCAGAGGGCGTAATGATTGACGTAAAAGCGCAGAATTGTCTAAAATAAAAGAGTAGTCAAACACATAATGAAAGGTGTGGGTAAATGAGCTTTTTGATTTATTTTCTCATTATTATCCTTGTGCCAATTTGGGCACAGTTTAAGGTGAGAAGTGCTTACAAAAAATATTCACAAGTAAGCAACTCATCAGGAATGACAGGCGCAGAAGTAGCAAGAAAAATTTTGGATGAAAACGGATTGTACAACGTTCACGTAGAGCCTGTAGGCGGATTTTTATCCGATCACTACGATCCTCGCTCAAAAGTCATTCGTTTGTCAGAAGACAACTATTACGGAACGTCTGTCGCAGGCGCTGCCGTTGCGGCTCACGAAGTGGGACACGCGATTCAAGACAAAGAAAACTATTCGTTTTTACGCCTTCGCCACTCGCTTGTGCCGGTGGCAAGCCTTGGATCAAACGCTTCTTGGATTTTAATTATGATTGGAATTATCGCGTCGATTAAGCCGTTGCTATTGTTAGGTATTATCTTCATGGCAGCAGCGGTCGTATTCCAAGTTGTAACACTGCCTGTTGAATTTAACGCTTCAAGCCGAGCGATGACGCAAATCGTCTCAGTCGGAGCGATTCGAAATGACGAAGAGCGCGAGACGCGCAAAGTGCTTAACGCAGCGGCTTTAACATACGTAGCAGCCGCAGCAGTAGCAGTTCTTGAGTTGGTTCGTTTAATCATGATTTATACAGGAATGAATAACGACGACTAATAAAAAAATACCGCTAATGCGGTATTTTTTTATCTTTCAAGCGGTTTTTTATTTTCATCAAGGGTAAATCCTTCACCTAAGACATCATGAACATCCGTAACTGCAACGAAGGCGTGTGGATCTACAGAAGTAATAACTTGCTTTAAACGGAAAATTTCATTTTTACTAACAACGCAGTATAGCACGTTGGTATCTTGCTTAGAAAAAGAACCCTGTCCTTTTAAAATCGTCACGCCTCGATCCATTTCTTTCATAATTTTATCCGATATGGCTTCGTTATGATTCGAAATGATGGTTGCGCCTTTGGCCGCATACGCACCGTCTTGCATAAAGTCAATAACCCGTGCAGCGACAAAGACTGCAACAAGTGTGTACATAGCTTCTCGGTAGGATAAATAAATGAGAGACGCACTAATTACAATAAAGTCAAAAAGAAACATCGTTTTCCCCATATTCCACCCGATATATTTTTGAACAACACGAGCAATGATATCGACTCCTCCTGTTGTTCCTCCAAACCTGAAAATAATGCCAAGACCCACTCCAATAAAAACACCGGCAAAAAGAGCTGCTAGAGTCATATCATGGCGCAGGGGCATATTCACCGGAAAGCGCTGGAATATCCATAAAAATAGCGATAAGCTAACAACTCCGAGCATGGTATAAATAAATGCTGTTCTCCCTAATAGTTTCCACCCTACAAAAAACAAAGGAATATTTAACACTAAGTTAGAATAAGAGGGATCAATGTTAAATAAGAAAAATAAAAGCAGGGTAATGCCTGTGAATCCACCTTCAGCTAAATTGTTTTGCATGTTAAAATTAACAAGTCCAAACGCAAATATAGCAGAACCAAGCAGTATAAAAATAATATTTTTTAATCTGAGACCTTTCATACTTACAAACCTCCTATGACCGTTTTTGCACTACCTTATCATAAAGGAATATATTTCATTTCGTAAATAACTATCGAAAAGATTTTTGAAAATAGTAAAAAGTGATGATGTTTCTTCTAGTGCTATGTATTAGTAGTATCCTCAATTCGTAAAATATAGACAGATTTTTGAGAATTAAGGGAAACGTGAGGAATATTGTGAAAGAGCATCTGACAAAGGCGTGGTAAGAAGAAGTAATTACACTAAATAATTTGAAGTAAAGATGTTATAATAGTAAGCTGAGTGTACTTCTAAAAGAGGTGAAATAAAAAGATGTCAAAAAAAACGATGGAGCAAATGCAGCAAGAAGTTGATGCATATATTAGCCAATTTAAAGAAGGATATTTTAGTCCTCTTGCTATGCTTGCGAGAATGTCGGAAGAAGTGGGCGAATTATCGCGCGAAATTAACCACTATTATGGTGAAAAGCCGAAGAAAACGACTGAAGCAGAACGTACGGTCGAAGAAGAAATGGGCGACATTTTATTTGTATTAATTTGCTTTGCAAATTCATTAAATATTGATTTACAAGAAGCGCATGATCGCGTTATGAATAAATTTAATACGCGTGACAAAGATCGCTGGACGAAAAAAGAAGACTAAGGAGAGAAAAAGAATGGACAAAATTCGAATTGTACTTGCAGGACCAAGAGGTCGTATGGGAAAAGAAGCTGTATTATTAATAGAAGAAACAGAGCATTTTGAATTAGTAGCAGCGGTGGATCGTATCAATGAAGGAAAATACATAAGTGATATTGAAGGAATGCCAAATGTACAAGCGCCGATCTACACGGATATTGAAAAATGTTTTCAAGACGTTAAGGCAGATGTTTTAGTTGATTTGACAACACCTGAAATTGGACGCGTTCATACTAAAACAGCTTTAACATATGGAGTACGACCTGTTGTAGGAACAACTGGCTTTTCAGAAGAAGATTTAAAAGAATTAAAGCAGCTTGCTGAAGAGAAGGAACTTGGCTGTATTATTGCACCTAATTTTGCGATTGGCGCTATTTTAATGATGAAGTTTTCACAAATGGCAGCTAAATACTTTGATGATGTAGAAATCATTGAAATGCATCATGATCAAAAGTTAGATGCACCATCAGGAACAGGCTTAAAAACAGCGGAGCTGATCAGTGAAGTTCGTGAAGCAAAAAAACAGGGCCACCCTGAGGAAAAAGAATTACTAGAGGGCGCACGCGGTGCAGATTATGAAGGAATCCGCCTACATAGCGTACGTTTGCCAGGACTGATTGCTCACCAAGAAGTGATGTTCGGAGGATTTGGACAAACGTTAAAAATTCGTCATGATTCATACAACCGCGCTTCTTTTATGTCAGGTGTGAAGCTAGCTGTTGACACAGTTATGAACGTAGACACACTTGTATATGGGTTAGAAAATATTATTGACTAAGGAGCGAGAAAAATGAAAATCGCCTTAATTGCACATGATAAAAAGAAAAATGATATGGTACAATTCACAACAGCCTATCAAGCGATTTTACAGGAACATTCGCTGTTCGCAACAGGAACAACAGGAACGCGTATTTCAGAAGCAACAGGTTTGCAGGTTCACCGCTTTCAATCAGGACCGCTTGGAGGAGATCAGGAGATAGGAGCTTTAATTGCTCAAAATGAAATGGATATGGTTATTTTTTTCCGCGATCCGTTAACAGCTCAGCCTCATGAACCTGATATTTCAGCTCTGATGCGTCTATGTGACGTCTATGCGGTTCCTCTTGCAACGAATATGGGAACAGCAGAGATTTTAATTCATGGACTTGAACGAGGCGATTTGCATTGGCGTTCAATTATAAAAAAATAGGGTGAAGATAATGAAAGAAACAATAGATATCCTTGCCTTTGGTGCTCATGCCGATGATGTAGAAATCGGCATGGGTGGAACCATTGCAAGAATGAGTGAACAAGGTTTGAAGGTAGTTATTTGCGATTTGACGCAAGCTGAACTTTCTTCAAACGGAACGGTTGAAATTCGAAAACAAGAAGCGTCTAAAGCAGCTGAAGTCTTAGGTGTTCATGAGCGAATTCATCTGCATTTGACAGACAGAGGTTTGTTTTTAAAGCCAGAATATATAGCTGAAATTGCATCAGTCATTCGCACGTATCAACCAAGGATTATATTTGCTCCTTATTTTGAAGATCGTCATCCTGATCATGGAAATTGTGCAAAGCTTGTAGAAGAGGCCATGTTTTCCGCTGGCGTTAAAAATTATATAGATGATAAGAAGCAAAAAGCTCATCGTGCGGAGTCTCTATATTTCTATATGATAAATGGATTTCATAAGCCAGATTTTATCGTAGATGTATCAAGCACGTTTCAAAAGAAAGTAGCTAGTCTAGAGGCTTATGAAAGTCAATTTATAAAAACAGCAGATACGTTTGATACGCCGCTCGTAAACGGATATATTGAAACGGTAGAGAGCAGAGAGCGGTTATTTGGCAAAGAAGTCGGGATAGCTTACGGTGAAGGTTTTTTATCTAAAAAACCGATTTTGATGTACGACGATTTAGTAGGTGGAAAATAAATGAAGTTAAAAATTGGTATTACATGTTATGCTTCCGTTGGAGGTTCAGGAGTGGTAGCAACGGAGCTAGGGAAGCTGCTGGCTGAAAAGGGGCACGAAATTCATTTTATTTCCTCTAGCATGCCTTTTAGATTGACGAAAGTATATCCAAATATTTATTTTCACGAAGTAGATGTAAATCAATACTCCGTCTTTAAATACCCTCCGTATGATCTCGCTTTATCCAGTAAAATGGCTGAAGTGGCTAAAAGAGAAAAGCTTGATATTATTCATACGCACTATGCAATCCCCCATGCAGTTTGCGGGATTTTAGCTAAACAAATGGTAGAGCACGAAGTGAAAATTGTGACGACTCTTCATGGAACAGATATTACGGTTCTAGGAGAGGATCCATCGTTAAAAGACTTAATTAAATTTGGAATTGAGAAATCAGATGCAGTGACGGCTGTATCTCAGTCACTTGTTGATCAAACTCACCATTTAATTAGTCCAGATAAAGAAATTGAAACGATGTATAATTTTATTGATGAACGAGTTTATCATAAAAAAGAAGTTCAGTATTTAAAAGCGGAGTATGGCATATTAGAAAATGAAAAAGTCGTTATTCATATTTCAAACTTTCGTCAAGTCAAACGAGTTACAGATATAGTCAAAACATTTGCTATTATTAATGAAAAGCTTCAGTCTAAGCTGCTGCTTGTAGGAGACGGCCCTGAAATGACGGTTGTGTCTCAATTGGTAAAAGAGCTAAATCTTCAAGATTCTGTGTTATTTCTTGGGAAACAAGAAAATGTAGCAGAATTATATTCGATTAGCGATTTAAAACTGTTATTATCTGAAAAAGAAAGCTTTGGGCTTGTACTTTTAGAAGCTATGGCTTGTGGTGTTCCATGCATCGGAACAAATATAGGCGGAATTCCCGAAGTAATTGAACACGAAAAAACAGGATATATTTGCGAAGTTGGAGACGTCGAAGAGGCAGCGAGCAAAGCAATTCAGCTACTTGAAAATGAACAGCTGCATCACCAAATGAGGGAAGCGTCTCTAAGCGCAGTTAATCATAAATTTCATTCAACAGAGATTGTGAGTCAATATGAAAAACTTTATTATAAATTGGTACAGGGTTGAAGAATGGAGGACGTTATGAAAGAACCGTTCATTCATCCGCTTTATATTATTGAAAAACTGGAGACAGCCGGTTACGAAGCGTATTTTGTTGGAGGAGCGGTCCGGGATCTCATTTTAAATCGGACGATTGGAGATATTGATATCGCTACGTCAGCTAGGCCGGAACAAGTGATGGAACTCTTTCCTAAGACGATTCATGTAGGAATCGAGCATGGTACGGTTGTCGTTGTCCATGAGAACGAGACCTATGAGGTGACCACTTTTCGCTCTGAGGGAGAATATGATGATTTTCGTCGTCCCTCGTCCGTTACGTTTATTTCGTCTTTGATAGAAGATTTGCAGCGTCGCGATTTTACAATTAATGCAATGGCTATGAATGCAAAAGGAGAAATTATTGATCCATTTAATGGAAGGGAAGATTTACGAAACCAGTTAATTCGTACTGTCGGAAATGCTAAAGAACGCTTTCATGAAGATGCTCTTCGTATGATGAGAGCCGTTCGCTTTGTCAGTCAGCTGGCGTTTTCGCTGTCTGATCAAACTAAAAGAGCCATTCAGCAATACGGTGAACTACTGAGGCATGTTTCTATTGAACGCATTACAGTTGAATTCGAAAAAATGCTGAGCGGAAAGCGGCCGTCTTTAGCATTAGCACTTGTAGCAGATACGGAGCTGTATCGCTACTTGCCCGAATTGAATGTAGATCCGCAAAAATTCCGATCTGTTTGTGCACACGATTGGATGATGCTTCAGCGAGTATCGGAGTCGTGGACACTTCTTGTACATCTGCTCGACATTCAAGACAAGCAGGCATTTTTTAAAAGCTGGAAATTACCCAATAAGCAAATTAAAGATATTCAGCTTCAGTCTATTGGTCTTCGGGACGTTTTGGAAAATGGATGGTCAAAACGCATCATGTATACAATTGGAGAGCAGGCCAGCGTGAGCGTGAATCGTATTTTACAACTTCTTCGAAGCAATGAGTATATGAATGAACATGAGCTTCTTTACATCTATAGCGAGCTGCCTATTCATTCTTTAAAAGATTTAGATATAAATGGTCAAGATCTTTTAGTATGGACAGGTAAAAAGGGTGGTCCATGGGTGTCTCAACTATTAAAAGAAATTGAGGAGAAAGTTCTATACAATGAGTTAATGAACACGAAATCTTCAATAAGAAAGTGGGTGCAGTCTTGCAGTCAGATATAAGAAGAACGCTGCTTGAAATGTTTACGAACGCAGATGGGGACTATGTGTCCGGCCAAAAGATCAGCGATTTATTAGGCTGTTCAAGAACAGCTGTATGGAAGCATATCGAAGAGCTGCGAAAAGACGGCTATGAACTTGAAGCTGTTCGTAAAAAAGGCTATCGCATTGTTGGGAAGCCGAACAAAGTAAGCAGCAACGAGCTTTTATTAGGGCTTCAAACAACAAAAATCGGCCAGTATATTCACTATGAGGAAAGCGTGCATTCTACTCAAAAAATTGCTCATCGAATTGCTCAAGAAGGAGCAAAAGAAGGAACGGTCGTAGTTGCTGAAGAGCAAACGGCAGGAAGAGGAAGACTTGATAGAGCGTGGTACTCCCCAAAATATACTGGTGCCTGGATGAGTATTATACTGCGTCCTTCTATCCCTCCGCAGCAGGCTCCTCAGCTGACTTTACTATCAGCAGTGGCTGTTGTACAGGCCATTCAAGAAGTGACGAACCTTTCTCCAGACATTAAATGGCCGAATGATGTTTTATTAAATGGGAAGAAGCTAGTTGGGATTTTAACGGAAATGCAGGCTGATTTTGACCGGATTCATTCGGTCATCATTGGAATCGGCATTAATGTGAATCAGCAGGAAACGGATTTTAATGAACAAATCAAACACATTGCCACATCTTTACGTATTGAAAAAGGTGAAGAAATTAATCGTGCCGCTTTGATGCAAGCGTTTTTCTTAAAGTTAGAAACCCTTTATGAAGAATACTTAAAAAATGGCTTTGGTTTAATTAAAGTTCTTTGGGAAACGTATGCAATCAGCATTGGAAAGCGAATTATAGCACGGACGATGACAGCCAACATTGAAGGCTTTGCAAAAGGTATAACAGATGAAGGCGTTTTATTGATTGAAGACGATGAAGGTGTTATACACCGAATTCATTCTGCAGATATTGAGCTCTCTGCTAAAAAATAGTAGAAAAATAAAGAAATTTTTATTATAATACGAGTATCAAGGTAGTATCGAAAGAACTTCACTTGATACTCGTTTGTTTATTTTTAATACGACAATAAATCTGCCTTGATCCATTAAGGACTAGGACAGAGGGATGACGCGTAGGTAAGCACATTAGGTAAAGTGTGCTTTTTATAGATGAAGTCTGTCAAAGTCCTTCTTCCTTTTATAGGTAGAAGGGCTTTTTTGTGTGCAGACGTGCGCTCATCTCCTCTGAGAAGGAGGAGAAAGTTAGTGAAAACAAAATTAGATTTTTTACGTATGAAACAAAACAATGAACCAATTGTGATGCTGACTGCGTACGATTATCCGTCAGCTAAGTACGCTGAAGAAGCAGGCGTAGACATGATTTTAGTAGGCGACTCTCTAGGAATGGTCGTTTTAGGATATGACTCTACGATTCCTGTAACGGTAGATGATATGATTCATCATACAAAAGCGGTTAAAAGAGGGGCTAGTGATACATTTATCGTCACCGACATGCCGTTTATGTCCTATCACGTGTCGAAAGAAGACACGATGAAAAATGCTGCTCGCATTATGCAGGAAAGCGGAGCTCATGCTTTAAAAGTAGAAGGTGCAAACGATGTTCTCTATACAATTTCAGAATTGACGCAAGCTGGTATTCCGGCTGTTGCACATCTCGGGTTAACACCTCAGTCTGTCGGTGTTCTGGGCGGTTATAAAGTGCAAGGGAAAGAAGCGAAAGAAGCCAAACAGCTAATCCAAGACGCAATCAAGTGTGAGCAGGCGGGAGCTATTGCTGTTGTATTAGAGTGTGTTCCTAAACAAGTAGCAAAACAAGTAGCTGAACGCTTAAGCATTCCAACAATCGGAATCGGAGCAGGAGCTGACACGGATGGTCAAGTACTTGTATACCACGATGTATTAACGTACGGCGTAGAGCGTGTGCCCAAATTTGTTCAGTCATTTGCGAAAATAAATGAGCCTATTTTACAAGGGCTTTCTCAGTATGTAAGTGAAGTGAAAAAAAGAGAGTTTCCGAAAGAAGCACATACTTTTTCAATGAAAGAAGAGCAGTTAACGGCACTGTACGGAGGGAAATAAGATGAAAGTCATTACAACAATTAAAGACATGCAGCAGGAGATGAAAAAAGAAAAGCAGCTTGGACGTTCAATTGGATTTGTCCCGACGATGGGCTATTTGCATGAAGGCCATGCTACTCTGCTTGGAGCAGCTCGCACAGAAAATGAAGTAGTGGCGCTAAGTATTTTTGTGAACCCGACTCAATTTGGACCAAATGAAGATTTTGATACGTATCCAAGAGATTTTGAGCGCGATGAGCGTGTGGCAAAAGAAGCTAACGTCGACTATTTATTTTATCCTTCAGTAGAGGAAATGTATAAGTCAAGCCGTTCAGTTGCTATAACCGTGAGAGATCGTGTAGAAGTATTGTGTGGACAGAAGCGCCCTGGTCATTTTGACGGAGTAGCCACGGTACTAACAAAGCTTTTTCACATTGTAACCCCAGATCGTGCATACTTTGGTAAAAAAGATGCGCAGCAAGTTGCTGTAGTAGATGGTTTAATTGAAGATTTTAATTTCCCGGTGGAGCTTAGAGCAGTAGATACGGTGAGAGAAGCAGATGGATTAGCTAAAAGTTCTCGTAACGTATATTTAACAGATAAAGAAAGAGAAGAGGCACCTGTTTTATTTAAGAGTTTACAAAGCGCTCTGCAGCTTCTTGAAGGCGGAGAGAAGCAAGTAGAAATCATTAAAGGGACCATTCGAAAAGAAATTGAGCAACATACGAGCGGTAAAGTGGATTATATCGAGGTTTATACGTATCCAGAGCTAAAACCAATTAAGAAAGCCGCTGGAAAAATCATTATCGCTTTAGCTGTTCAATTCTCTAAAGCTCGTTTAATTGATAATGTAATTGTAGACGTACAGGGGGATAACTAAATGTTTCGCACGATGATGAACGCTAAAATACACAGAGCTCATGTCACTGAAGCCAACTTAAATTATGTTGGCAGCATCACCATTGATGAAGATATTATCGACGCAGTAGGAATCGCAGCAAACGAAAAAGTCCAAATTGTAAACAATAATAACGGAGCTCGCTTGGAAACGTACGTGATTCCCGGCGAACGAGGGAGCGGCGTAGTTTGTTTAAATGGAGCTGCTGCAAGACTCGTGCAGCCTGGAGATATCGTCATCATTATCTCTTATGCGCTCGTAGCAAATGAAGAAGTAGCTCACCATCATCCAACCGTAGCGATTATGAATGAGCAGAATAAAATCCAACAATTGCTTAAACAAGAACCAGCTGGTACAATTCTATAAGAACAGTCCCCCTTTATGAGGGGGATTTTTATTTGAATACATACGCTAGTAAGTGAACGGTATAAACCTCTATACACACTAAAGTAAAACTTCTATGTATGAAAGCCTCTCTGTTTTTCACGAGAAGGAGTTGCGCTTTTAAAGCATATAGAGCAGGCTTTCACTTTATACTATAAAAAGACAGACTTGCGAGGTGTTGACCGTGAATAAACGCTTTGTTGTGGTAGATCTTGAAACGACGGGACATTCTCCAAAACAAGGAGATAAAATGATTCAATTTGCTGCTGTCATAGTAGAAGACGGCAAAATTGTTGAACGTTTTTCTAGTTTTTTAAATCCTGGTATGGATATTCCGCCTTTTATTACACAACTAACTAACATTCAAAATGATATGGTGAAAGATGCGCCTTTATTTGAAGAAATTTCACCTAAAATTATAGAATTGCTAGATGATGCTTATTTTGTTGCACATAATGTGGCATTTGATTTAACTTTTTTACAAGAAGAACTCTATCAGTGCGGGATGGAGACGCTTTATAATTCAACCGTGGATACCGTCGAACTGGCCCGGATTCTGCTGCCTACAGTTGATGGGTACAAACTTAGTCAATTAGCTGAGTATTTACATATTGAACATGAAAACCCTCATCAAGCAGATAGTGATGCAGAAGTAACGGCACGTATTTTACTTTTACTAATTGAAAAATTAAAGAAGCTCCCTTTAACAACCTTGAAGCAGCTATACGCGCTAAGCTTACACTTTAAAAGTGAAATTGGAGAACTGATTCAACAAGTTATAGATGATAAAAGTTATGCCGAGGATGATTCTTATGAATTTATACACGGCATTGCGCTAAACAAATATCAGCCGCATTCAGCTAATGAAAAGCAGCACTCTCATACTTACGAAATATTTGAAACTGAAAAGCAAAAGCTGTTCCATCAGGCTCTGCCATTGTTTGAAGAACGAAAAGGGCAGTGGGAGATGATGAACTTTGTACAAGAGTGCTTTGCAGGCAACGAGCATGCTTTAATTGAAGCGGGGACCGGTATTGGTAAAACCTACGCTTATTTAGTTCCTGCCGTGTTTTATGCTTCTGTTCATCACCACCCAGTCATTATCTCAACTAACACGGTAACGCTTCAGCAGCAAATCGTCGAAAAAGATGTGCCCATTTTAGAAAAGATTGTTCCGTTTCCTGTCACAGCAGCTGTTTTAAAAGGAAGAGAACATTACATTAGTATAAGAAAATTCATTCAGCTCTTAAAAGAACGAAATAATAATTACGATGCGATCCTCACAAAAGCGAAGCTGCTTATTTGGCTGACCGAAACGGAAACGGGCGACAGCGATGAAATAAACCTGCCTTCTGGGGGTAAACTTTTTTGGGAACAGCTAAATGAAAGCAATCCGTCTCCAAGTGACTTTAAGCATCCTTGGAAGCTTTATTCTTTTTATGAACGAGCGCAGAACAGAGCGCAAAATGCCCATATAGTAGTGACAAATCATCGCTTACTGTTGATGGATGTGATGAGTAATCATGAGCTGCTACCTGATTATGAACAAATTATTATTGACGAGGCTCATCACTTAGAAGACATTGCCGGAGAAGAACTGGGAGAGCGCTTAGATTATTTTGCGGTTCATGCGCTATTAAACCGAATCGGAACCATTCAAGACAAAGGGCTGTTAAAAAAAGTTCACCATACGCTTGTAAAATATAGCATCGAGCTTAACACTGAATTTCTTCAAAATCTGTTTGTGCAGCTTCATTCGGAGTGCGATGACTTATTTCGTTTGATTCATTCTTTTGTTCAAAAAAGAACAGGCAATCAGCAGGGCGAGATTGGAAGGAGCAGCTATCGGTATAAAGTGGAAAAAGAGCATGGGCATTACTGGACGGCTATTCAAGAAGCAGCGTCGCGCATTCGTTTTTTAATTCACGATCTTTTTACATGGAATGATGGGGCAAGACATTCCTTTGACGATCTATATGACAAAGCCACAAAAAATGAACAGTCATCTCTTCATGAATTTCAAACGGCTGTTAAAGGATTTGAGCATATATCTCAGCAAATAGAAAAGCTTTTGTTCAAACAGCAGAGCAATTACGTAACGTGGTTTGAAATTGAGCCAAAAGGAGCAGCAAATGCTACGTATATCTATAGTCAGCCTACTTCCATTGCCGATACGCTGGCTGATGAATTTTTCGCTAAGAAACAAAGCGTTATTTTAACATCGGCTACATTGACGGTGAATGGAACATTTGATTATTTAATTCAAGAGCTAGGGTTATATGACTTTCAGCCTGCTCAACTCATTCTTCCTTCCGAGTTTGATTACGAGAAGCAAGCTAGAGTCTATATTCCTCAGGATATGCCTGCTGTTAACGAAGTATCATTATATGAGTATAGCGCTATGATGGCAGAAAGTATTCTTGACGTAGCCAAAGTAACAAATGGCCGTATGCTGGTGCTTTTTACTTCATATGACATGTTGAAAGCTACATATGGTTATTTGAAAGAGTTAAACGATCTTGAAGAGTTTGTCCTGCTTGGTCAAGGAGTCACAACTAGAAATCGCAATAGACTGTTAAAAGACTTCAGTCAATTTGAGCATTCCATTCTTTTGGGTACAAACAGTCTGTGGGAAGGAATTGATTTGCCAGGAGATTTATTATCATGTCTCGTAATAGTCAGACTTCCTTTTTCATCTCCAAATCAACCTCTGTTGACAGCTAAATTTGAGCAGATGAAAAAAGAAGGGAAAAGTCCCTTTATGAATTATTCACTTCCTCAAGCCGTTATCCGTTTTAAACAAGGATTTGGACGGTTGATTCGTTCAAAAAGTGACCGGGGAGCTATATTTATTTTTGATAATCGTATTACGCGAACAGCATATGGATACCATTTCCTTCACTCGCTTCCAAAAGTCCAGGTTGTTCAAAAAACGTTTTCAAATATCTTACTGGACTACAAAGAATGGTGGAATGAAAAGACTTGAGCATAGCTTAAGTCTTTTTTTATGCATACTGTTTCTTCACTTGAGAGACGATAGTAATATACTATGATAAGCAAATGAGGACAGTGTATGATTAAAATATTGCTAAGTGCTGTACTGTTTTTTAGTTTTATGACCTGTTCGGTTTCAGCAGCCGTCATTAAAAACGTAGATTTTGGTTTGCAAGCTGATGAAGTAGTGATCACCTTTCTGCCTCTTTCAGATGGAGAAGCAAGTCTGATTCAAGACGGAAGCGGTGAGGCGATTTTAGTAAATACCGGGAGTGCATCTTCCTATCCCGAGCTAAACAAGTGGCTGCAGCGATATAAAGTAAAAAAAATCAACCAATTAATAATTACGAAACAGCAAAAGTACTATGATTCAAATGTTCAGCGAGCTGTGAAGGATTATCATATAGAGCGTATTATTGTGCCGGCTCAGTACCAGGCGGAATTTCAAACAGAGAAGTGGAAAGAAAATGATTTATTTCAGTTAACGGATAATATACACGTTGATGTCTTGCATGCATCGAAGCAAAAAACAGCGGCTATGGATCTATTATTCACGATTGGAGAGCACCGAGTTCTATATGCCATGAGCGGCTCAGATGAAGTAGAGGAAAAGTTTTTACGCATTCCCCTTACTCATGTAGATATATTGAAAATTCCTAATTTTGGAGAGGGAACGTTTTTTTCGAATACATTTTTGAAGCAATTAGATATACAGCTTGCCGTTGCGTTTACGAAACCAGGGCGTTCCTATTCCCCTCGACTGCTTTCAAATTTAACAGCTGAATGGATTGAATTATATGACGTAAGAGAGGGGAGCGCTTACTCTATTAAAATGTCGCTAAAATCCTATGATGTGATGAAATTTTCTGCAAAATAAACAAATTTCCTTTTGCAAAAAGAGGTAAATTCCTTATAATATTATATATGTTTACTTATTTATTCGGTTTTTACGCAAAACGTACGGGCTGGATTGATGAGTGAAAAAGATGACGATGGTTTTTGATACCTGTTATAATACGGATATCGTCATTTTTGCGTCGTGATAGACGAGCTAGGAGGTTTACAATGGAAAGCAGGATTGAAGTATTATCAACTGTCCGCGTGGAAAATTCCTCGGATTTATATAAAATTGTTGATAGTTTGAATCGCACGTTGAAAAAGCAAGATTTGATGTTCGGATTAGCGTTAGATGAAGAAGATCAAAGCAAAGCTGTATTTACAATTTATCGTACATAAGTAGGGATTTTATGAAAAAGTTAATTATTGTAGCGGTAGCTGCTGTGCTTTTAATTATCGGAGGAATTTCTTTTAGCATTTATCACTCGTCTGTGAAGGATGTTCAGTCTGCTGAGGAAAAAGCAGCATCTCAAGCAAAAAAAGAATTTAATTTGAAATCTGTCACAAGCACCCAGCCATATTTCGGCAATCATGCATTTTATGTAGTAGAAGGTACAAACCGAAGCAATCAAAAGGTAATTGCTTGGATGCCTAAAAGCAAAAAACAAACAGCTGTTTTAAAGAAAGCAAGCAGCGGGATCACAAAAGAGAAAGCCATTTCCATTGTGAAAAATGATAAAAATCCGCAGGAAATTAAGTCGGTGCGCCTAGGCATTGAAAATAAAAAGCCGCTGTGGGAAGTAACATATGTGGATAAAGATAAGAAACATTTAACATACTATTATCTTGATTTCTCTAGCGGTGAATTTATAAAACGATACAGCTTATCTCAATCATAAATCGTTTATACCATATGAAATGTCATATGTGTCATAATATAAGATTTCAGCGCTTTATGAAAATGAAGCCAATTTTTTATCTATAATCAGCCTGCGGGCTGATTATAGCTTTAGTTCATAGGGGGAGATTTTAGTGAAGTTAGCAAAACGTGTATCAGCATTAACGCCATCATCAACATTAGCGATTACAGCAAAAGCGAAAGAATTGAAAGCGGCTGGTCATGATGTGATTGGACTTGGAGCAGGGGAACCTGATTTTAATACGCCGCAGCACATTTTAGAAGCGGCTGTTACAGCAATGAATGATGGTCAGACAAAATATACGCCAGCAGGCGGTCTTGCACCATTAAAAGAAGCGGTAATTGAAAAATTCAAACGCGATCAAGGCCTGACGTATTCACCTTCTGAAATTATTGTTTGTACAGGTGCTAAGCACGCACTGTATACGTTATTTCAAGTTCTGTTAGACGAAGGTGACGAAGTAATTATCCCAACTCCTTACTGGGTAAGTTATCCTGAGCAAGTAAAGTTAGCAGAAGGTACACCCGTATTCGTTGAAGGTTCTGAAAATAACGAATTTAAAATCACACCTGAACAATTAGAAGCGGCTATTACTGCTAAAACCAAAGCTGTTATTATCAATTCACCAAGCAACCCAACGGGTATGATTTACACAAGAGAAGAGCTTCAAGCTTTAGGAGAAGTTTGCTTGAAGCACGATATTTTTATCGTATCAGATGAAATTTATGAAAAGCTTGTGTATGGTCAAAATGAACATGTATCGATTGCACAGCTTTCACCAGCGTTAAAAGAAAAAACAATTATCATTAACGGTGTTTCTAAGTCACATTCCATGACGGGCTGGCGCATTGGATATGCAGCTGGTGATGCTACAGTTATTAAAGCGATGACAAACCTAGCGAGTCACAGCACGTCAAATCCAACATCTATTGCTCAATATGCAACAATCGCTGCTTATAACGGCACTCAGGAGCCGGTGGAAATGATGCGACAAGCTTTTGAAGAGCGTCTAAACGTAATTCATGAAAAGCTGATTAACATTCCAGGGTTCTCATGCTTAAAACCACAGGGTGCTTTCTACTTATTCCCTAATGCAATTGAAGCTGCAAAGTTAACTGGCTTTGATACAGTTGATGCATGGGTAGAAGCTATTTTAGAAGAAGAGAAGGTAGCGCTAGTGCCTGGATCAGGATTCGGTTCACCTGAAAACGTACGTCTTTCTTATGCTACATCACTAGATCTGCTAGAAAAGGCATTGGAACGAATTCAATCATTCATGACTCGTCATATGAAATAAAAAAGATTATATTTAAAAACAAAAGAGCCTTTTAGCACAAATCACACGTGTTAGAAGGCTCTTTTTGTTTGTTACTTGTTATTATGTTTGTCGAAATGTATAATAGGATGGCATACATAATTACGAAATGTAAGTTTTTTGGAGGGATATTAATCGTGAAAATTACGATTTCAGAAGCAAACAAGCATGTAGGAAAAGAAGTAACAATTGGTGCTTGGTTAGCGAATAAACGTTCAAGTGGTAAAATTGCCTTTTTACAGCTGCGCGATGGATCAGGATTCATGCAAGGGGTAGTTGTAAAAGCTGAAGTAGAAGAAGAAACTTTTAAATTAGCTAAATCTATGACGCAAGAATCATCACTATATGTAACAGGTGTGGTACGCGAAGATGAGCGCTCACCGTTTGGCTATGAGTTAACAGTTACAAGCCTTGAAGTTATTCATGAAGCTGTTGATTACCCAATTACGCCAAAAGAACATGGAACAGAGTTCTTAATGGATAACCGTCATTTATGGCTGCGTTCTAAACGTCAACATGCTGTTATGAAGGTTCGTAACGAAATCATTCGTGCAACGTATGAATTCTTTAACGAAAACGGGTTTACAAAAGTAGATCCTCCAATCCTAACAGGAAGTGCTCCTGAAGGAACAACAGAATTATTCCACACGAAATATTTTGACGAAGATGCATATCTTTCTCAAAGTGGACAGCTTTATATGGAAGCAGCGGCAATGGCGCTTGGAAAAGTATTTTCATTCGGTCCAACGTTCCGCGCTGAAAAATCTAAAACACGCCGTCATTTAATTGAGTTTTGGATGATTGAACCAGAGATGGCTTTCTACCAATTCGAAGATAACTTGAAAGTACAGGAAGAGTATGTGTCTCATGTCGTACAGTCTGTTTTAACAAACTGTAAGTTAGAGTTAAATGTACTAGGCCGTGATACATCTAAGTTAGAACAAATTAAAGCGCCATTCCCTCGTATTTCGTACGATGAGGCTCTTAAATTCTTACATGAAAAAGGATTTACAGACATTCAGTGGGGAGATGACTTTGGAGCACCGCATGAAACGGCTATCGCAGAAAGCTATGACAAGCCGGTATTCATTACACACTATCCAACGTCATTAAAACCATTTTATATGCAGCCAGATCCAACAAATGAAGACGTAGTATTATGTGCAGACTTAATCGCACCAGAAGGCTACGGAGAAATCATTGGAGGCTCTGAACGTATTCATGACCAAGAGCTTTTAGCTCAGCGTGTAGAAGAGCACAAATTAGATACAGAAACATACAAGTGGTATTTAGAGCTTCGTAAGTATGGCTCAGTTCCACATTCAGGATTTGGTTTAGGCCTTGAGCGTACAGTAGCATGGATTAGCGGCGTAGAACACGTTCGTGAAACGATTCCATTCCCACGCTTATTAAACCGTTTATACCCGTAAGGAAGTGAAAAAGTATTCTGACTCCTGTAGTCAGGATACTTTTTTAGCTTTTTTTATGAATCATAAAAAGAAAAGAAAAACGAGGTTTTTACTTATATCACAAGGAAACAACGGCAAACATAGAAGAGAGTCTAACTTAAAAGGGAGTTGCAATTCTCCAAAAAATAAGTTAGTGTAATATTCTTGGAAGGAAGTCATCGTTCGTATATATTTTATATGTGCAGAGCAATGGTACGGTTTCAGCGGAAAGTTTTACATAGAAGCTTTTTAGCTTCGAATAATTATTACTTTGACTATAAACTTCATGATATACTAACTACTGAGGTGTTCGGATATGAAAAAAGAAACGTTAATTGAATGGTTTGAACAAGGCACAGTTTCAATTCCGAAGCTGCTGTTTAATCACTATAGCGATTTGGGAATGAACGAAACGGAATTCATGACGTTAATGCATATTTATGTTTCCATTGAAGGCGGTGAAGGTTTCCCGACACCTAACGAATTGGCGGCAAAAATGAGTATTTCAAGTGCTGTGTGTATGGATACGCTGCGAGCATTAATTCAGCGCGGCTTTTTATCTATTGAGCAAGATCAACAGCAAAACGCCCTTATTTGTGAACGTTATTCATTAAAACCGCTTTGGGAAAAGCTTATTCATCATATGATGCAAGAAACAAGAGAAGTAGAAAAAAGCGAAGAAGAACAAGAAGAGCTTAATTTATATACAATGTTTGAAAAAGAGTTTGGCAGAGCATTGTCTCCGTTTGAATGCGAAACGCTAGCGATGTGGATTGATCAAGATCATCATGACCCCATTATTATTAAAGCGGCACTAAGAGAGTCGGTGATGTCTGGAAAATTAAACTTCCGGTATATTGATCGTATTTTATTCGAATGGAAGAAAAATGGCATTCAGACCATTGATCAAGCCCGCAAGCATAGCCAAAAATTTCGTCAAAATCAACAGCCCAAAAAACTATCTTCTGTTAACCCTTCTCAGTCTACATCAGCCATTCCTTTTTTTAACTGGCTAGAGCAATGACAGGATAAAAAGCTGCTTCAAGATCCAAGTAATTGAATCTTGAAGCAGCTTTTTTAAAAGAATGTGGACAAAAGTAGCATTTGATAGGAACCCTATTGTAAAATAGGAGGGAACTACCTGTAAGAAGAAGGAGAACTAGTATGTTAACGTTAAAACAAATCAGACAGTGCCTAGATGCTATGGCAGAAATGTTTCCTGACGCCCACTGTGAGTTAAATCATCGGAATCCCTTTGATTTAGTCATTGCTGTGGCGCTATCTGCTCAGTGCACAGATGCTTTAGTCAACCGCGTAACAGCGGATTTATTCAAGAAATATCAAACGCCTGAAGACTATTTAGCCGTTTCGTTAGAAGAGCTGCAGCAAGATATTAGATCAATCGGCTTATATAGAAATAAAGCTAAAAACATTCAAAAGCTCTGCCGTATGCTCATTGATGAATACGGAGGAGAAGTTCCGAAAGATCGTGATGAGCTGACCAATCTTCCGGGAGTAGGGCGTAAGACGGCTAATGTTGTTGTATCCGTAGCTTTTGGAGTACCGTCAATAGCCGTAGACACGCATGTAGAACGTGTAAGTAAACGCCTTGGGATTTGCAGGTGGAAAGATTCCGTTTTGGAAGTAGAAAAAACGCTGATGAGAAAAATTCCGAAAGATGAATGGTCCGTTACGCATCATCGACTTATCTTCTTTGGACGCTATCACTGTAAAGCACAGTCTCCTCAATGTCATGTCTGCCCGCTTCTTGAGCTTTGCCGAGAAGGAAAGAAACGAATGAAAGGAAAAGAGAAGAAGACAGATGTTACCGATTGAAGTGCCGTCACATTTCATATGCGAACCATTTTATTCAAAAGAAGATCGGGTTCTTGAAGTAGATACAAAAAATGGAAGAAATTATTTTGCTTATGATATTTTATACGATGTACATAAAGAAACGAAAACACCTTGGAGGGATGTTCAAAAGAACATACGGCCATTTTTTGAAAAGTGGGAAACTCAAAGGGAAGAACTGCATACGCTTTTTTCTCAGCGAAAAGCAAAAGAAGCAGCGCCTTGTATGAAACAAGCTGCTGCTATGTATATTAGTTTACTGTTTTGGATTAATGGACAGCCCGTTCGGCGTTTAAATCGGCTGCAAGAAGACATAGCGGACCTAACCTATAAGCCTATTAACTGTGCTGAGAGACTTATGTTTTTGCTGCAGCGAGTTTCTTCTTATCAAGCGTATATTCAGCTGACAGAATTATTTAATGAGCTGCGTAAGCAGTATGCAAAAATGCTTATTCTTCACAAGAAATAAAGCCCCTACACGTGTAGGGGCTTTTTACTGCTGCGTTAATTTTCAGTTGTTGGCTCTTGCTGCGGTGTAGCAGGTGTTGACGGCGTCGATGGTGTAGCAGGAGTTTGTGGTGTTTGACTTCCTGAGTCACTTCCACCATTGTCTGCTGGAGGAGGAGTTGTGCCTCCGTTATTATTGTTGTTATTACCATCGTTAGTATTGCCGCTATCGTTATTGTTATTATCGGTATTGCCGTTATTACTGCTATTGCTACCGTCACTATTGCTGCCATTATTGCTGTTTTGGTTATCATCCGGCTTAGTAGATGAATCGTCACCTTGATCAGAGCCGTTGTTTTGATCAGTGTTGCTATTGTCTTCATTTTGATTATCGTCCGTTGTTCCGTCATCTTCAGGCTTAGTAGAATTATCTTCGGTAGCTTGATCTGATGAATCAGGGACTTTTACAGAAGAACTAGCGCTTTCGCCCGTATTTGTGGTTACGGTGAAACTGTACGTTGCGCCTGCTGCTGGATTGGAAATTGTTTTTCCACCGGCTCCTGCGCCAGATGCGAGTTGTTCAGAACCGTTAGGAGATGACATTGTGACTGTAAAGGTCGTATCACTGGCTGCGTTTGACGCTGACCAGTTAACTGAAATTGCTCCTCCGCTATACGAAGCAGTAATTTTTGGCTTCACATCTTTATTGTCTTTTTTCTCTTTTTTGTCCTCTTTTTTATCTTCTTTCTTTTCTTCTTTTTCTTTCTTCACAAACGTTTGAGATACTTTTGTCGGTGCAGTACCGCGCACAAAGTATTCTTTTGTAATTAAGCTCGAAGGAGTAGAGCCGCTTGGGCGTTTTAAGTCTTTGCCCGTTGGTTTTTCCACGGAACGTTCAACTACGCTGTCCGGCTGCTTGAAACTTCCTTTAGGTTTGCCTTCAGAAATATGAGTAATAACATGCTTAAAGATATTTTTTGCCATGCCTGTTTCGTTAGGACTTAAAATATAGCCGTCTTTAGCAGTTTCATAGCCTGTCCATACGGAAATCGTATAGTTTGGCGTAAATCCATTAAACCAAACGTCTTTTTCACCAGCGTCTGGAATATTGTATCGTTGCTTTTCTGCAGCACTAAAGTTCGAAGTTCCCGTTTTACCCGCAATTTCTAATCCTGGTGTACGAACAGCACGAGCTGTACCATATGATTCGTTTACAACAGATTTCATCATGTCCGTCATCATAAATGCCGTGTAATCTTGCATTGCGCGTTTTGGTTTTGGCGTTAAATCAATTTCTGTTCCATCAGGGAATTTTACCTTTGTCACCGTATGCGGTGCATTGTACATACCTTCATTTGCAAAAGCACTATAGGCTCCAGCCATTTGTAGAGGTGTAACACCTGTACGGAAGCCTCCGATAGAATAAGATTCAGAATAAGCTTCGCCGTCTTCTTCATCTAATTTTAGCCCAAGGCCCGTAGCGAACTCTTTTGCTTTGTCCGCACCGGTTGCTTGGAACGCTTTTAAAGCAGGGATGTTCAGTGAACGTCCTAAAGCTTCACGCGCTGAAACCCAACCTTTATAGTTGCGTCCAAAATTTCGGATTGGCGTGCCGTTTGAATAATGATATTCTTCATCTTTTAGCGGTTGTCCAGTAGACCACTTTAAGTTCTCAATCGCTGGACCGTAATCTAAGATCGGCTTAATTGTTGAGCCGGGCTGACGTCTCATATTTGTTGCAAAGTTTAAGCCGCCTGATACACGATTACGTCCGCCTCCAATTGCTTGAATACCGCCTGTTTCATTATCTACAACGACAAGACCTGCTTGGAATTTATCGTTCGGGAAGTTGACTACTTTGTTATTCATCACATCATCCACATAGTCCTGAGCATTCGTGTCAAGCGTTGTATAAATTTCTAAGCCCGCAGAAAATGGATCCGCGTCTGTTTTCTTTTTTACTTCCTCGATTACTTGATCAATAAATACATCGTACTTAGATGTTGATTCAGTTTGTTTAGCTAAGTGAGCCTGTACATCTACTTGTTTTGCTTTGTCGGCCTCGGCTTGTGTAATGAAGCCGTTTTTAGCCATTAAGTTTAATACTGTGTTACGGCGTTTAGTAGCATTCTCTGGGTTTGTAACTGGGTTATAAGTAGTTGGCGCTTTTGGTAAGCCTGCCAACATAGCAGCTTCATCAAGGGTTAAATCTTTTACGCTTTTAACTCCGTAAAATTTCTCAGCTGCTCGTTCAATACCGTATACTTCACCTGATGCGAAATATATTTTGTTTAAATACATTTCAAGAATTTGTTGCTTCGAATATTTGCGCTCAAGTTGGTAAGCTAACCACATTTCTTGTACTTTACGTTTAACCGTCTTCTTTGGTGATAAGAACGAATTCTTTACCACTTGCTGAGTAATCGTACTACCGCCCTCAGCACCGAAGCCGTTTTTAAAGTTCGCCATTAATGCTCCGCCAATACGGTAAAAGTCGACGCCGTGATGTTTATAAAAACGAACGTCTTCCGTAGCGATAAATGCATTTTTGACGACTTGAGGGATTTCATCGTATTGCACATATGTACGTTTTTGAGCTCCAATTTCTTTTACAACTGTTTTTCCATCGTTTGCATATACTTTAGATGAAAAAGAGTTTTTTAATACCGAGTCATCAACTTTTGGAGCATCGCTTATCATAGCAAAAAAAGTTCCCACTCCGGCAATGAGCCCGATGATTCCTATCAGTAAAACTGCGGCAACAATTTTACGAAATAGGCCTCCTTTTTTCTTCTTTTTCGGTTTTCCTTGAGATTTACCTTCTGGTTTGTTGTCATTCATAGCTCTTCGTCGTTCTTCACGAGAGCGATAATTATCTGACATAAAAACTCCTACCTTTCAACGCATTGTAAGAGAATGATTTCCGTAAACATATATATCATACTCTTAAAAGTATAATTTATCTATAGTTTTTATGTAATCGATTCTCGGATGGTAACCAAGTTCGATGAAATGTCCTTTTTTTTCAATATCTGCCTTAGGGATTGATTTTCGTCCATCTTTTTTCATGGAATCCCAATAAGGAAAAAGGAACTGTGCTTCGAACAAGTATATTTCTTGTAAAGTAGAGAACATTAATATAACGAAACAAACCCCGTTTTGTTTCACAATTTGCTTCATATGTTCAATTTGATGTTCATGAAAATTACGCAGAGGAAATGAGGTTTTATTTCTCGTTTCTTTTGCTTCAAAGTCAAGGTGTTTTCCTTTATAGATTCCATTATAGTCTGTAGTAGAAGCCTGCTTAAAATAAGCTTCTTTGATAACAGCGGCACTTCTCTTCGGATAGTCTACTTTTACAATTTGAACAGGGGTTGGTTTTTTGTGAACAATGGCTATTCCTTTTGAAACATAGTATTCGTTTGTTTCGTTTAAATCGTCCTCCAGCGTCATACCACGATTGCTATAGCTAGCTTCTAGCTTTTTAGGGGAAGGACTGCTGGTATTCAATGGCTTATAGGCCTTTCCGTTAGGATAGCGAATCATAACCATCACTCCTTTAGTGTAAATCTATTAAACAAACAAATTCTATTATACCAAATCCTACAAATAAAAATAGATGAAAGAAGATGAAGAGATGTCACTCAATAGTTCGGAACAAGCGCTGTTGACGGCGATTAATAAAACAACAGACAAGCTGAATATTGATAATATATCAAGAACCCAAGCTTATGCAACTTTTTATCATAGATATCCTGAAGTAAAGTGGGCATTTCTCGCAAGTATGGTATCGCGCAACGCAGGGTGGAATATGTGTGATTTGCAAGGAGAACCAATGAAAAAAGCGTTATCAAAGCAAACGCGCGATTTATTATTTTTGACGTATGAAAGAGCAAATTGGCTTATTTTTAAAGATGCCTTCCCGCAATTACTATTGTATGCTGTTTCGCGTAAAAAACATGTCTCTTACGTTCATTTACTTCCCTATTTAAATGTTTCATCTTTTATCGAAGAAAAGTGGAGGCAATTTATGCAGAAACCTTCTGAACTGCAGCTTATTCATGCGTTAATTGTAAATGAGCAGCACGTTATTCAAAAGCCCGTTATTGAACAGCCTTTTTATCAAGATAAAGTATTTAAAAGTATGCTGTTTTTTTTTCAAGATATATTCCACTTTAGTTCCGTCCTTTTTCCTACTACAAAAGGGGAGCTATACGGTTGTTCTGTTCATGATTTTACAAAAGTAAATAACCGGATTGGTTTGGGGAAGAAATTAGCGGCTTTATTATTTCATGAAAAGTATTATCCCTTGTTTTATGAATTTTCTTTGAAAACAAAGCATACGGGGTCGAGATACGATTATGAGCAGTATTTTGTGGATGAAACCAGTTGTACACCTGCACTTCGAAAGGTGTATCCGGTTATTAGACATCATGAAAAAAAGAGAGAAAAGTGGTTTTTAACAAAAAAAGAGGAACAAAAGCTCATGAAAAAGCCGCATTTTCCAAAGAAAGTTCATTTTACAAAGTGGTATCTTCAAAAGCAAAAGCAGCTGCATATATTAATGAAAGTAGCGCAAGTAGTTAATGTAAATAAAAACGGTCACAAGTGACCGTTTTGTTCTTAAGTAGAAGGCTGGTTAGGACCGTTTAACTTTTTAGGATCACCGTAGGTTTTTGTTTCAGGCTTATTTTTAGGCTGTGATTTTTGCTGTTTGTTGGCCATGTCTAGGCACCTCCTATCATGTTGTAATGAACGTTCAGCAGCAGAATGTATCTCCTTAGCTGAAATGTCTATACTAGTGTTTTCAATATGTTCTCTTTCGATTCACCATAAATGAAAATGTCGAAAACATCTTTCTTTGACGAATAGAAACTAGTTTTGTCATGTGTGAAGGGACATTGAATAAAAAAGAGAATACGTTATGCAAAGGAAAATTTGGAGGGATGGCGATGAAACAAAGTATGGTTAAAACAAGCGAAATGATGACTTTATTAGATAGCTTACTAGAGCAAGTAGATCTAGTGGATAAAACGATGTCTACATCTATAAATGAAGCATTTACACATTGTGAAGAAACATATATGGAACAAGTTCATCGCATTGACCAATCGCTGCAAGAAATTGAAGTAGCTGTGTATGAAAGCATGCCTTCCGAAACAGAATGGAGTAGAAGACGAAGAGAAATGGTTCTTCATACAGTATAAAGATTGTTTATGTTACAATAGTCATCGTAGAGGTGACGAATAACGATGAATGAAGATGTGAAAAAAAGTACGGAGATCATGTTTCAATATAATGAAGTAGCTGTAGAACGATTAGCGTCTATTCAACAGGAAGAAAATTATGAAGTGAAATTTTTTGAAGAAGTAAAGCCTTATGGAGACATTTTCTTCAAAGAACTTGATGAATGGGCTAGTCTCGTAACGGAATGGCTGAAGAAAGAGCGACCAAAATATATTCATGTTAATCAAGTAGAGACGTTAAAAGAAAATTTACAAAACGTTGTACTACAGTCATTTTATCCCGAGACGCGAGAAAAGCGATTTAAAAAGATGTATCACTCAAATAAGTATGTGCTCGAGTCGATATTGAATAATTAATCCCGGCCTTCCGTTAAGATCTACAAGGTGGGGATTTTCTATGTGTGAGATTGTGACAAAAGTATTTCACACGAATTTAAAAACGAACTATCGATCAAAAATTTTGATTCGTAGTTCGTTTTTTTTGATGAGAGGCATAGGTTTCATTTGTCTTGTTCCTTCTAGCAGTTGATTGGAGGGCAAGGCGAAGACTCCTGCGGGAAAAGCGGAACAGATGAGACCCCGCAGGAGCGTACGCGACGAGGAGGCTCAGCGGCCGCCCGCGGAAAGCGAAGCCTTGCACCGAGATCAACTGCGGTGTCATAAGCGGTTCAGCTCATGTATCCCATTTGTTCGTTTCTAGATTGGATTCATTTTGTTATGTCCCAGCCTCTTTTTATCATGATCAATAAAAAGTTAATCAAAATCTTTTTGTGATTGGATAGAAACAGCTGGGTGATCTTGTGAAGCAACTGTATCGATATGATAATCAACTTTTTCGGTATGTTTAGAAGCAACGGCGTTATTTGTTTTATTTACTGCACTTTGTCCTTGTTTTTTATGATCAAAATGTTTTCCACGACTCATGAAATAAACCTCCTTTATTGAATACTACGTTAAAGCCTTTATAGTATAAACAAGTCAAAAAAGAAGTATGTGTCCACTTTATAGGAAACAAAGAAACCACCGATTTCTCAGTGGTAGTAAAAAAATTAATCATCTTGTGCACTAAAATCAGGCTTAGTAGCTCCAATTTGTTCGAGTTCACGTACAGCGGCTTTGTAATTCATAGGAGTTAAAAAACCTTTTAAATACTGCTGCTGAGCAAAATCGAGTAATTCATTACTTGACTGCGGCTCATATTGTTTCACCGCTATAAAAGCTTCTTGAAGTTCGTTCACATACATGTAAATTCCCTCCTAATCCCCATTTGTGCCACTACGTATCGTAGTATCACTTGTTCTTATCGTACCATATATTTGAATAATCTCGTTTTTTTGAAAAATTTAAACTTTCGACAGAAACCTACATATTTTTGAATACGTTCTCCAAAAGTACAAGTAGACGAACGTCACCTCTTATTTCTGCATACATACTATATATTATGTAATATTAAAAAGGAGGTATTGATTTTGCATGTATACAAGTAAGCACTATCCGTATTATGAGCAACATCAACCAGAACGTTTTGATTTAAGTCAGGTACATCCATTTCCACAGTATCACCAGCAGCCATGGACGGAAGCTTATATGCCGCAACATCCTTACGCTCAGCAACAAATGCCTTTTGGCCCTCAGCAAATTCCCTATATGAACGGAATGTACCAGCAGCCCATGTACAACAATGCAGGTGCGCCTTTTAATCCATACCCTAAAGCTCAGCAGCAAAAGCCTCAGCCATCTCAATTTCAGTCATTAATGTCTCAGTTTAAATCGAGTGATGGCAATTACGATATGAACAAGATGATGAATACTGCCGGGCAGATGATGGGAGCTATGAACCAATTAACATCCTTAGTAAAAGGATTTTCCGGGATTTTCAAAGTATAAGGACTAGAAGTTATTTTCTAGTCCCAGCTTATTATTTTTTCTGTTGATTTTTCAAATAGGTTTCTCCAAGAAGTGCAAATACTTCATTGTAAGTTAGTCCAGACTGCGCATTTAAACGTTTGATTTCTTCGACATCTGTGGTTGATGAAGTTAAAATTCGATGCTTATTTTTTTTCATAAAAGCTCTCCTTTTCTATTTCTATGTAAAATGAATAACGCTCCATCTTAGTATATTTCCAAATGTGCACCTTCTATAAGTGGAAAAAAACGCCGAAGACATTCGTAGTTCTTCGGCGTTTTTTTGCAATAAAGATGAGTGTTTAGAGAAATTAAGAGCGGCGAGTAGAACGACGAGAGCGGCGAGTAGAACGACGAGAGCCGCGAGTAGAACGACGAGAGCGGCGAGTAGAACGACGAGAGCGGCGAGTAGAACGACGAGAGCGGCGAGTCGAACGACGAGAGCGGCGAGTAGAACGACGAGAGCCGCGAGTAGAACGGCGAGAACGGCGAGTAGAACGACGAGAGCGGCGAGTAGAACGACGAGAGCGGCGAGTAGAACGGCGAGAACGGCGAGTAGAACGGCGAGAGCGGCGAGTAGAACGACGAGAGCCGCGAGTAGAACGACGAGAGCCGCGAGTAGAACGGCGAGAGCCGCGAGTAGAACGACGAGAACGGCGAGTAGAACGACGAGAGCCGCGAGAAGAGCGACGCGTACCGCGGGTAGAACGGCGAGAGCGGCGGCCAGTGCTACGAGAAGAGCGACGTGCCTTTGTTAGTGGACCGGCAGTTGGCTCTTGAAACATAAAAGATTTCAGTTCTGTACATTCTAGGGCTTCAGCAGCCTCTTTAATTTCTTCAGGTGTAATATGCAATACAAAAACCTCCTTGTCAATTGGACTAGGTCTTGCATTAATAGAATACGCGCTGATGCTTGTCCTTGATATGAGTCAAAAGTGGAGTTTGCGGAAATAGTTGATGCTGCGGGGTATCATGGAGAATTTACCCTTCATATACTTTAATAATTGAAGAAAGGTGGTCGAATCATGAAGCAAAAAGAAGTCCCTCAATACGCTCTGTTTGTGAATGTAAAAGATTTAAAGGAAATGCAAAGAGATATTTGGTCAGAAGAAGCGGTTCAGGCAACGATGAAGTTTAACAAAAAACGCTACGATATTGATTTGCTCCTAAGAGGCTCACATATTCGGAAGATGAAGAAAAAGTCATATTATATTGAATTTTATTCTCCGAAAATATTTCAGCGCGCCAAAGAAATACACCTAAACGCTGAATACAAAGATCCATCGCTTATGCGTAACAAATTGTCCCTCGATTTTTTCTCTTCTTTAGATGTTTTATCTCCCCACTCTCAGTTTGTCACTCTTAAGATTAATGGGAAAAATGAAGGAATATATCTTCAGCTCGAATCGGTAGATGAACTATTTTTGAAAAAAAGAAATTTAGCGGATGGATCTATATTTTATGCAGTAGACGGAGATGCTAATTTTTCTTTGATGAGCGATTTGGATAAAAAGCCAAAAACAACTTTGTTATCTGGATATGAAGATAAAGCAGTGAGAGAAGGAGACGAGGAAAAATTAGAAAAGTTTATATTTAATCTTAATACATGGACAAATACGGAATTCGAACAGAATATTGAGAAGTACCTGAACGTCGACCGCTACTTATCTTGGTTAGTCGGTATTATTTGTATGCAGAATTACGACGGTTTTGTCCATAACTATGCGCTCTATCTAAATCATGAAAGCGGGCGCTTTGAACTAATTCCATGGGATTATGATGCAACTTGGGGAAGAGATGTAAATGGAAAAGTAATGGAAGGAGACTATGTCCGTGCACAAGGATTTAATACGCTTACAGCTCGCTTACTGGCGGTGAACAGCATTAAAAAGAGATATATTCAAAAAATGAACAATGTTCTAAATAATCAATTTACAATAGAATACATGAAACCAATCATTTATCAACTGCATGAGTATATTGCTCCATATGTATTAAAAGATCCTTACGTAAAAGATAACTTGGAGCAATTCCATAAGGAACCAGACCTTATGCTTTCTTTCGTAAAAGACCGAACAGCGTACATTAAAAGTCATCTTTTTGATTTTTGAATTTTACTAGACTGATAGGCAAAAGTGGAATTTAAGAATAATAGGCAAATGCAGGAAGACAATAGCTGTACATGATACGTATATATACATTATGAATGACCAATAAGGACAATTAATAAGGAGGAAAAATAATGAGTAACTATTACTACGACCAAAATCAAGACCAAACTCAAAATGCCAATCGTAGTCGCGCTCGTAAAGTTCAACAATCTGAAAGCACGGGCTACTCTGCCCACTTTAAACCATTAAAAGGGAGAGTAGTAACTGTCTATCGCGGAGGGCCTGAATCTAAAACGGGATATTTAATTGACGTTCAATCAGATTATTTAACACTTGCTCTTGAAACAAATCAAAATAACAACCAGCAAAATAATCAGCCGGCTCAGCTTATTCCACAGCAGCAGTATACATTTATTTATTATCAGCTTGCCCATGTTAAAAGCATTACAGAGGATACGAAGTCTAATTCGGCACAAACATTTTCTGGATTTAATAGTGAAGTAGAACTTCACAGAGCTAACACATTTGCAGGTACTCTATTATTAATGAAAGATAAGCAGGTGCAAATAAATCAAGGTGGTCCAGAGAAGAAAGTGGGTAAAATCCTTGACGTATTAGGCTCATTTGAATCTGCGTATGTCGTATTATTAACAGAAGATGACGGCGTCGTTTATATCAATGTAGAGCATATAAAGAGTGTAAGTGAAGTTGTAAGCAAAAATACACCTGTTGTTCCGCAAAATCCATTATTAGTTGAAGAAACACCTGATTATATCAAAGCGAAAAGTTTTAATGAACTGTTTGAAGAGTTTTCACATAGATGGGTAGCTATTAACGGTGGAGGCCCAGAGGCTGTGGAAGGTGTATTAGTTCAAAGCCGCAGTGGAAACTTTACTCTTGTACAAAATAATCAAGTTTTACGTTTACAACCAAGACACGTAAAAACCATTGCCTTAGGATCAAAAGGATCTTTCAAGCAAAATGAAGAAAATTCTGAGCAAAATGGAGATACAAATGAAGAAGATTCTATGCAAGAGTCAACTACAGTAGATAGAACCGGAGGTCGCACGGATGGCCGTACTGGAGACCGTACCGGAAGACGTACCGGAAGACGTACAGGAGGTCGCACAGACGATCGCTCGGGAGGACGCCGTACGGGTTCACGCTCTTCAACACCAGGTGAAAAAGTTATTAAAACGAAAAATTATCGTTGGAAAGCATGACGAACTGGAACGTAAAAGGTGCTTATAAAGCACCTTTTCTATCATATAGGAAAAAGGAGGAGAATGAGAATGAGTATGAATCATTATATTGATAAAATTGTTGAAGTCGATATATCAGGGAAAACAACGTTTATAGGAAAACTTGTTGATCTCGGGTTAGATGTAATGGTTTTATATAATGGACATGATTATTTGTATATTCCTCTTTTACACATACATCGCTTGCGAGAGGTTTCAGAAGAAGATTATACACCTTTACGAACCATAGAAGAGAACTTAATAGAAGAAAGTCAGCGGATTTCTTATCGTAATATTTTACAGCAGGCAAAAGGGAAATTTATTGAAATTTATGTAACAGGAGGAAAATCATTGCATGGCTATATTACAAGCGTGCTGAATGATTATCTTGTGTTTTATTCTCCAGTGTATAAAAATGTCTTTGTTTCTCTACATCATTTGAAATGGCTTACCCCTTATAGTAATGAGTTAACCCCTTATTCTTTAAGTGACAAAGAGCTCCCAGTAAGGCCTGCCTCTGCACCTTTTGTCAGAAACTTTGAAGAGCAGCTTAAAAAATATGAAAATCAACTGGTCGTATTAGATTTAGGGGATCAATCAGAAAAAATTGGCGTACTTAAAGAAGTTTCTAATAATATTGTTGAACTAATTACGGCAAATGGAGAAAGTATGTATTGGAAGTTAGCTCACGTAAAATCTGTGCACTTGCCTTAGAAAAAGAGACCTCGGTGTCGTCTCTTTTTTTATGTACTTATCAGGACAAGTATATTGAATAAACAAATGAGATGATTTAAATTTTTTAGAAAATTATGTTGACAATAAAGAAAATCTTTATTAAAGTTAGTAACAACAAACGTTAACCACCAACAATTATATAGAACTCTTATCAAGAGTGGCGGAGGGACTGGCCCTGCGATGCCCGGCAACCATCAAATGAAACATTCATTTGAACGGTGCTAATTCCTGTGGAACATCAGTATTGTTCTAACAGATGAGAGAAATCGTGTATAAACGAACACTCTTCCATCTGTGAAGAGTGTTTTTTATTTTGAGTTAAGGAGAGAAATAGATGAAAATTGAAACTTTATTAGTTCGTTCAGGAGTAGGTCGTGACCCTTCAACAGGTTCTATTACAACACCCATTTACCAAGCATCAACATTTGCTCATCCTGCTTTAGGGCAAAGTACAGGATTTGACTATGCACGTACGGCAAATCCTACTCGTACGGCATTGGAAGAAGCAATTGCTGCTTTAGAAAAAGGCGAAGTAGGAGTAGCATTCGCTTCAGGAATGGCGGGTGTAATGTCAGTTTTAGCGCTATTTAAAAACGGAGATCATTTAATTGTATCAGAGGATTTATACGGAGGAACGTACCGAGTACTAAATGAAATCTTTTCAGAGCAAGGAATTACTGTTTCGTACGTCAACACAGCCCATCTCGAGCAAGTAAAAGATGCGCTTCGTCCCAACACGAAAGCTTTATTCATTGAAACACCTACAAATCCAATGATGCACGTGACTGATTTGCCAGAAGCAATTGCGTTAGCTAAACAGCATGATTTGCTTACTATCATTGACAATACATTCATGTCCCCTTACTATCAGCGTCCTTTAGAGCTTGGAGCAGATATTGTGATACATAGTGCAAGCAAATACATTGGGGGTCATAATGATGTAGTTGCTGGTCTTGTAGTCGCTCGATGTAGTAGCTTAGGAGAAAAAATTCGTTTTTATCAAAATGCAGCTGGGGCAATCTTAGGTCCACAAGATAGCTGGCTGTTATTGCGCGGTATTAAGACGCTAGCGCTTCGTATGGAAAAACATAACGAAAACGCACTGAAAATTGCAAATTGGCTTACTGCTCATGATCTCGTGGAAAAAGTGTATTACCCTGGTCTTGAAACACATCCGGGCTATGAAATCATGAAGAAACAAGCAACTGGATTTGGAGGCATGATTTCTTTTGCTGTCTCACACCCTGACATCGTGTCAGTACTTTTAGAAAATGTTAAAGTTATTACATTTGCAGAAAGCTTAGGAGGCGTGGAAAGTTTAATGACATTCCCAGCTCGTCAAACACACGCTGACATTCCGGAGGAAATTCGAAATCGTGTCGGAGTAACAAACTGTTTACTTCGATTATCAGTTGGAATTGAGCACGCAGATGATTTAATTAAAGATTTAAAGGAGGCATTTGATGCATACCAACAACAATAAACATAGATTTGGTACGAACTTAATTCATGCAAATACAGGAATTGACGGTCATTTTGGAGCGGTTAACGTACCTATTTATCAAGTATCTACATTTAACCAAGAAGATGAGACGAACAACGGCCGCTATGACTATTCTCGTTCAGGAAACCCAACGCGTGAGGCTTTAGAAAACACTATTGCTCAGCTAGAAAATGGATACGCTGGTTTTGCTTTTTCATCAGGTATGGCTGCTATTTCATCGGTGTTATCTATTTTTGAATCAGGGGATGAAATTTTAGTTTCACACGATACGTACGGCGGGACATATCGTGTATTAACACGATTATTTTCAAAGTTTGGTATCAAAACAACTTTTGTTGATACAACGAAGGTTGAGAAAGTAGAAGAAGCTATTACAAAAGATACGAAGGCTATTTATATCGAAAGCCCTTCAAATCCATTTTTACAGGTAACGGATATTAAAGCAGTAGCAAGTTTGGCGAAGGAGCACAATCTCCTTACAATTGTGGATAACACGTTTTTAACACCTTATCTACAGCAGCCGATTGACCTTGGTGTAAATATTGTCATTCATAGTGCTACAAAATATATCAGCGGCCACAGTGACGTCATTGGCGGTCTAGTTGTGGTAAGCGATGAAAAGCTAGCGGAAGAAGTAAAGTTTGTACAAAATGCTTTTGGTGCTATCTTGGGACCACAGGATTGTTTTTTACTGCTTCGAGGCATTAAGACATTAAAAGTTCGTTTAGATCAGCAGTTAAAAACAGCGCTGCAGTTTGCAAAGTGGCTTGAAGAACAATCTCTAGTGAGCCGTGTATACTACCCGGGCTTAAAAAGTCATCCGGACCACAAACTCATTTCAGAACAAGCAAATGGATACGGAGCTATGATTTCTTTCCAAGTGCAGGATGAAAAAGTAGCACGACATATTTTACAAGGAGTCAAATTAGCTTCAATTGGCGTTAGTCTAGGTGCAGTTGAATCCATTCTCACGCATCCTGCAACAATGTCTCATGCAAGTATCCCAAAAGAAGTACGTGAAGAAAAAGGAATTACTGATTCACTTCTTCGCCTTTCAGTAGGGTTAGAGGAATTCGAGGATTTGAAGCAAGACTTTAACGCTGTTTTTCAAAGCTTAGAAGAAAAAGCGTTAATTAAATAAAAAAAGGACTTCCATTAAGGAAGTCCTTTTCTATCGTTATATACAGCTATCTAAAAGGTTTGTGTATAGGGACGCAAGCGCAACTTTTTCATCAGAGGAAAGGCTGCTGTTTAGAATTCTTTTTATGCCAAGGTGATATTTGACATGCGGTGTTTGCCGAACGCGCGGATGAGTCATTTCATCTCTTAAATCTTTCAAAATGGCTTCGTGAAGCTGATCTTCACTTGTCATGGATTGTTTGGAAGCAAACGAACGGTTTAACCATAGGGTTTGATAAGCTGCTAGTAAATGTTCAGAAGTCATTGTGCAAAGAGCTCCTTTAGATTAGTTTCTTCATTATAATAATCTATAGTTTATCATAAGTATTAATACGTGTACGTAACTTTTACAGAAGCGGATACAGTCAAGGACTGAGCTTGGATAGGGGGAGAGGCTGCTAATAACTTAGGCGAGGAGCCAGATGACTGATAGACGGGGCCTTCTTCGATTAAAATGGGGATTTGGTTAATAGGGAGCTGCAGCGTGTTGGCAATGGTAAAGGCCTTTTCTTTAGCGTTAAGCAAAGCTTTACTTATCGCTTCTTGTTCATATTTATCATCATTTGTAACGTGAAATTGAAGATCTTGCGCTACGTTGGCTCCGCTTGAAAACGTAGCGTTATAAACATCGCCAGCTTGTTTTACATCTTGTACTCTTACTCTAAACAAATGCTGTACTTCGTATCCTGTAAGAGTCGATTTTCCATCGCTGTAATCATATTTAGGATTTATAGTGAATGAAGCTGTTTCAATTTGCTGGTCGTTGATTCCAAGTTTTTTTATCTCTTGCAGCAGAGTATTTGAAACAGCTGAATTTTCTTTTAAGGCTTCTTGAACGTCTCGGTTTTCCGTGCGCGTTCCAATCGTCATGGAAATTTCATTTGGAATGGCTGAAGCACTTCCTTCACCAGTTACTTTAATTTCTCTATTTTGTGTATCTGCGCGCAGTTGCTGTGTAGGTTCGTAAGGGAAATAAGAATGTTGCATACAAAAACCTCCTTTATTAATCTTTAATATATATATGATAAGGAAGAGAGATTAAAAACAAAAAGAGATTGAGATATAACTAAATCAATTCAATCTACGTTCACTATCACAACCAAAAGCTCCGAACGATGAATCGTCCGGAGCTTCCTTCAATTGAAATATGTTTGTCCATCCTCTTTTTGTTTACTTCGATTCTTTTATTAAAATTTCTTTCATTTCAACAAATTGCTGTTGAACATCGCTTGATGGTTTCTTTGTTAGGAAACTTACAATAATGACAGCTAATAAACTTAAAAAGAACCCTGGAATCATTTCGTAAAGAGTATCCTTCAACGGAGTATTTACCCAAATTAATACCGTGACAGCACCTACAATCATTCCTGCAAGTGCTCCCCATCGAGTCATACGCTTCCAGTATAGACTTAGTAAAATAGCAGGACCAAATGCAGAACCAAATCCAGCCCAAGCATATCCGACAAGTCCTAAAATCGTATCACTAGGTTTTAAAGAAAGCAAAATACCAATAATTGCAACACCTAAAACGGCAGCTCTTCCGACTGTTACAAGCTCTTTGTCAGAGGCTTTGCGTCGGAAAAATGTTTTGTAAAAATCTTCTGTAACAGAGCTTGCCGTTACAAGCAGCTGAGAAGAAATCGTACTCATAATTGCCGCTAGTAGAGCTGCATATAAAAATCCAGTAATTAACGGGTTAAAAAGTATATCTGCAAATTTAATAAAAATAGTTTCAGGATCTGCTAGTTTCATACCCGTTTTTTCTACATATGCAATTCCAACAAGTCCTGTCAGCATAGCACCAATAATAGAAATAATCATCCAGCTCATTCCAATACGACGTGCGGGTTTTAACTCTTTAACAGAAGAGATAGCCATAAAGCGAACGATAATATGAGGCTGTCCGAAATAGCCAAGTCCCCAGGCCAAGAAAGATATAATACCTAAAACGGTTGTACCTTTAAAAATGTCCAGGTATGCTGGATTAATGTTCTGTACAATATCCATTGTTGTGTTAACGCCTCCAACATTGGTGAAAGCTACAATGGGTACTAAAACTAAGGCAAGAAACATAATAACACCTTGAACAAAATCTGTTAAACTAACAGCTAAAAATCCACCGAAAAGAGTGTAGGCAATAACAACAGATGCTGTTACAAATAAGCCAATTTGATAATTCACACCAAATGCCGATTCGAACAATCGTCCGCCTGATACCATACCAGCTGAAGTGTAAAGAGTGAAGAAAATAAAGATAACAATCGCTGATACTGTTCGAAGAATCTTGGCGTGGTCGCCAAAACGATTTTCAAAAAAGTCTGGAATTGTAATAGAGTCGTTCGCTACTTCCGTATAAGTGCGAAGACGCGGAGCGAGGATTAAATAATTTAAATAAGCACCAATAGATAAACCTACTGCAAGCCATAAACTTGAAAGGCCTGTCACATACATGGATCCTGGAAGCCCCATTAACATCCATCCACTCATATCTGAAGCGCCAGCTGAAAGCGCAGTAACGGCCGGACCTAGTCCGCGTCCGCCTAGCATGTAACCCGATACGTCTTGAGTTGTTTTTGTGTAGGCATACCATCCTATTCCAAGCATTCCTACAAAATAAATGCCCAGTGAAATATAAACACCAATATCCACCAAATCTCCCCTTTATGCATTTTTTATGCATGAAACGAGCACTGCTCGCCATGCAAACATCTTATGGTTTCTAAAACTAACAAACTTTTCCCTTACTATCAACCCACAAAACCGTAAATTACCTAAGTCTAAAATCCCCTAAACCTTTATATTACAGAAATGAAAACGTTTTCAAAATAAAGTAAAATAAAAATATTCAGAAATTTATAAGAGCAATTTTTATGCAATATTTTATGCAAAAAATAAAATAAAAAGAGCATTTCGTAAAATGCTCTTTTGTCATTCATGTATATTAGCGTGAGTTCGGGAATACGCGGCGAACCACTTCTGAAAACTCGTCAAACAGTCCAGAGACTGGTTTGCCGGTTTGAAGCTTGTCTACATATCCGTTCATACGGTTTACAAAGTCAGGGTTTGTTGATACAAACACTCGATGAACACTGCCGTCAGCTTTTCTCACTTCATGTGCAATCTTATGCTCCATATCTTTTGTGAGATTACCTTCTTTGTTATCGTCTAATACAGCTGCTACGTAAGCTGTATGATCGGTTACGATTACGTTAGCATCTTTTACGTTTTTTAACGCTACGATACGATCAGCTGCCACATCGGCTACTCTCATTCCGCCGGACTGATTGTACTGTTCTTTTTCATTACGCTGTACGTCTTGCGTATCGTTTACATCATTCATTTTCGTTTTATTGTTTCCATTTTCATATGTGACGTTGCGAACTGTATTATCGTCAATGACGCCATCTTTACCTTGATCTGCTGTGCTGCAGCCGAATAAAGAAAGGGTCGTCATGCAGCCTACAACAAACAAAAACGATTTCTTCATGATAGTATCACTCCTTATAAGTTTTAACCTTTCTTATAATTTGTTAAAAACGTGTGAAGCATACATGAAAAATATAAAAAAGCCTATACTATCGAAAAAGGAGGAATATGTATGAGTGGAATCCAACAAAGCATATTTGTGCTTCATACAAAAGAAGAAAACCATGAAGAAACAACAACGTTTGCGTTAACTTCAGAAGAAGCTAAGCTGTTATTTGAGACCCTGCAAAATAAGCGAAAAGAAATTATCGACGCCCATATTGATAACATGTTGACGTAAGGAAGATAATATTTTGCAAAACGGCTGAGCCGTATGCTAAGAATGGCCCAATATTTGCATTCTACATATAGGTATAGTATAATGTAAACGCAACCAAATTTAATAAATGTAATGAATACTACGTTTGACCATACACTCGAATTAGATTTAGTGAAAATTCACTTGTTATAAAGGAGATCTACTTCGCGTAGGTCTCTTTTATAATATGTGAATTTTTTATTTACGGTATAAATGTAAATATAGAGTAACATATTAAAATTTTTACATTTTTTGGAGGTTTTTTACATGGCTACTACAGGTACAGTAAAATGGTTTAACAGTGAAAAGGGCTTCGGTTTTATCGAAGTACCAGGCGAAAATGACGTATTCGTTCATTTTTCAGCTATCCAATCTGAAGGCTTCAAAACATTAGAAGAAGGCCAAAAAGTTGAATTTGAAATCGTTGAAGGCCAACGTGGACCTCAAGCGGAGAATGTTGTAAAATTATAATTCAACGCTACATATGAAAGCTGCCAATAGGCAGCTTTTTTTTGTGCAAATTCGTTTTATTTGTATGATTAAGAAAATAGATTAAAGTAGGGGAGAAGGAAAGGTATGAATTCATTTCATTGCTGTGCCACATGTCAACATTTTCAAAGCATTAAATTGGATAAGGGAATGAAGTATCAATGCAAAAGACTAGGCTATGACACCCGTCCTTCTTATCAGTTTACATGCTGGGAACCAAAAGAAGTAGTTAAAAAACTAATGGAAAAACGAAGTAGATGAAAGCTATGTTTACCATGACAGAAAAAAACAAGAACTGTTAATCAGTGATTTTGATTAATCGTTCTTGTTTAACTTTAACTAGAATACTTTTGTCCAAGCCTCTTTTAATTATTCCTCGTTATTTGTATCTTCCTCTGAAGGTAAATGTTTCCCACAAAACTCTTTGACAGCTGCTGCTTCTTCTTCTTCAAGGTCGAAGTCTAATACTTTATTTGTTGAAACTTCGTAGAAATGAGTTTGGGCAATAGAAGTGTTATCTTCGCCTTTAATATATACTACGCGTAGTGCAAGGTCGCTGCCGGTATATAATTCATCCTCTTCTTCTACCTCAATGTATAAATGAAATTCATAGCGTTCACCTAGAAGGAGACCAAATGGATCCTGCAATTGTTCAGCTGTATATTCTTTAATTGTAAACATATGTACGTCCTTTCCGTATATCAGTAAAATACTTGCATCATCTATTATAGTTTTTCTTTGCAAAGAAAGAAAGTGCACGCGTAATTCATGCACGGATTTATTCCTTGATCATTCTATTTAGCGAATCTACTTGATGCGATGGCGCAAGGACTTCGATGATTTACTTAAAGGCGGAAGAAACGCGCGTATGTTTTTGCTTATACATAGCAGCATCTGCTTTTTGAATTAATGTATCTAGGTTGGTGTCGTCTGAAGGCGCACATATAATAAACCCGTAACTCGCAGACAGTGTATATGGCTTATTAAATTCTTTCTTTTTATCTTCTAGCTGTTCATTAATATTTTGCCACAGCTCGTGTACGTATTCTTCCGTTTGTTCAGGAGCAATTAATAAAAACTCGTCACCTCCGTAGCGAAAGAGCGTATCATTCTTGCTAATATAGCCACCAATTGATTCTGCTATTGTTTTAATAAGCCAGTCGCCTTCTCTATGACCGTATTGATCATTTACTAGTTTTAAAGAATTAATATCGATAAAACATAATAGAAAAGATGTATGATTGGTTTTAGCTCTCAGCAGTTCCAGCTGCAGTTTTTCCATTCCGCTTCTTCGATTTAAAATTCCGGTTAGCATATCAGTTGAAGCGTGCAAGCTCAATTCATGCTCAACCGCTTTTAAATCGGTTATATCGGTAATACCGGCGAGTATGCAGCTTTCGCTTTGATACTCTAGTAATTCATAATTGATCATAACCCACTTAGAATCTCCATGTTCACGTGCTTCTAGGATGTAGTTTTTTACATATTTCTCTTGTTGAAGACGTTTTAAAATCTCCTTTCGATCTTCATCGGTAGGGTAGATTATAAATCCATCTATTTGGTCAAGATCTTGAGAAGCAAGATTGTAAAAATGAACAGCTTTATTGTTAATGAGCAGCACTTTGTGGTCGGATAATCTCGTTAATAGTAAAGGATAGGGATTAATTTTGAACAGCGTAAAAAAATTACGTTCGCTTTCTTTTAGCTGTAAATGATTCATATATTCTTTGTGACGGTATGTATAAAGAATGTATGAAATAAGTAAAGCGATAGCAACTGCTGCCGTTGTATTGATCTGCTTTGAAATAAGAGAAAAAGAATCCGGTACATATCGTGACAAGCCGTATAATAAAAAAAGATGGTTAGGAATAAAAATAATGCACAGCTGTTTTAATTTCATAGGACATAAAACAGCTGTGGAAATCAAAAGCATCATATATACGTCTACGCGACCTGTGAAAAGCTGACTGTTAATAGTAGAAAGTGCTGCAGCAAATACGTAATAAAATATATAGCCATATACAATGGTGCTTAAGTAGTTAGCAAACCGCTCTTTTCTCTTACTAACATAATAGAAAAATAAATAAAGAGAAGAGAGAGTAAAACTAGTGAAATGAATACCAATTAGTGTATGTCTAAACTGAGATGTCCCCGCATGTTGAAGTAAAGAAAATCCTATATAAATATAAATAGGGTAGGAAACTACAAGAGCAAGTGAAACTAGCTTGACTCTCTGTTGAAGCATTTCTGCATTCGTTTTATCGAACATTTTATCTTCATTAACTTCTCTTCCTGAAGGAAAACGAAATTTCTTCAAAAAGGAGAAAGGTAAAAGCGAAAGAAGAAATGACATGACCATCATCTCCATATCTTTTTTAGGTATTTTAGCATGTTTGTATAAGAAAAGACATGAATTTTTTAGATGAAAATGTCTGCTTTTCCATCGAGAAAAAGCATTAAGAGTTATATGATTAAAGGTGAGGCCAAAGAGCCTCACCTTTTTTATTGAAGTTTATTCGATTCAGCATGCCGTACAAACATGGTTTCATCTTCTACTAATCCGCAAGCTCCGCACTGAATGCGTTTTTGCGGTCCATTATAAGCAGCGTGAAAGGCATCGAGCGTATCGTTTGTGTATTCTTCTACAACGTCTCCGCTTCTTGGATCCATTTTTACAGGTTTAGCATTTTGTTCAATGATATTAAAGCGCGTTCGGTTTGTTTTGCAGCTAGGGCAAAGATAAGGGCTTCCCATTTTTAACATCTCCTTGAAAAATTTACTGTATTAATACCATGTCCGAATCCACCAAAAACATACAAAAACTTATGGTTTTCTATCGAACGTTCATTCGTTAAAATAGAAGCAGGTGATGAAAATGAGAATACGAAAAAACTTACAAGAAGTAATGGATATCTTACAAACCAATCCATCGTATCAGCAAAATATCGTTCATTGGCATACAATCGAAGAGAAAGAAGCTAAAACTGCGCCATTTCCAGCTTCTTTGCATACGAAACTGCGGCAAGCACTTGAGAACCGAGGAATTGGTTCGCTTTATACGCATCAAAAAACAGCGTTTGATTTGGCGACAGCTAAGAAGAATGTTGTGGCTGTGACGCCGACAGCATCGGGGAAAACATTGTGCTACAACTTGCCGGTACTCCAGAGTATTGTGGAGAATGATCAGGCTAGAGCTCTTTATTTGTTTCCAACAAAAGCGCTTGCCCAAGATCAAAAAAGTGAATTAAATGAAATCATTGAAGAAATGGAAGTACCAATCAATAGCTACACGTATGATGGAGATACTCCGGCAAATATCCGTCAAAAGGTGAGAAAAGCAGGTCATATTGTTATTACGAATCCAGACATGCTTCATTCAGCTATTTTACCTCATCATACGAAATGGGTATCACTGTTTGAAAATCTGAAATACATTGTGATTGATGAACTTCATACGTACCGTGGTGTTTTTGGAAGCCACGTAGCCAACGTTATCCGCCGGTTAAAGCGAATTTGCCGCTACTATGGAAGCGATCCTATCTTTATTTGTACATCAGCGACCATCGCTAATCCAAAAGAACTCGCTGAACATTTAACGGGAGCTCATGTTATGTTAGTAGATAACAACGGAGCGCCTAGCGGCCGCAAACATTTTATTTTTTATAACCCGCCTATTGTGAATAAACCTTTAAACATTAGAAGAAGTGCTACGCTTGAAGTGCGAAATATTGCAGGAGAGTTTTTGAAAAATAAAATTCAAACGATTGTATTTGCACGAAGCCGAGTACGAGTGGAAATTATTTTAACGTATCTGCAGGAGCTCGTAAAAAACCAGCTTCAACATAAGTCTATTCAAGGGTATCGAGGAGGATATTTGCCGAAGCAGCGACGCGAAATAGAAAGAGGACTTCGAGAGGGAAGTATTTACGGGGTAGTCAGTACGAATGCTTTAGAGCTAGGAGTGGATATCGGGCAGCTGCAGGTGTGTGTGATGACAGGTTATCCAGGCACGGTTGCAAGTGCTTGGCAGCAAGCAGGACGAGCAGGGAGACGTCATGGAGAAGCCGTCATTGTGATGGTCGCAAGTTCAAGTCCGCTTGATCAGTATATGATTCAGCATCCGGATTACTTTTTTAGCAGAAATCCAGAAACAGCTCGAATTAATCCTGATAATCTTGTTATTTTAGTCGATCATTTAAAATGTGCGTCCTATGAGCTGCCGTTTAAGCAGGGAGAAACATTTGATGGGGTAGAAATTGAAGACGTGCTGGAGTTTTTGCAAGAAGAGCGAGTGATTCATTTTAGCGGAGACAAATGGTACTGGATGAATGATTCGTTCCCAGCTCATAATATCAGTCTGCGCTCCGCATCCCAAGAAAATGTTGTCATCATTGATCAATCGGACGTTGCAAATGTGAAAGTAATTGGAGAAATGGATCGCTTTAGTGCCATGACGCTTCTTCATGATGAGGCGATTTACTTGCATCAAGGCATTCAGTATCAAGTAGAATACTTGGACTGGGATGAGAAAAAAGCGTATGTTCGTGAAGTCGATGTAGACTATTTCACCGATGCAAACTTAGCGGTTAACTTAAAGGTTCTAGAAGCTGATAAAGAGCGACTGGAAGGAACATATTCAATCGGTTATGGCGATGTAATGGTCAGCGCCATGGCTACGATATTTAAAAAAATAAAGTTTGAGACGCATGAAAACATAGGGTCAGGTCCCATTTCACTTCCGGAAGAAGAGCTTCATACAAATGCCGTGTGGCTAAGCTTTGAAAAAGAACAGTTTTACGAATCTGAAGAACGATTGGAACAAGCGCTCATTTCTGTGGCAAATGCCCTTCAGTCAATTGCACCGCTTATGGTGATGTGCGATCCGTCTGATTTACATGTAGTTCCTCAGATAAAAGCGGTGCACAACGAACAGCCGACTATCTTCTTATATGATCGATACCCGGGAGGCATTGGGCTAAGTGATAAAGTATACGAACAAATGAATGATGTGCTAAATCAAGCCAATCAATTAATTGTAAATTGTTCTTGCGAAAGCGGCTGTCCGTCTTGTATCGGTATGGAAGCACAGGGAGAACACGCGAAAAGCGATGCGCTCGTGCTGCTACAACAACTGCAAAGTAGGTGAACTCTTGTCTTTTAAAAATAAATTAAACCGTATGAAAAAGCATCTTCATGTTACAGAAGCGAAGCCTCCGGTTGAAAGTACCCCCCAGCGATCTAAGGGCGCGTCTATTCCCTATGAGCAGGAATGGAAGGGAAATCATGCTGCGCCTTACTTTGCCGAAGACAGCTACTGTATGATCAGAGAAGTGGTTTACCCGCTCGACTACAAGCATGGACATTATGAATTTAATGAGCTGAAAAAAGTAGTGGAAGTATGGAATCAGTCTACAGTTGCTCATCCGCTTTCATCAAAAGGCCACACATATTCAGATTTGTTTTTCTTTGATACGGAAACGACGGGGCTTAGTACAGGTACGGGAACGACTATCTTTTTGCTAGGATACGCAAGGGTGTTAAAAGATTCCGTCGTTTTTCGTCAGCATATATTAACCGAGCCAAGTGGAGAAGTAGCATTTTATGAAAGTTTTTTAAAAGAAGTAGACTACACGACGCTTGTGACTTATAATGGTAAATCTTTCGATTGGCCTCACGTCAAGACTCGCCATACGCTATTGAGAGATCATTTGCCCAAGCTGCCTAAGTTCGGTCACTTTGATTTACTGCATGCGTCAAGAAGGCTGTGGAAACATAAAATGGGTTCGGTTAAGCTTGCGAATGTCGAAAAAGAAATACTTGGAATTGAACGAGTTGATGATATTCCCGGTTTCTTAGCTCCCATGATTTATTTTGATTTTATTGAAACGAAAAATCCAAGAGGCTTATTCGACATTATGAAACATAATGAACATGATATTTTATCGCTTATTACCTTATACATTCATTTATCAAAACATCTCCTTACTAGTGAGGAGTTTACAGAAAAAGAAACATATGAAGTGGCAAGGTGGTATGAGCAGTTGGGGGAGAACAAGCACGCTTTCTCTCTTTATCAAGGCGTAGCGGAAAAAGAAAAAGAAGAGCATGAAAAAGCTCAGCTAGCGATGGCTTATCATTATAAAAAAGAGAAGAGTTGGAAAGAGGCAGTGGACATGTTTGAACCCTTGGTTCAAACATGTGAAGGTGACGTCGCTATAGAAGCACTGGTTGAGTTAGCTAAAATTTATGAGCATCGTCTCAAAGATGTTCATCAAGCACTTCTATATACTGAGCTAGCCTCGGAGAAGTGGAATCAACTCAGGGGAATGACGAAAAAAACGTCGAAGGAAGCGCTTGAAAAAAGACTTCTTAGATTAAAAAATAAATCAGCTAAAGGATAGGCTTCAGCTGATTTATTTTAAAATATTCAGAATTATTATTCTTTTGTTTTTGTAGACGTTTTATATTGTTCTATTTTTCAGTCATTGATAAAATTAGTCAATGTAAGACTGATTCTTACAGCTTAAAAACAGAACTTTGGTGAGATGGAGAGAGGCCTCATGAAAAATGTGATTTTAGTATCATTTTTCGCATTAATTTGTTTAACAGTAATTGTCTTAAGCAGTTTGAAAAATTCGTATAACTCCTTTATGTAGGTCAAAAATAGGTGTTTGTCTTAGTACATGTACATTACCCTTCACATATTGTAATAGTGTAATAACTAAACAGTGAAAGGGGAAAAAGGATATGTATCCAAGACCAACAAAATGTATGCCACCAATTGTGCATCCAACAAAATGCTGCACACAGTTTACTTCTCAGGAGGTAGTTGTACCTCACATTCATCCAAGTCATAATACATTGGTGAATCATACAAATGTGAAGCACGTGCATTACTTCCCGCAAACACAATCTGTTGTAAATGAAACTTCAAATCAACAGTTTTTTGGCGGTGCGCAGCAATATCCAACTCAAGTAGGTGGAGCAGGCTATCCAGGTCAAATGGGAGGCTACCCAGGTCAAGTAGCAGGTGCTGGTTACCCAGGTCAAGGAGGTTACCCAGGTCAAGTAGCAGGTGCTAGTTATCCAGGCCAAGGAGGCTACCCAGGTCAAGTAGGTGGAGCTGGTTTTCCAGGCCAAGGAGGTTACCCAGGTCAAGTAGCAGGCGCTAGTTATCCTGGACACAAAGGTTGCGGCCAAGGAAGCTGTCATACAAAAGGCGCGCATCAAGGACCTAATTCAGGGTATTTTAGATAATGTACGTTAATAGGAGCTGATTACATCAGTTCCTATTCTATTTTGTTACAAAGGAGTTATATAATGAAGGTGCTAACGGTTACTGGTTATAAGCCATTCGAACTTGGAATTTTTAATGAAAAACATCAAGGCATTACATACATAAAAAAAGCGCTCTATAAAAAATTACAGGAATTAGTAGAAGATGGATTAGAATGGGTATTGATTAGTGGCCAGCTAGGAGTAGAGATTTGGGCAGCAGAAGTGGTATTTGATCTGCAGCTCGATTATCCCGAGCTTCAGTTAGCTGTTTTAACACCATTTTTGGAGCAGGAAGAAAAATGGAATGACGTCAATAAAGAATTGTATGAATTCGTCTTAAGTCAAGCAGATTATGTAGATAGCATCACAAAAAAGAAATATGAAAGTCCAGCACAGTTTCGGTTGAAAAATCAATTTTTAGTAGAAAAAAGTGAAGGTATTTGTTTAGTTTACGACGAAGAGCACGAAGGAAGTCCTAAATATATGTTAGAAACGGCTAAAAAGCGTGCTGAACGAGAAGAATACCCTATTATAATGGTGACGTCTCACGACTTACAAGATATCGTGGATGAAGAAAAATTTTCGTCTTTTTAACGCCACTTGACGAAACATTTTAAAAGATAAATTGACATTTGAAGCTATTTTTGAAAAAATGAATTATAATAAAGATAAGGTTTATCGTATTCGAGGTGATAGAGATGTTAGCTGATAAAATTCGTTTAACGGCCAAAGAAATTTTAGAAAAAGAATTTAAAACAGGCATGAGAGGCTATAATCAAGAGGAAGTAGATAAGTATCTAGATTCTGTTATTAAAGATTATGAAGCATTTCATGAAGAAATTGAAGCATTACAAACTGAAAATTTACGCTTAAAAAAGCAAGTAGAAGAGTTATCTAAAAAGCCGCAACAACCTTCGTTTACCCCGCCGCCGGCTCAACAGCAGCAGCAAGCGGGTACGACAAACTTTGATATTTTAAAACGTTTGTCAAACTTAGAAAAACATGTGTTTGGAAGTAAATTATACGAATAACCTAAAAATAGGAGTTGCATTCAACTCCTATTTTTATTATACTAAGGAAAGTCGTTATCAATAACGTTCGGGTAATTGCTGCATCACATATGAGGATGTAGAGGAAAGTCCATGCTCGCACAGACTGCGATGTCTGTAGTGTTCGTGCCTAGCGAAGTCATAAGCTAGGGTAGCTGTTAAAAGCTAACGGCGGGGAAAAAGCCTAAGTCTTTTTAAGATATGGCTTGACTACTCTGAAAGTGCCACAGTGACGAAGTCTTATCAGAAATGATAAGAGTGGAACGAGGTAAACCCCTCGAGCGAGAAACCCAAATAATGGTAGGGGAACTTTCTGGAAGGAACTGAACGGAAGGAAGGACAAAATGGTTACATTTTGTAGATAGATAATTGCCACCGGAGTACGAGGTAGCTAGCCGCTTGCAGTACAATGGTACAAAACATGGCTTACAGAACGTTATTGAAAAGCAATCGACAATAGTTGTTATACACTATATTTTAATCCAACCCAGCTCTTCATATAACGGAAGAGCTTTTTTTATGTCAAAATGACAGCTTATCATAAGCTGTCATTTTTTTGTACAATCAGGCTGAGCTTGTTATCAGCCTCAGGTCTTAGGAGAAAATAAAGCTCTAGCTCGTTTTGAAAAAACGTTATCATCCTTAAACTAAGTATATAGAGAAGCGAAAGGAGGAAACAAAATGAAAAAAGTCGGTTTGTTTTTGATTGGAGCGGTAGCTGCTATCGTTCTTCTTGCAAATGCTGGCCCCATGGTAGGACTTGCGCTTGGCTTGGTTATTTTGTACGTAGCATTTAAAGGGTTTGTTAAAGCAGAGACCCCCTTTAAAAAATGGTTCTGGGGGTTTATTGGTGTCGTCGTACTCTTAACAACCGTTTCAAACCTTCCGGCTCTTGCTGGTATCATCGCAGCAGTAGTACTTTACATTGTATATAAAAAGTGGAACAGCAGCAGGCCTATAAAAATGGAAAAAGAAGATCCGTTTAAGCACTTTGAACGTCAGTGGGCTGACTTAAATCAAAAATAATAAAATTTCACTTTATTATCTAAGGAGATGAACAAAATGAGAAACTTATTTACTCGAATGAAAGAAACGATTTCTGCAGACCTTCATCAATTACTTGATCACAAAGAACAAAAAAATCCAATTGCTTCGTTAAATCACTATTTGCGCCAATGCGAGCAGGAGACTGAAAAGGTAAGGCAGCTTGTTGAGCGGCAGCACACGTTAAAAGAGCAGTTTAATCGCGAATACCATCTGGCACTTGACATGATGAAAAAACGTCATGAGCAAGCACAAGTGGCGCAAGCAGCTGAAGAAGCAGAATTACATGAATTTATTGTAAAAGAGCATGCTCACTACGAAGAGAGAGCAAAGCGTGTAAAAGAATCTTATGAAGATGCATCCAAGCAGTTAGAAGAGCTTGAACAAAAGTATGAAGAAATGAAGCATAAGGTAAAAGATATGCATATTCGCCGTATGGAACTAATGGGGCGCGAAAATATTGCCCGTGCGCACCATCGTATGAATTCAGTAATGAAAACGGAAGCATCTTATGCGTCCTACAGTCAGTTTGACGAAATGGAAACCTATATTGACCAGCTTGAAAATCAAATTAATACAAATTACTACAGACAAACAGTAGACAGCAAGATTGCTGAATTAGAAAAAAGAGTAAAATCATCGTAAAAAATCAGTGTTTCTGCATAAAACATGGTATTCTAAAAAAGGCGTAGGTTTCTGCGTCTTTTTAAGGTGAGAGAATAGATATCTGCAGCATCCAAAGAACGCTATGTCATCTACGAGGAGAAAGGAGAGGGAGCTGTGCAAAGCGTAAACAAAACAGAATCTCTTATGTTCATTTTTATTTGCAGCTTATTTGTCCTGTTTATTGAAATTATGTTTTTTCACAGCGGCTTGATCTTTTCTGTATTAATTGCCGGTGCGTTCATGTATATTGGGCGAAAAAAAATGAGAAGAAAATTAGGGCGTATGTTATTTTGGATTGGCGTTATTGGGCTTGTGTTGAATATATTTAATACGGTTGCCTTTAAGTTTTTAGTTATTGCTCTTTTTCTGTACTTTTTACTTAGGTTTATTCAATCAAGAAAGCATCCGATTGAATTCAGACCAACTGACGAATTTACCCAGCAGCCAAACCAAAGTTTGGTGCAGGTCCGGCCGGTTTTGACGAATAAACTTCTTGGTAGTCAAAGAACCGAAGACTCCGTATACGAATGGGATGATATTAATATTCAAAGCGTATGGGGAGACATTGTGATTGATTTAAGCAATACTGTTCTGCCAAAAGGCGATGCGGTTATCTTTATTCGTCAAGTGTTTGGAAATATTAAAGTGCTCATTCCTTACGAAACAGAAGTATCTGTGAATCATTCTAAACTAGCAGGAAACGTAACGGTTTTTGGCCATCAGCGCGGCTTTTCGTTCAATGAAAATTTGTCTATCAAAACAGAGGAATTTGATCAATCTGCTCATAGGGTGAAGATTGTTACAACTGTTGTGATTGGAGATTTAGAGGTGCAAAGGATATGAGTATTCTTCAACGGCAGTTATTGTGGGGGATTTTCTTAAGTTTTTTTGTATTTGTATCCGTGCTCCTTACCGTGTTTTTGGCATATCCTGTTTTTCAACTTAGCGACTTATGGAAAACGAGCGTATTTGGCATGCCTTTTGTGCTGTTTTCCTTCAGTTTAAGCCTTACGATTGGAAGCGTGATTGGAGGAATCATGGGGTTTATGTGGAGACAGCAGTGGACATATGTTGAAAACCGATTATATGAAATAGAAAATGGCCACCGGCATATGTCGGCAAATCAACCGCTTATTCAAGAAACGTCTCGAATTATAAGCCGTTTAAACAAAGTAGATCATAAAATGATTTTTCAAGCGCAGCAATCTCAAAAGATGGCAACGGAAAAAGTGGAAAATCAGCAAAAGCAAGTGCAAGAAATTGTTTCTCAAGAACGAAATCGGCTTGCTAGAGAACTGCATGACTCCGTTAGTCAGCAGCTATTTGCCGCTTCGATGCTTATGTCTGCTATTACGGAATCCAATCTTACGCTACAAGACTCTGAAGCTAAGCAATTAAAGATGGTTGAAAAAATGATTAATCAATCACAGCTTGAAATGAGGGCTTTGCTTCTTCATCTTCGTCCTGCAGCATTAAAAGGAAAATCGCTACAGGCTGGAATGAAAGAACTGATGAATGAGCTTGCTCAAAAAGTACCGCTTGAATTAAATTGGAAAATAGAAGGGTTTGAACTTGATAAAGGCATTGAAGACCACTTGTTTAGAATTTTGCAAGAATCCGTATCAAATACGCTGCGTCATGCAAATGCAACAGCTTTAGACGTGCTGCTGATCAAACGTGACTTTTCCATTATTTTACGTATTGTGGATAACGGAGTTGGTTTTGATGTAGAAAAGGAGAAAGTCGGATCGTACGGTCTGCAAAATATGTATGAACGCGCAGTTGAAATTGGAGGCCTATTAAAAATTATTAGTTTGCCCGACAAAGGAACAAAGCTAGAAGTAAAAGTACCGTTAGTAGAAAGAGAGGAGAAGCAAAATGATTAATGTACTGTTAGTAGATGACCATGAAATGGTTCGTATTGGCGTAGGAGCGTATTTGTCGGCTCAAACAGACATTCATGTAATAGCTGAAGCAGCCAATGGCCAACAGGCCGTTGAATTAGGGCTTCAGCTGCGCCCGGATATTATTTTAATGGATTTAGTCATGGAAGAAATGGACGGGATTGAAGCAACAAAACAGCTCATTAAGCAGTGGCCGGAAGCAAAAGTAATTATTGTCACTAGCTTTCTAGATGACGAAAAAGTATATCCCGCTCTAGAGGCAGGGGCAACAAGCTACTTATTAAAAACGTCTAAAGCAGGAGAAATTGCAGCTGCTATTCGCCGTACATATGAGGGGGAATCTGTATTAGAGCCTGAAGTAACCGGTAAAATGATGTCTAAAATGAGAAAGCCGTCTTTACCTCATGAAGAACTCACAGCTCGTGAAATGGAAATTTTACTTTTAATGACACAGGGTAAAACAAATCAAGAGATTGCAGACGAATTATTTATTGCGCTAAAGACGGTAAAAACACATGTGAGCAATTTATTAAGTAAGCTGGATGTGCAGGACCGAACTCAAGCCGTCATTTATGCCTTTAAACACAAATTAGCGCAGTGAGAATCGTTATTCAAAAGAGAATAACGATTTTTTTTGTGAAAAACCTATTTTTTTGCATGTATTCATTATAAAATAGCGATATGCGTAAAGGCGAACGCTTACGTAAAAGCACTATTTTGAGGGGTTGAGCACATGGAAAAGAAATGGTGGAAAGAAGCTGTTGCGTATCAAATCTATCCGCGAAGCTTCATGGATTCAAACGGCGACGGAATTGGTGACATTCAAGGGGTTATTTCAAAATTAGACTATTTATCTGATCTTGGAATTGATGTCATTTGGATTTGCCCGATTTATCAGTCTCCTAACGACGATAATGGCTACGATATCAGTGATTATAAAGATATTATGAAAGATTTTGGAACAATGGAAGACTTTGATGAGCTGTTAGATGAAGTTCACCATCGCGGAATGAAGCTGATTATGGATTTAGTTATTAACCATACTTCAGATGAACATCCTTGGTTTTTAGAATCTAGGTCTGCTAAAGAGAATCCATATCGTGATTATTATATCTGGCACGAAGGTAAAGATGGAAAAGAGCCAAACAACTGGGAATCTATTTTTAGCGGATCAGCTTGGGAGTTCGACGAAAAGACAAAAGAATATTACATGCACGTATTTTCTAAAAAACAGCCCGATTTAAACTGGGAAAACGAAAAAGTACGTCATGAGCTTTATGAAATGGTTAACTGGTGGTTAGATAAAGGAATTGACGGCTTTCGTGTAGATGCTATTTCGCATATTAAGAAAGTGGCCGGCTTCCCAGATCTGCCGAACCCTGAAAAGCTAGATTATGTGCCATCGTTTGAAGGGCATATGAATCGACCGGGAATTCAAGAACATTTAAAAGAGCTAAAAGAAAAAACGTTTGCCAAATACGATATTATGACGGTTGGAGAGGCAAATGGTGTAACATCGGACAGCGCAGATGAGTGGGTAGCTGAAGATGGCGGAAACTTCAATATGATTTTTCAGTTCGAGCATATGGGACTGTGGGATAAAGGAGAAGAAAAACCGCTTGATTTAATCGAGTTAAAAACAATTTTAACTAATTGGCAAAATGGTTTAGAAAAAATTAACGGCTGGAACGCTTTATATTTAGAAAATCATGACCAAATTCGTTCTGTAAATAAATTCGGCAGCACAGCTTACCGAGTGGAAAGTGCAAAGTGCTTAGCTGCACTATACTTTTTAATGAAAGGAACACCGTTTATTTATCAAGGACAAGAACTTGGAATGACCAATGTTAAATTTGATTCTATTGATGATTATGATGATGTTGGGATGATTAACTACTACCGTATTCAGCGTGAAAAAGGCGATTCACATGACGAGATTATGAAAGTTATTTGGGAAACAGGCCGCGATAACTCAAGGACGCCAATGCAGTGGAATACAGAAAAAAATGCAGGATTTTCTACCGGAAACCCTTGGATGAAAGTGAACCCAAATTACGTAGACATTAACGTAGAAGAGCAGAAAAGTGATAAGAATTCGGTACTGAATTTTTACAAACAGCTCATTAAAATTAGAAAACAGCATGATGTGCTGGTGTATGGAACTTATAAGCTGTTGGCAGAAGAAGATTCCGCTATTTACGCGTATACGCGAACATTAGAAGGTAAAACCGCTGTTGTTATTTGTAATATGTCACCGAATAATCAAACGTTCGAGTTTCCTTCAGAGAGCTCATTTACAAACATAGAAGTGCTGATTCATAATTATCCGTTGGATAAAAACGAAACGCTTGAACAATGTACGCTGCACCCATATGAAACACGTGTATACTTACTTTCATAAACAAGTTGAGCAACCGATTGCGCAATTTTAAAATGGAAAGCTTTTAAAAACAAATCTATATGCGACATATGTAAAGAAACTGCTGGCTCTACCAAGAGCGAGCAGTTTCTGCATTTTGATAAAAAGACGGAGAAAGCTTTGACTACGGCGCATGTATATGGTACTTTTACACTTAGTGTAGATAATTAGAAACAAAATGAGGTTGAAAAATGGCGAAATATAAAATTATTGCAACAGCAGCAATGGGAATTGAAGCACTAGTGGCTAAAGAAGTGCGTGCTTTAGGATATGAATGTGAAGTAGATAATGGCAAGGTTATCTTTGAAGGAGACGAGCTTGCAATTGCTCGATGCAATTTATGGCTTCGTACAGCAGATCGAATTAAAGTACAGGTTGGACAGTTCAAAGCTCGTACGTTTGATGAGCTTTTTGAACAAACAAAAGCATTAAATTGGGGAGATTATTTGCCCGTAGATGCACAGTTTCCTGTATCGGGAAAATCAGTTAAATCTAAATTGTTCAGCGTATCAGATTGTCAAAGCATTGTAAAAAAAGCAATTGTTGACAGCATGAAAAAACATTATAACAAAACAACAGGCTGGCTCGAAGAAACGGGGTCAACGTTTAAAATTGAAGTAGCGTTATTAAAAGATGTTGCTACATTAACAATTGACGCAAGCGGTGCAGGACTTCATAAGCGCGGTTACCGCGTAGGACAAGGGGAAGCTCCTTTAAAAGAAACGCTGGCAGCTGCTTTAATTATGCTAACGCCGTGGAATGCGAATCGTCCGTTTGTCGATGTTTTCTGCGGTTCTGGTACAATTGCTATCGAAGCAGCGCTTATCGGTCAAAATATTGCACCAGGGTTTAATCGTGACTTCTTATCAGAAGAGTGGCCGTGGATGTCAGCAAGCATTTGGGACAAAGCGCGCGAAGAAGCAGAAGACTTAGCGAACTATGACCAAGTGCTAGATATTGCTGGTCATGATATTGACCATCGTATGGTAAAAGTAGCGGAGCAAAATGCATTTGAAGCTGGACTTGGAGATTTAATTCAATTTAAGCAAATGCAAGTGCGCGATTTTACGACGCCGAAAGAATATGGAATCATTATTGGTAACCCTCCGTACGGCGAACGTTTAAGCGATCGTCCTTCTGTTGAAAAAATGTACGCTGAAATGGGCGAAGCGTTTTCTAAGCTTGATACGTGGTCGATTTATATGCTTACATCTCATGAACAGTTTGAACAGTACTACGGTAAAAAAGCGACGAAAAAACGCAAATTATTTAACGGATTTATTAAAACAGACTACTATCAGTACTGGGGACCTCGTCCTCCACGAAACGACTAATAATAAAAAGCCAAGCGGTGTAGAAACCGCTTGGCTTTTTTACGTTATTTCTTTTTTAAACCGCGATAAGCTAGCATTCCAAACATGCCTATCCCGAGCACGACAATTAATAAAATAAACCAAAACGTGGCATTAAGCAGGTATTTATATAGTCCGTCATAATAATCATGCATGTACTCACCCCATTATGTTTTTTTATAGTATGGGCGAGTAGCAGGGCAATATATGTATTCATTTCTTTTTACTAGCAGGCTTAAAACGAGAAATGATTAGCTTATTTCTAACATATTTACGAAGGGGAAATCTCATACTAAAACCTAAGAGGTGATAAAATGAGAAAAAATCGGTCAGCACGGATTTTTGGCGGGATGATGCTTCTTTCATGGTTAACCATCCCTTTTATAGGACGACAGCATATTAAGCGTTATTTATCATCTACTATGTTTATTTCCTTTTTGATTATGGTTGAAAGCTATATTGCTGAAAAAAAGAAGTGGTGGATATTCCCTAATCCTCCTCATCCATATTTAACAGGTGAAGCTGCTTTACTTTTAGGTCCATTTTTAGCAGGTTCTTTATGGATTAAAAAGTTCACATATGGCCATTTTGGAAGGTATATGTTATTGAATGCAATCGTAGATACATTTTTTGTTTATCCTTTTCAACGAGCTATGAGCCGTGCAAAGCTTTTTAGGGTAGGCACATTTAAAGAGTACCATTTGCTAGGTATCTTTCTGTTAAAAGCTGCTTTAATGTACGTTTACCAACACCTAATAGTAGAGAAACCGAAACCTCAGCGTGCTTTAAAAAATAATCCTATAGAATAAAGGGGCAGGCAGGGAAGCGTGATTTTCTTGCCTGCTATTTTAATGCCCCAGAGGTCATTCCTGAAATGAAATGCTTTTGCAAAAACACGTACGCAATCAATAATGGAATAGAAGAAAGAACGACTGCTGAAAACAGCATAGGGTAATTGGTTAGAAATTCCCCTTGAAAGTCCAATAATGCAATAGGCAGCGTTTTTACTTCTTTAGATTTTAATAATAGCAAAGGGAATAACAGATCATTCCACACGATCACAAACGAAAAAATTCCTACTGTAGCCATTGAAGGTATGGAGAGTCGAAGAGCGATTTTTGAATATATTTTCCACTCTGACGCCCCGTCCATGCGAGCGGCTTCGAATAGTTCCTTTGGCAAAGTTTTCATAAACCCCGTTATAATAAACACACCGATAGGAAGCAAAAAACTTATGGAGACGATAATGACCCCTGTTAGCGTATTGACCAGTCCAAGCTTATTCATCAGCAAAAAGACAGGAATCATATTGACTTGAGTAGGGACAATCATTCCGCAAACAAAAAAGCCGTATACAATCCATCCAAGCTTTTGAGGTAGCTGAATAATAGCGTAAGCAATCATGCTTGAAAACCATAGAATAAAAAACGTGCTAAAGACGGTAACAATCACGCTGTTTTGAATATAGCCAAAGATGGGTTCATTGACGAGCAGCTGTTTATAATTTTCAATATTCCAGCCTGCTGGTAATCCAATTGGGTTGCTGTAAAGTTCAGGCGTTGTTTTAAAGGTTGTTAATAAAACCAAGCTTAAGGGCAACAGAATGATTAAACCGTATATCCCTAAAATCAGATGTCTGAATGGATTTTGTTTCATAAAAGAATCTCCTTTTACATTTTGGTCAGGCGAAGTACGCGAAATTGAAGAAACGTTAAAAGAGCAATCACAATCATAAATACAACGGAAATGGCAGAGGCATAGCCAAAACGAAAATTAATAAAAGCTTCGTGATAAAGAAGTGTCGAAAGAATTTCAGTTGAGTTGGAGGGACCTCCATTTGTCATTGCAATGATTAAATCAAATGCTTTAAAGCTTTGTATGGTCGTATAAGCCACAACCATTGTCGTAGCTGGAGCTAAAAGAGGCCACGTAATGCGCTTGAATTTTTGCCATCGTGTTGCTCCATCAATACTAGCAGCTTCATATAACTCACTGGGAATAGCTTGAATTCCAGCTACAAAAATAATAAGCATTTGACCAGTATGTGCCCAAAATTGTACAAAAGCCAAGCTGTAAATGGCGATATGTCCATTTCCAATCCAAGACTGTGTCCAATGCTTAAGGCCTATTTTACTTAAAAATAGGTTAACTCCTCCAATGTTGGGGTCATACATAAAGTTCCACGTGAACGCAATCGACACGGACGAAATAATCGTCGGTACAAAAAAGAGTGAGCGATAAAATGTATTCCATGCAGAATTTCTATAAAGTAAAAGTGCAAAGCCTAAGCTCAATAACGTTTGAAAGATCAGCACGCCAATTGTGAACTTTAAGTTGTTTGTAAGCGACTGTGTGAAAATAGCATCGTTTGTTAAAATTTCTTTGAAGTTTTGAAACCCTACAAATGAGAACTGAGAAGACAATCCATTCCAATCAGTTGTACTTAAAAATAAAGCAGAAAGCGTTGGCAATGCAAAGAAAACCGTATATATGACAAAACCAGGAAGCAAAAACAACCATAGATGCCTGCTTTTAGAGATATTTTTAAATGAAAAGAGAGGAAAAGAGAACGAAGGGGTTCTCTTTTCTTCCTCTTGAATAGACGTATTAGTTTTTAGCGACACGTTCTACCTCTCCTTGTGCTTTTTCAGCAGCTTTTTTCGCTGACATACCGGATAGTACGTCCTGTACAGATGTTTCAACAGCTTTTGATACGCGCTCATTTAAAATGGTAAATCGAGGTTGGAAGACCGTTTTTTTGTCTTTCCACTTTGCGCTTTCTTTGAGTTCAGGTGAATCATATTTCACGTCTTTGACCGTTAATAACTGGCCAGTAGCATTTGCATACTCAGAAGAAATCTTTGGATCTGCAAGGAAAGTTAAAAATTTCTTAGCAGCTTCTTTATGTTTTGATTTTTCAGCAACACCTAATAAGAATGTTGTGGTATGAACACCTTCGTATTTGGCTTTATCTTGATCCACTGTAATCGGTGCAAGCAAACCTTGATCAATCTTTGGGTTTTGCTGTTTGACTGTAGCCATCATATAAGAACCTTGAGCAAGCATTGCGCCTTTTTCCTGAGCGAAAAGTGCTGCAGCACTTTCTTTTTTCGTACCAAGAGCATCTTTTTGGAAGTAACCTTTATCATTTAATTCTTTAATTTGAGATAGGGTTTTGATAAACCATTCATCAGTTAGCTTGCGCTTGCCCGTTTCTACTTCGTGAAGGGCGTTATTTGTAGGTTCGTTATTCATAATCATTGGGTTAATAAATTGAGAAGGACTTACGTCTCCTGAAAATAAAATCGGCGTGTAACCATTTTTCTTTAATGTTTCAGCTGTTTTTAAAAAGCTATTCCAGTCTTTAGGAACATCTAAATTTAGTTTTTCAAAAATGCCTTTGTTATAGACAGGAATGTTATAGACTAGCTGATAAGGAAGAGCATATTGCGTATTATCCGCTTTACCCGCTTGGATTAGCTTTTCGTCAAATTTGCTGAGTAAGTTTTGGTCGTCCAGCTTTGCAAAACCGTTTGCTTTGCGAATCGTTTCAAATTGACTTCCTGGAAAACTAGCAAATACATCGATGCCTTCTCCAGAGAGTAGAGATCCTTGAATTTGTGATTGATATGAATCCGAAGGAAAGACGGTCATCTCTACATGAATATTTGGGTTTTTCTTTTCAAATTGCTCAATGATAGAATCAAAGGCTTTCGTATCTTCTCCTCGCCAATGCGTAAAGTTAATGGTTACTTTTTTTGAAGAATCGCTGCTGTCGCCGCTTGTTGAACTGTTTTTGCCGCAGCCGGCGATGATCACGGTGAGCATTGCTAACAGAATTAATAATTTTTTCATTTTAGTTCCCCCATTTATAGAATTCTTTTTAGATAGTTATTGGTCAATTTTGATACGATTGGTAGATGCTTGGTCAAAGAAATGAGCATGATTCATTTGAAAATGAAACGGAAAGTGCTGATGAACTTGAATATGTTCATCCCCAGGGATTTTAGCCACAAAGAGCTGCTCTCCTAAACTGCTGTATAGTATGTACTCTGCTCCTAATAACTCAGACACATCTACCGGTAATGAAATATGAGGAGCATCAGAAAAGGCGCGCGTAATATGCTCGGGTCGAATTCCTACAGTAATGAATTGATTATTGTAGCCTTTTTCATGTAACGAATGCATTTGATTTTCTGTCAGTTGAAACTCATGTTCACTGATGTACAGTTTGCTGTTCACTACTTTTCCTGTGAAAAAGTTCATTCCCGGTGAGCCTATAAAACTGGCTACAAACGTATTCTCTGGAGCATTATACACTTGCATAGGTGAACCTATTTGCTGAATTTTTCCGTCTTTCATAACTACGATTCTGCTTGCCATCGTCATGGCTTCTGTTTGATCGTGGGTTACATAAATAATGGTCGTCTGCAGCCTCTGATGAAGCTTACTGATTTCAGCACGCATTTGTACGCGAAGCTTCGCATCAAGGTTAGACAAAGGCTCATCCATTAAAAAAATTTGGGCATTCCGTACAATGGCTCTTCCTAAAGCCACTCGCTGACGCTGACCTCCTGATAATGCTTTTGGCTTGCGTTTTAAATAGGGTTCTAAGTCCAAAATACGAGCCGCTTCACGAACGCGCTCATCAATTTCTTGTTTTGGGACTTTGCGGAGCTGCAAGCCAAATGCCATGTTGTCGTAAACCGTTAAATGAGGGTAAAGCGCGTAGTTTTGAAACACCATTGCAATATCCCGGTCCTTAGAAGGTAAATCGTTTGCACGATCTCCATTAATAAGCAATTCTCCTTCTGTTATCGATTCAAGGCCGGCGATCATTCGAAGGGTAGTGGATTTGCCGCACCCTGAAGGTCCTACAAATACAATAAATTCTTTGTCTTGAATATGAAGATTAGAATTATCAACTGCAAGACTATCTTTTCCGTATTTTTTATACACATGCTGCAACTGCAGTTCTGCCATTTTTTTCTCCTCTCAGCAGGCTTTTAAAAAATAAAAGCCTCTAATTGCACAGACGGATTGTACGTGTATCTGGCAATTAGAGGCTATCGGTTGACCGGTAAGCCTGTAGTATGTAGTTTTGAGTGATTGAATCTGTAAGTAATTTTAAAGTATATTATTCCTATATGTCAAGTGAGAATTAAAATATTTTAATGAGTTCGATTATTTTTCTTAAATGAAAGAATCCATTTATTAAGCCAGAGATGCTGGTTTTGAGAATAAAATAAACAGCTGGTGTATAGAATGATAGTATTCACTTTTATAGTAAGCACTACAGAGAGAGGATGTTTATAAATGGATAGAAACACGCAGTTCACTATGATTCGGCAAGCGTTGGAAAACAGCTATCATTTAATGCAGCAGGGAATAGAAGTTAGCGGAGAGACGCTTACTCAGCTGGAACAAGCAAAAGCCGAGTATGAAGCGGCCTTTTTATTGTCTCAGTCCACGGATTCCAAATTCCGCTGTAATTAATTTTTTAATAGCACTTATTCCGTTTGCGTTCTATACACCCAGCTTTTATACAAAAAGGTTCTGTCCTTACAGGCAGAACTTTTTTATGTTCAGCTCTTTTTATTGACATTTTAGATAAAGTAGTCAATAATTAAGTTTTGCTTACATGAGAAATTTACTAGATAAAAAGAAGTGAAGCTAATTTTTATTGATAGATATTTACATAAATAAAGGAGTCAGTATCGATGATGAGAGAGCGGTTGCCTTTTACAATTGAGCGGGATGAAAACTTTTTTGACAAATTAAATGAATGGATAGGTGATGTTTTTTATGATCATCTTCCAGACGCAGGATTAGAACTTCGGGATGAACAAATTTTTATGGCTTTTCAAATCGAACGAGCTTTTAAAGAAAAAAATGTAATCTTTGCAGAAGCAGGTGTAGGAACAGGGAAAACCATTGTGTATTTACTGTACGCTATTTGTTATGCAAGGTATATTGGCAAGCCGGCTATTATTGCCTGTGCGGATGAAACATTAATTGAACAGTTAGTAAAAGCCGAAGGAGACATTGCCAAGCTCTCTGGTATTTTAGATATTAACATGGATGTTCGCCTAGCAAAATCTCAAGATCAGTATCTGTGTTTAAAGAAATTAGATGCTGTGACAGCACGAACAGATAATGAAAACATTGAAGAAATTTACGATACGCTTCCTGATTTTGTTCATGATCATAGTGGTATGCAGTCGTTCTATCACTACGGAGACCGTAAAGAATATCCTCATTTAACGGATGAGGAATGGAATCAAATTAACTGGGATACGTTTCAAGATTGCTCTTCCTGTGAGCAGCGTCATAGATGTGGCTTAACGCTTTCACGCGAGCACTATAGAAAAGCACATGACTTAATTATTTGCTCTCACGATTTTTACATGGAACACATTTGGACATATGAAGCCCGCAAGCGTGAAGGACAGCTTCCGCTTCTTCCTGAAAGCAGCTGTGTTGTATTTGATGAAGGTCACCTGCTGGAATTTGCTGCACAAAAGGCTTTAACGTATCGCATTCAAGAAGATACGTTAGAAAACTTGTTAACGCGTCTATTAGAAAATGACGTGCGAGAAGAATTTGCTGTGAAGATCGAGCACGCTATCGATGTGTATGCAATGTTCTTTGACCGTTTAAGTGAAGCAAGCACAGAAATCGTTGGTTCTAGCCGTAAAGAAGTAGCCCGAACAAACGGATTACAAAGTGTAGGAAAAGAACTTTTATCGCTGCTTGAACATATCGGAAACGAGCTTGTGTTTGAGAGTGAGACCTATACAGTAGACGAATATACGCTGCGAATTGTAGATGAGTACCTAGATCAAATTGATTATTCGCTGCGCTTATTTATGGACAACGAAAATGCCATCTACTGGGTGGAAGAAAACAACTGGCAGCTGACGTTGGTTATTATGCCGCAAGCAGTAAAAGACGTCTTAAAAGAACGAGTATTTGCGAAGAAAATACCATACATTTTCACTTCTGCCACTCTTTCAGATAACCAATCGTTCGATTATTTAGCATATAGCTTAGGAATTGCAAAGCCGCTTTCTTTTTCAGTTGAATCGCCATTTGATTATGATGAGCAAATGAAAATTGCGGTGAAAAATGTTTCAGATGATCAAGAAGAAGCGTTTGCTGAAAAATTTGCCTTTGCTGTTGCTCAGCTCGAAAAAACGAACGGACGAGCACTTTTATTGTTTAATAGTAAAGAAGAACTAGAGATGTTCAAAGAAGTTTCCAAAGAGTTAAATCAGTACACATTTTTATTTGAAGGCGATCAAGAAATCAGTAAATTAGTGTCTCAGTTCCAAAGGGAAGAAGAAACGATTTTATGCGCTGTTCATTTGTGGGAAGGGTTGGATATTCCTGGACCTTCGTTATCGAATGTAATTATTTGGTCTCTGCCGTATCCGCCAAATGATCCGGTCTTTGAAGCAAAGCGCAATCAAGTAGTCGATCCATTTTGGGATGCAGATATGCCGTATATGCTTCTTCGCTTAAAGCAAGGAGTTGGAAGGCTGATTCGCTCTCATAATGATAAGGGTCTAATCACGATCTTTATGCCAAAAAGCACAGATTCAAAAGTGCGTTCAATCATTGAACAAAATGTTCCAACCAAAATAGAAAACGTATAAAAAAGCGCGGTGGCAGCCGCGCTTTTTTATATGCACAATAGATTGAATTTTCAGTTATATACACACCGTTACTATTATGATAAAATAATTTATGGTGAAATAAGGAAAGTAAGGAGGAAAAAACAATGAGAGAAGACATACAGAAAATTGAGAAACAGTTTTATGAATACATGAATAAAATCAAAAGTTATCACGAGGCAATCGGAGTGATGTACTGGGATTTGAGAACGGGTGCTCCAAAAAAAGGAGCGGATCAGCGTTCTGAAGTGATTGGCATGATGTCATCAGAAGCGTTCAATCTTTCCGTTTCTAATGAAATGGCAGGTTTTATTGAGAAATTAACGAACCCTGAGTCACAGCCTTACATAAACGATATTACGAAAAAAGCAGTGGAAGAATGTAAAAAAGAATATGACTTAAATAAAAAGATTCCTCCGCACGAATATAAAGAATACGTTACGTTAACTTCAAAAGCGGAGTCAATTTGGGAAGAAGCAAAAGAAAAAGCAGATTTTGCTTTATTTCAACCGTACCTTGAAAAAATTGTAGCGTTTAATCAGAAGTTTGTGGAGTATTGGGGGTATGAAGGAAACAAATATAACCGTTTATTAGACCTTTTTGAACCGGGAATGACGGTTGAAATTTTAGACGAGGTATTTGGAAAGCTGCGGGAGCATATTGTGCCTCTTGTTCAGCGAATCGCCGGGTCAAATACAAAGCCCAATACGGAATTTTTATTCCGTACTTTCCCAAAAGAAGCGCAAAAGCAATTTAGTCTAGACGTGTTAAAAACACTCGGCTATGATTTTGAAGCGGGGAGACTTGATGAAACCGTCCATCCTTTTGCTACTGGCTTAAACCCGGGAGATGTGCGCATCACCACTAAATATGCCGAGAACGATTTCCGAACGGCTATTTTTGGCACGATTCACGAATGTGGCCATGCTTTATATGAGCAGAATATTTCAAAGGATCTTGTTGGCACGGTTCTATGTGAAGGTACTTCAATGGGAATTCATGAATCACAGTCGCTGTTTTTTGAGCAGTTTGTCGGGAAAAATAAAGCATTTTGGCAGCATCATTACGACGTACTAAAAAAGCATGCGCCGGAACAATTTGACGATGTAGGTTTAGAAGATTTTTACCGAGGAGTAAATGAAGCAAAACCGTCTCTTATTCGTATTGAAGCAGATGAGTTAACGTATCCTCTTCATATTATGATTCGTTACGAAATTGAAAAAGGATTAATAAACGGGGAGTATAAAGTTGAGGATTTACCGGAAATTTGGAATGAGAAATACGAAGAATATTTAGGGGTTCGTCCAAGTCACGATGGAGAAGGCGTGCTTCAGGACGTACACTGGGCCGGAGGAAGCTTTGGGTACTTCCCTTCCTATGCTCTGGGCTATATGTACGCAGCGCAGTTTAAGCATACCATGTTAAAAGACTTGCCTAATTATGATGAACTCTTGGAAAAAGGAGAAATTTCGCCGATTACAAATTGGTTAACAGAACATATTCACCAGTACGGAAAAATGAAAAAACCTCTTGAAATTTTAAACGATGTGACGGGTGAAGGGCTAAATGTAGATTATTTAATTCAATATCTAGAAGAGAAATACGGACAAATTTATCACGTATAAAAAGTGCTATAACCGAATATTATGTTTTGTATTGCAAGTAAATGTTCGAAAATATCTTTTTTAGATATTTTCAAATAAAAGATTTGCTGATATAATACAAGTAACTCAATAACGCACTCATATAATGACGAGAATAAGGCTCGTAAGTATCTACCAAACTACCGTAAATAGTTTGACTATGGGTGAGCGATGAAGTTTGTTTTTCACTTTTGTGCGTAAAAGCTCAAAAACATTGCTCTACTCATATACGAGTGCAGCTATGTTTTTGGGCTTTTTTAATACAAACGTTGGAGGAACGAACTATGAAAGCTTTGCAAAACAAAATTTTAACAGATGGAATCGTATTATCGGACACGGTTTTAAAAGTAGACACATTTTTAAACCACCAAATGGATCCTGTACTGATGAAAGAAATTGGAGAAGAATTTGCTTCGCGCTTTGAAAATGCAGGAATTACGAAGATTTTAACGATTGAATCATCAGGAATTGCTCCAGCGATTATGACCGCATTGAAGCTAAACGTTGAGATGGTGTTTGCCAGAAAAAGAAAATCTTTAACACTTCAAGACGGACTCATTACATCAAAAGTATATTCATTTACAAAAAAAGAAGAAAATGAAATTTCAGTTGCTGATAAATTTATTCGAGAAGATGACGTGATTTTAATTATTGATGACTTTTTAGCAAACGGCCAAGCTGCATTCGGCTTGATGGATATCGTGCAAAAAGCAGGTGCTAAAGTAGGCGGCATTGGTATTGTTATTGAAAAAGCGTTCCAAGATGGAGGAAAACAAATTCGTAAATCAGGCGTTAAAGTAGAATCATTAGCGCGCATTCAGTCTTTATCAAATGGTAAAGTTACATTTGCTGAAGATAAACCGACAGTGGAGGTTTAATATGAATAAAGGAAAAGTCTTTTCACTTGGTTTACAGCATGTTTTAGCTATGTACGGAGGTGCGATTGTTGTCCCGCTTATTGTTGGAGGAGCCATTGGCTTGACTCAGCAGCAGCTTACGTATTTAGTGGCGATTGACTTATTTATGTGCGGTGTGGCAACGTTACTGCAAGTATGGAAAAATCGTTTTTTCGGTATTGGTCTTCCAGTTGTATTAGGGTGTACGTTTACTGCCGTAGGGCCTATGATTTCAATTGGAGGTTCTTACGGCGTTTCCTCCATATATGGTTCTATTATCGTCGCCGGTTTACTCATTGTCCTTCTTTCTGCTTTTCTAGGTAAATTGGTTAAGTTTTTCCCTCCTTTAGTTACGGGTTCGGTTGTAACGATTATTGGAATTACGTTAATTCCTGTAGCGATTAAAGATTTAGCTGGAGGAGAAGGAAGTAAAGATTTTGGCAGCTTGAGCAATTTAGGTTTAGGTTTTGGCGTTTTGCTATTAATTATTGTTCTGTATCGATTTACAAAAGGATTTATGCGCTCCGTCTCTGTGTTATTAGGATTGGTTGTTGGAACAATTGCAGCGTCTTTTATGGGGAAAGTCGATTTTTCCGGCGTAAAAGAAGAAGCGTGGATTCATATGCCGCACGTGTTTTACTTTGGGATGCCAACGTTTAATATTATGGCCATCCTGACAATGTTCCTTGTTTTACTTGTTGGCATTGTCGAGTCCACAGGCGTTTATTTTGCCGTTAGTGATATTTGTAAAAAAGAAGTGGATGAAAAAGATTTATCTAAAGGCTATCGTGCAGAAGGATTGGCGATTTTATTAGGCGGATTTTTTAACGCATTTCCTTATACAGCGTATTCTCAAAATGTAGGACTTTTACAGTTGTCAGGTGTTCGCACAAGAAATGTTGTATTTGCAGCGAGTGGAATTTTAATCATTTTGGGCTTTCTACCTAAAATCGCAGCCGTGACGACAGTTATCCCGAGCTCTGTACTTGGAGGAGCTATGGTAGCCATGTTTGGGATGGTCATCTCTTCAGGTATAAAAATCCTTAGTCAAGTTGATTTAACAAAACAAGAAAACCTTCTTGTAATTGCATGTTCGGTTGGTATGGGTCTAGGAGTGACGGTTGTACCTGAACTCTTCAAAAACTTACCAGAAAGTCTTCAAGTTCTCACTGGAAGCGGTATTGTGATGGGGAGTTTTACAGCAATCTTTTTAAATATTGTCTTTAATATGATGAAATCACCACGTGCGCAAGTTGCGGAAACAAAATTAGCAAATGAAGTAATATCGAAATAAAAAGAGGCTGGCGCCAAAATATTTTAGTTGAAGAAGATCCGAACGATTAATCGTTCGGATCTTCTTCAATGTCATAGGGAACATAGCTGTAACAAGCGATTCATAGTAGATTATTTGTCCAATTTGGTCCTCTTTCCTATTAAGACCGTGTTTTGAAAAACAGTGTATAAAGCATTTTCCCCACGTCAGGATTTTTTGCCACTAATGAAATTTCTCTTTTGAATTTGAAGTCTGTAATAGGCAATGCTTTAATGTTTGAGCTTTGTAAATGGCGCATAAAAATTTCAGGGAGAATTGAAATACCTAAATTAGCTGAAATAAATCCCATAATACTTTGAGCAAATTCAATTTCATTGGCAATGGAAATTTTTAAGTTATGACGATTGTACGCTTTTTCTACTAGTGTCCGAACATCGCACCCTGGAGGGAGAACTACAATGGGTTCTTCTTTGAAATCTTCAAATGATACGCTTTCTTTTTCGGCTAACGGGTGCTGATCATTCACAAATAAATAAAAGTCTTCTTTGAATAATAATTTTGACCAGTAAGTATGTTGAATCTCTCGATCATCAAATAAAGCTCCATCAATTTGATTGCTTTCTAACTGCTCTAACAAATCATAATAGTGATGCGAGGTTTTTATATCAATATGGCGATTGTGGTCTTTAGCAGAAGCCAGTTGATAAGGTAAGTAAAAAGCAGCCATACTTTGCCACGTTCCGATAGTTAAATCACAAGCTTCTTGCGTAGACACTAATTTTTTTTGAAGAGCATGAACGCTTGATAGTATGGATTCACCTTCTTGTAAAAGAATTTCACCTGCTGAGGTTAATTCTACTCCTGTAGCGGAGCGAATAAATAATGTTACTCCTAAATCTTCTTCTAGTTTTCTCATTTGCTTACTGAGCGCGGGCTGCGTCATATGCAGCTGTTCGCTTGCTTTGCTTAAGCTTTTTGTTTTGGCTGTTTCAATAAAAGACTCAAGCCATTCTGTTTTCATATTTATCACCTATAACCTTTTGTTATACCCATAGTATAGAAGGGAAGTTCTCATAAATCAACGAAGATGCTAGTGTATATAGTGTAGTTAACACAGCGCAAAGAAATTCACACAACTAGGAGGATGAATGATGTATCCAAACAAACTATATATTAACGGTGAATGGACAACAACAGAAGAGAAAATTGATGTGATTAATCCAGCAACAAAAGAAGTTATAGGACAAATTCCCAAGGCAGGCGCAAAGGAAGCAGCACTTGCCGCTGATGCAGCAGCGACAGCTTTTAAAACATGGTCGAAAAAAACCGCTCAAGAGCGCAGTGCTATTTTAATGAGATGGCATCAACTTATTGAAAATCATAAAGATGAACTAGCAGAAATTATGACAACGGAACAAGGCAAACCATTTGCAGAAGCAAAAGGTGAAGTGCAGTATGGCAATGATTATATTGCTTGGTTTGCTGAAGAAGGAAAGCGTGTATATGGTGAAACGATTCCAGCTCATCATACGCATAAGCGTATTACGGTTAAAAAACAGCCTGTTGGCGTTGTAGCAGCTATTACGCCATGGAACTTCCCTGCAGCCATGATTACGCGTAAAGTGGCCCCAGCTCTTGCAGCAGGATGTACAATTGTTTTAAAACCATCTGAAGAAACACCATTTACAGCATTTCGTTTAGTAGAACTCGCAGAAGAAGCGGGCGTTCCAAAAGGTGTGATCAATGTTGTTACTGGAGATGCAGCAGCTATTGGCGACACATGGCAAAAAGACGGACGCATCCGAAAATTAACATTTACTGGTTCAACAGCGGTTGGTAAGCATCTAATGCGCGGTGCTGCTGATACTGTGAAAAAATTATCGCTGGAATTAGGCGGTCATGCACCGTTTATCGTAACAGAAAATGCAGATTTAGACGCTGCTGTAAACGGCGTAATTGCTTCTAAGTTTGTCAACGCAGGTCAAACGTGCATCTGCACAAACCGCGTATACGTACAAGAATCCATTGCAGATGCTTTCGTTGAAAAATTTGCAGCAAAAGCGGCGGAATTAACAGTAGGAAACGGATTAGAAGAAGGTACACAAGTTGGACCGTTAATTAACGACAAAGCGGTTGAGAAAGTAAAAGCACAAATTGCGGATGCAAAAAGTAAAGGAGCTAAAGTTGTAGTTGGCGGACAAGCTATAACAACTAAAAACGGTTTCTTTATGGAGCCGACAATTATCACAAATGTAACTGATGACATGAATTGCATGTTTGAAGAAACGTTTGGACCATTGGCACCTGTAGCAACATTCAAAACAGTAGAAGAAGCCGTAGAACGAGCAAACAATAGCCCTTATGGTTTAGCAGCTTACGTATTTACAGAAAACATCAAAGAAGCAACATTTGTATCTGAAGAATTAGAATACGGCATTGTAGGAGTAAATGATGGCTCTCCATCTGCAGCTCAAGCTCCATTCGGCGGCTTTAAAGAAAGTGGCCTTGGACGTGAAGGAAGTCATTACGGCATTGAAGATTATTTAGAAGTAAAATATATCTCAATGGGACTTTAATAAAAAGTAGGACAAAAATAGTTTAGTCGAAGTGAAATACGAACTAGCAACTAATAATCAAAATTATTGGTTGTTAGTTCGTATTTTTTTATTGTTAAGATGGACGTAGCTTTCATGCGTTTCGTTGCTTCTAGCGGATTAATCCCATTTGTTCGTCTTTAGGTCGGAGTGATTTCGTTGTGTCCCAGCCTCTTTTTTATGCACTTTTGTAAAGAAAACTTGAAATAATGGTTCTTTAACGCAATTAATTGCATTTCTAGGATGTCTGTGCAAGAATAAATATTTCAAAAATGGTTTAGCTTTGTTTAAAGCGTGGGTAATACAACAAATGCACATGATTGCTTGTTAGATGAAATGAAAAGCAGAACTTTACCACTGATAAATTACGCAAGCTAGAACCAAAATAGTAGTACTGAATGGTGAAAAATATAGGAGTTGATATAGATGATTACAGCAGAGAAAAACATAGTGAAATTTAAAGCAAAAGACGGACGTGAAGTCACTATACGCCCTGCAAAGGCAAGTGATGCAGAGCATATTACAACAGCGGTAAGAGAAATTATTGAGGCCGGGGAATTTATTCAAAAAGATGAGCCGCGCACAGTCCAAGAAGAGCAAGATTTTATTGCATCAGTAGAAAAGAACAATCACATGTACGTTGTAGCTGAAGTCGAAGGTGAAGTGCTTGGAATCGCACGTGTTCTGAGAGGCGAAATTAAAATGAAGCGCCACACGGGGCTTTTCCGTACATGGCTTATTTCAAAAGCACAGGGAATGGGAATAGGAAAACAATTTATGAATTATACGCTAAACTGGTGCAAAGAAAATAATCTTCATAAACTTTCTTTAACTGTGTTTGCTTCTAATAAAGTGGCATACGAATTGTATAAAAAGGTAGGATTTGAACAAGAAGGTGTTATGAAAGAACAAGCTTATTTTAACAATGAATATGTAGATGAAATCTATATGTCCATTTTCTTTTCATAAAAAATAAGCACTTATTTTCGTCAATCCATAAATTGTATCTGTACATTCAGATTATTTGCGCTATAATAAAAGTGCACAACAAACATACACTTCTTCAAAACGTAGACTTTCCTGAGTTACAGGAAAGTTTTTTTATGTTTCACCTCCATTCCACTAAAAAAGAATTGAATAAATCCCCAGCTATTACAAATGTTAAATGTAACGCAATCAAAGAGGTGAAGTGTATGCCAAAAATTATCTCAGTTGGATTTGGAGTTCCCCCCTATGAATTAACTCAGCAAGACACGCTGCTATTTGCAAAAGAACTTTTTTCCGAGTCGTTTAAAGATATTAATCGTCTGCTGACCGTTTTTCAAAATGGTCAAATAGAAAAACGTAATTTTGCCAAAGACTTATCTTGGTTTCAAGAAGATCATACATTCGAAGAAAAAAATGATGCTTTTATAGAATGTGCTGTTGAATTAGGTACAAAAGCCATTGAAGAATGCTTAACAAATAAAGACTATGTAAGTACCCCTTTGCCGTGTGGAGAAATTGATGCTATTTTTTACGTTTCAACAAGCGGTGTAGCTACGCCTAGCATTGAAGCGCGAATTATGAATAAGCTTGCGTTTTCAGACCATACAAAAAGAATCCCTATATGGGGATTAGGGTGTGCCGGAGGAGCATCTGGACTTTCAAGGGCTTACGAATATTGCAAAGCCTTTCCGCGCGCTAAAGTTCTTGTATTATCCGTTGAGCTGTGCAGTTTGACTTTTCAGCGGAATGATCGTTCAAAAAGCAACTTAATCGGTACATCTTTATTTGCTGATGGAGTAGCAGCTGCTTTAGTCGCAGGTGACGAAGCAGATATCACTTTTGCCCGTTCAAAAAGCTTTCCTTACATTTTACATACACAATCGACGCTTATGCCAAATTCCGAAGACGTAATGGGATGGGAGATTAAAAATGATGGACTATTTGTTGTCTTTTCAAAAGATATTCCCACTATTATCGATTCGTGGTTAGGCGGAGAAGTTGAGTCTTTTTTACAAACTCAGAATTTGACCAGTCGGGATTTAAAACATTTTGTTGCTCATCCTGGAGGGAAAAAAGTGCTTGAAGCATATGTATCAACGCTATCGCTAAACGAAAATATGATTGCTGATTCACTAGATGTACTTAAAAACCATGGAAACATGTCTTCGGCAACCGTTTTATATGTGCTAGACCGCTTTATGAAGAAAGAAATTCCGAGTAAAGAATACGGTTTATTAACAGCTCTAGGTCCTGGATTTAGTTCTGAAATGCTTCTATTAGAGTGGAGGTAAAGCGATTGTTTTTTTATAGTTTTTTTGTATTTATTATCTTACAGCGTCTATGTGAACTGGTGATTGCCAAAAGAAATGAAGCTTGGATGAAGAAGCAGGGAGCGTACGAAGCTGGTCAAAGTCACTACAAATGGATGGTAAGCATGCACGCTGCTTTTTTTGCTGCTCTTTTTACGGAAGTGTATGTGTTAAGCGGTGGAATGTATCACTTTTCTTTTTTGTTGTTTAGCTTTTTTGTGCTTGTGCAACTTGCAAGAGTATGGGCTATTTCTTCGTTAGGAAAGTATTGGAATACAAAAATTATCGTCTTGCCTAACGCGAAGGTTGTGCTAAGAGGTCCTTATCGGTTTATGAAGCACCCAAATTATATAGTTGTAGCGGCAGAATTGGTGTTAGTTCCGCTTATGTTTCAGGCATACTGGACGTTAGCTATTTTTTCTGTTTTCAATTTGTGTATATTAGCCGTTAGAATTCCTTTAGAAGAGCAAGCGCTAACGAATGAAACAAATTATGGCGAGGTCATGCAAAATACGGGACGTTTCTTTCCTGCAAAAAAATCTCAAAACTAATTGAAAATGATTATCTTTCATGATAAGATGAAATCAAATGATAAAGATTATCAATTTCATCAAGTAGAAACGGTGGTGGACGTAATGGTTAGTCTTTTTGTGATCGGAGCACTTGCTACATATGTTGGCGTCACAACGTATGTAATGAAAAATATTGAAAAAGCCCAAAAGGCGTAATATATACACGGTAAATAAATACAATGCAAAGCTGTCAAATTATTGACAGCTTTTTTTATTGTTTTTGTAACTAAAAATTCAGTTTTTTATGGGAAAACGTAGGTGAATCAAGTAAAATAGAGAAAGAATAAGCAGAAACAAAGATGGATAGAGAACATTTAAATACAGTCTTGAATGAGGCAAAAGGGGTAGAGTAATAATGGGTAAAGTGAGTGTGAAACATCAAGAAAATCTCCAATTGGAAGCATCTCTTTTTCATTTACATAAGCAATTTCAAGCAGCTGGAGATGAACAGCAGGCAGCAAAAGCAATACAGCTGTTAAAAAAGTGGGTGAACGGTGAATTTGTTGTAGCATTTTGCGGACATTTTTCGGCTGGGAAATCGAGTATGATTAACGAATTAATGGGGCAAGCAATTTTGCCTGCAAGTCCTATTCCGACAAGCGCAAACTTAGTATCAGTAAAGGCTGGGGATGAGCATGCAACCGTTTATTACCGCAAACAGCCGCCGGTGCGTTATGAAGCGCCTTATCAGTATGAACAAATTAAGCAGTTTGCTGTCGACGGAGATGAAGTAGAGTCCATTCATTTATCAATCGAGACAAACGCTATTCCTAAAAATGTTGTGGTGATGGACACACCGGGGATTGATTCAACAGATGATGCGCATCGTGTATCGACCGAGTCAGCTCTTCACTTAGCGGACGTTATTTTCTACGTGATGGATTATAATCATGTGCAGGCAGAATTAAATCTTCAATTTGCAAAACAGCTGCAAGAAGCTAATAAAACGCTTTATTTAATTGTAAATCAAATCGATAAACATCAAGAAGATCAGCTAACATTTCAAGCATTTAAAGAATCTGTAGAAACGTCATTTTTAAAGTGGAATGTTAGACCAGAAGGAATCTTCTATACGTCGTTAAAAGAGCCAGCCAACCGTCATAATGACCTTTCGTACGTAAAATCTCTATTACTTGCTATGATGACGGAAAAAGAAAACCGACATCAGCATATTCAACATGCGATGCAAATGTTAATTGACGATCACCTTGCCTTTATTGAAGACCAAGAAGAAGAAAAGTTAACGATTCATGACGAGCTGCGCCATAAGCTGACGCTTGAGAACCATGAAATAAATAAGCAGCAAAAAGAGCAGCTTCTCGAAAAAGAAGCGGAAATAAAGCGTGCTGAAAAGCAGTTAGCAGAAACGTACCAACAAGAAACAGGCAAGATACTAAGCAACGCCAATTTAACACCATATGAAATGAGAGAAAAAGCTAGGCTGTTTTTAGAAACGACAAAGCCTGATTTCAAAGTCGGTCTTTTATTTGCTAAGAAAAAGACCGAGGAAGTAAAAAAAGAGCGGCTGACGTTATTTTTTGACGATATGAAAGAACGAACAGCCTCTCAGCTGCAGTGGCACTTGCAGCAATATGTGCAAGATCTGGTGAAAAATCAAAATCTTACTGACCCGGATCTTATACGCCAGGTTCAGCAGTTTGAAATTCCGTTAGAACCTCATGACTTAATTGAAACGGTAAAAGCAGGAGCTACGATTAATGGTGATTATGTTTTAACGTACGCAAAAGATGTAGCTGATCACATTAAGAAAAAAGCCACGCGATTGTTATACGAGCTCTATGCGCAAATCGAACAGAGCAAAATGGAGCAAGATGAAGTAAAGCGTGAGAATATTTCTCAACACTTGCAGGAATGTCAGGCATTTGAAGAAGCGTATACATCTCTTCAGGAAATGAAAGCAAAACTGGCACGTACAAAAGCGTTGCTTCAATCTTTACAGCAAACTGATGACGACCTAACGCTAGAAGATACAAACGAGTTGTCATATATGTTACAAGAAGAATATGAAACGGGCATCATGAAAGCTGAAGAAAAGCATGAAGCTGCGAGTGAGCAGCAGTTAGTTTCACAGCCTGAGGAAGCTGTGCATGAAACAGGAACAGAAAAGGTTCTTCAAGATGTATCAGCTGTTCTCGAACAGCTCCGTTCATTTGGAAAATTAGACCGCTTTATTAATAGGCTTCAAGAAAAACGTAAAAAGCTATCAAATCAAACGTTTACCGTAGCTTTATTCGGAGCATTCAGTGCCGGTAAGTCATCTTTTGCTAATGCGTTGATTGGAGAAAGATTACTTCCTGTATCTCCGAATCCAACAACAGCAACTATCAATAAAATTATGCCTCCAACAGAAAAACGGCCGCATAAAACAGCTGTTGTGCAAATGAAAACAAACGAGCAGATGATCCAAGATTTAAATGGTGCACTTAAGCTGTTTCATCATGAAGTAGAAACAATTGACGAAGCGCTAGCGATTATTCCGACCCTGCAGGCAACAGAAGAGCTGCAGCTGCATTTGTCGTTTTTACAGGCAGTAGAAAAAGGCTACGGCGAAGTCAAGCATCATATCGGTTCAGAAGTAGTAGTGGATACAGAAGGATTTCATGATTATGTAGCCAAGGAAGAAAAAGCATGTTTTGTTCAATTTATTAACCTGTATTATGACTGTGAATTTACTCGCTTAGGCATTACGCTTGTTGATACACCTGGAGCTGATTCAATCAATGCGAGACACACGGGAGTAGCGTTTGAGTATATCAAAAATGCAGATGCCATTTTATTTGTAACGTATTATAATCATGCATTTTCAAAAGCTGACCGAGAATTTCTTATTCAGCTTGGCCGTGTCAAAGATGTATTTGCGCTTGATAAAATGTTTTTCTTAGTAAATGCAGCGGACTTAGCCAGCTCGGATACAGAGCTGCAGTTAGTTCAGACGTACGTAAAAGAGCAGCTTGAACAGTATGGTATACGCTTTCCGCGCTTATACCCGGTATCAAGCTTGCAGGCTTTGCAAAACCACGAGGATAAAATGTTTCTGCCATTCAAAAATGCGTTTTACCGCTTCATAAACTATGAATTACCAGAGCTTGCTATCCAAAGTGTCTATGCAGATTTCGAACAAATTTTAGCAGTTGCCAATGAAATGAAACAGGTGCAGACAAAATCAGAAGTCGATAAAAAGCGATACATTCAATCTCTTCACATAAAAAATGAGCAGGTAGCAGCAAAACTGCATGAAATTCATTTTGAATATGAACAACAGCAGTTTGACCGAGAATTAGAAGAGCTTTTATTTTATGTGAAAAAACGTCTGTTTGTGAGGTACGATGACTTCTTTAAAGAAGCATTCAGTCCGGCAAACTTAAGGGATGATCGAGGTGAAAAGCAAAAGCAGCTGCGCCTGTGTTTGCAGGAGTTGTTAACGTCTATTTCCTTCGACGCAACGCAAGAAGTGCGTGCGACCACTTTGCGAATCGAAAAATACATCGTAAAATTAATCGAAGACTGGCATCGAATGATCATCACAAAGCTACAGCGCTATGAACCGACGTTTACTCCAACGTTGAACTCGTTAGAGCCTCCAAATGGCAGCGAAGTTGTGACAAGTCATCAATTCGATAAGAATGAATCGTATCAAAAAGAGCTTTCACTGTATAAAAACAATAAAAGCTTTTTTGAAAAAAATGAGAAGGCAAAGCTCCACGCTGCTTTATTAGAACGTATTAAGCCGGATGTTAATCACTACATTGCGAAAGAAGAAGCTGCTCTTCATTCACACTATACCTATTTAGTGAATCAGTACGTTTTAGCGCATAAACAGTCTGTATCTGAAGAATGGTATGATTATTACAAACAGCTGCAAGCGGCCGTGTCTGAAGAATTTCCAATTCAAGAATTGGTAAGTACAATGACGGTGCTAGAACATGTATTGGAGGAAAGAAAGGGTCATTAATTTTTATGTCTACACACATAAATAAACGTTTACAGGAAATTGAAAAAGAATATAATGTAGAAATTTTGTTTGCATGTGAATCAGGGAGCCGTGCTTACGGACTGGACACGTTAGCGAGTGATTTTGACGTCCGCTTTATATATAAATATAAAGCATCACGCTATCTTCATCTCAATAGACCTCAAGAGGTCATTAATGTAGCAGAAGGCAATTATGATATGCAAGGGTGGGATTTGTACAAAACCATTTATTTGTTTACAAAATCAAACCCTTCGCTTTATGAGTGGCTATGGTCGCCTTTTGTTTATTATCAAAAGTCATCGTTTGCTGAGCCACTCCGGCAAATGATGGCTCAATCATATTCCTTAAAAGCATTGGGATATCATTATTTTAAAATTTTAACGATAAATAGTAAAAGAAATCTGACATCTTCTGTTACAATAGAGGATATAAAAGTGATGCTCCAACTGATTCGTGCATTTTTATCACTGAAAGTAGTTGTAAAGCAGCGCAGTTTCCCTGTCATTTTATTTGCCGATTTATGTAAGCAGGCAAATCTCGACGATAGGCAGCAATCCATCATTGAGCAATTTGTACAATGCAAGATAAGCGGGAAAGTCGCTTTTAATGAAAAGATGAAAAACTTTTTGGATAGCATTAAGAAAGAATCTGCAGCGATAGAAAAAAACTTAAAAGAATTACCGGAAAAGCAAATCAGTTATGAGGACATTAACTTATTTTTACTAACTCAGCATAATATAATGGAGGAACGAACATGAGTGTACATAAAGAAATTTCAGCCCATTCTAAAAAACAGCACGAATTAGTACGTGCTTTTGCCAGCTTAGAAGCTCGACGTGAGCAAGCTATTGAAGCAGCTGTGCTTCTCTGCAAAGAAGGGAAGCCCTTTTCTGTAGACGGTATTAACGCTGTAACAGCAGAAATTAATGAGCTGTCTCAAAAATATACCATCATTCCAGGCCGTAAAGTAGTGACGGAAGAAATGGTTAAAGAGTACGCAGCAAGAATATAAACGTGCTAAGCTCTGGTGTTTTTACCTTAATTTGAACAGGATATGACGTGCCGCTTGATCCATACTAATAGTGTACCAACGAGGTACAAATAGGAGGAGATAGCGATGGGTCGTCAAAAATTAGGTAATAAAAATGCGCAAGCGAATAACAATGCAAAGCATAATTATAACCAAGAGTTCTCTTCTGAGTTTAAAGCAAATCAGGCTCAAAAAGCAAAGCGTGCAAAAAGTGCAAATGACACTTATGCTGGGGAGTTTGCTTCTGAGTTCAACGTGCAACAAAACCAAAATAATTCTGTTAACAAGAAGTTAGAAGCTAATAAAAGTGCAAATAATCAATATGGACAAGAATTCGGCTCTTATGCTGAAGTTGAATCTGCCAAAATGAATAATGCTGCACAAAAAAAGCGTAAAAAATAACAGAACTGTTTCCAAAAACGCCGGGATTAGTCTGCTCTGTCAGCAGATTAGCCCGGCGTTTTTTGTTGGGCAATATTTGCTTGGGTACAAGATGTCAATCCATCACAAACTATAGATGAGGTGAAGCAATATGAATAAAGGAATTGTCATTGCTCTTTCATCAATCGGTTTAGCACAAGCTTTAAAAATCCCAATTAAAAAGTATCAAACAGGAAAATGGGATATGCGGATGATTGCTGCGTCGGGTGGAATGCCAAGCTCTCATTCAGCCGGCGTATCTTCTTTGGCTACCTATGTAGCATTAAAAAGAGGTGTTTCTACGATTGACTTTGCGTTAGCATCTGTTTTTGGAATTATTGTGATGTACGATGCACAAGGAATTCGAAGGCAGACTGGCGAAATTACTATTAAAGTGAATACGTTAGATGAAGAAATTGAAAAGCTTGCGGGTCTTCCAGACGGAGGCTTTCACGATTTGACGGAACAGCGCTTGAAAGAAATGCTTGGTCATCAGCCAGAAGAAGTGATTGGCGGAGCCATTTTAGGAGTAGCACTTGGAGCAATTGGCTATTTTTTAGAAGGGAAATCATAGTCAAATAGCCAAAAGTAAGCTAAGATAAAGAAGAACCTTTGCAAAAGGATGGGACGAAAAAGTGACAAAAACAGCTCAAACCGTTGAAGAGTATCTTCTTTATCTTGAAGAAAAAGGCTTTCATTTAGCAGAAGATGCACGTGGATTTATTTCATTTGGTCAGCAGTATACGCGTGCAGCTGACGAGATGGTCATATTTACAATTGAATGGACACTAAAAGTACAAAAAGAATTTGACGGCAGTTTTTTTGTATCGCTCCTCGAGAATTTGACATCAAATCGTATTAGCAATCAAAAACAAGCCATTCAATATTTAAAGTCATCAGGTATGATTTAAGCAGGATTACATTCCTGCTTCTTTTTGATTAATGGCTTGTCTGGCCAGCTGATCAGCACCTGCATTTTGAGAGCTAGGGATCCACTTTATAAAAAATAAATCAAATTGACTGGACAATTTGAGGGCTTCTTCCAGTAAAGGAGCAAACGCTTTATTTTTAACGTATTCTTGGTTCATTGCGCGGTCTACTAGCTGAGAGTCTGTTCGAAAAGATACGCTCGTATACTTTTTTTCTAAACAAATTTTTAATGCATGAAGAAGTGCATGGTACTCTGCTTCATGATTCGTCATTGTCCCAAGAGCAATAGCGTAACGATGATGTTCACCATTTCCTTTAATTAAAATACCAGCTCCAGAAGGACCAGGATTGCCAGCAGTGGCTCCGTCTATATAAACTTCAATCATCATACAGCCTCCTTGTTAAAACAATATAAGCTTAAACCATGTTTTTTCATCAATAGTATTGTATCATAAGTACTTCAGCTATTTTATATTAGCACGTATAAACGCTAAAATCCGCTTATTAGGTAAGAAAACTGTCATGAAAAGACATAATAGAAGATAAAATACAAAAAAGCAGAAAAAGTGTTGAATTCAAAATTGCTGATGAAAGGAATGCTCGTTATGAATTTCCAAATTGAATGGCATTATAAATCCTCGAAACATAAACAGTTAATTTTCACATCCGATTTCACAGATGCGAATGAGGCGCTAATGATTGTGGGTGATTTAGAAAAAACAGGTCGAACGAAGGAAATTTTTTTACTTGATGAGCAGCAGCAAAAATGGACTGTAAAAGAAGCGAAAAAGCTCTTACAGGAAGTACAGACAGAGCCTCACGATATTGTGGCATATTTTGACGGAGGCTATGAGCATGATACGCTTTTAGCGGGGCTTGGGGTTGTGATTTATTTTAAACAGAACAACCAGTCTTACCGAATACGACGAAACTCAAGACTGCAAGAGATAGAATCAAATAATGAGGCAGAGTATGCTGCTTTTTATTATTTAATACAAGAGCTTGAGGAACTTGGTGTTCATCATATACCGGTAACGTTTAGAGGTGACTCTCAGGTTGTATTAAATCAGCTTGCAGGGGAGTGGCCCTGTTTCGAAGAAGAGTTTAATCGGTACTTAGATCGAATAGAAGATAAAATGCAGGAACTTGGTATCCGACCGGTATATGAGCCTATTTCAAGGAAGGAAAATGAAGAGGCCGACCAGCTTGCGACTCAAGCTCTTCAAGGGATACCAATTGCTAGCAGGAAGCAAGTGTAACACACAGAACGAAATGGAGATGAACGAGAGTGGAACGTAAACAATTATTAGAAGAAGTAACGGAGTTATTGGATTACTACTGTAGTGATTGTTTTGTAAAAAAAACGTTTAACAAAGAAAAGGGCAAAACATACGCTCAGACGTTTTGTATTAAAGAGTGTACCGTAGGAGAAAAGATTAAGCAGTATGGAGATTTGCTGACTAAAAAGTAAGCGTGTATAATTTGTCGGCAGCAGCTTCATTCTATCCATATGGAGGTGTTCTTTCAATGGATAAGTTTTCAAATGAAGAAGTAACAACAGGATATAATGATTTAAAGCAAGTAGAAGTGTCCATTCAATCTGCTCAAAAGATGATTGGGACAGCTACGATGAGTATGAGTCCTCAGCAGCTTGAAGAGGCAACGAATGCGCTTAATGATGCAAAAGCACAGCTTCAATCTGCCAAAGCTCATGGCACAGGAGTAGACGAGCAATTTCTTCAGCAGTGCATGCAGTCTATTCAAACATGTGACCAGCAGCTTACTGAGGCCAAACGCTAGGTATAACAAAAAAGAGACTCGGAAAAGAGTCTCTTTTACTATAAAATAAAAAGATCTATTTATGATAGCTTAGTGACATTAGCGGCTTGTGGGCCTCTATTGCCTTCTACAATTTCAAAAGATACCTCTTGTCCTTCTTCCAAGGATTTATAACCTTCGCTTTGGATGGCAGAAAAATGTACAAATACGTCGCTTCCGCCTTCAACTTCAATAAAGCCATAGCCTTTTTCATTGTTGAACCATTTTACTTTACCATTTTGCATAACTTGAATCCCCCTAGTACTGTGCAGCATCATGCTGCTGAAACTCGAATTATCATTTCCAATAGAGGTAAATGATTGTTTATATTATATAATAAGAAGAAATAAAATTTCAATATTAAAATTTAACTTTTCTGAAAATTAAATTTTATTTAACATGGATATAGTCTATTTTTAATAAAAAAATTTCTTGTGAGATGAAAAATAACTGAAAATTTAGTTTATAATAAAAGTATAGTCAGCATAATTTTAACGCGGTGATAAGGAGTGGGTCGTGTATGTATCGTACACAAATAAATGGAAAAGAAATCATTTTGTTATTTTCAACGCTCGAAGCAGCAAAGAGCCGCAGCAGCCTAGAGAAAGAACAAATTTATAAGCGCGTATTGCATTTAAATGAGCAGCTGTTAATGTTTCAAAATGGAACAAGCTTCACCATTGGTGATCCGTTAGGATTAATTGTAGCTCAAGTGAAAAAAAGCGATTTGACAACCATATATATCGAACATATTATTGATAAACAGTTTATGTATGATGGAGATGGTCATCGAGGTGAAGTAGTGTAATAAGATGACGCCTATATATGAAGAAGCGTACGGAGATACTCGTACGCTTCTTCATATATGGGATTAAAAACATGTGTTTTTACAAGTATTAACAAGAATAAATAACAAAGTTCAATAAATTAAAGAAGAACAGTGAAACCATGAATAGCAATTACCTTTTTAGCTAAAAAATATAGATACACATCATCTTATGTAATGAGATAGTTAAGCTTTGAAATCAATGAACACGAGAAGTTTTATAAAGCTTAAATTGAAAAACGTGTGATTGTGACGTTAATTAGAAGTAAGGTTTGGAGGACGCTATGGAAAGTAGAAAAAAATTGGATTTACTTGCTCTTGCTTCTGTGCCACTTATCATGACCCTCGGAAATTCAATGTTAATTCCGGTGTTGCCGGTGATTGAAAAACGTCTACAGATAAGCTCGCTGCAGGTATCCATGATTATCACGGTCTACTCAATTTTCGCTATTTTTTTAATCCCGATTGCTGGTTATTTATCAGATCGATTTGGCCGCAAGAAAATTATTATTCCTAGTTTGCTGCTTGCTGCAGTAGGAGGGGCTTTAACAGGCTGGGCTTCATGGCAAATGGCCAATCCATTCTGGGTTATTTTAATTGGCCGCGCGATTCAAGGAATAGGTTCAGCAGGGGCTATGCCTGTTGTGATGCCTTGTGTAGGAGATATGTTCAAAGACGAGCAAGAAATTACAAAAGGACTAGGTTTAATTGAAACAGCCAATACGTTTGGGAAAGTACTAAGCCCAATACTGGGAGCTTTTTTAGCGGCTATGATTTGGTTTCTTCCTTTTTGGTTCATTCCTATTCTTTGCCTTATTTCGATTCTTTTAGTTATCTTTTTAGTAAAAGTTCCGAAAAATGATAGTTCTTCTGAATCTGAACAAAAAAAGAAAAGTATCACGCAGTTTTTGAAGGATTTGAAGAAGACGCTCAAAGAAAATATTGGATGGCTTATGGCTATTTTTATTTTAGGCGCCATTATTATGCTTGTATTATTCGGGGTTTTATTTTACCTATCGACCATACTAGAGGAGCGTTATCATATTGTGAATACGAAAAAAGGCTTGGTAATGGCTATTCCTTTGCTCGCTTTATCTATTTCTTCTTTTGTGGCGGGGAAAAAAGTTGGCAACAATAAAATCGTTATGAAGTGGTCTGCTTTTTTTGGCTTTTTATTGTTAACATGTTCTTTCATCATTTTATTTTTTAATACGTCTCTTTTTAGTATTTTACTCACTTTAGTGCTTGGTGGAATTGGAATTGGAGCAGCTCTTCCCAGTCTTGATGCACTTATTACAGAAGGAATTGAAAAGGAAGAGAGAGGAACCATTACGTCTCTTTACAGTTCGATGCGCTTTGTCGGAGTAGCAGCTGGGCCTCCTCTTTATACATTGCTTATGAAGTGGTCGGACATGGCTGTGTTCCAAACGTCTCTAGGGGTTAGTGCAGTAGGTGCCATTTTAGTTTTAAAAGCTATCAAACCAAAACCTGAAGGCGGTGTAAAACTGAAGAAAGCTGAAGTGTGATTTTACGGAGCTGTCTTATGATAAAAGACAGCTCTTTGCTATTTAAAGACCCGTCAATATGCTTAAATTTATATTGTGTCTAGAAAAAATCCTTGAAATTTCTTATACTTCAATTTATAGACAGCAGATGTAATAGTTCTTATTTTATTGAATAAGGTGGTTTTGAATTGAGTATAAATTATCAGAAATTAAAAAGCATGGTGGATCATTATCAAATATTTGATCTTGTAGCGTATATAACAGAAGAAGTACAAAGCCTTCAACCAAAGAGCCTTGCGAGGATTGTGAAAGAATGGTTGACACACTTACAAACGGAAGAAGAGCTGTACGAGCTTATCCGCTTTTGTGATGAGGCTTTATTAAATCGTTTAAGCCGAATGTTAACGACATATGGCTATCGTCGATTTGGCTCGATTCGAATGGTGACTCTTTATTGCGATGATCTCCTGCGCGAAGGCAAGATACTTGACGCTGATGATAGACTTTCTTTATTAATTTCTCAGCTGGATACGGAATCAGTTAAAAAGGAACAGCTTGAGAAAATCTATTTTTTAAAGGTAAGAATTCTTTTAGAAATGAAACAAGTGGATGAAGCTTCTAAGTGGATGAAACAAGTAACGTCACATAACCAAAAGGGTATGGCTGACAGATGGGGATATTTTTATTTGCATCTCAACGACAGAATGAAAGCTGAAGCCTGCTTAAAAGAAGGAACGGCATATAAGGAGAATGGAGATTTTTGCTATGCAATGCTAGCGGACTTATATGCGTACGAAGGGAAGCATGAACAAGCGCTTGAAACAATTAACGAGGCTATTGTTCGCTATCCACAGCTTCCGTCTTTATATATGGATAAAGTGATGCGATTAAAAGATTTAAAAGAGTATTCTCTCTTGCTTGAAACGATTGAATTTATCGACTCAAAGTTACCCTATCACGATTATCAAGATTTTTTTACGCTGCTGCGCGCCGACATTTATTTTGAACAGCAGCAGCAATCTCAGCTTATGCATCTGCTCTCGACCAAGCGATGTTTAAAAGATTCACCTTATCAAAAATTAATCGGAAAGCATACAGACGATAAATTCAGTACAATCAAGCTTCCGATTGTACCCATCGTTCAAAAAGATAATTATTGCGTGCCAGCCAGTATGAGTATGATGTTAAGGCTTTTACATACCGAAAAAACACAGGATGAGATTGGAACGCGTATTTACGGCGGCTTAGGATCCAAATTATCAACTGCGGTGAGCTACTTTGAATCTCTTGGCTTTGCAGCGATGTTTTTCACAGGCACAGTTGAACAGTTTAAAGAACTATTAGACAAAGGGCTGCCTATTTTGGTCAGTCTGGAATTTGAACAAGCTTCCCACGTTCAAGTTGTATTTGGCTACGATGATGAACTTGAACTTTTCCATGTACAAGATGCTAATTTTCTAAGTCCAACATATGTAGAATATAAAAATTTTGATCAGCATTACGCTAATTCGGGGTTTTTATCAATTGTTGCTTCTAAAGCGGCAGCGGATCTCGCTTCACTTTCTAAAGAGCAAGATGAGTTTATCCGTCAGCTGTATGACTTAATCGAACTAGTTGAAGCGGATGAAGAGGCCCACATTAACGATCTCGTTTCTTTATTAAAAGCAAATGAGCATGTTCCATTTTCCGCTATTTACAGTATGAAGCATTTATACAGAAAAGAGCATGAAGCCTATATTCGTACGTGTATTAATCATGTGTTAGAGAAATATAGCAATCATGATTATCTTAAGCTTCACGCCGCATATGCCTTTTTTAAACTTGACGACAGTAAGGGAGCATCTTCCTTGTTACACCACATAGATAACAAAAAGCATAGCTCTTTTTATCACTATCTTAAAGGAAGAATTGCGCTGGATGAAGAGAAATATGATGAGGCTGTTGAAGCACTGCGCAGCTCGCTGCAATTAGACGTAGAGCAGCATTTGAACTGGAGCTATCTAGCACTTGCATACATGTACCAGGGAAACCTCGAAAAGGCTTTTGAATGCTCGACTATTTCCTTAAATATGTATAGTGATGAATCTTATACACAAATCAATCACGGACTTATTTTAATGGAGAAAGAAAGATACGCAGAAGCCAGAAATCTTTTCGACGCGTTATTAAAGGAAAACCCAAAAGATGCGCACAGCTGGTTTGAAAGAGCCCGTTGTGATGAACATTTAAAAAAGTTTCGTAAAGCTTACCGGGGGTTTCAAGTAGCTAAACAGCTTTTGCCGACTGTTCCTTATCCATATCTTTCGATAGCTGATTTGCTACAATATCAACTAGAAAAAACGGACGAAGCTGAAAGCTATCTCAAAGAAGGCATGAAGCATCTACCGGGCGACATGACAATTCGAGGAAGACTAGGCGATTTATACGTCGCGAATCAAAGGTACGAAGAAGCTATTGCTCTGTATAAAGAAGGCTTAAAAATAGAGGAAGATGCCCTTATGTATTTGGGGTTATCTTATGCGTATTTAGAAACAGGTGAACATTTAACGGCCGTTGATACGCTCACGCTTATTGCGCAGAAGTTTTCATCGAACAGCGACGTCATGTTGGATGCAGGCAGCATGCTTTTAGATGCAGCAAAACAAAAGGAGCTAGACAATCAAACGTTAGAGTTTGGATTTGCTCTTTATGAAGAAGGAATTCATTTTGCTCAAACAGCGTTAGATGAAGTGTTAGAAGCATATACGGGTTATTTAGAAGACACGGCGTTATTGACTCGTGGAATTAAGTTTTTAACTGCAGAACATCAAGAGCACCCTAATGAGATTTTGTACATGTGCTATTTAGGCATATTATACGAACAGGTCAAGCAGCTAACAAAAAGTGAGAAGCTTTATCATCAAGCGCTTCGTATCAAGCAAGATGCTTTGCCATATTATCGGTTAGGTGAAATATATCAATCAATGAATCGCATCACTGAAGCAAAAGAGGCCTTCCAAAAGTGCTTAACTCTTGATAAAACATTTGAAGCCGCTTGTATGAAGCTTGCCGAAATGGCTTGTGAAGAACAAAATCGAACGGCTGAAAGAAATTGGCTGCTTCAATGGATACAGCTGAATCCTATGGAAGTAAACGTTGAGCACGTAGCTTCACTTTGTGAAACAGAGAAAGAGTATGAAGAGCTGTTAGAGGTATTAAAGAGCGTAGAGGAAATTGTGCTACCTCAATGGCTCGCTGACAGCCAGGCTCATGTGTATCGTCTAAAAGGAGACATTTCACAGGCTGAAGCGTATCTAGAGAAGGCTCTTGAACTAGATCCACAGAATCCTGCTATTCGCCATCATCAGGCAAAATGGCTCATCATGGAACAGAGATATGAAGAAGCTAGAAAAGTTCTTACAGAGTTGCTAAGTGAGGATCCGGAAGATTACGCTCTATTTCAAACATTCATGTCTAGCTTTCCAAATGGAAAAAAACTGTCCGGGCTTACGGCAGATTTAAAAAAGATAAAAATGGAAAAACAAAGCAAAAGTTTGTTATTTAAAAACGCAGCCGAGGCTTTAAATGAGTATGCCGATTCGGTCGTAGAAGAGCAGCAAGGATCTATCTTCAAACGAAGCTTAGCAAAATTCAAAGCAAAAGCAAAAACGGTTACGCTGCTTGGCTTAACGATTGAATTGTATGAACTTGCCATAAAAACGGATCGAAATAATAAAGAGGCTGTGCATGCATTTGCGGCTTTTTACGAAGAGAAAGGGTTGATTGAAGATAGCATCACCGTGCTGAAAAAATCGCTGCATCAAAGCTGGGATTTTGATGTTGCCTATCATTTAGCCAATATACTCGTTAATATCCAAGAAAATGAACAGGCTGCACATGAAGCGCTAAACTTAGTTCAAAAACTTCTCAAACAGCAGCCAAATCATATAGATTTGCAGATATACCGAGCATTTATTTTGAGTAACCTTGAAGAGGTAGAAAAATCAGAGGCTGCTTTTCAAGAATTACTTCAGCAGGAGATTTATCAGCCTGACATATATGCAGGACTAGCAAAACTGTATAATAAAACGGAACGTTATCATGAAACTGTTCAGCTTCTTCAAAAAGCAATTGAACAGCATCAAGAGTATGAAGGAATGTATACCGATTTAGGTATCGCGTATCATTTAGAAGGTGAAACAGAAGCAGCAGCTTCGCTTATGATAACCAGAGTAGAAAGCGGAGACGAAGATCTTTTTATTCGCTATAACTTGGCATGCTACCTAGCTGTTCTTGGAAAAACTGCCTCTGCTCAGGAAGAGTTGGATTATGTTTTAGCGCACGATGAAACGGGAGAATTTTATGAAATGGCTATGGAAGACGATGAACTAAAAGGATTAACGGTAAAAAGGTAAAAAAAGAAGCTGAGTTTCAGCTTCTTTTTTTTATCCATCTTTTGCATCTTGTCTTTTCAACGAAAGTGATTCGAAAATTTCCAGTGCAAGAATGATAATGGTACCAAGAACTAATCCATTGCTTAAAAACGTAGTAATTAAAGGAGGAAGTGTTGAAAAAGCTTGAGAAGGCAAAAATATAACCCCTATCCCCGACAGCAGCGCAATACCTGCTTTTTTCATTGCTTTTTCGGGCTGTTTGGCATGCTTGAATTCTCCAATTCCAAGAGCCATCATACCTGTAAAAACAGGAAAGATTGCCGCGTATCCGACGGCAGGAGGAAGAGCGGACATAATGGATGTTAAAGGGGTAAAGATACTCAGAAAAAGCAAAAGACACGATGCTACAATAAAAGGAACTCGGCTATAAATATTTGTAGCTGAAATAAATCCACCGGAACCTGAAATAGGAACGGCACCGACACCTGAAAACAATCCTCCAAGCAGCTGGCTTATACCCGAAACCATCCCGGAACGTTTAATATTGTCTTTTTCAATTTTTTCTCCTTTGTGTTTATAAACAGACTCAACAACACGAATAGAAGCGAGCATGTTTGTAATTAAAATGAGTGTTACAAAAAAAGCAGTAACAACCATATTCCATTCAACGCGAGGAGCTCCGAATACAAACACTTTAGGTATGTAAAATAACTGCGCCTGAAATTCGATAGGTTTAGCTAACCCTAACATTGCAAATACTCCCCAGCCTACACCAATACTAATAATAATGCTGAGTTTATTTAACGTCCGGTGTGATAATAAATAAAAAGTCAGCAGCAAAATCGCAGCTGAAGTCAGCGCAATTGGAAGTTTAATAGCTGAATTCGTTTCTGTAATGCCAAACATTCCTTTTAAAAAGGAACCGCTGAGCTGCGTCACTAATAAAATTAAATATGTACCGGTAACCGTTGGAGTAAAGTATTTTGCTAGTTTATCAATGAGACCAAACAGGCTCATTAAAATAGCAATTATCCCGCTTATAAGAAGGGTGAACTGCAGCACGCGAAGCGTTTCGGAGTGAGAACCAAACAGAACGGTTCCAAGACTCGCATACAGAGAAAAGACGCCCCACCAAACGCCAGCTGGCCCTTCCATGATTGGGTATTTATGCCCTATAAATACCTGCAAGAGCCCGGATAAAGCCAAAATAAATAACGTTCGCTGTAAAAATTGAATAGAATCTGCTGCGTTTAAATGAAACTGAGAAGCAATTACAATAGGAACAATCATACTATTAGAAATCATAAATAAAAACCATTGTAGCGAAGCAATGGAAACTCGAAACATTCTTAACACCTCAATTAATGCCGACGAGCGGCTGAATGAACCAACAGGTTGCTCTATTATTTTACCATGGGATTTCCAATTTGTAAGCGATATCTTGTTAAAAGGATGACGAGTAAAATGTCAAAAGATTCAATATATTGTTGTAAAAAGAAGAAAGATAATTTATAATTTTCTTACAATTATAAATTATAAACATAAGAATAATTTATAATGAACTGACTAACAGTCAAGGAAGGAGGAGGGATAAGACAAATGAAACTATACCTGTCGGTTGATATGGAAGGAATTACGGGACTCGTCGATCACACAAATGTTCTGCGAGAGAAAGAGAATTATGAAAGAAGCCGCAAAATAATGACGGATGAAGCGAATGCAGTCATTTATGCAGGGTTTAGAGAAAAGTGCTCAGAAGTTGTGGTAAATGACAGTCATTCGAGTATGAATAATCTCCTTGTTGAACGGCTTCATCCAGAAACTCAGCTTATTTCAGGAAGCGTAAAACCATATTCAATGGTACAGGGATTAGATCAGACTTTTGATGGTGCTATATTTCTAGGGTATCATGCTAAAGCATCCATGCCTGGTGTCATGTCTCATTCAATGATATTTGGTGCTCGCAATATGTACATAGACGATATGAATATTGGAGAGTTAGGCTTCAACGCATACGTCGCAGGCTATTACGGCGTGCCAGTTTTAATGGTAGCTGGTGATGACCAAACGGCGCTGGAAGCACAGCAGCTTATTCCAAACGTGACGACTGCTATCGTCAAACAGGCCATTTCACGTTCTGCAGCCAAAACATTAACCCCTAAGAAAGCAGAACAATTACTTCAAGAAAAAACAGCCGCAGCTATTCAGCACAAACACCTTGTTAAACCTTTAATTCCACCTAAACACCCAACCTTACGAATAGAATTTGCAAATTATGGTCAAGCAGAGTGGGCGCATTTAATGCCGGGCACAGAAATTGAACCTGGAACGACGACCGTTCGGTTTCAAGCAAAAGATATTTTAGAAGCTTATCAGGCCATGCTTGTTATGACTGAATTAGCTACGCGCACAACATTCTGTTAGAAGGTGGGATAAAGGTGAAAAGTTATATTTTAAAGCGATTTTTATCCATGCTTGTTACGCTGTGGGTAATTGTGACCTTAACCTTCTTTTTAATGCATTCGATTCCTGGATCTCCATTTAATGAAGAACGAGCGACAAGCGATGCAGTTCAAAAAAACCTGGAATCATTTTATCACTTAGATGAGCCGCTGGTTGTGCAATATGTTCTTTATTTGAAATCCATTGTTACCTTTGACTTTGGTCCTTCTATTAAACAGCCGTCTCAAACGGTTAACGACCTTTTAGGAAGAGGGTTTCCCGTGTCATTTGAACTTGGAATGGTGACGTTAATTCTTGCGGTGATTTCCGGTATTACACTAGGCATTATCGCTGCTCTTAGAAGAAACGGAATAATTGATTACATTGCGATGAGCATAGCAGTTATCGGATTGTCGGTTCCAAATTTTGTTATGGCCACCTTGTTAATTCAACAGCTTTCTGTCAATTTAAAAATTTTACCCGCTGCTACGTGGACGAGCCCTTTACATATGATTCTTCCGACTCTAGCTCTTGCCACAGGTCCTATGGCTATTATTGCACGTTTGACTCGCTCAAGCATGATAGAAGTACTGACTCAAGATTATATTCGAACAGCGCGTGCAAAAGGGCTTTCGCCAATGAAAATTGTATTTAAACACGCGCTTAGAAATGCTTTAATGCCTGTTATAACAGTTCTTGGAACGATTGCAGCCAGCGTATTAACTGGCACATTTGTTATTGAACAAGTCTTTGCTATTCCTGGCATGGGGAAATATTTTGTGGACAGTATTAATACGAGAGACTACCCCGTAATTATGGGCACTACGGTCTTTTACAGTTCGATTCTCATCATTATGCTTTTTTTAGTAGACATTGCTTACGGAATACTTGATCCACGAATCAAACTGTATAAGAAGGAGGGATAACGTGCTGGAAAAACAGGAGTATAAGCAAATTCCTGATGAGTGGTTTACGCCAAAGAAAAAAAAGAAATCTGAAGCCGAAGCAGTTGTAAGGCCGAGTCTTTCTTATTGGCATGATGCATGGCGCAGGCTTGTAAAAAACAAGTTGGCCATGCTGGGTCTCTTTTTTTTAGTCATCGTCGTTGTGATGGCTATATTCGGTCCTATGTTTTCACCCTACAGCGTAACGAAAGCCTCTTTTACAGAGCAAAACCTTCCTCCTTCAGCTAGTCATTGGTTTGGAACGGATGACTTAGGCAGAGATATGTACACTCGGACATGGTACGGGGCTAGAATCTCCTTATTTGTAGGGCTGATGGCAGCGCTTATTGATTTTATCATCGGTGTCATTTACGGGGGCTTCTCAGGCTATAAAGGAGGAAAAACAGATAATGTCATGATGCGCGTAATTGAAATTTTATACGGTCTTCCTTATTTATTGGTGGTAATTTTACTAATGGTAGTCATGGGACCCGGGCTTTCTACGATTATTGTGGCACTTTCCGTTACAGGTTGGATCGGGATGGCGAGAATTGTACGGGGGCAAGTATTGCAAATAAAAAACTATGAATACGTGCTTGCATCCAAAACGTTTGGAACAAAAACAAGCCGTATCATTAAGCGAAACCTGCTTCCAAATACGATGGGACCGATTATCGTTCAAATGACACTAACCGTACCAACTGCCATTTTTGCTGAAGCTTTTTTAAGCTTTTTAGGGCTGGGTGTACAGGCTCCTTATGCGAGCTGGGGAGTAATGGCAAACGATGGTTTATCAACGATTCTATCAGGCTATTGGTGGCGTTTGTTTTTTCCCGCGTTTTTTATTTCTCTTACCATGTTTGCTTTTAATGTCCTTGGAGACGGACTGCAAGATGCACTTGATCCGAAATTAAGGAGGTAAGCAAATGGAAAAAATAATCCGAATCAAAAACTTACACGTACAGTTTTCAACTTACGGAGGGCAAGTTCAAGCTGTAAGAGGCGTTAGTTTTGATTTACATAAAGGAGAAACCCTAGCGATTGTAGGAGAGTCAGGTTGCGGAAAAAGCGTAACATCTCAAAGTATCATGAGGTTAATTCCAACACCTCCGGGCAGGATCACAAGCGGCTCTATTTTATTTAAAGACCAGGATTTAACAAAACTATCAGAAAAGAAAATGCGAGACATTCGAGGCGCTGATATTTCGATGATTTTTCAGGATCCTATGACTGCGCTTAATCCAACTCTTCGCGTAGGTGAGCAAATTGCAGAAAATATTATGCAACATGAAAACATTTCAAAAGAAAAAGCCAAAGAAAAAGCATTTGAAATGCTGGAGCTAGTCGGAATTCCAAATCCTAAAGAACGCCTAAAGCAATATCCTCATGAATTTAGCGGGGGAATGAGACAGCGTATTGTCATTGCAATGGCCCTTGTATGCAACCCCGAAGTGCTAATTGCTGATGAACCTACCACAGCCCTTGACGTCACAATACAGGCGCAGATTTTAGAATTATTTAAGGATATTCAGCAGAAAACGGATGTCTCCATTGTTTTAATTACCCATGATTTAGGTGTAGTTGCTCAGGTAGCTGACCGTGTTGCCGTAATGTATGCAGGAAAGATTGTAGAAATTGGAACAAGAAGAGACATCTTTTATACGCCGCAGCATCCGTATACAAAAGGATTGCTGCGTTCAGTTCCTCGGTTAGATCTATACGAAAGTGAGCTTGTGCCTATTGCAGGCTCACCTCCCGATTTATTTGCACCTCCATCTGGATGTTCGTTCGCACCTCGCTGTCCTTACGTAATGGAAGTGTGTGATCGCATGTATCCTACGTCGACAAAGCTGAAAGAAAGTCACCAAGTGCACTGCTGGCTTCAAGATGAGAGAGCCCAAAAATTTGTAACAACTATAAGCTAGATTTATAGATGAATAGCGAACTTATGAAAGAGGGGAAAATGATGAAAAAAATAGGGTCTTTACTAATGATGTGTGTACTTATATTTGCACTTGCTGCCTGTACGGCCACAAAAGATTCAGGCGCGGAGCCAGAAAAGAAAAGCAGTACAGCAAAAGAAGACGGTAAGGTCCTTTATATGAATAATGGCGCAGAACCTACGTCTTTTGATCCGCCTATTGGGTTTGATTCATATTCATGGAATATGCTTAATAACTTAATGGAGGGGCTGACTCGTTTAGGAAAAAGCGATGAGCCTGAAGGAGCAATGGCCGAGAAATGGGATATTTCTGACGATAAAAAAGTCTATACATTTCATTTGCGAAAAGATGCTAAATGGTCAAATGGAGATGACGTAAAAGCAAGTGATTTTGTGTTTGCATGGAAGAGGCTGTTAGATCCTAAGACTGGTTCTCCAGCGGCGTTTTTAGGCTATTTCATTCAAGGTGGAGAAGAATTTAATACGGGTAAAGGCAGCGCTGATCAAGTAGGAGTCAAAGCGCTAGATGACAAAACTTTTGAAGTTACGCTTAAAAGTCCGCAAGCCTATTTCTTAAGCGTAGTTTCCAATCCAGCGTTTTTTCCAATTAATGAAAAAGTAGCAACAAAAAATCCAAAATGGTTTGCAGAAGCAGATTCGTTTGTTGCTAATGGTCCTTTCAAATTAACTCAATGGAAGCATAACAGTAATCTAGTAATGGAAAGAAACGATCAGTACTGGGATGCTAAAAATGTAAAGCTCGATAAGGTAAAATGGGCAATTGTTGAAAATACAAACACAGAATACCAAATGTATCAAAATGGAGAACTAGATGTTTCTGAAATTCCATCGGATTTAAGTGAAAAGCTGTTGAAAGATGGAGATGTTCATATCGAAGACCAAGCGGGAACTTACTTCTATCGCTTTAACTTAGATAAAGAGCCCTTTCAAAACAAAAATATCCGTAAAGCATTCGCAATGGCTGTAGATCAAGATCAAATTGTTAATTTTGTTACAAAAAATAAAGAAAAACCAGCTCGCGGGTTTGTATCATATGGATTTAAAGATGCAGATGGAAAGGATTTCCGTAAAACGGGCGGCGACTTACTAAAAACAGATGGCAAAGAAGCAAAAGCACTTCTGAAAAAAGGAATGAAAGAAGAAGGATATAAAAAGTTGCCAGCTATTACGCTAACATACAGTACAGACGATACACATAAAAAAATAGCAGAAGCACTTCAGCAAATGTTCAAAGAAAATCTAGGTGTAGATGTGAAGCTTGCCAATATGGAATGGAATGTTTTCCAAGAAGAACAAAAAGCGTTAAAGTTTCAGCTGTCACGAAGTTCGTTTTTAGCTGATTATGCAGATCCAATCAACTTTTTAGAGAGCTTCCAGACGGGTCATTCAATGAACCGTACAGCTTGGAGCAATAAAGAATATGATAAGTTAATTAAACAAGCTATGAACGAAACTGATAATAAAAAACGTTTTGAGCTTATGTATAAAGCAGAAGGTATTTTATTTGATGAGATGCCGATCATTCCTATTCATTTCTACAACTATGTGTTTTTAATAAAAGATAACGTATCTGGAATTGTTCGTCATCCTGTTGGCTATTTAGATTTGAAGTGGGCAGATAAACAGTAAAGTGGAACTTTTCGTCAGAGGGGATTTCAATTCCCTTCTGACCCAAGTTTCACTTTCTTCATTTCTTTACACAAAAGGAGTGTAGCAAATGATCAAACCAAAACGATTAAAAAAAGGTGATACAGTAGCTGTTATTGCACCTGCTAGTCCGCCTAATCAGCACAATCTAAAAAAAGGACTAGAATATTTGAAGGAAATAGGATTAAACGTAGTAACGGGTGCGCATTTATATAAAAAAAACGGGTACTTGGCAGGGACTGATGAACAGCGAGCAGCCGATATACATGCGATGTTTGCCAATAAGGAAGTAAAGGCAATTATCTGTGCATGCGGAGGGTACGGGACTGCTAGGCTTGCCTCGCAATTAAACTACAATTTAATTAAGCAAAACCCAAAGATTTTTTGGGGATATAGCGATATTACGTTTTTACATACCGCTATTCATCAGCGCACAGGTTTGGTTACCTTTCACGGACCAATGCTTTCGTCGGATATCGGAAAAGAAGATGTTCATATAGAGACGAAGCAAGCTTTTTATCAATTATTTTCTCACCGTTCTTTTTACTATACGGATCAAATTAGCCCGCTCGACACTATTTGTGAAGGAGAAGCAACTGGTCAGCTGATAGGAGGAAATCTGACTTTGCTCGTGAGCACGCTTGGCACTCCATTTGAACTAGATACGAAAAATAAAATTTTATTTATTGAAGATATTGACGAAGAGCCGTATGAAATTGACCGCATGATGACACAGCTGTATATGGCCAATAAACTGCAGGATGCAGCGGGAATTCTTATCGGAGATTTCCATAACTGCTATCCTAAAAAACGTACAGAGTCGCTTTCACTAGAAGAGGCATTAACAAGTTACCTGACTTCTTTAAAAAAGCCTGTTATGAGAGGATTTCGCATCGGGCATTGCTCGCCTCAAACAGCTGTGGGAATTGGAAGTTATGCCACGATGTCGACTTATGAACGAATGGTGGAATTTGAATCCGGTATTACATTACCAAAAGATAAAGTCGAACGCTGAAGGTTAAACCTGCAGGGAGGAGAAATAAGTGATGGATAAAAAAGCGTATTACGTTTGTGTAGCTGTGGCGACTGTTTGGACTTCCTATGACTCTAGCAGAGAAATAGATGACAATGCAACAAGTGTCCCAGTAAAACTAGATAAATGGCTGGAGCAATTAACGTATACACGTCGGTTGGAGCTTTGTGAGAAAAATTTAGTTCAAACGCAGCTGTTACTAGGAGAAGAAGTATATGTAACGGAACTGAAAGGTAAATGGGCAAAAATCGTTATTCCTTCTCAGTTTTCTTCTAAAGATGAAAGAGGATATCCCGGGTGGGTTCCTTTCCACCAACTGATTTCCCAAGCTGAATATTCTCCATTGAATAAGCCAACGGCAGTGGTATCAGCAGCGATTGCGACACTGCAGCTAGCGGAAGAAGCCTTGCAAATTAGTTATCAAACGCAGCTGCCTCTTTTAAAAGAAGATAAAGAATGGCTAGAGGTTCAAACACCGGTTGGCACTGGGAGAATAAAACGTCAAGATGCTGTTGTAATAGAGGATAGAAACCGTAAAACAACAAAAGGAACTGGAGATATGATTATTGCAGCAGGAGAACAGTTTTTGAATCTTCCATATTTATGGGGGGGTATGAGTGCTTGGGGATATGATTGTTCCGGGTTTGCCTATGCTACTCATAAAGCAAACGGCTATCTTATTCCAAGAGATGCCACCGATCAAGCAAGGAAAGGCAAAGAAGTAGGATTAGACTCTATTCAACCCGGAGATTTATTGTTTTTCGCTTATGAAAAAGGGAAGGGGTCTATCCACCATGTTGGTATTTGTTATGGCAGAGGAAAAATGCTTCATTCACCTAAAACGGGTAAAACCGTCGAACTGATTGAATTAAAAGGAACGCTTTATGAAGAAGAGCTGTGCGCAGCCCGGCGCTATTATTAGGAGGTGGCAGTTATGACAGCGAAGCATTTGTTAGAAGTAAAGCAGCTGAGCAAATATTTTTCAATTACGAACAAGCAGGTTTTGAAAGCAGTAGACGGCGTGTCTTTTTATATTTCAAAAGGAGAAACCTTTGGACTTGTTGGTGAATCCGGCTGCGGAAAATCCACTGCCGGGCGAACAATCATTGGATTGTATAACCGTACATCAGGAGAGGTGCTTTATAAAGGGAAAAACGTGCATGAGCTATCAGAGAAAGAGAAATTTGCTTTTCATCGTAATATGCAAATGATTTTTCAAGATCCATATGCTTCACTGAATCCTCGTTCTACCGTAAAGGAGATTATCTCAGAACCAATGGAGGTTCACGGACTTTATTCCAATAAAAAAGAAATGCTGAACCGGGTGTATGAGCTGCTAGAAGATGTGGGGCTAAATCGTGATCATGCCAACCGCTATCCTCATGAGTTCAGCGGCGGGCAGCGCCAGCGCATAGGGATTGCGAGAGCTTTAGCGTTAAATCCAGAATGCATTATTGCAGACGAACCTATTTCTGCTTTAGATGTATCTGTACAGGCTCAAGTAGTTAATTTATTAAAAAAACTCCAAAAAGAAAAAGGGTTAACTTATTTATTTATTGCACATGACTTGTCGATGGTAAAGCATATAAGCAATCGTATTGGAGTTATGTATTTAGGGCATTTAGTAGAATTAACAACAAGTTCGGAGCTGTATCAAAAACCGCTTCACCCATACACTCAAGCTCTACTGTCAGCTATTCCTATTCCTGATCCTGACGTTGAGGATAATCGGAAGCGGATTGTTCTTAAAGGAGAATTGCCAAGCCCCATTAACCCTCCCTCTGGCTGCGTATTTAATACACGCTGTCCTCTTGCAGTAGCAGCCTGTAAGACTCAAAAACCAGAGTGGCAGGAAGTTGAAGAAAATCATTTTGTGGCCTGTCACTTATACAATCAAAAGATAATGAGTACCAACTATATTGAAACAGCTGCGACAAAATGATGGAAAAAGCAAGAGTGAAAATAGAAGATGCAGTTACGAAATGGAAACGGAGTAATAATGGACTTATACGGATTCATATTGAAGGGAAAGAATCCATACAGATTAATTCTTTTATCCAACAACGAGCAGCAAGTACAATCAAGCTGCTGCTTGCAATAGAGGCGTTTCGTCAAATTGATGAGGGCATCTTGGCTTTAACATCTGTCATTCAAAGAATGGAAAAAAATACGGTTGGCGGAGCAGGTGTACTTAGAGCTCTTCCGCGGTTAACACATATTAAAGTGGAAGAGCTGCTTACCCTTATGATAATGGTTTCTGACAACACAGCTACAAATGAGCTCATTTCTTTAGTAGGATTTGAAAAAATTAACGAATGTGCTAAAAATCTAGGATTAAAGAAAACCGTTTTAAACCGCTATATGATGGACGAAACAGCTGTTAAACAAGGGATTGATAATTATACGTGTGCCTCTGACGTAGTAAAGTGCCTAAAGGAAATATGTGAAGGAAACTTTTTGCGAAAATCTAGTTGCGAAAAAATAATGAGAATGCTAGAAATGCAGCAGTTTCGGCATAAGCTTCCAGCACGTATAGGATCAGCGTTTCAAGCTGCGAATAAGACTGGAGAACTACAGGGAGCGGAACATGATAGTGCTATTCTCATGCGAGGTAACGAAACGTATTATGCCGTTGTTTTGATAGATGGACTAAGTGACAATGAACAGGGAAGGAGATTGATTACTGATATTGGATACCTTCTGTCATCTAACATCTAAAAATCTTTTGACCATTTCAATAAGCGGGGGTAGTTTGGTCTCTTTTTATTTAATGTCTTCCATCAAAGAAAAACTCACATGTACTAATAATAAATGCTTGTCTTCTCAGATTTTGGCGAGACCGTTGTTTGCAGTGCTGGATTTGTGCTAGTAATAGATAAACATGTTCTTTTTCATAAAATTTTATGAAAAAATAATGATAAATCATTCATCCTATACCAACTTATTCATATTTTTTATATAATAGAATAATAGTATATATTTTAAACGAATAGTGAATGTCTATGCCAATTAGCAAGGAGCATGAAATTATTCGATTCATAAATGGTGGTGTATGTATGGCAAACGAACATGTAATGATAGATATTATAAAAGCATTTAAACGCAATTCAACTGAATCCATTGCCATGGATTTAATTAAGGAAGTGCGAGGGACATTTAGTCCTTTACCTAAATATATAGCGGATTTAATTGATGAGCTGAGAAAATTAAATTTAAAAGACGAAGTGATCAGTGTAATCTTGTATCAATCTGTATATGTGGCGGATCATCAATTTAATATTAAAGATACCATTACCAATCGTCAGTTTGTAAAAGATACGATTGAAATGGGCAGAAGATGGGTGCATCAGTACGGCCGAATTGAAACAGTAGAAGAAGCAATTCATATTGCAGAGCAAGTGTCTACAAAAGAGGACTTGCCTCATCATTTGCAAACAGCAACAATTGACGAAAAAATTACGCTTGAGGTGCAGCTTGATCATCAAACATATGAAATGTTAAAAAATATAGCGGTTTATTATGATCATCATTCCTATGAACAGTCAATGACTGTAGCAATTAATCGTTTATATACGCAGCTGCGCGATGCACAATCAAAAAATAGTTAAATGTCAAATCTCACATGTTCCGTGCACCATGTGAGATTTTTTAAGATGTGAAAGAGGCGCAGATGAAAATGTCTTGCTCCATCATTCATCAAAAGGAGGGAGAACATAGATGAGGGTATATTTATCTCCTCTTCAAGAAAAAGATGCTTCTAAAGTTTTTGCATATTGGTCGGATGAAGAGGTTACGAGATATATGAATATTGAGCCCTTTACGACGCTTTATCAAGCGGAAAGCATGATTGCACTTCTTCAAAGTTTGACGAAAGAAGGGAAAGCAACACGCTATGCTATTCGATTAAAGACTTCCGATGAGATTATTGGAACCTGCGGTCTAAACCGTATTGATTATGATAAAAAGCAAGCAGAGATTGGGTATGATTTAGGCAGACCTTTTTGGAAAAAAGGCCTCATGACAGAAGCGCTCTGCCTTTTGCTAGAAAAAGCTTTTGAAGAGTTTCATATACGGGAGATTGAAGCAAAAGTCGATCCTAATAATAAAGATTCAATTACGCTTTTAAAAAAATTCTCGTTTCAATTAAAAGAGGCGTATAAGTCAGATGATTGTACGTGTTTATACACCGTCAATAAAGAAAAAGTGAGCGCGATATTGTCAGGACGCTCAAAAAGTAAGAAGTAAATCCAACAGAAGTTCTTTTGAAATAGTAAATATTTTTAGGCCTTAACCGATAACAAAGAAAAGAACGAATTGAAGGAAGGTCATGAATGAATCATCATACACATTTACTAGAAGGGACGTACAATGAGTTACTCGTTACACTTTCTTTCCTTATCGCTATTACTGCGGCGTACGCTTCTTTTGGGTTAGCTAATCGTGTGAAAATTTCCCGGGCAAAATTTATTCAGTTTTGGTTAATCAGCGGGGCATTTACATTGGGAGTAGGCATTTGGTCCATGCATTTTATTGCCATGCTTGCTTTTCACTTGCCCGTAGATGTTTCATACAATTTATGGTTTGTTCTTCTCTCAATCTTGGGAGCGATAACAGGATGTTATATAGGCCTTTACCTCATTCACAAACAAAAGAAAAGCATGAAGGCACTCACCATTGCGGGGAGCTTTATGGGAGCTGGAATTGTTTTTATGCATTATTCCGGCATGATGGCAATGGAGCCCATTATGATTTCATATGATCCATTTGTCGTTTTTCTCTCTATTCTCATTGCTGTTGCTGCTTCTAATACAGCTTTGTGGCTTGGTTTTTACTCAAAGCTAAATGAAGGGAAGCTTACCGTTTTTGCTAAGCTTATTTGTTCTACTATTATGGGCATTGCTATTGCTGGTATGCACTATACGGGCATGCAGGCAGCTTCTTTTTCAGGAATGCGAATGCCTGAACAATCAAACGGTTTTGCTTTAAATCCACTATATTTATCCGCCGTTATTATTTTTTTTGTTGTCTGCCTATTTACGGCTGTGTTTTTAACCATTTTTATGGATCGACGCGTACAAAAACAAGAAGTTTTAAAATGGGCTTTTTTTGAATCTGCCCTGGATGCTATTTTGGTGATTGATGAAAAAAGACATGTTTTATCGCTCAATTATGCAGCAGAAACGCTTTTCTCTCTTAAAGCATCAGATGTAATCGGGAGTGATGTTGTTAAGCTGCTGCCCTTCTATAAATTTTCTTCTCTACAAGACGGACGGACTGAGCACTCCCTTTTGATAAGTAATAGAGAAGTTACGGTTGAGATAACGGTGATGGCGGTAGCGATTGAAGAGACGGTTGAGTATATGCTGTATATACGCAATATGACGCAAGAGCGTGAAGCGGAAAAAACGTTGATTGAAGCAAAAAATCGTTATGAAAACTTGTTTTACTCCTCTCCATTGGCAATTATGGTCCATCGAGAAGAAGAGGTCGTGTCCGTGAATGATGCTATGATTCAGCTTTTAGGAGTAACGGAAGACCAGCTCGTTGGGAAATCGTTATATGATTTCTTTTCATCTGAACAAGTTCCTGATATTAAAAAAGGATTGAAGGCAGTAAGAGATAGAAAAGATGAGCCAAGACCTCCATTAGCCCAGTTGAAAATGTTTAATGCGTTAGGTAAGGAACTCTTTTTAGAAGTAAAATCTACGCTCATTCAAATTAATGGAGAGACGCTTTTTCAGACAGTAACTAGAGATGTAACGGAGCAGAAAAAAGCTCAAGAATCGCTTCAATATATGGCTTTTCACGATATGCTAACAGATTTACCAAATCGAAGTATGTTTTCAAACATTGTAGAGAAATCCATTGATTCAGCAGCTGCTTCAGGAAAAAAGCTTCATTTCTTATTTTTAGACCTCGATCGTTTCAAACAGGTAAATGACACGCTTGGTCATCATGCTGGAGATCAGCTTATGCTTCAGGTGGTCGATCGAATGAAGAGTTGCCTAAGAAACCAAGATGTTCTTTCACGTTTTGGAGGAGATGAGTTTTTAGTTTTACTGCATGATAGGACGGATGAAGAAGTGAGAAAAATCTGTCAATCATTAAATGACTGCTTATCCACTCCTTTTGTAGTGCTATCGAGAGATGTTTATTTAGGGGTAAGCATCGGAGTTAGTTTATTTCCTAAAGATGGAAGTTCGCTTGAAGTGCTAGTTCGCCATGCTGATTTAGCGATGTACGAAGTCAAAAAACAAGGGCGTAATCATTATCTGTTTTATCAAAAAGAAATGCAGGTTCATACTACGCGACGAATGAGAATTGAAGATGGTTTACGAAAGGCTTTTGAGCTGGGCGAAATGGAGCTTCACTATCAGCCGAAAGTCAATATTCAAAGTGGCCATATTGTTGGAGTGGAGGCTTTGATCCGGTGGACTCACGCCGAGATGGGCGTTATTTCTCCCGCAGAGTTTATTCCGATTGCTGAAGAAACAGGCGTGATTGTTACATTGACGAAATGGGTATTAAAAAAAGCGTGCCATCAAAATAAGTATTGGCAGCTGAAAGGACTTCCTCCCTTAAAAATGAGTGTGAACATATCAAGCGTGGATTTTGGTACAACAGATTTTGTTGATTATGTGTTAGATGTCTTGCGTGAAGTAGAGTTAGAATCACGATATTTAGAACTTGAAATTACGGAAAGTGTAACGATGAAGCATGTTGAGCAAACAATCGAAAAGCTACAAATTTTAAAAGATGCAGGAGTATTTATTTCGATTGATGATTTTGGCTCAGGATATTCCTCATTCAGCTATATTCAGAAGCTGCCTATTCATACGCTGAAAATTGACCGGTCTTTTATTAAAGATTTAGATCCTAATACAACGGAAGTATCGATTGTCAGAGCCATTATTACACTAGCCAAAAGTTTGCAGCTATCCGTCGTAGCAGAAGGTGTAGAAGAAGTTGAACAAGTAGAACTTCTTCATAAAGAAAAATGTGATGAAGTGCAGGGATACTATTTCTCCAAACCGATTTCAGCGCAGGAATTTTATGAGAAATTTCATAAAATCGAAGAAAAAATGGAATTTGTTCATTAATGTAAAAAGCTGTTCTTATTTAAAAGAACGGCTTTTTACATGTAAGGTCAGAGCTAACAGTTTATACAATACATAGATTCCAAGGTATGCACCGGTTAATAAAAAAGCTGAATTTAAAAAGATTGCATGAATGCTCGTCATAAAAACAGTATGATTTTTTAAGATACGATAGATAGAAGCAGCGGCTATATTTCCAAATACTAGCGCTGAAAGAAGGGCTAGCGTATTAAAAACTAGTTCTGCTCCTTTCCACTTTAGTGAGAAAAAAAGCATGATAATAGGAACAATAATACTTGCAGAAACCAACAGGAAAATCAATGGACCATCTCCAATACGTTATCTTATTACAGTTACATAGGATAATGTTTTTACTTATTTTTAGATAGTCTTCCCTTTTTATAGTCTGTTAAGCTTTTTTCTTCCATTTTTTACTTATATAAAAAAGTAAAGTAATGGATAAAACCACTAAGATGATTTTTCCTTGCATAGATCCTTGTGAAATATGATAAACCGAATAAACTTCAATAAAAAGCGCTGGAATTTTTCCAAGTGCGCTAGCAGAAATGAATACCGCAAAGGAGCCTTTTCCTACAGCACTGAAGAATGTAATGAGGCCTGATGGAACAAAGGGAAGTAATCGCAAAGAAAGAATGAATATAAAACTCTCTTTCCCTTGTACGCGCAGCAGCTTTAGCCACTTGGAGTGAGAAGGTGTTTTGGTATGAACAAGTGTACGGAAACCTTTTCGGTACAGCCAAAAAGAGAGAGCTACACCTAAAACTTCTCCAATAAAAGAAAGTAAAAATCCATTCCAAAAACCAAATAATTTTACGTTTACGAACGTAAGGGGCGCGCTTGGAAATACGCCCGTAATGCTAATAAGGATGTTCAAGAGAACACTAATAAGCTCTGCTGCTTCTAAATGTTCAAGCAGAAATGTTTGAAGATAGTCAGTCATGGTTATACTCCCGTTTATGTTTTATATGTAGGGCTAATTTAAGCTCATTTTCTACTATTATATAATTTTTGGCATGAAATAAGCAGTCAGCAGTTTATAAAAAACGAAACAGGGTAACTACTTACTAATGAAAGACGATTTACTGATTTGAAGGGATGGACAACTCATGTTGAAATTTTTGCTTGTTATTGTGGTTGTATTATTAATTATTATGATTTTTAAACGCATTATCCGAAAATAAAAATGCTAACTAAGCAGCTCGTGAGACCTTTCTCACGAGCTCTTTTGCGGAGCTATTCGGCAGCTCAACAATACACTTTTTACTGTGATGAATATCACTGCAGCTAAAGAAATGAAGGGGTAAGATAGAAATGGGAGGGAGGTATATGGAGCTAATATTCTATCTCAGCACTTATTTATCAGGGGGAGCTATCGCATTATGGCTAATTAATGCAGCGTTTAATGGATTATTAAAATAACAGAGGGAGAGAAAATGAACGATTCTAAAGGTATATTTAACAATAAAGAAAGAAAGCTTGCTCGCTATTTGGAGACGTACACAACCGAGCAAATTTTAAACGAAGCAGGTATGTCTTCGTCTGCTGCGTTATATGAGTTGAAAAAAATAAGATTACCGCGGGCAGTTGCTAATACGATTGTTTATTACGTACTGGCAACCAATAATCAAAAGCTGGTTATGTACAAACTGCTCATGTTAGCGGGCGTTTGTAAAAAGCTTGGCATTCAAGATGCACAGGCAGCCCTCACTTTTATCAAAAAATATTACGTTTGTCATCAGCATTTACACTAAAAAGCACATCTGTCTGAGGGGGAAAAGAGATGAATATTGTCCCGTTTAAGCAGCGTTCATCTGCGGAAATTTATCAAGATAAAGAACAGCCGTTTCAATGTTTCATTGAGGGAGATCGATTTCAGTTAGATTTGTATATGACGTATTTATTTCATCGCTGTCATTCTAGCAGGTATAGATATAGCCGTGTTAACAGAAAGGGTAGGATGTAATGATAAGATACCGGTGGTAAGCGGCTTCATTTTCCTAATGGAATAATGAAGCCGTTTGTTGTGTTAGAAAGAATGATTTACTATGATGTAGTTAATGATAAAAGAAAAAAGGAAGGGAAGGAACGTAATGGATTTACATAATTGGGAATATTGGATTTCAAAGCTTGAGCTGCAGCCTCATCCAGAAGGAGGGTTTTATAAACAAACCTATCGTTCTAATGATGAAATTTCTGATAAAGAAGTGTCATCTCAGTTTGATGACAAACGATTTCTATATACGAGTATTTACTTTTTATTAAGGTCTCACGATGTATCGCATTTCCACCGGCTGCAATCAGATGAATTATGGTACTATCATGGGGGAAGTTCTTTAACCATTCATATTATCTACCGCGACGGAACCTATCAAGAAGTAAAACTAGGTACAAACTTAGAAAATGGAGAAGTTCCTCAATTTTTAGTTCCAAGAGATACCATTTTCGGTTCCTCTGTCGCAAATGAGAATACGTTTTCCCTGGTAGGGTGTATGGTCGCACCAGGCTTTGATTTCCGTGACTTTGAATTATTCACAAAACAGCAGCTGCTTGATGAATTCCCCGAGCATGTCGTGATCATCGACAAATTAGGGTACGATAAACTCCCAAATGATTAAAAAGCATGCATCTCGGTTTGATGCATGCTTTTTTCATTTGAACCATCCTTTTTCCTTAAAGCGAGTAATGGCTTCAATGCGATTCTTTACTTCGAGTTTGTCCAGAATGGTAGAAATATAGTTGCGCACTGTTCCGGTCTTAATAGATAGTTCGTCAGCAATTTCCTTTGTGTTTTTTCCATCAGCTACTAGAGCTAATACTTCTTTCTCTCTAGCAGTAAGAGGACTGGTAGATTCACTATATAAGTCATCCACTAATTCTGGAGCATAGAGGCGTCTGCCTGCCATCACGCTTCGAATTGAATTTGCGAGTTCTTCACTTGGACTATCTTTTAGCAAGTAGCCACTTACGCCTGCTTTCAAAGCTCTTTGAAAATAGCCGGAGCGAGCGAACGTTGTTAAAATGATGACTTTGCAGTTTAAATCTTTCAGTTCCTCTGCAGCTTCAAGCCCAGTTTTAAGTGGCATCTCGATGTCCATTACGCATATGTCTGGCTGGTGCTGCTTAGCAAGTGATACCGCTTGTTCCCCATTTGAAGCTTTTCCGACAACTTCCATGTCATCTTCTAAATTTAACAAAGAGCCTAAAGCTCCTAACATCATTTGCTGATCTTCGGCAATGACAATTCGAATCATAATTGTTCCTCCTTAATATGTTTGACGATGTTTGGAACTGTAATATGAATAATCGTCCCCCCTTGACTGGAGATATCAAGATGGCCGTTTACAAACTCCAACCGCTCTTTCATTCCTAAAAGTCCGTTTCCTTCCCAGCAGGTTTTTTTCGTATTAATACCCACTCCATTGTCTTCTACCGTTATGCCTACTTCTTTTGCAGACTGATGTAAAGTAATCGTGCAAACGGTGGCTTGACTATGTTTGACCACATTGGTTACGGCTTCTTTTAAGCACATGCTCAGAATATTTTCAATTAGCAAAGACACATTCTCTAATGAAATATCCTTTTCTCCTACAAACGTAATTTCGGCAGCTTCTAAAAGCTCTTGAACGCGTTTTAGTTCTTCGCTAAGGCGAATTCCACGCATTTGAGAAACCATTTTTCTCACTTCATTAAGAGCCGTGCGCGCTGTTTGCTGGACATCTTTTAATTCAGATTTTGCTTTTTCAGGATCTTTTGCAATAAGTTTTCTTGCTAAATCACTTTTTAGACCGATAAGAGACAGCTTTTGTCCTAGCGTATCGTGCAAGTCGCGAGCTATACGCTGGCGCTCTTCCTGTTTTACAAGCTCAGAAATACGTTTATTTGCATCTTCCAGCTGTTCTTCCAGCCGGTCTCGCTTCTTCCGGTTATAAATGCTAAATGGCAGTACAATTACACTAATGGAAATTACAAAAATGAAAGGCAGCTGTTTTAAAAAGATCTCTTCTTGCATAACAACGTTAAAGTTTACCGAAATAACGGTGCTGATCAAATGAACAGCATACAAAGTGAAGAAAGCGAGCCGTTTTTGGATATTTCCAATAAAATAAGCGATAAAAAAAGCGAAGTAAAAGGCAAAGTAAATATAATTAAAAATCGTTGTTAGTGCTAAGGAAATGACGATTAATAAAGCCGTCCATACGTAAACGGACTTGTCTGTTGAAACAAATGCAAAACGATAGAAAATAAAAAATAAGATGGTGAGTAAAGAGCCAAGAATAATGTGATTCATGGATGAAGACTGTAAGATAAAATAAAATGGTAAAATGGCAAATACCGTCCATATGTAAGGAGATAGCCCAGTGATTTTTTGGAAAAACGTATATTTTTTCATAAAGAACCTCATTTGTTTGTTAAAATACACTATTAGTTTACCACAAAGTAGAATGAAATAAGTTTAGGCGAATAGATAAAACAGTCAAGCTTTTGAAAGCTTGACTGTTTTATTAAAGTTCTGCTTTTGTTTGAGAAGAAATTCTGCTTGCTTTTGGTGCAGCTGAGCGTTTTTTTATTTCTTTAAAGCTCACAAACATTTTGTTTTCTTCATCCCATAAACGGAATCGAAGAGAGCGAAGGCTTGTTGCGAGTGTAATGGTTGGTACATTTTGAAGAGGCTGTGTGTGTTGATGAACAGCTTCAAGCTTATAGTTGGGCACTCTTGGGCTTAAATGATGTACGTGGTGAAACCCGATATTGCCTGTTAGCCATTGCAAAAGTTTTGGAAGCTTGTAAAATGAACTTCCTTCAACGGCTGCTTTTACATAATCCCAGTGCTCATCTTCTTCAAAATAAGAATCTTCAAACTGATGCTGTACATAAAACAGCCAAATTCCAATTGAACCTGAAATGAAGAAAATCGGTCCTTGGATTAATACAAACGCCTGCCAACCTACCAACCAGCAGGTCGCTGCTGCTAATGCAACAATCAATACATTTGTAAGATACGTGTTCATTCTCTCTTTTTTCTTCGCATTTTTTCGATTGAATCGGTTTGTAATCAAAAATACATATATAGGTCCCACGCCGAACATAACGAACGGGTTGCGATAGATACGGTAAGCGATTTTTTTCCAAATAGAAGCTTCTTTATATTCCGTTACGGTTAACACCCAAATGTCACCCGTACCTCTTTTATCTAAGTTGCTGCTTGTTGCATGGTGAATGGCATGGCTATGTCCCCATTGACTGTAAGGAAACATCGTTAACACACCGGTAATTGTTCCGAGAATTTTATTGTGTTGTCTACTCTTAAAGAAAGAGTAGTGACAACAGTCATGAAAAATAATGAATATTCTTACTAAAAACCCTGCTGCGATGACAGTTAGCGGAAATGCTAAAAAATAAGAAATTGAAAGGCTCTCATAAGCGAGAAACCATAGTGTGAAAAAAGGTAAAAAAGTATTAATCAATTGTCTTATGCTGTCTTTCATTACTGCTTTTTCAAAGGGTGCAACTTGTTTTCGTAAATTCTTTTGTTTTTGTATAGTCATATGAAATTCCTTTCATCACCATATATTATCCTCAGTATAAAGGGATTTTTCTGACTATTTAAGACATACGTGTCATATAGAAACTATGACACTTGTCATATATACGTAGGGGGAAGCTGTAAAAAATGAAAAAAAGCGGTATTTAACAGTTTGCGGTTCTGATAAAATTATACAGTGAAGGCTTATTGTGACGGAGCATTTAAGAAAAAGGAGTTTGAAATGAATAAAAGAAATAGATGGGTATACCTGCTTCTAGCTATTGTTGTCATGGGAGCAGGCCTATTATCAAGAAAACTTACTGCGTATCTTCCTCACATCGTAAATATATATGCGGGAGATTCGTTATGGGCCTTAATGATTTTTGTCAGTGCGGGTTTTTTGTTTCCTACATGGAAGACAAAAATGATTGGTATGTTTGCTATAGTGTTTTGTTACTTCATTGAATTTACACAGCTGTATCACGCTCCTTGGATTGATGACATAAGAAAGACTGCGCTAGGAGGGCTCATTTTGGGGTATGGCTTCTTATGGAGCGATATACTAGCCTATTCGATTGGAGTCGCGGTAGGAATGAGCTGGGAGTATTATAGATATCGATTTAAAAGACCCGCCTAGCAAATACGTTTCAATGAATCTTAGAACTCAGCTGAGGATGGAATAAGCCGTAGGGTTATGAAGCAGGATGTATATACATAAAAATAAACTTATGCATAAAATTTTTTATTTAAAACCTATTATCTATTCGTTGAACGAGAGGAAGAGAGGGGATTATTTGAATTTAGTAGCCTGGATGATTATTGCATGTGAAATCGCTTTTTGGATAGTCATCATTTTAGGATTAGCAACAAGGTATATGTTTAAAAAACAAAAGCTCAGTTTTTTTATTTTAGCTTTAACACCTGTTGTTGATTTTTTTCTTCTGATTGTGACGAGCATAGACCTTTACGGAGGTGCTACAGCGACTTATGCTCACGCTATTGCAGCCGTGTATATTGGAATTTCGATCGCTTTTGGAAAAAGTATGATTCAATGGGCAGATGAACGCTTTCAATATTATGTGATGAAAAGTGCAGAAAAACCTCGTAAGCGCTATGGAAAAGAATATGCAAAGCATTATTTTAAATCATGGATACAGCATCTTCTTGCTTATGCTATTGGGGCAGCTCTTTTAGCGGCGATGATGTATATAGTACCAAATGGAAAAACTAACGTGCTGCAAAATGTAGTGGAAGTTTGGACAGTTATTGTAGGAATTGATTTCTTATTATCTCTTTCTAATTTCGTTTGGCCTAAAAAAGAAAAAGAGTCTGGTTATACTAACTCATAAAAAGGCATCGATGCTTGAAAAGCCAGTGAAAAAACCTCCCTGTAAGGAGGTTTTTTGTTTTACCATCCAGGGTATAGGTATATGAATGATGCTTGTCTGAGGTAGTTCAGTTTAGTTGCTTAAGCGGCTAAACTGCTTTTTGTGCAAATATATGTACATTTTATGTAGCATGCATGATAAGAATTCTGTGTATTCCATATACTACCTCATATGAAAGGTAGGCAAGTGATACAATACAGTTTGTTTTTAGGAGAGCTTTTATGAAAAAACGCCGGTTGGACTTTATTTTTTTATTTATTATTTTACTTTCAATTTATGCTTTCTTTTTTACCTCTATTGATATTCATTGGAAGTATGCCTTAGTTGGATTATATGGTGTCATCATTTTCATTTGTATGTATTCACTTATGCTTGAAAATCGAACGCCTGAAAGTACGTTGGTTTGGATGTATGTCCTCTTTTTCTTCCCTGTTGCAGGCTTTTTCTTTTATTTGTATTCAGGACAGCTCTATTTAAAGGGGCATATGTTCAAAAAAAAGCGTATGCATAACCGAGAGATGCTTAGAAAGATGGCAGATAAAGAAACGACGCCTGATCTATCAACGCTTCAATCTCATCAGCGTTACTTTGCTCAGTATCTTCAATGTGTATCTTTGACAAAAATGAATGTTCATACAAAAACCTACGTCCTTAAGAACGGGCAAGAAACGTTTAACGAAATCAAAAAGCATTTGCAGTCAGCAAAACATTTTATTCATATGGAGTACTACATGTTTCACTCAGATTCGTTAGGAAAAGAAATCATTGATATTTTAATTAAAAAAGCAAGTGAAGGTGTAGAAGTGCGCTTTACATTCGATACAATGGGAAGCTTTACACTATCGGGTTCAGATATTAAGCGAATGAAAAAAGCGAATGTTAAAGTGCATGCGTTCTTACCTATTAAGTATGGATTTTTTAATCAAAAATTCAACTTTCGAAACCACCGTAAAATAGTTGTAATTGACGGGGAAGTAGGTTTTGTAGGAGGGCTGAATGTAGGCGATGAGTATTTAGGGAAAAATAAAAAAATCGGTTTTTGGCGAGATACCCACCTGATGTTAAGAGGTGAATCTGTTCAAACCTTACACTCGATTTTTATGTTTGACTGGGAATACGTTTCGGGGGAATGCTTAATTAACAATGAATCATATACAAAACCTCATCGTGTTGAAGGCGAAGGGTTCGTTCAGGTAGTGGCGACGGGGCCAGATACGCAGGAAAATATGAGCGACTATTATTATACAATGATTACAAGCGCGACGAAGTCAATTTGGATTTCTACCCCATATTTTGTTCCAAACGAAGCTATAAGAACTGCTCTTCGTATTGCGGCTAGAAAAGGTGTAGAAGTACGAATTATGGTGCCGGAAATTAATGATGGCTTTCTGACTCAATATGGAACGAGATCATATTTTGCTGAACTTCTTCGCTGTGGAATTGAAGTATATTCGTATCAAAAAGGGTTTTTGCATCAAAAAATCGTGATTATAGATGGAGATATGGCTTCAGTAGGTACTGCAAATATGGATATGAGGAGCTTTCATCTGAACTTTGAAGTTAATGCATTTTTAATTGACGGAGAGACAATTCAAACGCTCATCAAAAACTATGAAGAAGATATGGAAGACAGTCATTTGATCAAGCCAGTAGCATTTTACAAGCGAAGCTTAGTAGAACGTTCGAAAGAATCATTTGCGCGCTTATTTTCAGGTGTTTTATAAAATAAAGTTTGTTTTCAAAAAGCAGGAGGAAACGTATGGGTGAATCTCCATTTGTTAAAAAAGATACGTTTGGTCGAAAGTTACATCGCTTAAAAGAACGTACTAAACCATTTGTCGTGCGTTTTTCACGGTTTGGTCATGTGGCTCAAGGTGTGGTCTATTTTATCATCGGTATATTAGCGATTCAGACAGCTTTCGGATTAAAAGGCGATTTGGTTACTTCTCAAGGAGCCCTACACACAATTGCAAAGCAGCCGTTTGGATTTTTAATTTTAATCGTTTTAGCAGTAGGTTTAAGTGGATATGCGTTTTGGCAAATCATTTCTGCTATTTTTGACCCTCACCACGTTGGGCATGGTGTAAAAGGCGCTTTTACTCGTTTAGGCTATTTAGTTGTAGCCACGTTTTATATTAGTCTTTGTGTGAGTTCGGTAAGAATTTTGCTTCATGCTCACGTTCATACGTCAGGTAAGCATTATCAAACGGTATCAGCCAAGCTGTTATCTTATCCCTTTGGGCAAACCATCATTGCGCTTACAGGTATCGGCGTTATTATCTTTGGGATTGGACAAGTATATTGGGCTCTTTCAGGACGCTTCCTAAAAAAACTAAAGAAAAACGAAATGTCAAAAGAAGAGTGGCGATGGAGCGGGCATATTGGAAAAGCGGGTATTATTGCTCGAAGTATCGTCTTTGGGATTATTGGCTTCTTTCTTATTCGCACGGCTCTTCAAGCGGATCCAGACGAAACGAAAGGATTAGATGGAGCCCTTGCTGAAGTAGCGCAGCGTCCTTTTGGGTCTGTACTGCTGGCTATCGTATCAATCGGGCTTATGGCATACGGAGTATATATGTTTGCAGAATCAAGGTATAAACGAATTGATCCTTAATAAAATTTAAAAGATGAAAAAGCTACTTTTTAGCCTTCTGCTCATATCATATAGCAGATAGATAGTGAACAGGAGGAGAGGCAGATGCCATCGGTAGTAGGAGCCGTAAATATCTCGAATGTATTGGTTTCATCTTCAGTGGAGTTTGGTGATTGTCTGGCTATTAAGCCAAAGAGTACAGCTTTTACAACAGTCGGTTCTGGTAGCGGGAACACAGGAAACTTTATGAATATTACAAGCAGTGCCAGTACCGCCAATACAATTGATATGGATATTAACGATCAAAATGTAGTGGGAAATGCATAAGAAACGAAAGCTTATCGTCATCGGACGGTAAGCTTTTTTATTTGAGTTTGACGTATACCCAGACGTTTCTTTACCACAATGTACCTCTAGGATTCTATCTTATAGGAGTAGTAAACTAGACAGGTGATGTCAAAAAGTGGGGAGGCGAGATTATCAAATGAAGAAAATATGTATGAGCCTACTTATTCTCTGTCTTTTCAGTGGAGGATTGGCCCCAATAAGTAAAGGAGACGCTGCTTCTTCAGTAGGCACTGTCAAAGGTGATAATGTAAATGTGTATCGTTCTCCATCTTTACATTCTTCGGTTGTTCAGACAGTGAAAAAAGGAGAAGAATTTCCTGCTATTTCATCTGAAGCGGGAGATGCAGCTCAAGTTATCACCCATAAAGTAGTGCTAGGAAATACACTATGGCTACTAGCTAAACAATATGGTGTAACAGTCAGCGAGCTAATAAAACAAAATCAGCTAAAAACGACGGAGTTAACTCCGGGGCAAACGCTGAAAATACCACCAAAAGGCTTGTTACATAAAGTAGTATCAGGAGATACGCTTTGGAAAATCTCTGTAAAGTACGGTGTAAAAGCGACTGAATTAACAAAGTTAAATCAGCTATCATCAACAAATATTAAGCCTGGACAAATGCTTATTATTCCTGATTACTATGTACAAGTACAGCTTTTGGAAGGGAAAAAGGGCTGGATCAAAAAATCTGATTTAGCACAAAAGAAGCATCAGCCAGTAGTTATGGGCTGGAGCTTTAATGAAAAAACAGCAGGCTATGCAGAATCGATGAAACAAAAGAACTTAGACGTTGTTTCACCACGCTGGTTTACGCTAACGCGGAGTGACAAAGTTGTTTCATCTTCTATAAATCCATCGTATGTTCAAACGGCTCACAAAAACGGCAAAAAAGTCTGGCCGCTCATCGGTAACAATTTCGATGATGTGCTGACAAGTGACGTCCTAGGCAATAAAGCAAAGCGGCAAAAGCTTGTATCGTCAGTCGAAAGTTCGCTTGTGAAAACAAACAGTGACGGTATTAACGTTGACTTTGAAAATATTAATATCAAAAACAAACAAGATTTTGTTTTATTTATTAAAGAATTAAAAGCAGCGTTAAAGCCTCATGGTATGACCGTTTCAGTAGACGTAACACGAGAGAATAATGATCCGTTTTGGTCAGGAAGCTTTGATCGAAAACAGATTGGTCAAGTGGCAGATTACGTCATTATGATGGGTTATGAAGAACACTGGGGAGGAAGTCAGGTTCCAGGGTCTGTGGCTTCGCTGCCTTGGGTGAAAGAAGGAACAGAACTTCTTATGAAAGATGTACCTGCACACAAAATCCTGCTGGGAGTTCCTTTTTATACGCGAGAATGGAAAACGGATCTATCGACCAAAAAAGTTGTCACAAAAGACTTAACGATGAAAGAAGCCGAAGCAATTATCTCTTCTAAAAAGTTAACTAAAAAATGGGACAGCCAAGCCTCTCAGTACTATGTAGAATACACCGAAAATGGTACGAAGCATCAAATATGGCTCGAAGACAAAGCATCTATGCAGCGCCGGGTTAAATTAATTAATGACTATCATTTAGGCGGGGCGGCAGCTTGGTATATTGGTTCAGAAACATCAGATATATGGGAGTTATATAACTTCTAAATAAAAAACACACCTCATGCTTAAGCTAGGTGTGTTTTTTATTTTCATCATATTGAAGCGTATACATCTATTTACAAACGAGATAAATTTTACAATATTTGTTTTTCTTGAGTTAATTTATAACTATATTCCAAAATGAGCCTATTTAACCTTTTTTTAGTTGAAAACGCTTAATGACTTTACGATAAAGATAATTTATAGTAAATTCAGTTTCTATACAATAAATTTACCAAATGAATAATTAAGTGATTTAATTATTAACTAAGTGAAAGGAATGGATGTTATGGGAAATGTATTAGTAATAGGCTTTCCAGGTGAAGGACATGTGAACCCTTCTTTAGGAATTGTAAAAGAATTAATGGCTCAAGGGGAGAAGGTCGTCTATTACGGCATTGAAGACTATGCTGAAAAAATCCGAAAAGCAGGAGCGGAATTTCGTGAATACGAAGATTTTCGTCCAAGTCTTGATATGAGCAACCGTATGACCAAAGAAGAGTCTTATGACCGCTATGAAATAATGAATTTGTTTTTAAATGAATCTGAAAATATTATTACTAAAATTATGAGTGAAACGAAACATGAAACATATGATTATGTACTTTATGATTATCACCTTTTAGCAGGTTCCGCTGTGGCCGACCTTCTTCAGCTTCCAAAGGTTTCTCTTTGTACGACGTTTGCGTTAAATAAGGAGTTAGCAACTTGTATGATGCCAAGTGGTCAAACAGAACCTGACCAATCTTCCTTTTATCCTCAATTCGAAAAATCATTAAATAAGTTCAACAGCCAATATAATACGGAGTTAAAAGACTCCATGGACATTATGTCAAATCCAGGGGATATTACGTTAGTATTTACGTCAGAATTCTTTCAGCCGCACGTATCTGAATTTACGAGTGAGTACAAGTTTATTGGTCCTTCAATTGTTAAACGACTAGATATTGAAGATCCTTCTTACTTACAAAATGAAAAAATTATTTTTGTTTCTATGGGAACTATTTTTAATCAGCAGCTAGAAATCTATAACTTATGTATAGAAGCATTAAAAGATTTTGAGGGTAAAGTTATTTTATCTATTGGTAAAAATACAAAACCTGAAGAATTAGCACACATTCCAGAAAACTTCGTTGTAAAACAATACGTACCGCAGCTAGAAATTTTAAAACGTGCGGATTTATTTATTACTCACGGCGGAATGAACAGCAGCAGTGAAGGATTATACTACGATACACCGCTTGTCGTTATTCCAATGGCAGTGGATCAATTTATGGTGGGCGATCGCGTGCAGGAGTTAGGAGCAGGCGTGAAATTAGATAAAAATAATGTATCTGCTGAGCTCATCAAAAATACAGTTAACGACGTTTTAACTACTCACACATATAAACAGCATGCACAACAAATCGGAGAATCACTTCGCTCAGCGGGAGGATACAAGCAAGGTGTGAAAGAAATTTTCAAGATGGTGCCTGTTAAAGCGTAATAGATGTAAGACAGCTAGATAACTAACAGAGAGGAGTAAATCATATGCAGACTATAAAAAAAGCAGTTATACCAGCAGCAGGGTTAGGTACTCGTTTTTTACCCGTTACAAAATCTATCCCAAAAGAAATGCTTCCAATTGTAAATAAGCCCGTCATTCAATTTATTGTGGAAGAAGCCTTAAAATCAGGCATCGAAGATATTTTAATTGTTACAGGAAACGGAAAACAAGCGATTGAAAATCATTTTGACCATAATATTCAATTAGAACACTTGCTTCATCAAAAAGGAAAGACCGAACTATTAGAGGAAATGGAGCATATCTCTGAACTAGCGAATATTCATTACGTTCGTCAAAAAGAAATGAAGGGCCTTGGCCATGCGATTGGCTGTGCTCGACAATTTATTGGAAACGAACCGTTTGCAGTTTTACTTGGAGATGACTTAACAGACCCAGATCAGCCTTGTTTAAAACAGCTGATTGACCAGTATACCCAAACGGGATCGTCGGTTATCGGCGTGCAGCGCGTAGAGGAAGAAGCCGTTCATCGTTACGGGATTATAGATCCAAAAGCAAATAAAAACCGATTATACGAAGTGAATGGTTTTGTAGAAAAACCATCAGTCGAAGAAGCTCCGTCTAATTTAGGAATTATTGGACGCTATGTATTTACACCTGACATTTTTGATTATCTTGAAACGCAGGAAGCTGGAAAAGGTGGGGAGATTCAGCTAACGGATGCTATTCAGCGTATGAATATAGACCGTTCTATTTATGCTTACGAATTCGAAGGCGAACGTTATGATGCAGGGGAAAAATTAGATTTTATTTTTACGACCCTTGCTTTTGCGTTAAAAGATGAAGAATTAAAAGCACCTCTTTTAACTAAATTCAAAGAGCTGATCAACAAGGAAGAACAAAAAGAAAAAATTGCTGTACAAATTGGAAAATAACCTTCATTTACACACCTTTCTTCTACTGTTTCTTGAAGAAAGGTGCGTTTTTTTGCGAAAATGGAACGTTTGACAGCTGGATAGAAAGAGTTGAAATGAGTTTATGTCGAAAGCAGAAAATTCGTTTGTATCAGGCATAAAGATTGTATTTACAGACCGGGATTTTCGAACGATTTTTATTTCATTATTTATTATTGGGTTGTCTGTTGGCGGCTTTATGCCTTATTTAACGGTTTGGGCAACAAATACATTGCACGCCACTTCGTTTCAAGCAGGATTTTTATTTGTCCCAATGAGCATTCTTGGTTTAATCGTCTCGTTTTATTTGGCTTCTTTATCAGACAAATGGGGAAAACGAAAGCCATTTATTATTTGGGCCTTACTGATTGGAACCATTTCAAGAGTTCCCTTAGCGTTTACGCATTCTTATACAATAGCACTCATTTTACTTGCTATAGGAGGGTTTAATGCGTTTTCTTTTTTCTTTGCTCTGCTGAATGATTTTATTGTTAAAAAGGAAGAAAGTAAATCGCAGGCAGGTACGATTACCGGTACTGTGCGAATGGCATTTTCACAAGGCTATATTTTTGGACCGATGCTCGGAGCTTTAATCATTGACCACGGAGGGTATACTCTTTTATTTTTACTATCAGGGTTGTTATCGCTGGCAACTTTAGTGTGGGTTCTTTTTGCGCTTAAAGAAGACAGTATGCCTCAACCTTCAGCGCATGCATCTTCAAAAGCGCCAGCTGGTATACCTTCTGTATTAATAGCTGTATTCGTAGCAGCTCTTTTCATTTTTGCGGGGGACTCCGGTCGTTCTATGTATTTGCCGCTGTATGTAACAGATACATTAAAGCAATCCGTTTCGATTGTAGGTATTCTCTTTACCGTAACATCTGTTTTTGAGCTAGTATTTATGCCATTAGGAGGCTATTTTTCTGATAAGATTGGCGTTAAACGATTCTTTATTATTGGAATAGCTTGCCAAGTGCTTTATTTTATTTTAACGAGTCTTCATCTACCGCTGAGTGGATTAATTGCGCTTCAAGTATTTTATGCTTTCATTCTATCCGCTACAATGGGAGTTGGCATGGTGTATGCTCAGTCACTGGCCCCGCGTCAAATTGGACTAGCCACGACGGCATATATGACAGCTATACAAACTTCAGCAGTTGTCAGCAGCTTAGCTATGGGGTCACTAGTTAGTGTGATTCCGTTGCCTTCTACTTTTTACATTTTAGCTGTTTTTGCGGTTATTTCAGGTGTAATGTTTCTATTGATGAAGCAAAAATCAGCTGAGGAAGTGAGCTGAAAAGTTAAGAAGAGGTTGAGATATTACCAAATTAATCTAATCTAAAGACAAACAAATAGTATGCATGAGCTGCACTGCTTGTGACACCGCAGTTGATTTCCATGCAAGTCTTCGCTTTCCGCGGGTGGCCGATGAGCCTCCTTGCGGGGTCTCATCTGTTCCACTTTCCCCGCAGGAGTCTTCGCCTTGCCCTCCAATCAACTGCTAGAAGGACCTAAAGAAATGACACATACGTTCACCATAACAAAAAACGAACCATTCATTAATGGTTCGTTTTTTTTACTTTCTCTAAAATACTTTTGCCCCAGCCTCTTTTTTATGAGGCTGTTTCTTGAATTTGTTCGCGGGGCTTTTTATTTAAAATTTTGCGGTAGCGGTAATTAACAAAAGCCGCCGCCGCCATACCTACTACTGAAAGCATCGCATCAAAGATAAAGATAATTGAAATATGTCCCGTTTTAGACATGAGGCCTGTTGCTAAAGGCAATAAAATTGCAGCTAATCCAGCAGCGGTCGCTACAATTCCTGTAACCGTTCCTTTTTTGTTCCAGAAAAGCTCGGTCATAACGGTAATCGCTAATTGAAAGACCCCAGCCGTAGAAAATCCCATGAAAAAAGCAGCTGCAATTGCAATAGCAGGTACTTTAACAAATAGAAGCGTAAGTACAGCGATAAGGGTAATCATCGGGTAAACGAGAATAACCGTTACAGGACGAAGCACTTTGCTTAATAATACGGCTAATACTAAAACAGAGATTAAAGCTCCGATGCTGTAGTAGCTTAAAAGGCGAACCGAGCTGCTTTCAGCCATACCTAATACTTGTTGACCATAAGTAGGAAGCCAAATTTGAGCCACTGTAAACAGAGCTGTAGAAGTAAATCCAATCACAATAAGAGCGATTCCTTCTTGTTTCATGTTAGGAGGAGAGATAAATTTATTCTCTTCTGTACTTTGCTGTTGAACTGTATTCTGTTCGCGTTTATGATTGGGAAAAGGCAGTTTGAACATAAAGATCATATTTAGTAAATAAATAAGAGCGGGAAGGAAAAAAGCATACCCATAAAACAAATCACGATCCGCAAAAAAGGCAATCATAAACGGCAGAAGCGCTGCTCCAGCTGATATAAATGCTTTTACAAGAACACTGGCTGAACCTGAAGATTTAGGAAAAACTTCAATCAAAGCAGGGTATGTTCCAGCGTCCATAGCAGAGTTTGCAATACCAGCAATAATGGCAAAGATAAAGGCTGTTTGATAATTTGGCGATAATGGAATGCCAATTAAGAAAATAGCCATCGTCAGAGACGAAACAATAATCAAAGGTTTTCGTCCGACTTTATCAGACAAGATGCCTGATAGAGAATATGAAAGCAATTTTCCAATTCCGATAGCAGAAATGATATAGCTGATTCCAGCACCGTCGGTATTTAATTGTTTTGTCAAAAATGACATATTTGATGCAAGCATGATATTGACCATGCCAAGTAGAAAATAGTTAATATACATACCTGAAGCTGACAGCATGTACTTATTTTTCATCGTTTACACATCCTTACGTAAAAAAGCTTATATGAAATGGATAAAAGCAATCACCCAGCCCTCCTTTTTTCATCGTTATTTATAAACCTACTTCCATGATAAGTTTATGAAGACATTACCTTTACCTTTTATCATTGGATTTATTCAGTTCTTTTTAGTATGCGACTAAATGCGTGCATCTAGTGCTTCAAATCAATATGAAATCTATTCTAACATGTTTTTAGCGCTTTAAACCAAAAAAGTGATATTTTATAAAAAAATCCTATCTTCTTTCGCGGCTTCACAAAAGAAACTCCACAAAAAATGTTCGCTTTAAAGCCAGGCTGCACAAGAAGTACCTCTTAATGATGGTTATTAAAAATGAGAAAAGGGTATTTATAAACTAAGGAAAAAGAAATAAGGGAAGAAAGGTGGAAACAATGAAGCACAAAGTATTTTTTGATGCGGAATGTCCTTTATGTTACAACGTAAAAAAAATAATTAAAGCGCTGGACTGGACGAACCAAATCCAGTGGATTCCAGTTCAATACATTGAGCGAACGGAGTATAGCTACTTAAAAGAAGAAGGAAGAGACTTATATGATCAAATTCATATGGTCACCAAAAAAGGGGAAGTATTAGCAGGATTTGAAACGGTCAGACGGCTTTTAGCTGTTTTGCCTCTTACATGTCCAATCGGCGTGCTTCTGCATTTACCATTAATGAAAAAAGCGTTTAGTCCGCTATACAAATGGATATCCACAAACAGGTACGACTGGTTTGGGCGCTACGATTCGCCGCGAACCACATAAACATATAAAAAGGACAAGCTTTTAAAAAGCTTGTCCCTTTTGTTTTGAAAACATTATAATTTATACATACTTTAATTTCTAAAAACGTATGTGACCGAGACGCGTAAATTCTAGAAAAGCAGCTATAGCTGAAAGGGAGAACTTTATATGAAAACAAAATGGACAGCTGAACGAATGCCTGATCTAACGGGGAAAACTGCCCTTATAACGGGAGGAAACAGCGGTATTGGGTTTGAAGCTGCAAAGGCTCTAGCAGCTCGCGGAGCAGAAATCATTCTTGCTGTGCGTAATGAAGCAAAAGGGAAAGAAGCTAAGAAAAGAATTAAAGCGGATAACGGAAATCCTAAAGTGACTATTATGTCATTAGATCTTAGTGACTTGAGCTCTATTCGGCATTTTGCCAATCAATTTCTTCAACAATACTCGTCTTTGGATCTTCTCATTAATAATGCAGGCGTGATGGTGCCGCCTCACAGCAAAACGAAAGACGGATTTGAACTGCAGTTTGGCTGTAATCATTTAGGACATTTTGCACTTACGGGCTTGCTGCTTCCTTTACTAACGGCCACTCCACATTCACGTGTCGTAACGGTAAGCAGTATAGCCGCTAATTCTGGAGAAATCTATTTTGATAATCTCGACGGAGAAAAAGGCTACAGTCCAATGAAGTTCTATAGACAAAGCAAACTCGCCAACCTATTGTTTGCCAAAGAATTGCAAATTCGCTTAGAAGCAGCCGGATCAACGACAATTAGTGCCGCTGTACATCCGGGTATTTCAAATACAAACCTATTATCACGCGGTTCAGGAAAAGAACCAAACGGCTTGTTGAAATTTTTAGTCAAGCTCTTTAGTCAATCTGCAGAAATGGGCGCGCTGCCTACTCTTTATGCAGCCACTGAATCAATAGAAGGCGGTACATATATTGGGCCAGACGGAAAAGATGCTAAAAAAGGATATCCTGTAAAAGATATGATGGGAGATGTTTTATTTAAACCGGACGTAGCGGAAAAACTATGGAGCGTATCTGAGGACTTAACAGGTGTTGAGTACTCGTTTCGTGCTTAAGATAAAAAACAGTTCTGTAAGTGCGGAGCTGTTTTTTTTGTTGCTCAAAAGCTATAGGTCAGGGGGTTAAATAAAAAAAAGAATGTTGGATAGCATAATGATAAGTAAACGTACAATGAGTATGTTCTCTTTTGAGAGATAAAAGCACTCAACAAAGCTCAAGAAGCGGAGGGAAGTAACAGTGCCTGATAAACCTAGTATTACCTCAAGTGAAATTGGAACGCTGTGGATGACATATCAGCAGAAAACGTTAATCATTTGCTTGTTGGATTATATGATTGAACATGCAGACGATGAAGATGCTAAAACAATTATGACGGACTTGCGTGAACAGCTCATTATATACATACGAAAGATAAAAACAATATTTGAAAAAGAAGGAGCCGTAGTGCCAACCGGGCTTTCATCTCAAGACGTAAACGTACAGGCTCCAAAACTATTTACTAATGGATTTGATATTATGTTTCTTCGTGTTATTAAAGAAATTAGTATGGGGATGTATACATTAAGTTTAGGTAAGGCCTACAGAGAAGATGTGGTGAAATTTTATCAAGATTTAACAAAGATTACGCAACATTGTTATGATTCCTGTACGCAGTATTTACTGAAAAAAGGGATTTTATCACGTCCACCCTATATTCCGATGCCAACCACTGTTGAGTTTGTTTCTGACAGAAAATATTTGAGCGGCTTAAATGTATTTGCGGATAAAAGAGTATTAAATACGATGGAGCTAGCTCAGCTTTATCACGGGGTCGAAACAAACATTGTGGGGATGAAGTTAATGAAGGCTTTTTCTCAAACGGCTAAAGATACCGAAGTCAAAAAGCATTTTTTGAAAGGAAAAGAGCTCAGTAAAAAGATTATTACGCGTCTAGAAGAAATAATTATACAAGACGATATTTCACCTTCTGTTGCCTCAACAGGAAGCATCACGACTTCTGAAACGCCTGCTTTTTCTGATCGTTTGATGCTGACATGCGATATTTTACTAAGTAATTTTAGTATTGGAAGTCAGGCATTTGGAGCAGCATTTAGTTTTCGAAGAGATATTGTGGCTAAAATGATGCTGATAGGAGAAGATGCGTTTCAATATGCAAGCGAAGCGACGGAAATTATGATTAAAAAAGGCTGGCTTGAAGTTCCACCAAGTATTGATTAGCTAATATGAAAATACGTATTTACATGATGATCTTTTAAAAGCAATGAATTTAAAATAAGTGAGATAAAAACACGGTGCTGATTCAATACACTTAGTATGTAAATCAACACCGTGTTTTTTGCTTTGTTTGAGCAAGTTATGATGGAAATTATTCAAAGGTATGCTACGATAAGAATTATCTTGAATTGAAGAGGTGTCACGATGAAAATAGAAGTTTGGTCAGATTTTGTCTGTCCTTTTTGTTATATTGGAAAGCGTCGATTAGAGCAAGCGCTTCAGCAGTTTGCACACAAAGATGACGTGCAGGTTGAATTTAAAAGCTTTGAGCTAGATCCAAATGCTTCAGTTAATACTGGTAAAACGATTAATGAAGCTCTTGCTGCTAAATATGGAATGACCATTGAACAAGCGAAGCAAGCAAATGAAGGGATCGGACAGCAGGCAGCTGGTGCGGGATTATCCTTTAATTTTGACGATATGAAGCCAACTAATACGTTTGACGCTCATCGTTTAGCTAAATTTGCAAAAGCTCAAGGAAAAGAAGCAGCTATTACAGAAAAACTCTTATATGCATATTTTACTGAATCAAAACATCTAGGTGAAGAAGCGACGCTGATTGCTCTTGCTGAAGATGCAGGTCTTGATCGAGAAGAAGCACGTCAAATTCTTGCAGATAAAAACGCATATGCAAATGAAGTGCGCAGTGATGAAGCAACGGCTCAGCAATATGGCATTAGCGGCGTTCCGTATTTTGTTATTAATCAAAAATATGCGATTTCAGGTGCACAGCCAGTCGAAACATTTGTAGGAGCTCTCCAACAAGTATGGGAAGAAGAAAATCCGACTCCCGCTTTGAAGAGTTTGTCTCCAGAAGGCGCAGATGATGCCTTTTGTGCAGATGGTCAATGTGCCGTGCCTGATTCTTCTAAAGACCAACAATAAAAGAAAGCAGAGGCGGAAATTTCGCTTCTGCTTTTTGTTTATTTTTTTAAAAAAAATCACAAAAACACAAACGTGTGTTCTGTTTTTGTGTTATAATAAGTTTAGAAGCAACAAACCTCGATGAGTGAACTCCAAAAATAAGCGATTAAAAGTGATCCCACCATGAACTAGCTTCCATTTAATCCTGCAGGGGGAATCTAAATGAAGAACAAAGTGCGCATTATCCCATTTCAAGTAGTTGAACAATTAAGTCAATTTAATGAAGTCCCACAAGGAGTGGCTCTAATTGGAGCAGAGGAAGTATGGAAGCAAACAAAAGGACAGGGAATAACCGTAGCGGTTTTGGATACTGGCTGTGAGGTTACACACCCAGATTTGCAGGAGCGAATTATTGGAGGAAGAAATTTTACGCACGATGATCAGCAAAATCCTGATGTTTATCAAGACTATAATGGTCACGGTACTCACGTAGCAGGCACAATTGCAGCAGCTCATAATGGAGCGGGCGTTGTAGGAGTGGCTCCTGAGGTGAATTTACTTATTCTGAAAGTACTTGATGGGAATGGTTCAGGTCAATATGAATGGATTATTCAAGGTATTACCTACGCCATCCAGCAAAAAGTAGATATCATTTCAATGTCACTTGGAGGTCCGGCCGATGTACCTGAACTGCATGAAGCGATTCAGGATGCTGTTGATCAGAATATTTTAGTTGTCTGCGCAGCGGGAAATGAAGGAGATGGAGAAAGCTCCACAGATGAGTTTGCATACCCAGGCTCATATAATGAAGTGATTAGCGTAGGAGCGGTTGATCTAAAGAAACGTTCTTCGATATTTTCCAACTCAAACAATGAAGTGGACGTAGTGGCTCCGGGGGAGAAGATCATATCAACCTACTTGAATGGAAAGTATGCCGCACTGAGCGGAACTTCTATGGCCACGCCTCACGTGGCGGGAGCTTTGGCATTGATAAAAGTTCTTTCAAATGAAACGTTTGGAAGAGAACTTACAGAACCAGAGCTTTACGCACAGTTAATCAGAAGAACACTTCCATTAAATGAATCACCAAGAGAAGTAGGAAACGGGTTTGTGCACTTGACCATTGTTGAAAAGCTATTGCGTGAAATTCAACGTCAAATGACTTCAGAGGTGATGGGATGAAAAGCAGTTTAGATATATTAATGGTGGAAAAACAGCAGGCAAAAGCCCTTTATCACGAATACGTAAACAAACGAAGCTATTATGATGAAAAGACGGATGAAGAGAGTAAAAATCTTTATTATCGAGGTACTCTCTTTGAAAGAGAAGCCATGCAAGCTTTGTTAACGGAAACGCATCAGCATTTGCTGAGTTATTCGCCGCATAAATATGTATATCCATGGGTGGATCTACAGGAGAATGGAGAGCTGAAGAGTCTGTATTCAGGGAAAGGTATGGATCCGTTAGAAGCGATACAGCAAGATATTGATGCACTTCAGTCGCTTAGTCACTCATCTGTTTCAAGCAATGATATACTGCTAAACTGTGAGCACGTTGTCCCGCAATCTTGGTTTGGAAAACAAGAGCCTATGAGAGGCGATTTGCATCATTTGTTTGCGTGTGAACCTTCTTGTAACAGCCGAAGAGGTAATTCCTCTTATATTGACTTCCCGGATTATACACCGGAAGTTAAGCAATCAGATGTGAAAGAAGGGTGCGGCAAATCAGAAAAAGGTAAGTTTGAACCCGAATATGGAAAAGGAATTGTCGCTCGAGCTACGCTTTATTTTTTAATTCGCTATCATAATAAAATTGACTCTTCACGAGTAGATCTTCCTCTTTTACTAAAATGGCATGAAGAATTTACCGTTTCACTTTATGAAAAACATCGCAATGCAGCAATTTTTGAATTGCAAGGCAACCGAAATCCTTTTATCGATTTTCCTGACAAAGCAGCTACATTAATGAATTCGGCTCTCTAAAATAAAAAAGGAGCTCCGTTTCTATTCGAAACGGAGCTCCTTTAGGTATCCTAATAAGAAAATCCATATTTATCGCTCAAAAGGGCATCCATTTTATTTAACAAGCGAAAATATTCTTCTTGTTCTTCTACAGTTAGAGCTGCTAGCATATCTTTTAAAAATACATTTCGCTTCTCTGTAATCATTGAAACAAGCTGTTTGGATTCATCAGTCAATGAAACCCACACGACTCTCCGGTCTTTTTCGTCTCGCACGCGCTGAATGAGAGATTCTTCTTCCAATTGATTTAATAAGCTAGTTGTAGCGCCCGAGGTTAAGTGAAGTTTATTTGAAATATCTGCCACCATATACTTTGTACCGCTGGCAATGTAGTTTAAGATATAAAATTTAGTGGGTGTTAAGTGATAAGGCTGCGTTTTTAATGTTTCTTCGACTAAATGTCGCATATATTGAAAAAAAGATGTGTTAATTTGATAAAGGTGTTCAATTTTTGATTCTACATTGTTATCCATGCTAGCTTCCATCTCCTTGTACACTACGGACATATATAAACTAACTCTAAAATAAAATGAAACAATTGTAAAGGATGGAAACGATTATCTTTAACCCCCATTATTATTTTTAAATTAATATCTTTACGAAAAAATATCTTTATGATAAAGTTATTTAGGTAGTTAACCAAATGGATGATTATAAAGAAACATATCTCCTAATAGATGGAGATAATATCTTTATGAAAAAGCTATATCAAAAAGTAATTTTATTAGTGAAGTATTAAGGAGGAGTAATGAGTGTCTAGAAGTCGCTTAATGGTAACAAATTTTATTGGAATCATCGTTATTTTAGCTTTATTAATTGGAGGAGGATATTATTACGTTCAAAAATCCAACTATATTACAACGGATAACGCTAAAGTATCTGGAGATGTATACAACGTAGTTGCACCTGCAGCAGGTAAGGTAGCAAGCTGGACAGTGGAAGAAGGAAATGATGTATCAAAAGATGCTGAAATTGCTAAGATTCAAGCTGAAAAAGGCTCTGTAGCTGCTACAGTACCAGCAGATGGAAAAATTATTCAAACAAATGTAAAAGAAAATCAAATGGTTCAAGCTGGACAGCAAATTGCAACCGAAGTAGATATGAAAGATCTATTTATCGTAGCGAATATCAAAGAGGATCAGCTTAAGGATATTAAAGAGGGCGACGATGTAGATGTAACAGTAGATGGAGACAGTAGTACAAAAATTGACGGTAAAGTTGAAGAAGTGGGATATGCAACTAATTCACTTTCATCTTTAACATCGAACTCAAGCTCAGATGGAAACTACACAAAAGTATCTCAAACGGTTCCTGTAAAAATCTCTATTTCTAATTATTCAGAGCATGTGCTACCAGGAATGAACGCTGAAGTAAAAATTTCAAAAGACTAATTCTTACTACAACAGTTCAAGAAGGGAGGAAATATGATGACAGCCAGTATAGAAAACACAAGTGATGGATCCATCAAAAAGCATATTCCGCTATTGATTGTTTTAATGCTTGGTTTGTTTCTTGCAATATTAAATCAAACGTTACTAAACGTAGCCATCCCGCATTTAATTACTGAGTTTGGCGTAACCGCAAATACAGCTCAGTGGTTGTTAACTGGATATATGCTTGTGAACGGGGCGTTAATTCCGCTTTCAGCTTTTTTAATTGAACGATTTGGTGTGCGTCGCTTGTTCTTATTTGCAATGGTTTGTTTTACAGTAGGGTCATTGATTTGCGGAATTGCACCTACATTTTCGATTATGCTTACCGGCCGTTTAATTCAAGCTATTGGCGGAGGTGTCTTATCGCCTCTTGTTATGACCATTATTGTGTTTATTTTCCCTCCTCACATGCGAGGAAAAGGGATGGGTATTTTTGGATTAGCCATGATGTTCGCACCGGCTATTGGTCCAACATTATCTGGATGGGTTATTCAAAACTATGATTGGCACATCCTTTTTAACGGCATGGTGCCATTAGGTGCGATTGTATTAATTATTGCTTTCTTTCAATTAAAAGACATTCAGCCTCCAAAGGATGTAAAAGTTCACATGCCTTCAGTTGTGACATCACTTGCAGGTATGGGATTATTGCTTTACGGATTTAGTGAAGCTGGAAATGACGGCTGGACGGATTCAGTTGTTCTTTCTACAATCATTGGTGGGGCAGTTCTTTTAATTATATTTGTTCTTCAACAAATTAAATCTGAAAAGCCGCTATTGGATATGCGCGTGTTTAAATATAATATTTTTTCACTATCAAATATTATTAGTATTGCGATTACAATCAGTATGTACGCAGGTATGTTCTTGCTTCCAATTTACTTGCAAAATATCCGCGGATATTCTGCTTTTGATTCAGGACTGCTGTTGCTTCCTGGCGCACTTGTTATGCTGGTTATGTCGCCGATTTCAGGTACATTGTTTGATAAAGTGGGACCTCGTCCGCTAGCAATCGTTGGTATGTTTATTACATCTATTTCAACGTTTGAATTTACGAAGCTGACGATGGATACACCGTTTAATCATATTTTAGCGATTTATATTATCCGCTCGTTTGGTATGTCACTTTTAATGATGCCAATTATGACAGCCGGTTTGAATCAGCTTCCGCAGAGACTAAGCAGTCACGGAACGTCAATGTCTAATACGCTTCGTCAAGTAAGTGGTTCAATTGGTATTAGTTTAATGACGACCATTTTTACAAACCGTACAACGTATCATGTAAATGAAATCAGCAGTTCCATGAATACGTCTGATCCATTCTTTATGAATAGCTTTCATTTATTTGTACAAAAAGTAGCTGCTACTTTGCATTTATCACAAGATCAAGCTCAGCAGCAAGCGCTGACGATTTTATCTGGAAAAATGACGCAGCAAGGTACGATTCAAGGTATTAACGATGCTTTTTATTGGGCAACAGCGATTTCTGTTATCGGTTTAATTTTAAGTTTCTTCCTTCGTGACGTACGTAAAGATAAAGTAGTCGAAGAAAAGAAATCAAAAGCTCAAGAGGAAGATATTCGTATGCTTCCAGCTCCAAAAAGTATAAATTCATAAAGTGCTATAGAATCAAAAGTTCATCATAAAACATGTTGGAGAGAAAGGGGCGGTGAGGTGGATGGATCCATTGATATTTGGTGAAGAAATTCAAAGAATTTCAATATCTTTAAACAAAAAAGTAATGACAAATGTAAAAAGCCTTTTACAGCATTACAGAATTACCCCTTTTCAATATCATATTTTACTGATTGTTGAACGTGCACGTACAATGCCTGTGACCAAAGTGGCAGACGAAATGAAGGCGAGCCCAAGCGTTATCACAGCATCAATTACACGTTTGTATGAACTGAATCTTGTGGAGCGCTACCATTCAAAAGAAGATCGGCGTAAAGTTATGGTTGAGCTTACAAGCAAGGGAAAACAAGTGATTCAAGCGGCTGAGAAAGACATGCAGCAAAGGGTTGAAAAACTGTTTGCATGCTATAAAGAAGAAGAGCAGCAGCAATTTCTTACGCTCTGTCGGCAGCTAGATGAACATGTGACTTGAAGAGGAATAAAAAAAGTATATTGAGTTATGCGGAGTGAGTGTAAATGGATAAAGAGATGGTAAAAAACATTCGAAAAAACTACAATATGAATCAGCGAAACTTCGCTCAAGCAGTGAACTGCAGTTTTTCTTTAATCGCCCTGGTTGAAGTTGGGAAGAGAAGAGTAACAAAAAACTTAGAAGACAAAATTAAGCAAGCATTTCAATTGAACGATCATGATTTAAAATCACTGCAGGGCTAATAAAAAAAGTAGGTGTGAAACGAGCGCACCTACTTTTTTTCGTGTTGTTTTTTTGTAAGCGGATCTACGGTATGTTTATAATCATAAGCTTTTGAGGTGGTAACTACGCACAGCAGTAAAATAACAAATACAATGATAATAGAGAGCGTAATAATGATGATCATATAAAACGTCCTTTCTTTTTCTTATTACGTATGCTTTCGGTCTTATTGGTAAAATTCCTTCTTTCTCCACATAGTGCAGAAACGACAAACGCATACTAATAACAGTCTAGAATAAAGGAGTGTTCATTATGAATGAAAAAGAGTTGAAGAAACAATTAAAAAAGGTAGCAGATTATCCTGCATCTAAAGCAGATGGAGTGGACGAAGAGTTTTCGCGTGAATTAGCAGACCAAGACGATTTAGAAGCACAGGCTAGAGCGAACGCTGCAGATGAAAGACAAAAAAAATAATAACTAGACGCGCTTTCTGAAAAAAGCGCGTCTGCTTATTATTTTTTCAAAAGCAAATAAACAAAATAAGGAGCACCGATTACGGCGGCAATAATTCCTGCCGGTATACCGTTAGGATTGGCAATGTTATGTCCTATCGTATCTGCAATCAGCAAAAGCCAGCCGCCAAGTAGAATAGCAACGGGAATAAAAAGCTGACTTCTCGGTCCCACTAAGCCTTTAGCAATATGAGGAGCAAGAAGTCCAATAAAAGCCACGCCGCCCGTCACTGAAACCGCGGCTGCCGCTAATGCCACCGCGGCTAAAAGCAATGTTACACGTTCTTTCTCCAGAGAAATTCCGACTCCAATAGCTGCAGCTTCATTTAAATTAAAAATGTTTAACGAGTTTGCTTTGTACAATATAAAAGGAATCAAGACAAGAAGCCAAGGTAGAAGAGCCCATATAAAAGGCCAGTCTGTCCCCCAGATGCTCCCTGCAATCCATTTGGCAATAAAATCAACTTTAACCCGATCAGCTGATGACATAATCACCACCATCATTCCAGAAAGAGCCATTGAAAAACCTACGCCTGTTAAAATCAACTTTACAGGCTGCAGCCCTTGGCTTTTACTATATGCACAAAGATAGATAAGACCAGCTGTCAACAAGGCGCCGATAAAGCCTACTAGCGGAAGGGCATAAACGAAAGAGCCTGCTTCAATTGGGGAAAATAAAAAGAACACAGCAATTGCGGCTCCTGCTCCTGAATTAATTCCTATAATCCCAGGTTCCGCTAAATCATTGCGCGTAACACCTTGTAAGATAGCTCCTGATAAAGCTAGAGCCATTCCTGCTAGAAGCGTAATGATAATCCGCGGAAGTCGAATTGAAAAAAGAACGAACTCATCTGTAAAATTCCCTTTGCCAAAAAGAGTAGGAAACACTTTATTGTAAGGAAGTGGTGCATCACCGAGCCCCATTCCTATCACAACCGTTCCAAGAATCAAAACAGTGAGCAGCATCATAATTATTCGTTGTTTTCTAATAAGCGCTGGGTGAATCATGAGAATGCTTTTCCTCCTTTACGAACAATGACTAAAAAGAAAGGTAAACCAATCATCGATACAACTGCTGCTATCGGTGTTTCATAAGGAGCACTGACCGTTCGAGCCAATGTATCAGCGAGCAGCATAAACGCTGCGCCAGTGATAGCGGACATAGGGATAATAAAACGATAGTCAGTTCCTGCAATTCCTCGTACAATATGAGGAATCATCAAGCCGATAAACACCATGTTTCCCACTAGCGCAACAGAAGCACCCGCAAGAAGAATCATGACGACAAATAAAATGGTTTTGACTTTTGTCGTTTGCTGGCCCAATCCTACAGCCACTTCTTCATTTAAACTCAGAATCGTAAGCTGCCGAGAAAGCAAAAGGGCAATGAATATACCTCCGAGAATAAAAGGAACAATGATTTGAAGCTGTTCCCAAGAAGTGCCTACCATTCCCCCAGCAGTCCACATCGATATATCTTTTGAAATTTTAAAATAAATACCAACGCCTTCTCCAATGGCATAAAGAAATGCTGAAACGGCAGCTCCCGCTAGTACAATTCGAAGCGGAGAAAATCCTCCTCTTTTTAGAGCAGCAATCCCAAACACTAGGATTGCGCCAACCCCGGCTCCTATAAAGCAAGCAATCGTAATACCCAAATAATTTATAGCAGGGATCAAGGCAATTGTTACAGCTAAAGCCGCATTTGCGCCAGACGTTAACCCTAAAAGTCCTGGGTCTGCAAGTGGATTTCTTGTCATACCTTGCATAATAGCCCCTGATACTGATAAAGCAGCCCCCACAAAAACAGCGGCGATTTCACGAGGTAAACGAATATCTCTGATGATCGAAATCTGTTCGTTTACACTGCTTGATGAAAGTGCTAGCCATACATCTTTTATCGATATGTCAGCAGCGCCAAAAACCATTGAGGAAACAAACATTATGATGAATACGAGCAGCATACCTATTAATTTGTATAAAAAAGGAATGAAACGCTGATTGTCTTTTTTCATAACACACCCATCTTTTCATGTAAGAATAAATTTAGTAAAACAAAGTAAGAGGAATTCTAAAAAGAATTCCTCTTGAATGAATTACTTGCCAAGAAATTTTTGAGTAAAGAAATCTAGTTGATAATCTAATGTGATTGGATCATTAAAATAAAATTCTTTTGCATTTGCTTCAAATACGTGATTATTCTTTACAGCAGGAATATTTTTGTACGTATCTGTTTTCTCAAATGATGTATCTCCATCTTGGTTTTTGCTAAAGATTAAATAATCTCCGGCATATTCAGGAAGAACTTCTGGCGAAATCGCATAGTATCCATCTTTCAAAGCCATTTTTTTTACTTTCTCCGGCATTTTTAATTTCATTTCTTGATAAAGAATCTCCGTTCCGCGTCCCCAGTTATCCCCAAACACATAAAGCTGCTTGTCAAAGTTCTCAATAACTGAAACGGTGCTATCTTCGCCAATTTTAGCTTTGATATCAGAACCAGCTTTTGCCGCACGCTTTTTAAAGTCGTCTACCCATGATTGTGCTTCTTTTTCTTTATTTAATAGCTTTCCAATTTCTACATGCTGAGTAAGGTAATCTACTTTATCGTATGTATACGTGACAGTAGGGGCAATTTTTTTCAATTTATCAATATTTTTTGTAGTAGATAAGCCAATAATTAAGTCAGGCTTTAATTCAATGATCTTTTCTAAATTTTCGTCTGATACTTCTTCCACGTCTTTTAATTTCTTTTCAAAGCGGGGATTCATTTTAGACCATGAGTCTACTCCGACAATGTTAACACCTAAAGAAAGTACGTTACCTGCATAGGAACCTAACACAACAACACGTTTCGGATTAGCCGGAACTTTTACAGGGCCGTCTTCAGATTGATATGTGATCGTCTTGGATTCGTTGTTTTTGCTAGAATCATTTTTGCTTTCAGTTGAACCGCTGCTGCAGGCACTAATAAGTAGTACGAATATAAGCATGAATGGAAGCAATAATTTTTTCATTTAGTTATCTCCTCTTAATAAGTTATACGTGATGCACATTGGTTTATTTGTTCTCGGATCTCGTCCAATTTCAGCGTCGATATGAAACACTTTTTTTAGAACGTCCTGCGTAATGACTTCTTCACATTTTCCGGCTTTGACAATTTCACCATCTTTTAAAGCGATAATATAATCCGCAAAGCGAGCGGCTTGATTTAGATCATGAAGCACCATTACAACTGTACGTCCCTGCTCTTTGTTTAATTTTTGAAGCAGCTCAAGCACTTCTAACTGATGAGCCATATCCAAGTAGGTAGTCGGCTCATCAAGAAATATAATATCGGTTTCTTGAGCTAAAGCCATCGCAATCCACACTCGCTGGCGCTGACCGCCTGAAAGAGAATCTACAGGACGAAACTTGTAATCTTTTGTTCCGGTTACTTCAAGAGCCCAGTCAATCGTTTGATAATCTTCTTTTGATAGACGCCCAAACCCCTTTTGATAGGGAAATCGCCCATAAGATACAAGTTCTCCCACCGTTAAGCCTTTAGCACTTTCAGGGGTTTGAGGGAGAATAGCCATTTTTTTAGCGAGTGCTTTTGTATGTTCTGTTGAAATGTTTTCGCCGTCTAAAATAACGGAACCGGATTGATGAGAAATAATGCGGGTAATGGCTTTCAAAAGCGTTGATTTGCCGCATCCGTTTGAACCAATAATTGTAGTAATCTTTTTGTCTGGAATGTTAACGCTTAAATTCTTTACTATTAGACGTTCACCATAACTAATATGTAATTTCTCTGTATATAGGCGAACCATATCTGACCCTCCGTTTACATTTAATACAACAAATGCTTGATAATGATTATCAGTATCGTTTACTTTACATACTATAATTCGAACGTTTCCGGATGTCAATAGTTATTTTTATTGTCAAAACGTTGAAGAAGATGTATATTTAAATGAGAATGATAATCAATAACAATTGATTGCGAGGAGTGAACGTGCATGATACACAATGAACTTTTTGATGTGACAATTATAGGCGGGGGACCGGCTGGCCTTTATTCTGCCTTTTATAGCGGGCTAAGGGAAATGAAAACAAAGCTGATTGAATATCAGCCAAAACTAGGCGGAAAACTTCACGTTTATCCTGAAAAAATGATTTGGGATGTAGGGGGCCAAACGCCTATTTCCGGTGCGAAGCTTATTGAACAGCTTGTGGAACAAGGACTGACGTTTGATCCGACTGTTGTTTTAGATGAGAAGATTGAATCCATTTCTCGCTTGAAAGATGGTATTTTCCAGCTGACGGGTTCTTCAGGTGAACATCATTACTCTAAAACCATTATCCTTGCTGTTGGAGGAGGTATTTTAAATCCGCAAAAGCTCAAAATTGAAGGAGCAGAACGATTTGAAATATCAAACTTAAACTATACGGTTAAATCTCTGCAGCATTTTAAAAATAAAACGGTGATTGTTTCCGGGGGAGGCAATTCAGCCATTGATTGGGCAAATGAGCTAGAGCCCGTTGCTAAAAAGGTATATATTACGTACCGAAACAGTGAACTAAACGGTCATGAAGCACAAGTAAGACAATTAATAAACAGTTCGGCTCGGTGTCTGCTTAACACATCTATTACAAAATTAGTGGCTGATGCGACGCATGAATTTATTGAAAAAGTTGAGCTGACTAATCATCAAACCGGTGAGATTTCTTATTTATCGATTGACGAAGTTATCATTAATCACGGTTATAAAAGAGATACAGAGCTGTTAAAAAACAGCGAACTACATATCAAAACCATTGATGACTATTACGTTGCAGGTAATGCAGCAAGCGAAACGTCTGTAGAAGGTGTATATGCAGCTGGAGATATTCTCATGCACGAAGGAAAAGTCCATTTGATTACCGGCGCTTTTCAAGATGCTGCTAATGCCGTAAACAAAGCAAAACAATTCGTTCAGCCCTCTGCTGCTAAGACAGCTATGGTTTCTTCTCATAATGAAGTATTTAAAAAGCGTAATTCAATACTAATTAAACAAATGATGAAGTAAAGCGAGATGCAGTGTGCATGTCGCTTCCTTCTCTACGGTGGAATTATCTACATAGATAGGCAGGGAACGAAAAAAGAAAAGAGAAATATAATAAAAGAAAACGCTTACATTTTTAAAAATGACACAGCGCTTGTTTGCATAAGGGGGAAGCCGTATGAACGAAAAAAAGAAATATCAGTTTGAAACAAAAGCCATTCACGCAGGGTACGAATCAAAACATCATTTTGATAGTTTAGCTCCACCTATTTATCAAACGTCTACATTTACATTTTCATCTCTAGAACAAGGTGCAAACCGATTTAGCGGAGAAGAAAATGGTTATGTATATTCTCGGTTATCTAATCCGACGGTCACCATTTTAGAAGAGCGTATGGCACAGCTTGAAGAAGGCGAAGCCGCTTTGGCATTTGGATCAGGAATGGCTGCAGTATCGGCTGTATTAATTGGACTTACAAAAGCAGGCGATCATATTTTATGTTCTAAAGGAGTGTATGGATGCACGTTTGGTTTACTGGAAATGCTTGAGGAAAAATATCAAATCCATCATTCTTTTTCCAACTTGGAAACTGAGGAAGAAATTCTTGCTGCTATCAAAGAAGATACAGCATGTATTTATATTGAAACACCGATTAACCCGACTATGACTTTAGTAGATTTAGAGTTAGTGACTTGTATCGCCAAACAAAAAGGAATTCCCGTGGTAGTAGACAATACCTTTTCAACTCCTTATTTGCAGCAGCCGCTGAAGCTTGGATGCGACTTAGTTATTCATAGCGCAACTAAATTTATTGGTGGACACGGAGATGTTGTGGCAGGAATTGTAGTAGGGGACAAAGAGGTTATTTCCGTACTGCGCAAAACGACGCAAAAAGATATTGGAGGTATTCTTTCACCATTTGATGCGTGGCTGTTACTCCGAGGCTTAAAAACACTGGCCGTTCGAATGGATCGCCACTGTGAGAATGCTGAACATATCGCAAAACAATTAAGTCTCCATCCCAAGGTAAAAGCCGTTTATTATCCAGGGGATAAAAACAGCACTGCTTATTCTCTCATGAAAAAGCAAATGAAAAAAGGAGGGGGGCTTCTCTCTTTTGAAGTGGAAGGCGGTTATAAAGAAACCGTAAAAGTGGTGAATCAGCTTAAGCTCATTTCCATCGCGGTGAGTCTTGGCGATGCTGAAACACTTATTCAGCATCCTGCCTCGATGACGCATGCAGTTGTGCCGGAAGAAGCTCGAAAAGAAATGGGCATCTCAAATGAACTTCTTCGTTTATCAGTTGGGCTGGAAGCTTGGGAAGATATTATGAGAGATTTACAGCAGGCATTAGATAGTATATAAAAAACAGCGCTTGGAGGAA
>NZ_JBXENJ010000006.1:0-408427 GCF_056836725.1 Priestia sp. 3CA3
TTGTCGAGCGTAGCTTTATTAATAAATCTTATCATATATAAGCAGATTTTTTTCATTCAGCTTTCCCACTTTTAAATGTTAGTACGTTAATTTCAGGTGAGTCAAAAAGCCGAAAATTCAAAAATGGGATGGGACCGTTGCTTCCTAATCCTGCACTAATATATTGCTTAATATGTTTGTATTCCCACAGTCCTTTAACTCGATCTTGAGGAGGAAACAGGCCACTCTTTTCATACCATGCTTCCGGGACAAAAAGTGCGCCGAAAAATGGAATACGAAATTGCCCTCCGTGATAATGCCCAGCCATAATTAAATCGTAATACCTAAAGGTAACGCTGGGATCTGCAAGAAGAGCATCGATGTGAGAATCAACTACTGGAAAGTGATTCAACCCAATAATAAGATTTGTGGTTTCCTTTTTCGGATAATCTTTGTTTTTCAACAAATTATTTCTGTTTTTTTCTAATTTATTCTCTGTCTTCAACGACCAGTCAAAGTTAACAAACTGAGCATAGGCATTTCCTCGCTCTACTGTATACGTGGAATCAAGAAGCTTAACGCCCTTTTTTTCCATATGCTTAACAAATTCACTTTTCTCAAGATGATTTGAAGAAGTACGATAGCTTTTAGGATCTGTATTTCCCGGTACAAATAAAGCATGTCGTTTATTTTCAATACCTTCTATTAACGTGTAAAACGGCACGGCGTTTGTGCTATTATTTTTCATCATGTCACCAGTAAAAACAATAGCATCATAATGAATTGAATTAATAGCATTTATTAGTCTTTCTTGATTTTCCCCAAATTCTTTTTCATGCAAATCTGTAATTTGAACAATAGAAAATCCTTCAAGCTCTTTAGGTAGGTGCTCAATTACAATGTCTTGCTTAGCTATAGTAATTCGTTGATTATCCCAAACTGTATATCCAACTACTACAGCTATTAAAAAGAAAGAGGCTGCTATCACTTTTCCTTTCATCTTTCTCACTAGCATCCCCTCCTATGTATGAAGATTAAAAAGTGGTACAGACTTCTTTATAAGTTAAACTCTCTATAAATTCGAATCCTAAGACCCTAGAACTTTCACCACACTATTACATCTCTGCTTATATAACATAAGTAAACTATAAAAATACGAACGTTGTTTTGACGTCTCTTTTAACTGAGAAGTTACTTCAAACCTATTCGGTAATAACCAGCTGCGCATTTCACTTAAACTATGCCAAACAGAATCATAGCTAAAAAATTGATAATCCATAAAGGCAAAATATTTTTTAATTCCTTTCTTTTCTTGTTCCAATGTTGAATACATACAACCCTTAAATTGATTTTCTATAGAACTTAATTTCTTTATTTCGTTCAATATGCTGTACTGACTGTACACGATGGACAATGTTCGAACCATCCTCTTATATGTTTGATGGCGTTTTGCATCCTTAAAGAGAGTTTCATAGCTTATCCTATCTTTTACAACATCAATTATTTGAATAATATCTAAAAAGTGCTTAGGCGAATCTAAATTGTGCCTCCAACCGTGAAGACATATCATATAAAACGTGTGATAGTCGGATAAAGTCTTTACAAACTGAAAGCCTTCTAACCTTACTGCTTCACCCCAAAACTCTTGGATATTGAAATTAGCAGTTTTTTCTTTCAATATATCCCAATGAATTTCAACTGTTAGCGGGATAGCCGATCCAGGAATTTCTCTACTAAAACTAATGTGAAAGTGAGAAGGAATAAATTCTTCTTCAATTTCAAAATTCATGGATTTTACTGCTTCTTTTGCTTTATTGATGTCTTTTCTCTTAACTAAGATATCGATATCTGAAGTCCCTCTGGCACCTATGTGACCAAAATATTTTTCAGCAAAGTAGACTCCTTTAAGAGGTATCACTTCTATCTGTTCTTCTTCAAATTTCTGAATAATACGATCCGTTTGATTTTTAATAAATAAATTTTGATATAGTGTTTCTTGATATTTTTGCTTGAGTCTTGTTTGAAAGAATAAAGGAGTATTGCCTAGCTTTCCTTTTTCTTTCAATAAGGAGTAGACTTGTGGGGAAATGAAATACAATTCAATCTCTTTTATTGCTTCATAATAAAATTCATCATTACTTGGTAGATTAGCGTTAGAATCGTAAAGGTATGTTATGAGTTTATCGAGCAAAGTACTTCTTCCCTCCTATTATTTAGCTTTCAGCATGATTGGATTCTGTTCACTGATTTCTTGTGCGTTATTTAATCTGCGGTACATTCCACTTTGTCTCATTAACTCTTCATGGGTGCCCTTTTGAACAACTTCTCCTTGATCCATTACCACAATGAGATCTGCATGTTGAATAGTAGACAATCGATGGGCAATCATGATAGTTGTACGATTGACCATTAAACGGTCCAATGCTTCTTTTACCAAATGTTCTGTTTCACTGTCTAGTGCTGAAGTTGCTTCGTCTAATAGAAGAATAGGCGCATCTTTTAAAATGGCTCTTGCGATGGCTAATCGCTGTCTTTGACCTCCTGACAGCTTAGCTCCTCGTTCCCCGACTTCTGTTTCATAGCCGTTAGGCAGTGTCATAATATGATCATGAATATTTGCATGAACAGCAGCGTTAATCATTTCTTCTTCCGTAGCCAAAGGTCTTGCTATCATTAGATTATCTTTTATTGTACCGCTAAAAAGAAATGTCTCTTGAGGAACGTATGCAATTGAACTTCTTAGTTCTGAAATGGTTAACTCATCAATTGAACGTCCATCGATCGAAATGGTGCCAAAGTGAGGTTCATAAAAATGTTGAATCAAATTAAAAAGCGTTGATTTTCCGGCACCGCTTGGACCAACTAGCGCTACTGCTTTACCAGCAGGAATGTATAAGTTGAAATCCTTAAACACAGTCGCGCTTTCATCATAGCTAAATGTAAGATTTCTAACGTGTATATCCTTTTGAACAAGCATTGCGGAAGTATAGTGAGGCAGCGCCTTCGCTTGAGTTGGATAATTAAGTAGTTTAGTAATTCTTTCTAACGCTGACACAGACCGCTGATAACCAGCCCACTGTCCAGCTAGTCCTGTCAAGGGAGAAATCAACTGGTTCACAAGGTTAATAAATGTTAATAATGCACCAATCGTAATAATATTGTCTGTTACAAAAAATGCACCTATAATTAAGCTAATAAGAAACGCAATGGCTCCAATTGCTTCGCTTCCAGCGTAAAACCAGCCTCTTAACTTTGCCTCTCTCATTTCCAATGAATAAAGCTGTTCATTCTTTTGTGCATACTCTTTATAAAACAGCTTTTCCAATGTAAAAGATCGAATTACAGTAAATCCGTGAAACGTATCATTCAGTTTTTTAATAATATTGCTAATTAATTCATTCATGATACGGCTATTATTTCGAAGTAAAATCCCAAATATAGCTCCACCAGCAATCGCAATAGGAGCTACGAGCACAATTGATAACGATAATTTCCAATTAATTTGAACTAAATAAATAAAGGAAGCTATAGAAATAATTGGAAATCTAACTAAATTAATTAAACCTCGTCCAATTACACCTTCAACATTATGTATATCGTTAGTGAAATGAGACAACAATTCACCAGAATGTAAATTTGAAACGTCTCGTTCTCGTAAAAGTAAAATATGTTTATATAAATCCAAATTCAAGTCTCGCTTGACGGCATTGACCGCAATTGTTTCAAGATATGTATCAATAAAATTAGCTGTAATACTTGTTACTGACAACCCTACACCAATAGCTACTAGCCACTTAAGCCGTTCAAAATTACCATGAACAGCAGCATCGGTAATGTTTCCGATAAACCATGCAGATACTAAAGTAAGGGTAATTTCAACAAACAACAAAATAAACAGTCCAATATAAGCACCTTTATGCTTCATTACGTATGGCCAGAGCCACTGAACCATGCTTTTTGTCTCTTTGATAGAAATATATTCGCGGATGTCGAATTGCTTTATCTTTTTAAAACTAATCATAACGACATCCTCCTTTCAATCTGCTTTTTTCCATTCTTGATAGTTTATATACCTTCGTAACAGCACTGACAGGAGAGGAAAAGCAAGAATGAGCTTTCCCCATAAAACAGCAGCTACATTTTTTTCTTGAATCGCCACTGATTTTTTTTGAATAACAACAAGTTTTCCGATAATCTTTTCTCGGGTAACCAGATCATCCACCCCGTAGTTCGTATCACCTTTAAAAATATAATATTCTTCTTCTTGAACGTAGGAACAGTTTAAAAGTCGATGAGCAATGAGTTTATTAGCTGGACTTTCAAATAAAACAATGTCTCCTCTTTTTAGCGGAGAATGCTTTATTGAAGTAAACCGGCAAATATCTCCTTGTTTAATAAGAGGATACATACTCGTTCCTTCAGCAGGAAGTTCAAGCAATCCATTCCGATCAATCAAAGCTTTTAATAGATGCCCCTGCTTATTATTAGCTTGCATACTTTTCAACAAGGCCGCAATCAATTAACTTATTTAAAAAATGCTGTATATCTCCTTCAACCATTTCAGCTTCAGTATTGTAATAAGCTGCAACAGCTTTAATAATTTCCGCAAGCGTTTTTTTGTTTTCTATTACCTTCCAACAGTAGCCTCCTACTTCGTTTAAAGTAGTCACTGTATAGGCATGCGAATTTAAAATCACCCACTCTGAGTCTACTTCCATTACTTCATAACCGCCTTTTTGAATATAACTTGTCACGATGACATCAACTCCCAAAATGTATTGTTTTTTTGAAAATGAAGCTCATACACAGGCACTTGTTTAACTAACAATTGTAACAGGCTCATGATTGTTTTCGTTTCTTCAGGTTTATAAGACCAGTAAAACACTTTATCTATCAGCTTCATCAACGCTTCTATTCTCCTTACCTCTATCCGTTGATTAGATAGTGACTGATGCAGTAGCTGAATACTTTCTAAAAGTGTTTTTTTTTCACTTCCCTTGGCTTTTAACTCACTTCTAAACGGTGAGTTAAAAACTGTTACACTCTTTTCTGTAATTTTTAAAATTGTAGCTTCATCAGAAAGAAGTTCCCTTGGCATTGATAACTTTGCTGCAGTCGACTTTCCGGCTCCTGAGTGCCCTGTAAAAATATGCGCCTTGCCGCTGTTAATAACACACGATGAATGGAGAAGAATCCCCCAGTTATGATGAACAATGAACGAACTGTATAAGTTCATAAGAGCATGTTTTAAAGCCAATTCATCGTGGATAGCTAAGTTAGCCAGTTTATACTCTGAATCTACTTCAATTAAATAGTCTGCTCTTTTAAAAGTAATTGTATTGAGTTTTTCTTCTATAGCGACTTCATAATCTTGAAACGAAACACCATAGCCATTTGTGATTGTAACCGTCATATCCGGCTGGTTTCCCGCTATACTAACACATAAAAAATATTGTTTGATTATTTTCCATACGTCATCAAATTCTGTTTTAATATCAATATAGTGATCCCCTATTTTTGTATGCAGCGTCTTCATTATTCGTCTCCTCAATCAATTTCTCTTAAAACAGCAGTCAATGGAACACCATTGACTTTCTGCTTTATATATTGCTGTATGAAGTAAATAAAATAGCTAAAACAATATTTTATTTATTTTTCCCTTTTCCTTTTCCTGGAGCACCTGCACCACCTGGAGTAGGATTTGGATTCGTAGACGGCCAGTTGGAACCATTGTTTCCTTTTCCAGGATGATCTAAGTTTCCTTTTCCAGGATTCCAGCTTTGAGCGGTTTCAAAACGGATTGGCTGATGATTTAACACTTCTGGAGCGCTATAGATCTTCTTTTGCATATGATCACCTCCTTTCAATTAGTTCTTTATTAAGAACGATTAATTTGAAAAATTTAACTCACTGCTGTTTAGTAAAGGTCTAATGAGCAGCTTCCATTTGTTTTCCTAGTAATTGACTAAATGTATTACTCTTTTCTTCGGCAAGTTGAGTAAAGCCACCTTGTTGAATAATTTCACCTTGCTCCAGCACGATAACCTGATCAGCATTGCGGATTGTAGACAGACGATGAGCAATAACAATAATCGTCATTTTCCCTTTTAATCGTTCCAATGCTTCTTGAATTTTCGCTTCATTTTCCGTGTCAAGCGCGCTCGTTGCTTCGTCCAAGACGAGAATAGATGGATTGCGTAAAATAGCGCGGGCGAGCACAAGCCGCTGCCTTTCTCCTCCTGAAAGCTTAATTCCTCGGTCTCCGATTAATGAATCAAGTCCTTGCGGAAGCCTTCTTACAAATTCTGCAGCCGATGAAAACTCAAGCGCTTTCCACATTTGCTTTTCGCTTGCGCTAGGTTCCACCAACAATAAATTTTCTCTTATACTCGCATTAAACAAAAAAGGATCTTGTGGAACATAGCTGATAGCTCGCCTTAACGATAATAAATTATCTTTTGATAACGGAATTCCATCGATTAAAACCTGACCTTTTTCAGGCTGATTAAGCCCCATCAACAAATCTATCAGCGTGCTTTTCCCAGCACCGGACCGACCTACAAAAGCAGTCATTTGGTTAGAAGGAATGCTTAAATTAATATGCTGCAAAGCGTAAGACGCACCTTGGTTATAGCGAAAATAAACATTTCTGCACTGAATGTCTTTTTTAAATTGAACTGGTTCGACACTTTGATTAGCTTCTTTTTCAAATTCTCTTGCATTTTTGCATTCATCTTGCAAGGCTTTCACAGCTTTAAATGCTGGTAGAGTTGTCGCAATCTGTTCCATAGAGGCTTGAATACCGGCAACCTTTGGCCATAATCTTGAAAAAATTAGAATAATAAGCATTAACTGACTTGCCTCAGCATGAAACAACTTCACTGCAGCATATATAAAGGCCGCAACTAATACAGCAGATGAGATTTTATAATAAGATTGTGACGTTGTTTTTAATTTAGTATATTCAACCTGCTCATTTTTCATTTCTTCTGTAATCGATCGGTACCAGCTCATTCTCGATTCTTCTAAAGTATTACTTTTAATATCTTTAATTCCGTTAATTTGATCTGTTATCCCTGCGAGGTAGCTTTTTCCCAGCTCAAAGTTTCTATTGCCCAATGCCAGCGATCGTTTGAGAAATTTACGGTTCAAAAAGATAATCACTACACCGCAAAGTAATACAAAAAGGGTTATTTTAGGTGAAAGCCAAAATGCCAGCCCAATTTGTATGCACGTAAATATAAGAGAAGCTATAAACTGTAAAAACGAGGTTGTGCCCGCACCAGCACGAGTAACCTCTGCTGTTAATAAATTTATTAAATCAGATTTTCTTTTCTTGATAAAAAAATTCCAATCTGCATGAAGTAGAACTCTGTAGGTTTCTAAACGCATATATCTTAGAAAACTAAGCTGAATAACGGTATTTTGAACAGTTACCTGCCTTTGTAATATATTTTGAACAGTAACTATTAACACATAACTACCCAAAATTAGAAGCAAGCTTATAGCATCAGGAAGATCTCGAAAAAATGAAAATGCCCTTAAAATTGATGATTCTCCTGTCCCAAAGTTCACGATACCACTTAGACTAACCATTGGAATTAATAGTAAAATTCCAACACCTTCAAGTAAACTCATAAATACCGTTGCTAAGAGGTTAATATAGAGCCTTTTGCCAGCAAACGAATGAATTTGCTTCAAGAAGTATACAAGCTGCTTCATTATGTTCTCCCCTTACGTAACTCATCTTTTCTAGTCTTCCTCCAAGCCCATAAAACAGGACGCAAAGGAAAATATAGAAAATGAAGTTTTTCTGGTAATGGCAATGTCTCTGCATCTTCAGGATAAGGATATAAAAAGCTCACAATAAAGGCTAATTTTTGTGGAGTAGACATTAATGAGAATAAATGACGGCTGTGATATTTAGCCACATTTTCAGGAACAGGTTCGTTATGTAAATTTATCATGTTTTCGAGATAAAACATTGCTTCTTGAGCTAACTCTCTTGGACGTTTATTTGCAACCAAAGAATGCATTTCTTCGGCTATTTTTGTATGAAATAACTGGGATGCTAGAATGATACTCTGTCCTCCTATAGGAAGATAATGATAACAATTCAGTAAGCCATAAACCTTTTGCCAGTCCACCTCTTGATTCATCATTTGATGAATGTCAAACAGCCACCGAAGACGAGACCATCCATGACGGGCTCCATGTGAGATAAGAAACATAAATAAGTCTTCTTTTCCAAGTAAATAGAGGGGATAACTAATCAGTTCACTTTTACTTTTCCTTTCCCATAATTCATTAAAGCTAGGCTCTTTTCCTGGACCTGGATTTAATCTCCAATGGATTTCAATTTTAATCAGTTTTCTAGGATGAATATACGTAACATGATGATGCCTCCATTTCCAGTCGTTTAAGACCGTTTGAATATAATCATCTTTTTCGTATCCTATGCTTGTGAGAATTTCATCTGCTTGTTCGAGTTTTTCAATAGGAATTAAGACATCTAAATCACCAGAGGTTCGAAGAGAGATATCACCATATAATTCATGAGCGAGTACCGGACCTTTTAAGCATAGAAGCTGTATTTGAGCTTCTGTAAATAATTTAGCCACTCTCTCCATTTCAGCACTTAAATGAAGCATGTGAAATGTGTTTCTTTTATATGCTTGACGTAAACTTTGAATAACGTAAGTAGGAATAATATGTTCATCCGTTGTTTTTAACTTTGAGTAGAGTATTGGATAAATACGATGGTGTTCCGCTTGATTAACAAAAAGATCCCAATCAATTCCTCTGCATACTTCCAATTTGTTAGTTAGCGTATCACCGGTAGCACTACTTTTTAGCAATTCAATGATTAAATTTAATTCATTAGGGATGCCAGATACATTCAGACAGAATTGATTATCCATTGAGTTCTCCTTCAATCGTTTAGTATCAGAGCTTTTTAGCAAACTTACTCACTACGGTGAACCTTTCCATTACTTCTGCTCCCGTAATATAAAAAGGGCCGCTTCGAAGCCACGCATGCGCTACTAACTCTCCATTTTCTTCTCTAGCAGTACCTAAATAAAGAGTACTTTCAATCTGGCGTTTCTCTAGCATTTTCATTGCAGCAATGGCTTTTACAAGACACTGACTTTCCCAAAATGTATAGCGACTCATAATATGAATAGCTTGCGCTACACTGGCTAATACCTCTTTATTTGATGAACTAAGAGTAAAAGATGTCTCTTCCATATGATTACCTAAAGTAGGCGCCACTTTTGAAAAAGGAACACTCTTTAAATAACGAGACCACCCTAAATAAAGGTAAGACTCCAATAACAAACTTTTTGTCTTCCAATCAAATAATAAGAAAGCTTTTAGTTTTTTTATAAGTGCCATATGACTATTCCTTTCAAAATAATAAAAACTACGATGCCTTTTCGCCTTCAACTTTTACTAGATCTTCATCAATTAGCAAGGTTAAAAACGAAATGACTTGCTCCTTGCACGTATCTAGTTCTACATCGTACTCAGCAACTAGTTCGTCTACTAAGTTTTGAATGGAAACGGGCTCTTTTATCTTCTCCCATATTTCACCTCCGAGCTCCCCGAGGTTATAGTACTTACCGTTGTGAATACTTAACATCACTTTTTCTCCATCCATATCACTTACAATGTTTCCTTCCCCTTGGCTAACAAATTGACTTATTGAAATACTTTTAATCATCTAATACCTCTCCTTTGTTTAATGTAGCTAAAATTAAATCTGGTAAATCATGAGCCGTAAAACGAGACGTAGGTCGACGAAGCTGATAAAGCTCAATTTTGTTAATAATTTTTGCTAAAGTACTAAAATGCCATTCCATCAAGCCTGCCTTTTGCACAAAAAAATTGCGGTAAGTATGAGTATACAGAGTATAAAACCGTTCTAGTTTTTGAATACAGTGTAGTTCTATTTCGTCCCCATCTGTTTTAACTAGTTCAAATACACCTGCAAGAGGCAGCGGTTGATTTGCAAATTGAGATTGAACAGGAATAACAAACTTTGTTTCTCTGTCAATAATAGGCCGGTAATTACTTGATTCCATCTTAAATTCATTTAAACTTTCCATCCATAATTTTTGCTGTGGATAAGCAGGTATGACTACAGGCATGTTCTCGTCAGTAACAGTTACCGCTATAACGTCGTCACTCAGAAGTTGATAGCCTCTTTTTAAAAAAGCTGAAGCAAGAGTTGATTTCCCAGCACCAGATTCTCCTACTATTGCATACACTTTGTTATCTATAGCAATCGCACTGCCATGCAAAGGGAGAATATTTCTTTGTAACAGCACAGTCCCCATACAAGTACCAAGAATATAGAGACGCAGTTCATCTTCATGAGCACCTTCCATTGGGGAGAAAAGAATTTCATTTCCGTTTTCGACCAAAAAGAAAGCTGTTTCGGGAATATGAAACATAACTGAATTTTCTTGAATAACAAAATCATCATCTGGAACAGATCTTTCAGACCATAATCCGAAAAGATCGGCCTCTTTAATCACAACATCTACTTCACCTTCATCTACGCCCGCTTGCAGCAGTTCTGGCAGAGAAAGCTCACTTGAAACGGTTAATCCAAACGCCTTGTAAGCAGTCCTATTTACAGTGTCTATCATTTAACACGTCCCCATTCCTCATGTACTTCTCCTTATATCCACTTAGCTATAAGAGCTAAATTCAGTGAGGAGGCAGTCACCTGTTTTAAAACCGATATAATCAAATAAGTTCTATATATAGAACAATTAAATCAAAAAAATAATTCTATATCAACGTATATTAATATTATTAAGAAAAACTCTATACTAGATAAATAGTTCTTAATTAAGAACAACTACTTAATATATAGCATTTTCCAATTGTCTTGTCAATAGAACAAAGAACTGTTTTATTTGTGAAATAATTTACTTTAAAAAAGAATAAGTGACTTTTTTAAATAGTTAAAAGCCCCTATATGTTTTTTTAAATATAAGGGCTTTTAACTTTTGAATCTTACAAACCTGCACTGCAAAATTTCATATGTACGAAATCCACGCAGATTTGGATGAATAGCTCTGTCCGATCATTTAGCTAAAAGTTAATTTACCTTTAGGTGTGTTTTGAGGAAAAGCAGCATCAGTATAATCTCCATCTTTTCCAAGCATTGTCATTTTCACATCAAGTACTTCTAATACGGGTGTTTGCCATTCTTTTTTCATGTTATCACCTCCTTTCAAGTAAATTTTTTAATATATCGATATATAATTAAACTGCGCATTAAAACCTTATAATCGGGATCAGTGGCATGTTCTGGCTGCGCTCCCTGTTTGACTTTTAACAGAGCCTTCTTAATTACTTGACCGTCTAAAAACCTTAAAACTCTTTCATCTGCACTAAGCTGCTCCACTTCATCCACAAATGCATCCCAATGGGGAATCATTCGATGAACCCAATCAGCTCCTTGAACTCCCCGAATACGTTGGTTTAACCTAACTTCATCAGGAAGGAAGTTCTCTGTTGCTCTTCGAATAAGAGAGCGATCTACTCCATTTTGAACGTATTGTTCTTCAGGAACCGATAAACAAAAACGCACTACACGCAAATCATTGGTTGGATCGCGCTTCCATACGGCATAGCGTAAAGACAGTTTGGCGGCAAGTGTATTACCCGCATTCCAATGGAAAACATCTTCAAAATGCCTTTTTCTTTCTTCAAATATATTTGCATCAGGAAACCATCCTGTTTGGTCTATGCCGTACCCTTTAAGTTTATTAAAAACACCTGTGCTCTCTGCAAATTCCTGATTAAGAAGTTTAGGAAGCTGATACGATATACCTTCTGGAAAAATTTTATCAATTATAGGAAAACCCACTCTAGCAACAACTGGGAGCATACGTAATCTAGCCCCGCCTGTGTTTTGACTATATTGATTCAATTCGTAGAACAGCTGAAGCCATTTTAACTTCTTTAAAAGAATTGCGTAATAATCTAGAGCAAACCCCCAAGATATCGAAAAATTACCTCTATCGCCACTTAATAATACTCCTACTCCTTCATGATGAGCTTTCTCAAACATCCCCTTCAACCAAAAAGAATTTTCAAAAAACTTATACGGCATCTCCATTGTTTCCAGTAAACTATCAATTTCTAAGTAAGAATTTCTATCAGCAAAATCTAAATAGTGATCTTGGATACCTCCTACATATTGTACAGTTGATTGGATAAAAGGTCTTTCATCAGGCAGCAATTGTTTAGGCGTAAAATCTACAAAGTCCTTTGGCGGAATATAACTAAATGTATGTAATTTTTTGTTATTCTCTTGGGTACCTTTTGCGGCAAAGCTAACCACTGCCCCTGAATCCAAACCTCCACTTAGCTGTGCTCCGACATTCAAGTGTGTACGCAACCTTGAAGTTACTGCCTTTTGAAACACCTCTTGAAATGCTTCTACATACTCTTCGTTTGACTTTAGGTTTAGTTTCTTTTCTGAAATCAAATGACAATACCTTGTAAGGTTTAGTTTCTTTTTAGTTATCGAGATACAGTGAGATGGAGGTACTTGTTGTATCTTTTTATAGGGTGTCATAGAAGCATCTGCCGCATCAATCATTCCAGCTATGGCCAAATATTCAGCTAGCCACTGTTCATTCAGCTGTTTTTCAATATAAGGTAAGGTAAGAAGTGGCTCTATTGTCGTACAAAAGGCAAGTTGCTGCTGCGTATGATAGTAATAGAGAGTTCGAGCCCCAGAGAAATCTCTTGCTCCAAATAGCTTACATTTTTTCTCATCCCAAATCATAAAAGCAAAATCACCTATTAAATACTTAGGTGTTTCTTCTCCCCATTTTTGATAAGCAAGTAAAATTAATTGGCTATCTGGCAGCATTTTTCTTCGCGATCGTTCAACTTGCAGCTGGTCAAATAGTTCATCCCGATTATCAATAATAGCATCTGCCGTAATGGCTAGCTGTCTTTCATAGTCGTAATAAGGCAGCTGCTCTCCAACTGATTCTGGTGTGATCCACTGCGCATGACATCCAAAAAAGATATTTTCCTTATGCCATACCTTAATATCGTTAGCAGGGTATTTTTGTAAGGACCCCATAATTCCTCCTACATGCTCTATAGGTACAGGTTCATTATTAGAATGATAGATGCCAGCGATTGCGCTCATTGTTTTTCTCTCCGATTCAAAAGATTTACGTTTATATTATTTAACACTAATCATAAATCTATTATTCTTTAAAACCACTCAATAAATTCTTAATAAAGAACAAAAAGATTTTATGAAGTGATAGAGCGAATTTTGACTAAATAAATTTCAAGTTTGTTAAAAAATAAGCTTTCATTCTAAATCACTACTTTTAAATTACATAGGATGGATAAATAATTACATCGTTCTTTATAAAGAACGATACTATATTTTTATTAATAATGCAATACTAAATTCCAATTTATAAATTTGTAATTTACCCCATAAAATTAAGTGCAAGATAATGTGCCACCCTGGCTTTATAGCAACCTACCCACTTATTTTACTTTCAGCAGTTTTGTCAGACTGTATGCCAACCATTAGAGTCTTTTTATCAATTATTTTTATAATTGGATAGTAAATAGCATTAATAACAAATGAGGATAAAAGACATAATAACACAAGCCATAGAAAGATTAGAATTGGATACCTAGGTGTGAAAGTTAGCTTTGGGAAAATTGACATATAGAAAAACATGTGAGTTAGCCACAAATTTGTTGAATGATTACCTAAAAAGTCAGTAATTTCTGCACGAAAACACTTTTATTCATCAGGTTGAAAAGACATATAAATGTAATTGCCGTAAAAGGAGCAATGATCATAGATTCATAAAAGGCATGCGTGACTACTAACATCAGTATACCGAGGAGACACAATATATTTTTAAATTTTATATTATGAAATTTATTATAAAGCTTAGAATAGATTCCTTCTTTTGCAAAAATAATTCCTACAACAAAAGCAAGTTGCGAGGTGCCAACTAACACTACAGCATTTACTAACATAACAACTACAGTATTATCGCCCAAATCAAGTACATGTTTTATACGTTCTACATAGCTAACTAAATAAATGATCCCTGAAATTACTAACATGATGATAGAATTATATTTCTTAATTAACTTGATTAGTAAAGGTGCTAAAAAGACAAGAATAACATAGGTTTGCAAGTACCACCATGCACCGTTATAAGAGTTAGACAACAAAAAGAAGTTAAGCAAACACTGGTCAAAACCACCTGAAAAGGCTTCAGGCTTTCCTGCTACAAAGGCAGTACTCATAAACATCAACAATATGATCCAAAAATTTATCAGTAGTTTTAGAATACGGAGAAAATTTTTCTTTACTGGTGGTGTAGCATTCTTTCCTAAACTAAAAAAAAGGCCATAACCGCTCGCAAACAAATAAATTGGAACACATGCGTCTCCAAATAACCCCAAGTAATAAACAAGTGGTACTTCATTTATAACTGGAAAAGTTTCATATAAACCATTAATTTCTTTTCTAGCAAACAGATGAAGGGATAGCATAAATAAAATAGCTACCCCTTGAAGAATTTTCATATCCTTTTTTGAAAACTCCATGGTTTCCTCCTTATAGAACTAAATTAATCTAATCTGTTGAAAACAAGAATCCCTGTACCTACTTATTAGTAACCTCTAACAATGTATTTTTTCACTCATATAAGGATTATTTTAAAAAAATCATAAACTAAGAACTTCAACAAAACTATCTTAATTAATAACTTTTTGATGATATATTTTATTATTACGTGAACTTTAACAAAAAGGTATTATATTCTAAAGAACATAATGCTTCTGCACAGCTTCGGGTAATAAAATAGATTATATTAAATGACTTTTCTATGACCTCTTTTTACTTTTCCTATTATACCTCCAAATAAATTACCTACAATTTTATTTATATACTGAAATTCCTGACTTCTATAAAATATCGTTAAGTATAACACATTCGGTATAAATATACATAAAATTCCTTTTGCCACTAAAGATAATAAGGTATCTCCAACTACAAGGAAGTTGCATGTACTTACTGTAATAAAACACGTGAAAATTGTTAATACCATATATAAAAGATATTTAATAAAATATGACCAAACTGAAACCTGAAATACATGTTTATAAACTAAACGAGGCACGTTCCAAAAGACTATACTAAGAGTGCTTATCGTGGTTCCAAGAAAAATTCCAGCCAACCCTATGTATTGAACCAAGATTAATGATACACCTAAATTAATAATTGCTTCTACTAGGGGAACGTACTGATCTTGAACAAAAATTCCAGCTTTTGTTTTAAAAGTTAAAATAGATCCTCTCATTCCTGTAATATAAAAATTAAACAATATCACTATAAATGTAAGAGAGTCTAATAAATATCCCTGACCAAGCCACCAATTAATGAAGGGCTCTAATAATACATACAAAAATATCACGCAAACAGAATATACCCAAAAGTTAATTAAATAAACAGTTTTAAAGATCGAGTAACTTTTAACCTTACTTTCTTTAGCAATCAAATTGCCTATACTAGATCCAATTCCATCCAAAACAGGGGATAAAAATGAACCTAATTGTCCGATTATCATTGTATAATTAGAATAAAATCCAACTGTTACGACACTTATAAAAGATGCTATCAAGATATTATCTGTCCCAAATACACAAAATGTGCCAATGTTATGAAAAAATAATGCCTTTACGTTTTTAATTAAACTCGTTTTTTCTTCTTCACTAATATTATATTTCTCTTTTGTTTTAATATAAGGATATCTTCTTTCCACAATCCATCCATTATAGATTGTTTGTATTAAAAATACCAAAAGCTCTATAATTAAATACAGAATAAAATTTGTAGTATAAATTAAGATTATTATTTTGGATAGAGTAGTAAACACTTGAAAACCAATATTTACCCTAGTTAAAATATATTGTTTTTGGTCAGCATTTATTAAAGATATCTTATAAGCGTTTAAGTAAGAAATCATGTTCTTGCACACAAATAGAAAATACGCTATTGTGAGAATATTATGTGATATACCACCATTATTTTCCAATATTTTGTTTAAAAAAGGGTATAGTAAAATACTAAGAATAAAAATTAATAGTGCTAAAATCCTATATGCTTTTTTATATAATTGTATGAAAGCAATGATTTTAGGTTTATCATTATCAGCTAATGGTTTGTAAAGGTGATATATGATGCTAGCTCCTATCCCACCTTCTATTAAAGCAATCATAGACAAGACATTAGTCAGTAAACCGTTAATCCCAAGATATTCAACACCTAAACTATCTAGAAAAACCTTTCTAGAAATAAATCCCAGTACCGTAATAACAAGAGCACTTAATATTCCGATAGACATATTTTTTATGGAATTTGTTGTTCTCATATTTTCACCTCGTTAATAAGATTTGAAAATTTTTCTTAAATCTTATTAGGTAGAAAAGTAATTTTTCATTTTTAGTAAAACATACATATTTTAAAAATTTATAATAAACGGTAGAGCTCTTGTATTCTAATATGTCTTCAATAAAGTCTTTATCATTGAGAATATTTGATATTATTTTGTATTTATTACGAGTTGATAGGTCCGCAAATACGACTTGCTGCATAAACCCTAATGTAACAGCAGTATAATGGTTCCTTACAGTATCTATATGTTTTTCTAAATTATATTTTTTGCAAAGTTCTATCATAAATTTTTTATTATCGACTGCGTATTCATATAAATTTTCTCTAAATATCTGTGTTAATGAATCTCTTTTTCTTACATAATAGTTATATAAAGGTTGCTCAATAAATACTATGTTTTCTATAAACGTTAGTAATACAAAATTTAGCCTTACATCTTCACTATGATGTTTTTGTTCATCAAACCTTATCTTTAGCTTGTCAAAAAGAGATTTCCTATATAGTTTGTTCACACTTGATACTAAACTATATGTTTCACCGCATATAATAGCTGGTATAATTTCATTCTGTATTACTTCTTTATTCACTATAACATTTATATCCTTCCAGACAGAAGAAACATAGGTATTTCCACTAATTAAATGAATAGTTTTAATTGGACAAACGACAATATCTGTTCTATAAGTTAAAGCAGCTTTTATAAGTATTTCATACATATTGGATTCAATTGTATCATCCGGATCAATAAATGCTAAATACTCTCCTTTTGCAACGTTAATGCCTGTATTACGAGCAGAAGATACCCCCTCATTTTTTTTATGAATTACTTTAATTCGTTTATCTTTTGCTGCATAATAATCGCAAATTTCGCCACATTTATCTGGTGAACCATCATTAATAAGTATTAGTTCGAAATCTTCAAATGTTTGTTCTAGTATTGAATTTATACAATCATGTAAATATTGCTCAACATTATATATTGGCATAATTATACTAATTAACGGCATAGATCAATCCTCCTTAATAAGCAAAAATTAGTGAATACTTTTTGTTTACAACTTTAATTCATGTCTTAAGAAAATGTATAAAAATTAGATTTAATATCACTGCTTTTTTAACTCCCTATTATTACTCTTTAATTAACATTTATATTTTTTGAAAAAACTTCTAATTTCTTAACCAAACCAATTATTAATATAAATTTAGAAAACATTAAATAATTTTTTCATTTCAATAGCAGAATTGAAATTTTCATTAGATAGGTTACTTGAAAACTTGTTTCTCAATTCCTTACTGTTTATTAATTTTTCAACTGCTTTGTAAATTTCATTTTCATCAATACCTACAATTAGTCCATTCTCTTCATTTACTATTTGTTCTCTTGCCCCATTAACGTCTGTTGTTACAATAGGTTTCTTTAAACATCTGGCCTCCATAATTGTTATGCAGTATCCTTCATACCTAGATGGTTGTACATATATATCACATTGATTAATATAGGGATACGGATTCGGATCTGCTCCTAAAAAAATAAAATGTTCATGGAGGTTGTACCTTTCAACTAGCTTTTCATATTTTCCTTTTGAATTCCCTTCACCTATACAGTACCATTTAACTTTATAACCATGCTTAATTAACTTTGATAGTGCCTGAATAGCTAGATCTTGTCCTTTTTCTATTGTTAACCTTCCAACAGTTAAGATTCTTAACCCATCAAAACTGTCCTTAAATCCTTTTCCTTCTTTTGATTGATTATGAATTATGTTTGGAGATACTATGTTTAAAAAAACTTCCGATTTCTCTTTTAATTGAGGAACCATTTTAACAAATTTACTCCTTGCTTCTTCTGACACCACAAATATCTTATCGAATTTATTATATATTTTAGATGCAAATTGTTTATTAAATCCGATTTTTGTTATATCAAAATGAACCCATTGAATTTTCTTTTTAGCTCTTATATTATTTACAATAAAATAACTTATAAAGTCCATTGGACCCGCATAAGCTACTGCCATATCATATTCACCTTTTAATACAGGATATTTTTTTAGTACATGCTGAAAGAAAATACTTCTATCTTTTGTAATTTTGGATAGTAGATGCACTATTGATAATTTAAATGCCTCGAGTACTTTACCTTTTTTAAACAAATTTAATGAGGTAATATGTGGAGGATTGTTAAGTACATCTTTTATTTTTTTGTACTCATTTAAATATTCAACATTAACTTCCCTAGGAATAGAGTTCAAAAATCCCCCATACTCTTCTAACATTAAAATAGTAATATCATACTTATCTTTTGGAATTTCCGATATCATATTTAACAACGCTTTTTCAGTTCCACCTACATTCATATTAATAATCATAAAGACAATTTTCTTTTTCATACTATCCCTCGATAAACATCTTTCATGTTAATAAACTCCCCCAATTTTTTAAACTGGTTAGCAGCACCTAAAGATATAGAGTCTAAATTTGTTTTATTATGAAACGATTTATTAATAATATTTTCATCATACTGTAAATGAAGGTTCTTCATATCTACAAGAATTTCATCGAGATTAATATCTTTAAGCATGTTTGTGGTTTTTGGACTATAAATGATAGGCATAATACCCACCTCAAGTAGTAACCCAATGATGTTTGCATGAAATCTTGCTGAAACAAACAATTTAAAAGAAGCTATTAATTTAATAGCTTCTTTTAAATTTCCTTTATAATCATACATTGATATTTTTTTGATTATATTGGGAGAAAGCTTTGACATTATTGTCTTGATTAAGTCTAAATCTCCTTCTTGTTCACAAAAAGACATTAGACAGCACTCATAGCCTTTACCTGCTAATAATTCTATTGATCTTACTGTACTATTTATATATTCATTGTAATAATTTAACAGTCCTTCCTTATGTCTAACGTCTATGATTGAAAATCCGACTTTATTTTCACTTGATACGGTTTTGTATTCATTTACATCCATTTGAAAAACTATATCTGGTGAATATCTAACTTGCGGCAGATTCTTAAATAGCCTATATGAATACAAGTCCCTAAAACAAACATCATCACATAATTTAAAGAACTGTTTATAATCGTTAATAAATTCTTCTGTCTCAAATGGTCCAAAGTTTGCACCCAATATAAAGATTGGTTTATCTCTTTTTTTAAACTCTCTAACCATTTTCATTCTACCTTGATACAACGAATGATGATAATCTTCTTCTCTAAAAATAGAACCCCCTATAAAAACCATTGCATCATGTTCTTCCGCTACCTTGTCATAGTTAGTGATAGTGTCTGCTATTTTAAGACGCTGTGCAATTTTGTTAAATGCTGTGTACTTTCTTCTATTAACATTGTTATATTGAGAGATAAATTTGTCATAATTTTTACTTATATGATTAACTGTAAACTTACAGCTAGGATATTTCTTTGCAAGAACGTCTAAAAATAAATCATCTCCTAGGTTGAATGCTAAATAAATATCTACAAAAATCTTCTTCACTAGATTATCACCTCACATTAATTTTCTACTAATTTATAAAATTTTTCTAACTGGTCTACCGAACTATAAGGTTCTATAGAGTTTAGCTCTTTAATAACCTTTTTTTTAAAGGAAATGTCATCTAGATATTTTTTTATTCCGTTATATATACTATCTATATTATGATCTACTATTAAGCCGTCTACTTCATTATTGATTATTTCTTTTGCTGTAGGAAAGCTGGTACATACAATAGGTCTTTGTAATATCTTAGCTTCACTTACAGTGAGGCCAAATCCTTCTTTTATAGACGTTTGTACATATATATCACAGTTTTTCATATAGGGATATGGGTTTATCTTCTTTCCAAGCATTATAAAATAATCATTTAAATCATATCTATCTATTAACTCTTGTAATTTTTTTCTTTCTGGACCATCTCCAACTCCGAACCATCTAAATTTATAACCTGACTCTTTTAACAATTTAGATACTTTAATAGCTCTGTCATAAGCTTTCTGTCCAGCTAGCCTACCTACTGTAACTATATTAGTTACGGAATTATCAAATTCGTTAACTTCGAATTCATCGGCCATCTTACGAATCATCTTTGGATTTACTATATCCAAAATCATATTAACTTTATGTGAATACTCATCTCTCATTTTGGATACTGATTTTTTGGTATACTCTGAAACTGTGACTATTTTGTCTATATTTTTATAAGACTCGTAGTCTAAATCCTTGTCATATAGTGTAGTTATATAGTCGATGTTAATCCATGCTAATTTTTTAGACGCTTTAACTTTATTTGCAACAAAATATGTAGGCATCCCTTGGCTATATGCTATAGCCACATCGTACTCTTTTTCAATGTAATCAAGTATTCTTTTTATACTATTAAAAACAACTTGTTCACTGTGTAAAGTATTTTTCTTATAATTATTAAGTCTTAAATTTAAAGAAGTTTTCAACCTATAATTTAGGTATTTAATATTTCTATTGATGAAAAAGTTTCTTTCATTTAAAAATAAGAAATATTTTGGTAGTGGTAAAACATTTACATATTCAGGAATATATCTTTCAAAGTCTCCTCCTTTCTTAAACATCATTAAATCTATTTCGTATTTTGTAGAATCGATCATATTCAACAAAGATACTAAGCTTTTTTCTGCCCCACCAATGGTTAGTGAATCAATAACAAATAATAGTTTTTTTCTCATGGATACACCTATTTTCTCCTTGTTAATATTTTTTTAAACGATCTTAATACATTTAAATATATTCCGTAAACAATGCTCATTTTTACAAATTTAATTTTCATAAAAAATATATAAGGCTTGTAAAGATAATTGTCAGTTGAAAAATTACCTTGATAGGCCTTAATATAAGGTATCTCTAAAATTTCTCCTACCTTGTAACTAGCATTTTTCATTCCTAGTTCCCTTATATTTCTACTTTGCTCCTCTATTAATGTTATCATCACTTCTTGAATTCTTTTTCCAATCAATTCACTCGTTTTTTGTCGATCTTTATTAACAGAAATAACTATCTTCTCTATGGCTTTCCAAACATGAATAAAGTTTTGTACGTAATCAATTGAAATATTAGAGCTAATACTGTTTTGATTAAGTCTATTATAATGGTATAAATAGTCATTGATTGCACTAAATGATTTACATTGGGAAACGTACTGTAGAACAAAAACTAGATCCTCACACATAAAAATTCGTTTATCCATTTTTAAACTGTGCTTAAGAATAATTTCCTTTTTAAATATTTTGCTCCAGAGAACTCCTCCTGTTCCTTGACAAACCATATCTGTAACAGACTGTAGTGACATACTATTTCCAATATTAAAATCTGTATAATCCACTATTCCGTATCCAGAAATATCCTTATATCCACAGCATACCAAGTCAGATTTTGAATTTACCATTTCATTTATTAAAAGTTCAACATACTTTTGATCAACTGTATCATCAGAGTCTATAAAAATTAAATATTCACTCGTTGAATTTAAAATGCCCTTATTTCGAGCTTCGGAAGGTCCCCTATTAGCTTGATAGTAATACATAATTCGATTATCTTTTTCTTTATAATTATTAATTATCTTTTCAGTATTATCAGTTGAACCATCATTTATTATTATTACCTCAATATTTCGATAAGTTTGATTTAGTACGCTTTCTAAACACTTACTAATATACTTTTCACAATTGTAAACCGGTATAACAATACTTACTTTTGGAGTCATTCTTGCCTCCCTTGTACTCTTTTATGTTTTATTCATTTTTGAGTACGTTGATTTCTAATTAATCACCTTATATAATTTTTCCAATTCATTACAATTACTGTAATCTGTGCTCTTACAATTATTAGTCAACTCGTTTCGTTGCTGTGGGTTCTTGAATAGCTTTTCTATTCCAATGGCTATACCTTCAATGGACATTTCACATATATATCCATCAATTCCGTTTTGAACTTGACTTTGTGCAGTAGTATAGTTAGTTACCAGGACCGGTTTAGAAAGAATTTGAGCTTCGCCTACTGTAACAGCTTTTCCCTCATATCTAGACGGCTGGACATAAAGGTCCGCCTCCTTTATAAATGGATACGGATTTGTTTGTTTACCCAGCAGAATAAAGCTATCTTCTAAATCATGCTTAGATATTAATTCTTTGATTATAGCTTCGTCTCCACCATATCCAACTACATACCAAGAAATATTATTGTACCCTCTATCTCTTAATAGCTTTAACGCTTTAACGGCATTATCAATTCCTTTTGCATGCGATAATCTTGCTACTGTTACAATTTTAAACCGATTATCCTTAATCATTGGATTTTCCAGTTCCTCATTTGCCATTTTTTCAGCAAAATCAGGAGAGGTAATATTTTCTATAACCAAAACTTTATTTTCTAATTCACTATATTTTTTTAAAAATGAGTTCTTGCATGCTTCTGAAACTGCGATTATATAATCGAATTGGTGCCACATTTTCAAATCCATCTTTTTATCGGGTTCAATTGTGGAGTAGTCTGTATGAATCCAAGCAATTTTTTTCTTGGCTTTTACTTTTTCAGCGATAAAGTAATGAGGCCATAGATAACTAATTGCTATATCATACTCTTTTTCCATTTTAGGAAGAAAGGGTAATGCATATTGCCACATGAGTTGCATTTGATAATAACCTGGTTCTGTAATTCCTTTCATTTTTCCTTTGAGATCAGCATTTATCTTAGAAAAAATTCTTGATATTCCAATGGAATAATGTCTATCTTTTATCGTTTCCCCTATAGATTTTCTGAATGTTGTATATTGAGGAACTTCCTCCAATAAGCTAATTTTATCTGACAGTAACCCCAAGAAATCACCTTGATGTTTATACAGCATCAGATCGACTGCATAATTTGTGTAATCAAAATTTTCAAGCATACTGATTAGACTTCTTTCGACTCCTCCAACTTCCATATCAAAAGAGGCTATTAATATGTTATTCATCTTAACCCCCTATGTTCTAGAAACTACCTTTCTGATTCTTGCTATATTATCTCCACCTATTATTTTAGCAGTTAAAGCTTTGAGGTTACTTTTAAACCTAACCTTGGGTGGCAACCAACTTTTATAAAAGTGGTGCATAGCATATGTGTCTTTCGTAATTAATTTCCTGCAATTTATATAGTCGTAAGGAGAAAAATATGTTTGAGGATAAAAAGTTCCTAGGTCATGGATTTCTTGATATTCTCCGTTCTTTTTAAGTCCAATATTCTCTAAAATATTGGTTACGATTGCTACATTCGTTAATTGATCAATTTTCCCATCCTTTTTCAGAAAGCTTTTTTCTTGATATGAATCCAAAAATACCTTTATTATTTCATTTTTTTTAGCTGCTCCAATTGTACTAGTAGCTATAAAATTCTCTTGTTCAAACCCCCAAAATGAGTCATGATATAATAGATTATTGAAAGACTTGAAAACTTCAACATCAGTATCTAAGTAAATGCCGCCAAGATTATATAAAGCATGTATCCTTGCGTAATCACTAACAAAAGCAAATTTTTTAGAGTCATACGCCTCTTTTACATAAGAATTACAATTTATATCAAAGTTCTTTTCATTCCACTCTATTATTTCGTAGTCTGATAAATGTTTCCCCCAGGTATCTATACATCTTTTTACTATGTCTGGCTTTTCTTTTCCTCCAAACCAGCAATAATGAATAATTTTTGGTATTTTAATATTCTTGCTCACCTTCTATGCCTCTTTTCAAAAGATATTAATTGCACTATTTTCTATCTTTTATTCTCTACCTTCTCATTCTGCCATTTTATAAATTCAATAATAGCTTTATACTCTGGGAGCTGTTCTTTTCGAATCCCTGATTTTTTTAATTCATTTACAAAATGAAGCCATTCATTCTCTAAAAAATGTGAAGGTTCATGTTTGATTTCAATAAGTGTATGTAAATCTACATTTAAAACAGCCGCAATTCTTTCGACTACTTGTATAGAAGGGTTATCATTTAGATTACGCTCGATATTACTTAAATAGGACTTGGACATATTGGCTCTTTCGGCCAGTTCAGATAATGTCAGTCCCTTTTTTTTGCGGATTTCATGGATTTTTTCTCCAATCATTCATCAATACCTCATATTTTCTAATATTGGACGATCCCTTCCTCATTTAAGACTCTATTTAACGCTTTTTTAAGACATTTAATCACTCTGTTTTGTTCATCTTCCGTCATATTTGAACCTGATGGGAGACAGATTCCTGTGTTAAACAACTGCTGAGCTACGTCTTTACTTTCATCATGGGAATAGTAACGTACTCCTTCAAAAAGAGGCTGCATATGGAGCGGTTTCCATACGGGACGTGCTTCAATGTTTTGCTCAGTGAACGCTTGTACTAACTCTGCTGCAGATATTCCCGCTTCTTTTTCATTAATAGTTAAAACGGTAAGCCAGCGATTTGTTTTTGTGTTTGATAGCTCCGGCATAAATGTAATACCTGTGAAGCCGGCCAACTCTTGATAATAACGTTCAAAAATCTGTCTTCTTGCCTCTACTCGGTTCTCTAATACTTGCAATTGCGCTCTTCCGACTCCCGCCAGAATATTACTCATTCGATAATTGTATCCAAGCTGGCTGTGCTGATAGTGAGGTGCTGAATCACGTGCTTGAGTTGCTAAAAAGCGGGCTTGTTGTAAAGCAGCCACATCATTCGAAACAAGCATCCCTCCACCGGATGTCGTAATAATTTTATTTCCATTAAAAGAATACACGCCGAACTTGCCAAAAGTACCGCTTGCTTTTCCTTTATAGGTAGACCCAAGTGATTCAGCTGCGTCTTCAATGACAGGGATATTATATTGATTACATAGCGAAAGAATCTCGTCCATTTTTGCGCTTTGACCATATAAATTTACGACAATCACTGCTTTGGGAAGCTTTCCTTGTATAAAAGCATCCTGTAACGCTCTTTTTAATGCCTCGGGTGACATATTCCATGTCTCTGGCTCTGAATCAATGAATACAGGATCCGCACCTTGGTAAATAACGGGATTTGCACTTGCTACAAAGGTCAGAGTCGAACAAAATACGATATCTCCTTTTGTCACTTCCAATAAAGAAAGAGCCAAATGAATCGCTGCAGTTCCTGAACTTACTGCAACCGCTTCACTAACCCCTACATAAGAAGCAAGTTCTTTTTCAAAAGCATCTACATTTGTCCCTAGTGGCGCAATCCAATTAGTTTCAAATGCTTCATCTATATATCTTTTCTCATCTCCGCTCATATGAGGAGGGGAAAGATATATTTTGGAATTAGTCATTAAAAGTCATCACCTTTTCTACTTATTCTGTTTAATCGCTATAAATAACTCTAGCTGGAGATCCTACCGCTTTGCAACTAGAAGAAATATGATGGATGACAGTTGAACCGGCTCCAATCACCGACCACTGACCAATTTCTATTCCTGGAATAACAGTAGCGGATGCTCCTATATGCACACCTTCACCTAGCGAAACATTTCCTGTTAAGGTAGCGTTAGGCGAGATGTGGACATAATTTGCAAGTTTATTTTCATGTTCAACAATGGCTCCGGTGTTAATAATGGAATGCTCTCCAATTTCCGCATCTGCATTAATCACCGCATTCGGCATTACAACAGTTCCATTTCCAATTATAGCTGTTGAACTTACAACTGCCGTTGAATGGATAACCGATAAATACTGGTCTGTTCGTAAATTTAATGTTTCCACTAGCCTTTTTCTTACTGTATTGCTGCCGATTGCAATCACAACTTTTACATCTGTATCAAGTAGCTTATTTAGAAACGAAAAAGGCGCATACGTAATTCCATTTCTTTCTTTTTTTTCTTTATATTTATCATCTAAGATAGCGATAATTTCGTAATTGCGTAAAGAAGAGATCATTTCTTGAATGACCTTACTATGTCCGCCATTACCTATTACGATAACTTTCAAGTTAGATCACGTCTTTCGTTCCTTTGAATTTTTCTATTGTTACATGTCCTTGCTGAGTAATACCTTCTTTTTTCACCACTTTAAGAACCGTTAGAATCAAGATCTTAAAATCGAGAAAGATGCTTTGGTTCCTTACGTACCAAGTATCCATATTGAATTTTTCTTCCCAAGTAATCGTATTTCTGCCGTTTACTTGAGCCCAACCGGTAATTCCTGGTCTCACATTATGTCTAAGCATTTGTTCTTCTGTATAAAGAGGCAAATATTCCATCAACAATGGTCTTGGCCCGACTAAACTCATGTCTCCTTTTACTACATTAATAAGCTGTGGAAGTTCGTCTAAGCTATACTTTCTAAGAAACTGTCCCGCTGTTGTTAAACGTGCTTGATCAGATAGCAGGTTTCCTTGCTTGTCTTTCAAATTAGCCATTGTACGAAATTTATAAAGGTGAAATGGATTACTACCTTTTCCAGGACGCTGCTGTTTAAACAAAACAGGCGCACCCATCTTTAATCTAACCAATATGGCAGTGAACAATATAACAGGAGACAATAATATTAATAGAGTCAATGAAATGACTAAATCCATTATTCGTTTCATCATGCATACCTTCTATTTCTTTTTTTACTTTTTATTTCTTGCTTTGCTTATTTAGCTAATCAGAAGAGTCAGCAGTTAAAATCATTTGTTTAATTTCATTTACAATATCGGTTGGTTTAATATCAAGAGATTGATTGCCTTTTTCATAAAAACTAACTAGAATTTCCTGCAACTTTTTTTCAGTAAGGATATTAGATATATTCATCGGGATTTCCCCTTAATTAGACACTAAAAAACCCGCTGCGGAAGTACGCACCGGAAAATTATGTTCAATTAAGTTGTCATGATCTTCAACATATCCACCTGGGTTATTTTTCTGCCACCTCCAGGTATCCTGGCACATTTCATTAATTCCTTTAGCGGCAACCCAGCCAAGCTCATTTTTTGCTTTTGAAACATCTGCAAAACAAATGGCTGCATCTCCTGAGCGTCGGTCCGTAAAGGTATAAGAAACTTTTTTCCCAGAAGCCGCTTCAAATGCTTTAACCATTTCCAATACACTATAGCCTTTACCTGTTCCAAGGTTGTAAGTATTCACACCTTTTGATGACCGCACTTTCTCTAAAGCTTTTAAGTGCCCTTTTGCTAAATCAATCACGTGAATGTAGTCTCTAACTCCTGTCCCATCTTTTGTTGAATAATCACTTCCAAATATATTAAGGCTCTGTAGTTTACCGACTGCTACTTGCGAAATATATGGCATTAAGTTGTTTGGAATGCCATTTGGATCTTCTCCAATCAACCCGCTTTCATGAGCCCCAATGGGATTAAAATATCGTAAAAGAGTAATACTCCATGCTTCATCGGATATATATAAATCTCTTAATATCTCTTCTATCATCTGCTTCGTTTTTCCGTATGGATTCACAGCTCCTATTGGAGCGTCTTCAGATATAGGAACTTGATCCGTTGATCCATATACGGTTGCTGAAGAACTAAATACTAGTTTTTTCACTCCGTATTTTTTCATCAGGTCACACAATACAAACGTACCCGTAAGGTTATTATGATAGTACCAAAGAGGAAAAGATACAGATTCCCCTACAGCCTTAAGCCCTGCAAAGTGAATAACTGACTCAATCGTATTTTCAGAAAATACTCTTTCAAGCCCTTCTTGATTGAGTAAATCCACGTTATACGTTTTAAATGTTTTTCCCGTTATGTCAGATACGCGTTTTAATGATTCAAGTTTGCTGTTGAAAAAGTTATCTACAACCACGACTTCATGACCTGCATTTAATAGCTCTACGCACGTATGACTTCCAATATAACCTGCTCCTCCTGTAACAAGAACCGCCATTCATTCATTCCTCCAATTTTTAGGGGATTAAATTCAAATAATCACTTTTATAAAATATTCCTAAGCTAATTACATTTTCGTAATAGTAATAGATAAAGTAAAGAACCAAGATGGCATAGTAGATAAGTTTTTCATCTTTTTCTCGAAATAGCTTTACAATCCATGAAATCACAATTAATTGATATAAATTAAAATAAATCCAAAACCTTGCAAAAATCCAATTTTGAGTAGAAATTAACATAAACACGCAGCCAATCAAAGCCATATTGATAATAGGATCGCTGTTAGGAAATATTCTTCTTAATTTATCTCGTCCTAAAAAAGCAATAAATAAAGGCCCTGCATTTACTGCTACTCTTATAATATTAGCCCCACCTTCTTTGAAATTTTGATATTCACTATATTGCGTATCTTGAATAGCGGAAAATAACAGTGTTGAAAATTGATTAAATTCTAAAACAATTATAATGGCTAAAGCTATGAGAGCAGCTGTAGCTTTAGACCATGCCTTACTTCTAACAATAAAGTAAATTGGAATTAATATAAGGGCACTTTGATGAAAAAAGGATGCTAAAATAACAACTAAGAAATACCTTTTCCAACTTCCTTCTATCAAAAATTTTGTTGCTGTAAATATAATCGCTGCCGCTAAAGTTTGTCTAATTCCGTTCATTGTAACTAAAAACAACCCACCGGTTATATAAACATAAACACTTAACTCAAAAATCCTTGAATACTTATACAAAACCAAAATAATAAATATGTTTGTAATCAAAGCAGTAGTAAATATCAGTATCTGAGGATCCTCTGATATTTTTTTTAATTGCCTCTGAAGAATTCCAAACCCAATATCTTTGTTGTTTAAAATATACTCCCATGTAAAATCATTGGAAGTATATATGTTTATATAGTTAAATGTATCACCTATATTGGATCTAAGACCTGCAACAGCTATCAACGTAGATGCTGCCCCAAACATTAAAATTTTATTAGGCTTTATTAAAATCGTAAAATCATTGCTAATGGAAGTGGTTGCAAAATATCTAGCAAAAAATGCTAAAATAAATGCTAAAATAAGATTAATCCAAAGAAAAGTCATACGATAAATCCTTTCAAATCAAAAACCGGGATCATCATAGTATTTTAACTTTAAACAATCCTTGTTCTTGTTATAATGTAAAAATATAAAGCTATTCCTAGAGGCATTGCCAATAAGGTCAAACCTTTACTAGGTGTATCTTGTAAAAAGCTCCTGTTTTTACCTATTAAACTACTTGATACATAGTGGATAGCTTGTCTGAACTTAAATGAACGACTTGCAAAAGGAAGCTTCATCATTTCTTTACGATAAAAAGCAAAACCTCTTGGATTTTTACGATACTGATTTAACATGTTTCGCGATGATCCGTCTTCTAGGTATTCTACACAACATATTATTTCATTCATTAGTAACATTTTGTATTGTTTATCAATCATATGATATTTATAAGCTAACCCAACATACCTTTCATTTTCAAATAAAGGATATGGATACTTTTTTGTTAATGACGTTCGATAAACCAGCTTTTTATCCCCTGTTACACTGTACTTGTTATATAAATCGAACAATGTGGAACATGTAATATGTTCTGGCAATCGTGTACCAATGATGTCATTGTTATGGTTAGCATCAAGACCGATGATTCCACCAATTTCATTACTTCCATACTTCTTCCACATGTCTATAATTTTTTCCACTGCATCATCTAGCATATAGTCATCAGAATCAATGCAAACGTTTAGCTCTGTATCAATAAGTTCATAAGCTGTGTTATGTGCACCATGCATTCCTTGGTTATTTTGCCAATGGTATTTTATTTTAATGATATTTTCATTAATCCAGCCATCAACAATCTCTTTTGTATTATCTGTTGAGCCGTCATCAATGATTAGCCATATAAAATCGGTGCAAGTTTGTCTTTTTAAGCTCTCGTAACATTGATGAATGCAGTATGCTCGATTATAGGTTGGAGTAAAAACTGTTAATGTTTTCAACTAACTGTTCCTCCCATCTCCATATACGATTTTTGAATAAATTCCGTTGTTTTACGTACGTTGTATCCTTTCTGACTTAAACGTTCTTCTGATACTTTCCTAGATGAACTGCTACTCGTTACCTTTAAAATAGTTTTAACCCACTCATTTTTATCATTTAAAGGCAGATATTGAACTAGCCCAACCCCCATATCTACTTCTTTTGTTATTACGTCAGAAATAATGCAAGGCAACCCTGCTCCTTGAGCCTCTATTAAAGTTACCGGAAGCCCTTCATGGAAAGATGGAAAAACAAATGCATCAAAAGCTTGAAGCAGTAAATGAATGTCTTCTCTTACCCCTAAAATACTTACTTTTTCTTCTAAGTGTAGCTCCTTTATTTTTTCTTCAATATTAGACTGTAATATACCGCCACCTGCTAGCAAAAGCTTAGCATTTGGAATAATTTTCGTTAGTTGAGAAAATACCTCTAGTAAAAACAAATGATTTTTTTGATGGTTGAATCTTCCTACGTGACCAATAATAAATGAATTATTATCAAGTTTCAATTCTTCGCGAATTTTGTTTCGAACATTTGATGAAAATTTAAATTTATTACATTCAATTCCATTTTTCAGAATGAATGTTTCATTGGATTGCTTTTTAAATAACCACTGGGCAGCAACTTTTGAACAGGCAAACAAGTGAGTAGCAGAGCTTTTAATATTGGTACCTACATACCATTTATAAACTTTCGATGCCAATCCTCCTTCACTTTGAGTATTATGACTATGGGCAATTCTTACTGAAATGTTTGCTTTTTCTGCTGCACGAAGAACTAACCCACTCATTTTATCCATGTGAGAATGAACAATCTTATAGTCGGCATTTTCTTGGAAAAATTGATTCAGCTGTTTCACGTAAGCAGCGTGACCTACTTCTGTTATATAAGGAATTCTATGAATTTGCCCTCCCATTTCCATTATTTCTGAGTCAAAAACCCCTTCTTTACATGTCAAAAAGTCAAATTGAACTTTAGAGCGATCGATATTCCGATATAGATTCATAATTAGTGTTTCAGCGCCGCCTCGATTCATATTGACTACAACATGTAATACCCTTAATGGACCTTCCACTTGATATCCTCCGTTTCTTGCATATAAGATCTATAAATCTTCTTTTTTTCTATTAGAACTTTATTAATACTATATTTCTTCAAAATAATATCCCTTCCATTTTTACCAAGTTTGCACTTTAAGGTTTTAATTCTAGCAAGCATTTCTATTTTATCTGCAAATACAGTAATGTGATCACTATCGTCAATAATCCAACCATTTTTATTGTTCTGAATAAGCTCTCTATGACCTCTATTATTGAGAGCTACTATCGGTAGTTCACAAGCCATGGCTTCCATGATATTCACAGGCAGCCCTTCACGAAAACTTGATGCCACTGCCACGTCACACATTGGAACAATTTGATGAAGATCGTTTCGATAACCTAAAAAGTCCACCATATGAGAAATTTCTAAGTTTGATGCTAGTTCTTGGCATTTTTCCAGCAAAGGACCTTTTCCTGCTAAAAGAAGTTTTGCCTGCGGAATTTTATCTTTTATAAGTGCTAGCGACTGAATAAGAAGCCGCTGGTTTTTATTTTTATTAAACTCCGCTGCGTAAAATAGTAAAAAGTCATTTGGCTGATACCCAAATGACTTTTTAAGCTGAATTTTTTCTTTTTCGTTTGCAGGCTTAAAATTGTCTGTGTTGATTCCCACTCCATGAACATGTTCAATATGTTTCGTTTTAAAACGCTTCGTTGCCAATTGGTAATCTTCTTGATTGATTGTAATTAAGCAGTCTGTATAACGAGCGAGTATTTTTTCTATCGGATAATAAAGAAGCCAATTCACAAAAGATGCCCCTTTGCAAAAGTGAAAACCGTGAGCAGTATAAATAACGGCCGTTCCTTTTTTTCTTGCTTGTCGTGCCGCTAAACGCGCTAGCGCTCCCCCCATTGGAGTATGACAATGAATAAGGTTGTATTTATTATGATTAATCACCGTTTTTAATTCTTTGTAAGCTTTCAAGTTGTCTTGGTGCAAGGGTGATCTTTGAATCGAAAGGTTATATTTTTTATCAACATAAGGAAGCTCCATATTTCCGCTTGCTGCTACGTGAACCTCCCATCCTTGTTCCTTAAACCATTCCATATAAGGCAGATGAAACGCTTTAAAATGAAAATCTACAGTTGCACAAAATAATACTTTTTTAGTCACTCATATCACCTATCTGCATAATGTTTCAACCTCTTCAGCTTGAAACAGAAACAATTTGTTTAGAAGCCGAAGTTAGATTATTATTTGCCAAATTTAATAACGTTTCCCTTAAAAATTCTTTATCCATCGTCTCATATGTTGCAATGATCTCATTAATTTCTTCTACATATAGTTTTGCCGTTTTGCCCACATAGATTTTTGGATATACTTGCTGTTCATGAATTTCATCTTCTTTCAACAATTCTTCAAAAAGCTTTTCACCTGGCCTCATACCTGTAAATTCTAAGCCAATTTCATCGATGGAATTTCCAGATAGCTTTATTAAGTTTTTAGCAAGATCTACTATTTTTACGGGTTCTCCCATATCTAAAACAAAAATTTCTCCTCCACCGGCTAACGCTCCAGCTTGAATAACAAGTCTTGATGCTTCTGGAATTGTCATAAAGTAGCGAACCATATCTGGGTGAGTTACGGTTACAGGTCCTCCTTTTTCAATTTGTTTTTTAAATAACGGAATAACACTTCCTCGACTTCCCAATACATTCCCAAATCGGACTGCAACAAATTTTGTAGCGCTATGTGCATCCATTCCTTGAATAATCATTTCTGCCATTCTTTTCGTTGCCCCCATCACACTTGTCGGATTCACTGCTTTATCACTAGAAATCATGACAAAAGTTCCTACGCCGTGCCAGCTCGCTGCCTTTGCCACATTCATCGTGCCAATTACGTTATTTTTAACAGCTTCTTCTGGATTACGCTCCATTAGCGGTACGTGCTTATGAGCTGCAGCGTGATATACAACGTCTGGACTATGTATATTCATTACCGACATCATTCTCTTAGCATCTTGTAAATCGGCAATCTCTGTTGTAAATTCAATGCTTGTCTCTTTAAACATATTTTTTAGTTCCATTTCAATTGAATGAATACTGTTTTCACCGTGACCAAGTAGAATAAGCTTTTTGGGACTGAACTTTGAGATTTGTCTGGAAATTTCAGAGCCAATTGACCCGCCGGCACCCGTCACTAAAACTACTTTATTCGTAACATAACCGGAGATACTTTCAACATCCATTTCAACAGGGTCTCTTCCTAAAAGGTCCTCTACTTGCACATCTCGAAACTGATTTACTGAAATTTTCCCTGTAACAAGATGCTCAAGCATGGGCAGTGTTTGCGTTCTCGCTTTTGTCTTCGCACATTCTTGAAAAATAGTATTTAATTCCTTTTTACTAAGAGAAGGAATTGCAATAATAATATTTTCAATGGTGAATCCTTTAACAGTTTCTTCTATTTTATTTGCTCCACCTAGTACAGGAAGACCTAAGATATCAAGATGATGCTTTTTTACGTTGTCATCGATAAAACCGATAGGAAGAAGGTTGCTTTCATTTTTCTTTAAAAGCTGCCTGGCTACCATAGCACCCGCAGATCCAGCGCCAATAATTAACGTTCTTTGTTTATTGCTTGATTTATTTATAATAGAATCCCGATACATTCTCCACACAAATCGTGACCCGCCCATTAATAACATATGAAGCAACCATGTCACAGTTAGCAGTCTGAAAAATGTTTCTTTAAAAATCAGTTGCTGAATGATGGCAGCACAGAGAATAGAATAAGAAACAACTTTAAAAATAATGACTAGTTCTCCAATACTTGCATATTCCCAAGATTTTTTATAAAGTTTAAACCTAATTGAGAAAAAATGATGACTAAACAAAAACGTAAGTGAACTTACAACGACAGGAAAAGTAATGACGTAAATACTTGCGTCTACAAGAAAACGGCTCATAAAAATAGCTAGCATCACAATACAAGAATCGACTACAATAAATAAAGACAACCTTTGGCGATAAGTCATACACGTTCTCCTTTCTTTAACTGATAATTTTTTGGTTGTCTAATTCAAGAGCCTTTATCCTTTTTTGAATCGTATTATTCAAAAACTTTCTAATTTCCATCAGCTGCTCTTTAGATGCGTCTTGTTTGATGTATCTAACAGCTTTTTTAATAGATTTTGGATGATTATCAAAACTCCCCATTTCACTTTACATCTCCTTCACTATAAAAATAATAAAGCTTTTATGTATACGTTTTTTTGTAAAACCGTATACATAAAAGCTTTATAAACATTAAAATGGGCATCTAACCCATCCTCACACCATACTTTCGACGACTTGCGTCTAAGGTTTCTTTCAACCCACAGCATGATCGAGTGCCTGCGTTGATAACGGCAAGTAGGCATCGCCAAACTATTTTATTGAACAACTTTTTAAAGAACTCAATTGTTCTTAATTAAGAACAACTGTACAAAAAATTATATCTTTATTTTTCATGCATAACCACACCTACTAATTTAGCTCCTGCAATATCCAACACTTTTTTTGTTTCCTCTATCTTCTTTACCGTTGTTTTGTCTCTCTTCAAAGTTAATATTACTCCGTCACAGTATGCTGATAATACTCGTGTTTCAGGAGATGTTAACAGAGAAGAAGAATCGATTAGTATAGCATCATAAAAAGCAGACAATTTAGTAAGTAAATTTTGCATCGTGTTAGTACCTAATAATTCTACAAAATGAGACAAAGAAGAACCGCTCGTTAAGATATCTAAATTCTCTATTCTCGTTTGATGTACAGCTCTTTCGAAAGATCCTTCAGTTTTTAGTATATCTATTAACCCTTCATTATTGGGAACGTTAAAAATATCTTGAATTGCTGGATCTCTTAAATTTGCATCAATTAATAGAATTTTACCTTCTTGCTGAGCCATGGAAACAGCTAGGTTAGCTGCCGTAGTTGATTTCCCTTCTCCCTTTTCAGGAGAAGTAATAAGAATAAGCTTGCACGTTTTTTCCTTTGTTAAAAAGTGAAGGTTTGCTCTAATCGCACGAAATTGATCAGAAATAACAGAATTAGGATGAGAGTAGGTAAAAAGCATTGGTGTGTTCAATGTTTTTACTTGAGAATTTTTACTTGCTGACAATGGTCTCACTCCTTAATTCTACATCTGTTTTAGCAGATGACTTTAATTTTTTTTTGTTCATGCTCGAAATCGTTCCTATTACCGGTACACCTAATAATTGTTCCACTTCACTGTCTTTTTTTACTCTGCCATCTAAAGAATCTAATAAAAAAGTAAGCCCAAGTCCTATTACAATTCCTGCAATCAAAGCAAGCATAATGGTACGGTTTTCATTTCCGTCAATAGGAGAAGAATTCTTTGCCGGAGATAATAATTGGACTTCTTTAATACCTAAAATATTCCCTACTTCTTCTTTGAATACTTTGGCTGTGGTATTGGCAATTTTAACAGCAGTTGTTGGATCCGCACTTGTTGCAGAAAGACTAATGATTTGTGATCCATCAAGGCTCGCCGCCTGCACTTGACCTGCTGTGGCTTCTGCGGGCTGATTCAAATTTAACTGTTTTGTTACTTTTCCCATCACTATAGGATCTTTAACCATTACTAGAAGCGTACTCATCTTCTGAGTATCTACATCTACAACTACTCTAGTGGAGGCTTGATAATATACTGTAGTATTATTCTGATGACTGTAAAAAAAGCCAGCCAGCGTAGTAAAGATAGTGATGACAATGATAAGCCAAATACGTTTTTTAATAACTTCATAGTATTCTTTTAAATTAATGTCTTTCCCCTTTGGTTGGTGGAGAAAATTTTTTTGTTCCATTGTGCTCATTAGAACCACCTTTACTTCAATTTTTAAGTATTCTTAATACTAACGATTATAATTCTTTATAACGAACAAAAAGACCCTTTCACTTGACCTCGTGCTTTCTTATGCGCTACAAGCTTTAGTTATTAGGTTCTACCTAATTTTAATTCTTTATAAAGAACAAGTCAATATTAATTTAGTTTTTGATATTCAAATGTATATCTATTTCACCTCTTATTTTCTATACAATTATAAAGAATTGTTATGACTATAAAGAATAATCTTATAATAATATATTGTTTTTTATAAAGAACATTTCTGTTATACATAACCAAATTATTTAGAAACATTTTATAATATATACATTTGAACAGTACAACAAAAATCCTTAGTATAGAACCTTTTAACTAATTTATTGGCAAGCGTATGAAGCCCTAACCATATTCACCAAATTCAATGCGTTACGGTTCAATTTTGCTCGAACATAGAATTTAGTACATTTATAACCACGAAAAATTATTTAAAGAAAGACCTGTATCCTATCAAATTAGCCTATATTTATTGTTTACAACAAATAAAAACTAGCTCCTTTGAGTCATGAGCTAGCCTTCTCAATTATTGCTGTATAGGCCCAAATTGTTTAAATGTCGCTAGTAAGCCAATTTCTTTCCACCCTATATTATTATCCAGAATTATTCCACCAGAGACTTTAGGAAAATTAGGAGCATCTGTGTTTGAAGTTCCATTGTTCTGAGCTTGATAAACATGTCCTTGGTAGTAAATAATAGTACCTTTAACATAATCAGTGGAAGGCGCCCATGGTCTGTTAGTAGCACGCCCTGCTGTTATACAGACCCACCCTAGATATCCTCCTGCTACAGGAGTTGAATTATATATTAACTCACCTAATTGATAAGTTCCAGAAGTTGGTTGAGATGATGCAAAGGACGCCAAAGGAGTATTTCCGCTCAATTTTTCCAATTGATTATTTAAGTTAGCAGTAAATAGAATATCGGAGTTAATTCCGGTATTATTTTGACTGATTATTGTTGTTTTAGGTCTAGATACAGATGTACCTGACCTATATGCATAATCAAGTGTAATGGTTCCGTTAGTATTGCTACCTGAAGTTTTAATCGTAACAATTGTGTTGTTAAGAAAAGTTAAATGGTTTTCCACAAATATGCGCATGTTATATAGAGATCCAAGAGAAACATTTTGATCAATTATTTCAAGTCTATTGTTTGATACTTCCACTCTTGGTATTAACCCTATTCCTATACCTGGTCCTGAAAGTTCATGTACGTAAGTAGTACTACTTCTCGTCCAAATAATTTTGTTGTTTTTAAAATAGTGAGTAATGTATCCTTTGTCTACTGCAAGTATATTATTAAAATAGTCTCCACCTACAATACGAAAAGAATGATCTTTAAAGGTGTTACGTTCAATTCTCATCTGCTCTGTTGCATAAACTCTAGTGTAGTTTACTTTAGCACCTGTATGAATAAATTCGCTATCTTTTATTATTACTTCTTTAAAAGAACCTAGTATACCGCCTGCCGTTTCTCCCGTAAAAAACTGAGAATTAGATATCAATAGATAATCATTAGGTGCTAAAAATCCTCCGTATGCATTTCCGCCTCTAATATCAAATAAACTACCATGTATCTCTACATTTTTTCCTGATAATGTCAAAGCTGATATGGTTGTACCTTCTTGTTCATACGTAAGCTTACAATTGATAACTTTTACTGTTTCTCCTGATAATTGCAACGCAGTTTTCGTAAATACACAGTTTTCAAGAGTAGTATTTCCTCCATCCAGGCCAACTTGTGTTCCAAAAACACTGTCGTTTTTAAATGTACAAAACGTACCGTCTTTTTCAATACCATTGGTTATAGACTTACCCCTAATCGGACCGTGATATAAGTTCCCTTGAGACAAGTAGTCATCACCTTGCCCATTAAAATAAACTAATTTTTCAAACTTATTATTTTCTAATGTTACCCCACGCGTACTAACACAGATAAAATCTCCTGCTCTATTATCATGAAAATTACAGCTTCTAACAAGAATCCTTTGATTATTCATATATCCATCTTCAACATCTATCCCATATCCAGGATTACACCCTTTAGAAACAATTAGCTTGTTACTATTATTGTGAATTTCACAATTCTCGTAAGTTATGAACCTTCCTCCCATAACAGAAGCACCTAGTCTTCTATTTTTGTGAGTGTTACATCCCCTGAAAGTAATATATTGAGGCGTCTTTGCACAAGAGATATAATGTAAATTACCATCCATTGCATCAAAATTACCTAAGAAAGAAAACCTTACAAATTTTGTACCTAGTGGCATAGCATCAGTATAGATGTATTCATAAGTTCTATAAGACCTGTTACCTAAATAAATTTGATTTGAATCATAGAAATGAACTTTTATAGGAACTTTATTTAAATTCAGGCCTGGTCCGTATCCACCATATCCATCTCCTGAGTAAAAAATGTATCCTACCTCTTTTGCTAAAGGCGTTGTGATGTCAAAAAATTTATTTACTGCAACATATGAAATCTTCGTATTATCAACATTTCCGTTAGCATCAATATCCCCTTTAGAAAAATGACCTCCATTTGTTTTATTATGTTGAGCACCACCCAGTGCGGAAAAATCTGCGCTAATGGCAAGTCCATCACCTGTACATTCAAAAGATTCGCAATTTATAATCGATATATTATAACATAAGTTTTTTATTAAAATTCCATATCCCCACTCATGAGTGCTATTTATGGAATAATCGTGAGTTTCTCTCTCTCCCTTTACAGTAGCTCCTTCTATAACCGTATTTTTAATACCGTTACATGTCAATATTTCATACCCTGTCAAGTTATTCGATTCTTTAATAAATAAACATCCGTATAGTTTATAATGGGTATTACTTAAAAATTTTATAGATGAGTTTTTATCTATAAGATAAGATCCTTCCGGCAAAATCACTTCCCTATAATTATTTTCCTTAGCCCATAGGAATGCATTATTTATTCCAACAGTAGTTTTTAAAGGCTCTGTTCCATCATTTTTAATTCCCCATCTATCTAACTCAATTACGTATGAGGATGCACAGCTAGGGTTGTCTGACTTTTCAAGACTTTTAGGTACCCATTTTGACAATGTACTATCATACGCTAGTACATCTTTATTAGCTGGAACGTTCGTTGTTAAATCTACGTCTCCTAAATTCTCAAGATTGCTCATTGTTTTACTCACCACTTCTCTAATAATACTTTATAATATTCAATAGAAAAATAAGTGAATAGGCGCATTAATTAAGTATGAAAAGTTTTCATTCACAAAATATATGTCATCAATATTTAACAAAAATTTATTTATACACAATTCGAAAAATATTTTATATAGATTCTATTCTTAAAATATCGCTTTTTCTAAATCTCTCCATGCTCACTCTAATAAATTGAACTTCATCCTCAGCTATAAAACTTAACCAAATTTTCATTCTACTTATTATAAAACCGACAAATTATGACACATTCAGGTATTTTCTTGTAGTAAAATGTTCGTAATACAAATGATTCAGAAAAGAGCAAACTGTTTGAAAGAGCAGGACGCAAAGCTACGGGTCTAAAGTCGTAAAATAAAATATAAAAGACTATGATAGCCGGGGTTACCTGAGAGAGAGAAGCTGGAGGTAGAATAATGCTGAATCGTACTAACGTTATGGAAGAAAACAAAAAGGAAGAGAACCTAGACGAAGAATGGGTAGAACTTATGCTCAGGGCATATAAAATGGGAATTTCTATTGAAGAAGTAAAAAGATTTATTGCTTATAACAAACCTAGTTAAAAATAAAAAGGAAGACGTAAAGAATTTAATTCACACAGGGGTTAGATTCTTTTTTTGGAACTAAGAGTCATTAAAGAGTAGATTTGTTTGTAGATATTACACTTTAAGGATTGTTTACAGCTATTGAAATAAAAAGATAAATTTGTGGCATACAGTTAGACTGAAAAGGAAGGGAAATCAATGAAGCTAAAAGAAGTTGCTCTTATTATATTCGGCTAAACGAAGGAATTAATTTAAAATTTCTTACTTATAACTTTCTTTACTGACCATGCCGGAACCTTTAGGGGCAGTTGCAAGTAATCAGTTTCTACTGCCCTTTAAACCAAATGCTTTTGAATTTACTGATTTGAACGCTGCCACTTTTGGAATTCAAGAAACTGTTTGAACTGCTCTTTGCTAATACCAGATTCAGCCGCTTCTTTTGCTAAATCTAACCATTCACTGTCTATTGAGATTGAACTATCACTCTCGGAAGAATCATGAATTAACTTATCCACACTAACATGTAAAGAAGTTGAAATCTTATTTAAAAATTGAATAGAGGGGTTTAATTGAATATCTCTTTCCACAGAGGAGATGTAAGACTTAGCTACTCCAGCACGGTTAGCAAGCTCAGTTAATGATATTCCTTGTTTCTTTCGAAGTTCTCGGATACGTTGACCAATTGTCATATTTATCACCCTTAATAAATGCTTATAAGGGTAATTGTACCACAGTTCCATGCTAAATCCTATAACAAATTAAATTATCGTCGAGCTATGAAAAACTGCTTAAACGGATTGAAATAACCTTATGATGCATTCGAAATAAGATATTACTTACCTGTTTTGTACAAGCAATCCGTTAAAGCCATTGTAATTATATAGTAGATTTTTTCACTCGTTGTACTTTTCAGAAAAAATAATCATTCATCACCTGCGCTCAAATAATAAAAAAGGGAGCTGTATTGAATTATCTTTCTTATACTAGCTTCTTTATTCTTTCACAAAAGTTTCTCATTTATCATATTCTTTTTTATTAAATTGGTTTGGGTTAGAGATAAATTCCTTGACGTCTTGTATGCTGATTCCTTGACCTTGGGCTTCTAGCATTAAATGAACCCACTCCAAATCAATAGTACTTTTATCATTCGCGCTCATCATTCCAGTCCCCTTCATCGTAAATTTGATAACGCTTCCTAAAAATATGATTAAATAAAAATACCTATTTTTCCCTGTTTTTTTACAGTATAATAGATATTACAAGATCATTAGACATTTTTCATTACTAAAAGCACTATTTTTTGAATTTTTTGTCTATTATTATCATAATAATTTCACCGTTACACAAACGCTACAGTTAGACACTAGGAGGATTGTTTTTATGCCTTTTCTGCATACGGCGACAGAAAAAATTTACTATGAAGTTCATTCGCCCGCGTTCACTGACCAGACAGACACCATTGTGATGATTCATTCTGTTATCACTGATCATACGCTTTTTGATTCTATTACTGCAGAATTAACCCAACATTATTGTGTTATTCAATACGATTTGAGAGAGACAGGAAACAGCGCCTCCGCTACAGGGGAAATATCGTTTGAGACTCATATTGAAGATCTTTTCCACTTATTACATACGTTGCATATAAAGAAATGTTACTTAGTTGGCGTGGGATTTGGAGGACAAATCGCTGTTAAATTTGCTGCTCGCTATGAATTTTTTATTGAGGGACTGATACTATTGTCTCTTCCTTTTTATTCCGATAGCACCCTTCAAAAGATTAAGAGATGTTACAACGAAGAAAGTAAAAACCAAATACCGGTAGATAAAATTTTCGAATTAGGCAAACTAGAGAGTTTGGAACCTACAAACATACAACAGATAATTGAAAGACTAAAAAAAATGGATCCCAGGGTATATTTCCGCTTTCTTAAACTATCCATTACAGACGATCTATTTCAAGAGTTGACTAGTATTTCACTTCCTGTACTCACTTTATCTGGCCAAAATGATTTGCTGTTTTCATCTCAGTATCTGATTTCAAAAACGATGTTTTTAAAAAACTACAGTCATATGACCATACCTAACGCACACTCTTTATTTCTAGTAAAAGAAAAAACAGCTTTAATCAGAGAAATCATCATAGATTTTATTAAAAGTAATACACAACAACTGCCTTATTTAAAGAACGATCCTATGAAAATACTTAAGAACTGGGAAAGTGACACAGCTATAGATATACAAAAAGATTTTCATGCACATACATCCTCTCTTAAAGTAGATTTTTTGTACTCTTTTTCCGTCTATGTAAATGGCCAGCTTATTACAGAAGGCTGGAATAAGCGCTTTGCTCAAGAAATCTTACTATATCTTATTTTTCATCATTCTATTAGCAGAGAACAGCTATGCGAAGCGCTGTGGCCTGACGTACCTTTAAGCAACGCCAAAAAGAATTTACGCGTCTATTTGTCTCATTTAAAAAAGCTATTGAACGCAGAAAAGGAAGAGCCGGTTTTACTTGTTAACAGGCAGCTCATTTCTTTAAACGCCGATGTGTCAAGCGATGGACTAGACTTACTAACTGACCTTCAGTGGATTACCGAACAGTCTGATCCGGCGTTGAAATTCAAGGAAGCTGAACAGAGACTGCACCAATTAGTTCCTCATTATTTAACAACGATTTATGACGATTGGTTCCTTGATATCCGAGTAAAAATAGAAATTATTCTTCTTGACTTATTAATCTGGATGAAAGAATGGCTTTGTGAGAATGGAAAAGTTTCAAAAGCCGTATTTTTACTCATTAAATTTATTGATTTAGTAGAAGAAAAGGAATTCATTTATGATGAAATTGTCGATTGCTATATCAAGCTCGATAACAATGAAAAATCAGAGTACTGGCTCGATCAAAAAATGCGGTATTTAGTTGAATAAAAAGGATGTGAATATATGAATTCGTACTGTGAGACGGTATTTAATCAAATAAACGTTAACATCCATTCCCTAACCGCAATTATTAATGACGTTACAGAAGAAGAGCTTGCTTATCGTCCCCTTCCTCACAAGCGGTCTATTCAAGAGCTGCTGCAGCATTTATGTCTCATTTGCAGTGCAGACTATTATATTTCCTTAGGCTACTCTGCAGATAAAATGAATGACTTTTATCTGTAGCATCCAGCTTATACAAAGCTTGAACTCAAAGCAGCTTTAGTAGAGGGCTTCAATCAGCTAAAAGCAGTTTACTCTTCTTTTGACGAACAACAGCTATTTTCACTGCAGACATCCTATTGGGGATGCACGTATACACGTTTTGAGTGGCTGCTTGAAATTCAGTCTCATTTATACCATCACTGTGCAGAACTGTATACGCTTCTAACCTGTTACCGCAGAAACGGATTGGATGTAGTGCTTTTTGAGTGATATAATTTTTTACTCTCTATATTTTCATTTTCGTATACTTTAGACGAAGTTTGGAACTAAGTATAAAACAAAAAGGCTTATCCCTAATGCAAGTAGCAGCGGATAGACCTTTTATTTATAATTTCTATTATAGATGACGATGCATTCTTATTTGCTACGCTATTGGCTCTAATTGCACTATTACTCTCTTTCTTCTTACGTACACCTAAGATTAATAGAGAAAAATAAAAAAGTCGTTTCTTTGTATAAGAAACGGCTTTTTATTCTAATAAACAATTGTATTTAAAGCATATATTTTACATTTGGATATCATATTTAGATTCAAATGCAGACACTTTTTCTTTAGCATCTAAAAATTGTGTTTCAGCAGCTTTTGTGTTTTCTTCTAAAGTTGATTTATCCTTGCCACTTTCTTTTTGTAGAACTTCTAGCATTTCAACTTGTTTATTTAATGACGAAGATATGCCAGTGACTGCGGAATACAATTGATCATATTCTTCAGTACTAAAACTAGCTTTATATTTCTCCAACTCTTCCTTAATAAGCTTTATTCTTTTCATAGGCATTCCTTGTATGGACTTAATAGCCTCAGTTGCGTCTGCATCAATTTTTTCATAATCATAGCTGTCTGCATTAAAATCTTTGTCTAACTCAATCGTGTTCACCGCATTAAAGTGCTGAGTAATATCGGCTTTAGTTAATACATAATGTAAGTGGGTACCTATTGCAGCCTCGTACACATCTACTGCTGAACCATAACGCTTTTGAGCTTTTATTGCTTGATCATTACTTAAATTGTCTATCTCAGTTTTTAAGTCTTTTAAGTGTTTTTCTATTTCACCATCATCGCCTTGAAGAATATTCTTGCTTTCAATTGACTTTGCAAGTATGTTAAAGTCTGCTTCAAAAACAAGATAATCATCAGATTCCATATATCCTTTTTCTTTTGTATAGTCTTTATACTCGCTCTCTAATTTAGAGATTTTTTGTTCAAGTTTTTTCTGCTCTTTCCCCATTTGTTTCTGCTCTTGCTTAGCAGATTCTTGTTTTTGTTCTTCTTTTGTTGACCCACAAGCTACTAAACTAATAGATAGCAGTGATGCTACAAGTCCTAGGCCGATTTTTCTTAAATTCTTCATTTCTTTCTCCTTTTTTTGGTATGTAGTTTTTTCACCCAACAATGATAGCATATATTATGTACTCCAAAAGAACGATTTTAGCAAAAATATCAAGTTTTTAACAAATAAACCATTAAGAGCAACAATATTTTATCTGTTAGTAGCAGCTTTAATAACCGTTTCACTGTTTAGAAAACGGTTATTTACTTTAATAATTCTATACTTAGAGTTAATTCGATATTTCAATCCCCTATTGCTGATTCAAAATAATAAATTCACAATTTTTTTAGCGCGTTAACTTGTTTTTCTAAAATAGAAATTAACTGTTTTTCTCACAAAAATAGTACTATTTTCAAAAGGAATCTTTTATTTCTCCTGAGAATAGTACTACACTATATTAGATAACCTTTATTTTTGTTTTAATTGTATAATATGTATCTGCTATGAGTCCTACTGCAAGTCCGCTAATCATCCCGTACGGTAATACACCTGGTACATTTTGATAAAAAGTGCCGATTAACATTGCAGCTAGGATGCCGAAAAGTAAGCCTATCACAATATGCGAACCAAACTTCACCTGTTTTGCGGTATACATTCTTCCTCCTCCTCACTTTTTTTCCATTATATCACAACAGAATCGTTTATTTAATGATAACTGAGCGAGGAATGCGAATGTAATAAAACTGTAACCTTATATAACTATTTTAGTACTACTCTTTTGGCGAATAAAATGTCATATGAGGCTTTTCTTCTTGGTAATACGCTAAACGGTCTTGGAGCGTACCAGTGTGAAATTCAAATTTATGACCGTCAGGATCCGTAAAATAAATAGATTTTTTGTCTCTCTCGTCGCGGTTTCTTCCAGATAAGATGGTTACATTATGCTGTTTTAACAGCTCTCTTGCTTCGTCAAAGTTTTCAATAGAAATAGAAAACGCTAAATGAGTATACGAATACTGAATGTCTGATCTAGGAATATTTTTTTCTTCATTTAACGCCAGCCACAGTCCCTTCAGACTAAAGTAAGCGGTGGACTTTCCTTTCACTAAAAGTTCCGCTCCTAGCACTTTCTGATAAAATGTGATAGATTGTTCTAAATTTGACACAGAAAAGCACATATGATTAATTCCTTGAATCACCTTTACCCCTCGCTTTCTAGAAAAAAAGTATTACATAACTTTCCTTTTAGCGCCTATTTTACTGAAAAAACATACTTTTTGCCATGTAAAGAGCTACTCCCCAAATCATACATGCAGAAGCCTTATTGATCCAAATCATTATTTTTCCATTTGAATCCATTTTCCCTACTGCTTTTCCTGCAAATGCTAAGGATAAAAACCATATCCACGAAACGCATATCGTAACCAGCGTAAAAACCCATTTTTCTTTTCCGCTGTACAGTAGAGAATTTGTTCCGATTACGCCCATAATATCCATCAGCGCGTGGGGATTTAGCAGAGATACAGAAGCAGCAAATAAAATTTGTGCTTTTACCGTCATCCCTTCCTTTACTGACGTTTTTGACGGTTCGCTCTTCCACATCACAAAGCCCATATACGCTAAAAAAAGAAAACCTATTCCAAAAATAAGCGCTTGAAAAAATGAAAAAGTAGCGGCTACTGCTGAAACTCCCAGCACTGCTACTAGAATTAAAATCGTATCACAAACAGAAGCCGTTACCACTACAGGAAGCGCCTGTTTGATGGTTCGTTGATTTGCTCCTTGGTTAAAAACAAACACATTTTGTACTCCTAAAGGTAAAATCAAACCGAATGCTAACAATAAAGCATGTATAACCACTGTAAACATGTTGTTCTCTCCTTTCTCTTTTATCCTACAATTGACATCCCTTGTTGTCTCCATCCAAATTTTGATTTATAATACCAACCAAATTATAAAAAGGTGGTCTCACATGAACTGGACTCCAAATCCGGCTGATAAAAAGCCAATGCACAAACAAATTCAAGAGTATATGAAAGAGAAAATCATAAATGGAGAGTGGCCTATTGGAACGAAAATTCCTTCTCAGCGCCATTTAGCTGCTAGCTTTTCTGTAAATAGAAGCACGGTGGTGACGGCAACCGAAAACTTAATTGCTGAAGGACTGCTCAGCGGAAACAAAGGAGGCGGCACCAAGGTCATCAACAATACGTGGAGCTTACTAGCATCAGGTTCTCACATGAACTGGAATTCGTATGTAGAAGCAGGAATATACCAACCAAATTCTCCGACTATCCGCCATATTAACGAAGCTGAATTTCAACCGGGCATTATTCGTTTAGGAACTGGAGAGTTAGCACCTGACCTGCTTCCTTCCCATCATCTTGCGGAACTATTTAGCGGAACTAACCATAGAAGCGTACACTTGGGCTACGAGCACCCAAGAGGAAATGATGAGCTCCGACAAGAGTTAGTGAAGCATGTAAAAAAACGCGGCATTGAAACGTCTCCTTCATCTATTTTAATTGTATCCGGTTCACTTCAAGCCCTTCAGTTAATTTCAATCGGCCTGCTGCCTCCAGGTGCCAATATATTAGCTGAAAAGCCTTCTTATCTTTATTCTCTACCGTTATTTCAGTCCGCACAAATGAAACTAACGGGCGTTTCATTAGACGAAGAAGGAATGCATTTAACTTCATTAAAAGACCAGCACGAAAAAGAAAAAGGCACAGCTTTATATACAATACCGAACTTTCATAACCCTACCAATGTAACGATGAGTGAACAAAGGCGCCAAGAGCTGCTTCGCCAGTGTGAAAGAATGAATTTGCCGATTATTGAAGATGATGCTTACGGAGAGCTTTGGTTCCATTCACCGCCTCCACTTTCATTAAAAGCTCGAGATAAAAATGGAGTGGTTCTTTATTTAGGAACGTTCTCTAAAACATTTAGTCCGGGATTTCGAATTGGATGGATTGTAGGGCCTGAACATGTAATTGAGCGATTGGCCGACCTTAAAATGCAAGTTGACTACGGAGCCAGTTCCTTATCTCAATGGGCCGCTGCTGAAGCTCTAAAAACCGGAATTTATGACAAGCACGTTGCCAGCGTACGCTATAAATTAAAAGAAAAATCTCAGCAAACGCAGGCTATTTTAGAGAAGTATTTAAAAAGTCTTGCTGCGTGGAATACTCCGAGCGGAGGTTTTTATTTTTGGCTGACGCTGCATAAGCCTGTTTCGATGCGGAAATTATTTAAGCACTGTCTCGACGAAGGAGTTCTTTTAAATCCAGGCGCATTGTATGACCATGAAACGTCACAGCATATCAGAATATCCTTTTCTTATGCGACGCTTGCAGAATTTGAATACGGCATTAAAATAGTCGCAAAAAGCCTTAAGAATCTTTACAAGTGATTCTTAAGGCTTTCTTGTGTTAACGGCAGCTTTATCAAAAAAGTGAGCTTATTATGCTGACGCTCTGCTCGTATCTTCCCTTGATGCAGCTGAATGATTTGTTTTGCAATAGCCAGTCCTAAACCTGAACCATTTGCGTCCGTTCTTGATTCATCACCTCGATAAAATCGATCAAATAACTTTTCCACCTCAATTTTTTCACTGATGTTAATGCTGTTCCTAAAGGAAATTACCAACGAATCCTCATCAATTTCCTGATTCACCTCTAATACGGAAGGCTTTTTGCTGTACTTCTTGGCATTTTCGAGCAAGTTTTGAAAGACTCTTACCATTTTTTCTACATCAATAAATGCATGCCACTCACAAGCAAAGTTAGTCTGAACGTCAATGCCTTCTCTTTTTAACATCGGCTCGTACTCTCCTATTACCTGCTGAAGCAAACGTTTCATGTCAATTTCATTTCGCTGAAGCTGAAAATCCGGACTCGTTAATTTTGTATAGTCAAACAACTCGTCTATTAAATCCGTTAAATAATTTGCTTTTGAATCAACAATATATAAATAGCTATCTAATGTTTCATCGTCCATATTTTCTCTTTTTTTGATTAAATCGAGGTACCCCACAATGGACGTTAAAGGCGTACGCAAATCGTGAGACACGCTGGATATTAGCTCATTTTTTGCTTGTTCGATTTCTCGTTCCCGATCAAACTTTGTACGAAGCTGTGCAGACATTTTGTTAATATTTTGACTCAATTCAGCCAGTTCATCTTTTCCTCGCACATGGATGGTTGCGCCTAAATCTCCATTTGATATTTTTTGAACCTGTTCGGAAATTTCTTTCAGGTAACGAATATGGGAACGAATAAGTACTAAAAAAACAAAAATAAAGACCACAACCGCCATAGAAATAAGCCCAAACGCCAATAGATTATATGCAGAAACATTCATTTTCTCTTCTTGTATATACCTGCTTAAAACAAGCCTAGCAATTAAAATAAAAGTTAAATTGGTGACCAAAAAGCTTATAATCACAGCGAAAAGAAGCTTTACACTTATTCTTCTCATATCCTGTATCCTACGCCCCATATGGTTTTAATATAAATAGGCTTTTTCGGATCATCCTCAATTTTTTCACGAATCTTTGTGATATGAACCATTACGGTACTATCCGATTTAAACGCGTCTGCTTGCCACACGGCTTCATATATTTTCCCCATGCTCATTACCGTTCCTTTGTTGCGTGCCAGCAGCTCTAAAATATCAAACTCTTTTGGTGTTAAACGAATCTCTTGACCGCGCACAAAGACAAGGCGAGTACTGCGGTTAATTTCCAAATCGCCAATTTGAATAACGTCACGCTCAGCGCGTTCATTGTATTTTTTATAGCGTCTAATTTGTGATTTCACTCGTGCGATGAGTTCGAGTGGGTTAAATGGTTTTGTTAAGTAATCATCTGCTCCTGCTGTTAGACCAGAAATTTTGTCCATATCTTCTGACTTAGCCGAAAGCATAATAATGGGCATATTTTTTTCTTCACGTATTTTAAAAGCAGCGTCGATTCCATTCATCTGCGGCATCATAATATCTAATATAATTAAATCTACTTCTTGTTCCTCTAAAAGCGCTAAGCCAGATACAGCATTAGAAACTTTCAGCGTTTCAAATCCTTCATTTTCTAAGTAAATAGCAATTAAATTACGAATTTGCTCATCGTCATCTATAATTAAAATTCTGTCTTTCATTTACAAACTCCTTATACCTCATTCTTTTCGCATGAAAAAATGTATGCGGGAGGCACGTTTCTCCACTCTTTTTCAACTTTAATGTGGGGGAAAAACGTGCGGATCAACTCTTTTTTTAAATTCGTATACTGAAACGTAATAAATTTCCCTTCATCAGCTAATACGCTTCGCGTGTTTTGCAAAATACAATCTGACACCTCAGCTGCTAAAGAAGCAAAAGGAAGACCTGATAGTACGTAATCTACTTTTGAAATATCATACTGTATCAAGTACTTTTGAACATGTTCAGCCGAGCCGTGTATCACATACACATTTTTTTCATCTCTTACTTGTTCCTTTACTTTTTCGTAAAAATGCCGATTGTATTCGATAAGAAGCAAAGTTGTACAAGCGCTTCGTCTTCTTATTAATTCACGGGTAAAAACTCCGGTTCCTGGCCCGTACTCTACTATACAGGCTGCATGTTCAAAATCAATCCCTTTCACCATTTTTTTCGCTAAGTGCGTAGAGCTTGGCAAAAGCGCTCCTACCGTTCGCGGCTGGTGAAAATATTGATACATAAAAGCTAAATTCATTTTCTATTCCTTCTTTCTACTCTTTCTTTCTAGAATAGAAAAAAAATCTAAAGAAACGTTAAGTAAATTTCTTAAGAATTCTTAAGAAAACAAAAAGGAGGATGGGACATAACGGAATTAACCCAATCTAAAGACGAGCAAATTGGATTAATAAACTCATATGGATTGCTCTTGACACCGCTGTTGATTTCCGTGCAAGACTTCGCTTTCCGCGGGCGGCCGATGAGCCTCCTCGTCGCTTACGCGCCTGTGGGGTCTCATCTGTTCCGCTTTTCCCGCAGGATTCTTCACCTTGCCCTCCAATCAACAGCTAGAAGCGGTGAAACCAACGTTTATAATAACAGTAAAAAATCCGAATGGTCAGTCAATAATACCGATTGATCATTCGAATTTATCCTTAACTAAAATATTTTTGTCCAGCCTCGATTACTCGTTTAAAAGATAATTTATCGTAAATAACATCCGCTATTTAAATCAAAGGTAGCTCCTGTATAATGTTTTGCTTGAGGACTCAGTAAAAAAAGAACGGTATCTGCCACGTCTTGAGGCGTAACAAAGCTTGGAATCAGCTGATGATCGATGTATTCATTTTTGCGCCACTCTGGAATATTTTTCATCATATCGGTATTTACCATTGTAGGTGCTACGGCATTCACACGGATATAAGGAGAAAAATTCATTGCACAGCTTTTGGTTAATCCTAATATCGCTGCTTTAGACATTCCATATATAGCATCGGAGCTTCCTTCCATTCCTGATACGGACGATATATTAATAATTGCTCCTTCTGTTTCCTTTTCCATTAATAATTCACCAAAGTATTTGGAGAAATAAATATATCCTTTAATATTAGTGTCCATCACAAAATCTATTTCCTTTTCTTCATAATCCAATAAATTTTTCCCTAAATACACGCCCGCATTATTAACTAATCCATATAAATTTTTATCTTTTATTTGATAAAAAAGATTTTTTACGGCCTTCCCTTCTTTAACATCTACTACATACGTTTCAATATGGCCCTTTGTATCTTCAGCTAGCTGTTTCAAAGCTCCTTCATTACTATCACAAGCAATAACTAAATAGCACTTCGACACACATTCTTTTACAATTTCTTTTCCAATTCCAGCACCTGCACCCGTGACGATTACCCATTTTTCTTTCATCTCGACACCTCTTATCTACTTTCTGTTACACATACTTGTTATGTAAATATTCAAACATTTATTATACCATTATTTTCTATATAGACGTCCATTTCTTGCGCTCTTTTTTAGCTTACCTGACAAAGCGCGTATAGTTTTTTATGGGAGTGATAACGATAAGACAGTACATTATTTCAAACAAGAAAGAGATGATAAGACGTGGCAAAAGTACTTTATATTACAGCTCATCCTCACGATGAGTCTCAATCATTCAGTATGGCAACTGGAAAAGCATTTATCGATGCTTACAAAGAGCACAATTCAAGTGACGAAGTTGTACATATTGACCTTTATAAAGAAAATATCCCTCATATTGATGCAGATGTATTTAGCGGCTGGGGCAAACTTCAGTCTGGCTCGGAACTCTCTTCTCATGAACAGGAAAAGGTCAATCGCCTTGCAGAATTGAGCGAACAGTTTGTAACAGCGGACAAATATGTTTTTGTAACTCCTATGTGGAACTTTTCGTTTCCACCGGTTATGAAAGCTTATTTAGACTCTGTAGCCGTAGCAGGTAAGTCATTTAAATACACGGCCGAAGGTCCGGTTGGACTGTTAACGGATAAAAAAGCGCTTCATATTCAAGCACGCGGAGGCATTTATTCTGAAGGTCCTGCAGCTGATATGGAAATGGGGCATCGCTATATTGGAATTATGATGAATTTCTTTGGAGTCCCTTCGTTAGACGGCATTTTTGTGGAAGGGCATAATGCAATGCCAGATAAAGCCCAAGAAATTAAAGAAAAAGGAATAGCAGAAGCAAAAAAACTTGCCCAAACTTTTTAATATAAAGAGGCTGTAACAAAAATATTTTGATTGAAGGAAGATCCGAACGAGGACTTGAGACTCTTAATGGAGCATCAACTTTGTTCGGATTTTTCTGTTGGTAAAGTGAACGTAGCTTTCATGCATGGTGGCTGCTTCCAGCAGTTAATTGGAGGGCAAGGCGCAGACTCCTGCGGGAAAGGCGGAACAGATGAGACCCCACAGGCGCGTAAGCGACGAGGAGGCTCGTCGTCCGCCCGCGGAAAGCGAAGCCTTGCACGGAAATTAACTGCGATGTAACAAGCCATTCATACTGGATCATTTATCCCGTTTGTTCGTCTTTCGATGGAAGTGATTTCGTTATGTCTAAGTCTCTTTTCTACGCAAAAAAGCTTTCTCTTTCCCTTTCGATCCACCTGTCCATTTCTCGATCACTTTTTTCTACAAGTCTGTTAACGAGGATATCATGCCAAATATAGTTTTCAAGTAAATTAATGTTAACTCCGTTATTGGTATAGTAAGCCATTTCTTTATGACCATAAATCATTTCACTGCTGTCAACAGATATAATAAACCAGTTTTGATTCCCAATATTTTCGGTATAGCTTGTATGGCGGTGCCGGTCAAATTCCTCCATCGCTTCATCTTGTTCAAACACAATTCCTTTTAGTGTGACACTCTCCCTTAGCTGTAATAAAAGAGGCTTCAACTCATTATAAATATCAGGCCAAAGCGAGATGACAACTTTATTTTTTGCTTTTAGCAGCAGCGACTCACAAAAAGCAAGAATGGCTGTTTCTCCTTTCATCGTCATAACCCGGCTTTCTTCTATAGACTCTGCAGCTTCAAGACGTTTAAGCGTTTCGCTAACGTCTTCATACGTTTCGTTCCATTTTTTCTGCAGCGAATGCAAAAAAGCATCGATGGGCAGCGACGTGTACTGGGTGCCATCATTACTCTCTTCTTTTAACACCATGCCTTTTTCCTCTAGTGTTTGTAAAATATCGTATACACGCGCTCTTGGCACACCTGAATGTTTACTAATGCTATAAGCAGTGGAAGATCCTTTTTTGACAAGCGTCACGTATACTTTTGATTCATACTGATTAAATCCAAGCGACTGCAGCTGCTGAATAATATTTTCCATAAAGGAAACCTCCCTGTTTTTTAAGTTATCTAAAATTTTCATCATTTACATATTTACAACTGCTTTTTATATAGTTACTATTTAAGTAGTCACTATATATATATTATGACATGAGGAAGGTGCTTTATGGAAGAATTAAGTTTACAGATTGTTCTTTTGCTTTTACTCTTTGGTTTTTTAGCTGCATTCATTGACTCCGTAGTGGGCGGAGGCGGTTTAATTTCTACACCCGCTCTTTTATTTTTAGGCCTGCCGCCCGCTGCTGCCTTAGCTACAAATAAATTAGCTGGAACGATGGGCGTATTAACGAGTACCATTCGATTTGTCAAATCCGGAAAAGTCGATTTTCGCGTTGTGGGTAAATGGTTTCCTTTTGTATTTATTGGCTCTTTGGGAGGTTCAATCACCGTTCATTTTCTATCCTCTGCTTTTTTGAAACCTGTTATTTTGATTCTCCTTGTTTTAGTTGCTATTTATACAATCTTCAAAAAAAACTGGGGCACCACGTCCACGTATAAGCCGCTGTCTATTAAGAAACTTATTTTCTTTACTGCACTTATTTTTATCATTGGCTTTTACGATGGATTTTTAGGAGCAGGCACAGGTTCATTTATTTTATTTGCTTTTTTATTTATGGGATTTGATTTCCTGCAGTCAGCAGGCAGCGCAAAATTTTTAAATTTCGGCAGTAATTTAGGTGCTTTGCTTGTATTTTTGTATTTTGATTCTGTTGTATTTTCTTACGGATTAATTATGGGGTTTGCGATGATCGTGGGTTCTTTCGTTGGATCAAACGTCGCTTTATCAAAAGGCGTGACGTACGTCCGAACGCTTTTTATTCTTGTCACTTTAAGCCTTATTAGCAAAAACATATTCGACTATGTAAATCAGTACAAATAGATCAATGGTTTCTTTCGAACTATAACAATGAACCTATATATCTATTAGATTAATAAAACCACCTCTTACTATTTTCTTATTTTTGGGTAAATGTGTAAAAAGACACTAAAATTGTTGTATACTGATCGATGTTGTTTTACATAATTAGAAATATTATACAGAGGTGAACGTTTTGTTTAAGAAATTTAGGTTTTTATGGTTTATTTTGCTGATCTTTGCACTTATTTTTGTCAAAAATACGTTCTTTTCTTCTTCAGAGAACGCCGCTGAGACGCTAGCAACGTCCGATGTTCCACAGGCCGCAGCTACTTTCAAAGAGGGAAACAATCAGCAGGACGGAGTCATTATTCAAAAATATCGCAAACAGCTAGATGCAGCACAGAAAAAAAATGACGAAAAAGCTACTAAAGAAATACAAGAAAAAATTTATGAAGACGGAAGACAGGCGGCACTAAACTTTTTACCGCGCAATAAATTTCAAAGAGCTTTTTCTCAGCCTTCAAAAAAATCGGCCGATGACATTTATAACTTTCTAATTGCCCAAGTAGGGTTTGGAGGATATGATTCTCTTTATCAAGAAGCAATAGCCGCAAAAAAAGAAGCAGCTTCTTCTACTGATGAATTAAATATGAGTGGCATTCAAGCTAAAACCGCTGCACTTACATACGGCACACTCGCACAAAGAGAGCAGCTGCTTGTTACAAGTCTTGCCTATGACTTAAGCAGCGTAGGCGTCATTTCTTCCGATACAGCTAAAGGTATTGATAAAAAAGCTACTCATATGCTAGAAGTTAGAAAAGAAGGAATAAATGCCGCGATGCAAGAATAAGCGAAACAGCTCTTTTCTTCTTCCTAATAAAAACGTGTCCGCCTGTTTGGCGAACACGTTTTTTTGTTTAATAAATAATAGCCTGTACGCTCATTATTGTAACGGTTAAAATAAGAATCACGTTCCCTATAATTAACCACGGCTTTGCGCTTCCTCTTCTACCTTTAATAGCCGTGATTAGTCCAGCAATGGGCAATAAAGCCATAATGATGACCCAAATTTTACGAAGAATGCTGGAATCCAAATAAAAACCAAACTGCATCATCGCAAATAACACGACTGTAATAAGGAAGAAAAGTGTAGGCACAGCTAAATGAATGCCTCTTGGTCTCATTGAGTAGTACACAACATCACTTTCTTTCTATGTAAAATCTTACGTAAAATAACGTTATCATTTACACAGAGTTTTGACAACTTTTTGAAGGATTTTGTCAACAAATTTTAATAATCCAGAAGAAATCACTTCTCATTCAGCTGCCCGAAGACTGCCGGAAGTGCAGAAATAACGTCACTTGCTAACATATCTATCATTGTATGCCCCTGATCGAGCAGCACATCCGCTGCTTTTCCATGAACATATACCGCATTGCTGATTGCTTCTTGAAGAGAATCATGCTGCATAATAAAAGCGAGGATGATTCCGGTTAACGTGTCACCCGTTCCACCTTTTGCGAGTCCTGCGTTTCCAGTGGTATTTACGTATTGTTTTCCATCCGGCGTTGTAACGATCGTGTTTGGGCCTTTTAATACAAGATACACACCATTTTCCACTGCGTATTGGCTAGATATCGAAAATCGATTTGCTTCTACTTCTGCGATTGTTGTATCCACGAGTCTAGCCATTTCTCCGGGATGAGGTGTTAAAATCGTTGCGTGTTCTCTTTCTTTTACTTCTTTCATCAAATCCGGCAGATGATAAAGAGCATCTGCGTCGATTACAACAGAAACGGGCTGTTGAAGTACTTGTTCGACAACTTTCTTCGTTTCTTCCGTTCTCCCAAGCCCTGGTCCAACTGCAATTGCATCGTACTTTGCTTCTTCTAAAGGAATCTCGCCTGCAAAAAAGCCATCTTTGCTTGGGCATGGCTTATACATCACTTCTAACATGTGAGCAGCTGCAATCGCATGAATATCATTCGGAAGCGCAAGCGTTAAAAGCCCTGCTCCGCTTGTGAGTGCTGCTTTTGACGTTAGCATCGGCGCTCCGGGTGTTTGAAGTGAACCTCCTATTACGATTCCTTTTCCATGTGTACCTTTATTGGACGAAGCATTCCGAATGGGAAAAGATTTCTTAATATGCTGAGTTGACCATACCTCTTTAAGAGATGAGCTTTTTTCAATTGCTAGCGGTGGGATACCGATATCTACTACAATCAATTCACCATAGCTTTCTTTGCTCGGGTATGTAAATGCCGTGATCTTTGGCTGCTGAAGCGTAATCGTAGCATCTGCACGTACCGTAAGCTCTTGCTTCTGTTCCATTACTCCACTTGGGACATCGATGCTGTATATGTAAGCCTTAGAGTCGTTTATTTTTTTTATAATGTTATCATAAGGAGATTTGATGCTGCCTTTTACGCCTATACCTAATAAACAATCAATAAGGACCGTATACTTTTTCACAGAGAAGTTGTCTCCCGCCGATTGCCACGCGAATCCAGCATTTTCATAGATGCTCATGGCTTTTTTAGCTGCGCCTTTTATTTTCTCCCGTGCAGGAACTACCCAGACGTCAACTTCATAGCCTTTTGACTTCAAAGCACGAGCAATAACAAAGCCGTCTCCTCCGTTGTTTCCCGTTCCTATAAGCAGCCCTATTTTTTCATATTTTTCGATTCGCTCACTCAGCGCGTTTGCAGCAGCCTGCCCGGCATTTTCCATAAGGGACTCTTCACTCATCCCAATTGTATTCATCATATAATCATCTACTTGATACATCTCTTGATTCGTTACAATTCTCATTATGCTGCTCCTTACTGAAACGGAAATGGTTCGTCTGTATTTACCGTTCCTTTTATTTTCGTTATAGTTAATTGTTCTCCTTTCACCCAATCCTCAAACGAGAAAGTAAGAGGTTTTGCTTTTCGTCCAATCCCCACAATGACTTGCAGCGTCTCCGGTACATATGCCACTGTATGAAGCGTTCCAGCAGAATTCCGGTAATCTTCTTTAAAAATACCGTATTCATCTTCATTAAATAAAGAAAAAGCTTCAAGAGGCGATAGCTTTTTTTCAATATGATCTCGAATATGATCGAGCCTTTCCTTTGACTCTACCAAATGATGACGATTTTCTTCGACCAGCTGATTAAAATGGTTCGTACACCCCATCATCGTTCCTCTTTGTACATGAACGCCTCGTCCAGATGCTTCGACTACTGCTCCCTGTCCGCTGCGGTCGTAAATGGAATAATTAAACGCATGACGGTGCGGTGCCCTTTCTAAAATAGCAACAGCCTCTTCTGTCGTTTCACATGTTTCTAAAATAAACCGAGCAAGCGTACAGCAAATAAATCCGTTCGTTTGACGGCGGCGATTAACAAAATGATAGCCAATTGCTAATCCTTTTTCGTTCATTCCATCCATTCGCCCAATCATTCTTGTTCCAAACCCGACGCTTGCATATCCTTCATTTGGCTGAAAAAGCAAAAATCGACCTTCGTACGTTTTCGGATGATAATCGTAGTTCCGCACATACACACCGTGCTGCATAAGAGCAGAACACCCCGTTTTCTTCCACTCTTGCTGATATCCGCTGTACTCATGTATAACGTCTTCAAGAGGCCAATCTAAGCCTTCTGCTAAGCCCAATAGCTCATCCCACAGTCCGGGAGCAAATAAGTCGTAATAATGACGAGCTTCTTTTGCTATCGTTTGATAGCTTCGTAATGAACGTTTTCTTCTTTTTTGATGATTTTCAAACAGCTTTGTTCCTTTATGTAATTCCCCTTGCATTTTACCAAGCTCTCGGTAAGAGCCTCGCCCTTGAATAACTTCTACCTGTATTTCTTTCACTTCTATCACTCCAATTTTCCAGTACCTTTATTGTGCAGCAAGCGCTCTATTCTTTGCAACTTTCTCCTCTCATAGAACGCTCTTCCTTTGAATACAGTTATAAAGAAACAGGTCGAAAGATTGAAAAGCATTATCATAAGAGGTGATCATATTGCTAAAGGAAGTTCAGCTAGAGATTCAGCGAAGAATCGCCTATCTGCGCCCAACACAAAAAAATGACGGGTCATTTCGCTACTGTTTTGAAACAGGCGTTATGCCTGATGCGTTTTTAATTATGCTTCTTCGCACCTTTGATTTAGATAAAGAAGTGTTGATTAAACAATTAACCGAACGGATCGTTTCCCTTCAAAATGAAGATGGTCTTTGGACGTTGTTTGACGATGAAGAACATAACTTATCCGCTACTATTCAAGCTTATACAGCTCTTTTATATTCAGGCTATTACCAAAAAGATGACCGGATTTTGCGAAAAGCAGAAAGATATATTATAGATTCAGGAGGCATTTCTCGCGCTCATTTTCTCACAAGATGGATGCTTTGTGTTAACGGCTTATACGAGTGGCCAAAGCTATTTTACCTCCCGCTTTCTCTTTTGCTCGTGCCTACCTATGTACCGCTTAACTTTTATGAACTAAGCACCTATGCCAGAATTCACTTCGTCCCGATGATGGTAGCTGGAAACAAAAAATTTTCACTTACTTCTAGACATACACCTTCTCTTTCTCATTTAGATGTAAGAGAGCAGAAACAGGAAGCGGATGAAGCTGCTCAAGAATCACGCGCTTCTATTTTTTTAGTCGACCATTTAAAACAGCTGGCTTCTTTACCTTCTTACATCCACAAGCTTGGTTATCAAGCAGCCGAGCGTTACATGCTAGAAAGACTTGAAAAAGATGGAACACTCTACAGCTACGCAACCTCTACTTTTTTTATGATTTACGGTCTTTTGGCTCTTGGCTATAAAAAAGATTCGTTTGTGGTTCAAAAAGCAATTGACGGTATTTGTTCACTACTTAGTACATGCAGCGGCCACGTGCACGTAGAAAACTCCACGTCAACCGTTTGGGATACCGCCCTGCTATCTTACGCTCTACAAGAAGCAGGTGTACCGCAGCAAGATCCCATGATTAAAGGCACAACTCGTTACTTAAAGAAAAGACAGCATACAAAGCTTGGAGACTGGCAGTTTCATAACCCCAATACAGCGCCTGGAGGCTGGGGATTTTCCGATATTAATACGAATAACCCTGACTTAGACGATACGTCTGCTGCTATTAGAGCTCTTTCTAGAAGAGCGCAAACCGATACAGATTATTTGGAGTCTTGGCAAAGGGGCATTAACTGGCTGTTGTCCATGCAAAACAAAGACGGGGGTTTTGCTGCATTTGAAAAAAATACCGATTCTATTTTATTTACTTATCTGCCGCTTGAAAACGCAAAAGACGCAGCAACGGATCCGGCTACTGCCGATTTAACCGGTCGAGTGCTTGAGTGCCTCGGAAACTTTGCCGGTATGAATAAATCCCACCCTTCGATTAAAGCTGCAGTAAAATGGCTGTTTGATCATCAATTGGATAACGGAAGCTGGTACGGCCGGTGGGGTGTTTGCTACATTTACGGAACGTGGGCCGCTATTACTGGACTCTGTGCTGTAGGAATTTCTGCTTCTGATCCGCGTATCATCAAAGCCATCAATTGGCTCAAAAGCATTCAACAAGAAGACGGCGGATTCGGAGAATCATGCTATAGCGCTTCTTTAAAAAAATATGTGCCTTTACCCTTTAGCACTCCTTCGCAAACGGCTTGGGCTCTCGATGCTTTAATGACAATATGTCCGTTAAAAGATCGAGCCGTTGAAAAAGGAATTAAATTTTTACTGAATCCAAATCTTACCGAGCAGCAAATTCATTATCCCACGGGAATTGGTCTTCCTGGACAATTTTATATTCAGTACCACAGCTATAATGATATTTTTCCTCTTCTTGCACTTGCCCACTACGCAAAAAAACATTCTTCATAAAGGGGTTGAGACATGACGAAATGAATCCAATCTAAAGACGAACATATAGGATACATGAGCTCCTATGGATCGCTTGTGAAACCGCAGTTGATTTCCGTGCAAGGCTTCGCTTTCCGCGGGAGTCTTCGCCTTGCCCTCCAATCAACTGCTAGAAAGACTTACACACATGAAACCTATGTTTACCCTAACAAAAAAAACGAACCACGAATCAAACATCTTGATCAATGGTTCGTTTTTCACTTTGTCTAAAATCCTTTTATTCCAGCCTCTTTTTGTACATAAAAGCAGGTTTTTTTAGGAGACAAGTGGAATACCTTTTTAATGTTGGGAAAGAAAGGATGCATCAAATGAATAATGTTTCACCACTTTTAAAAGGAAAAAACGTGATACTAAGAAAACCAAAAGACAGCGATGTACATGACTATCTAGCGTGCAAGCAAACAAAAGAGCTTATTCGTATGTACGGAGGCGATACCCGAAACTTAAAACCTCTTACATTACAAGATGCCAAGCAGCACGTCGAGTACATAAAGTCTCAAAAGCTGAATTGGTGTGTTGAATATCAGCAGCAGTTTGTTGGAGAAGCCCGGCTGACCGTTAACGAGTACGACCGGCGCGCACGGTATGCTATTGGTTTATTCGATTCTTCCGTTTGGAATCAAGGGCTCGGCACTGAAGTTACAAAATTGGTGCTGGCCTACGCATTTGAACACCTTCACTTGCACAGAGTCGATTTACGAGTGCTCGAATACAACCATAGAGCCATTGCTTGTTATGAAAAATGCGGTTTTGTAAAAGAAGGAATAGAGCGTGAAGGTGCTTTTATTGAAGAAGCATTTCAGACAGATATTATCATGAGTATACTCGAACAAGAGTATTATCAGCTTTAGAGGAGAGAATCAGCTGTCATCATCGTACTTCTTTAAAAGTTCGTATAGCCCAAGCCTTTTGTGAATAAAGTAACATAACGATATAACCAAAGGAGCCAACGATGACAGCTTATGATTCCTCTTCTTTTGTATTTGTAACCATTGATAAACATGACATTGCTGCTTTTTTACTCATTGATATTATTTGCAGCACCACTATTTATGTAGCATGTAAACATTATCTCCACAATGAGCTTGTTTCCATTGCAAGCAGCGCTCTTTTTCCCATGGTATGTAAGAAGGTTTCTCGACGCTAGCTCAGCTTTTTACCGGTTCTTTTAATGACAGCCAAGTGCGTTCCTTCTGCTGCTGAATCTCTACGGAGTGATTAAAAAATTTAGAAAGATGCGGCTCAGTGAGCTGGTCTTTCGTTTTTCCAGAAGAAAACACTTCTCCTTGGCGCATACAAAGCGTATGGGTAAAGCAAGGCAAAATTTCTTCTACATGGTGAGTAACATAAATAAGCGTAGGAGCATTTGGCTGCTCTGCCATTTTTGCAATCAGCTGAAGAAGCTGTTCTCGGGCCATTATATCTAGACCTGTACATGGCTCATCAAGTATTAAAAGCTTTGGTGAAGCCATAAGAGCTCGAGCAATTAGCACTCGCTGGCGCTCTCCTTGAGAAAGTGTTCCGTAGGCCTGATTTTGTAAATCTTCGCAATTTAGCAGCTTCATTAATTCTATGGCTTGGTTCATATCTTTTTGCTCCACTTGTTCATATAACCCAATAGATGCAAATTTTCCGCTTAAAATCATTTCTACAACCGTATCGTCATCTCGAAACCGCTGTTGAAGCGAAGAGCTTACCCATCCAATTTCTTTTCTGAGCTCAGACAGATTTGTTTCTCCAAATTTCCTTGAAAGAACTTCTACTTCCCCTTTTGTAGGCCAGATATATCCGTTGATGATATTTAAAAGCGTCGTTTTTCCGGAACCATTTAACCCAAGCAAACACCAATGTTCCCCTTTTTCCACTGACCACGACACGCTTTTTAAAATTTCTTTTTCTCCTCGTTTTACCGAAACGTTGTTAATGTTGATCATGCTAACACTCCTTTACTCTCATTTTTCATTATATATACTATAAAAGAATAATGATTTATCCCATTTGTTAACTTGCTTTTCTTTTTTCATGCCAATTCTTTCAGCCACTTTAATCGATGGATAATTGTGAGGATCTATCAATGATATAATCTTCTGAAATTTCAGCGTATGAAGGCCATAATCTAAACAAGCTTTTGCTGCTTCACTCGCATAGCCTTTTCTCCAGCGGCTGCGTAAAAATAAATAGCCAAGCTCCGGGTCTACCTTGCCGTCTACTTTTTGAAGAACCATGCCGCACTGCCCTAGAAACTCTCGATTCTGTTTATCTTCAGCGATCCACATGCTAATGCCATATGTTTGATAATGCTGCTTCATCCATTGAATCCAGCGATATGTGTCTTGTTCATTTTTAGTAGAAGAATAATACTTCATTGCTTCAGCATCTTCAAATATTTTCATTAAATTGCCTGCATCGCTTTCAGCCATAGCTCGCAGCGTCATTCGCTCTGTCTCAATAATCGTATAAATCCTCTCCTTTCTTCCATTCCAACATCTACTATCTTTATTATCCGCTACTATTTTCTTTTCGTAAAGTTTTCCTTTTTTTATTTAAATGAAACAGAAAAAGGCACCAAAAAAGGCTGCTACACACAGCCCTTTAATCTGGATCACACGTTTTCCCGTACCGTAATACGTTATATATAGCACGTCCATCACTTGCAGATGTTTCTGTATATTGAATTGGCAGCAGTGAAAAAATAACATAATAGACTGAAAAATAAACAAATTGATAGCAAAATATATCTTCAGGCAGAATATTAGCCATAATTAATCCATTTATTATAAAAATAGTAAGTAAATTAAACAGTACACCGCCCGCATACACCACTGCATGGGAAAAGCGACTGTCGTTCTTAAGATTTTCATATTTACAAAACGAGTCTAGAAAATAGACTGACTTAATTTTAAACTTCCCCATTTTAAGAATCGTTTTCCCCCGCCCAATAGTAAAATCGACCTTCCCTCCGAAAATAATTGCCATGACGGAATGCCCCAGCTGATGAACAAATGATACAAGTGGCAATACAAGACAGAATGACCACACAAACTTTGGAAGATCATTTAACCCAAACACGTTTATCCCTCCTTTTTGTTTCTTCTCTCTACTTTTCCTCCCCGTTTTTACTTAAAACTACATTTAAATTCTTTTTTTAAAACTCATACGAAATAACTAGCATCCACATCATTTCTTATAACCTAGATAAAACCCAATGTATGTAACTTATGAAAAATACATTTTCCGAAAAACAGTTGGAGTCACGTTTTCTTGTTCTTTGAAGCGCTTGATAAAATAGCTTGGATGTTCATACCCTACTTGTCTTGCTATATCTTGTACAGAGATTTGGTTGTTTTTAAGCAGCAGTTTCTTTGCTTTTTGAATTCGGACGCGCGTTACGTATTCAAACGGCCGGATACCAAGAGATTGTTGAAAAAGCAAACACGTATACTGCTCTGTTACGTTGAGCTGCTTCGCCAGTACTTCTAGCGTTAACGGCTGATGATAATATTCCTCAATATAGCGAAGGACTGGGTTTAGCTGAGTAATTTGCTGCAGGCGACTTTTGCTTTCTATATATACGCTGTCTTGGCGCAGTTTCAAAATGACGCTATATAGTAGTTCAGAGCACTTCATGGTGCTAGAGGTATGATTTTCTTCTAACAAATTCATTAGCTCTTGCAGCATCCTATAAAGGCTTTCAGCATGTGTAAGGACGATTTTTCCGGAATTAATAAATTGAAGAGAAAGCATGATATCATCAATTACACTTCCATTAAAAGAAACCCAGCATACTTGCCATTCGCTTGTAATGGGGTAGTATTCGTGCGGAACATGCGGCGTCAGAAACATCCCTTCATTTTCTTTTATAATATAAACCTCGTCGTTTACACGAAGCTCGCCTCTTCCTTTTATACATTGAATCCATTGATAATCAGGAAACTCTCCCTGACGTTTAATATGCGTTTGATGTCTCCAGCTTCCAGCGCTTGTAACATAGAATGGCAGTTTCATATCTTCATCTGAAAGAGCCGGAAAGTACATACGGTCCACATTACTTCCTCCTTTTTATGTGAATATAGTTATATTATCATGAAAATAATTAGATTGATAAGGTTTTCAGAAAACGTTATCATTTTCATATAAACTAATAACCTAGTAATCTAGAAATGAGGGATCGACATGTTAAAAACCGGCAAAAAATTTAATTATACAGCACCTGCAAACGGATACCCTGAATGGAATAACAACCCTGAAATTTTTCAATTGAACCGTTCGAAAGCACACGCTTTACTAATGCCTTATCAAACGGTCGAAGAGGCCTTAAAAAATGATAGAAAATCTTCTGTTTACTACCAAAGCTTAAATGGAAGCTGGTACTTTCATTTTGCTGAAAATGCGGATGGCCGCGTCAAAAACTTTTTCGCTCCTGAATTTTCATATAAGAAATGGGACTCTATTTCAGTTCCTTCACACTGGCAGCTGCAAGGATATGACTATCCTCAATATACAAACGTGACATACCCTTGGGTTGAAAACGAAAACCTCGAACCTCCTTTTGCACCGACTAAATATAACCCTGTCGGTCAGTACGTCCGTACTTTTACACCTAAATCAGAATGGGAAAATCAGCCGGTGTACGTCAGCTTCCAAGGCGTCGAATCTGCTTTTTACGTCTGGGTTAACGGTGAGTTTGTTGGATACAGCGAAGACAGCTTTACTCCAGCTGAATTTGATATAACTTCTTATCTTCAAGATGGTGAAAATACGATAGCAGTAGAAGTATATCGCTGGAGTGACGCAAGCTGGCTTGAAGACCAAGATTTTTGGCGAATGAGCGGCATCTTCCGAGATGTGTATCTGTACTCGACTCCACCGGTTCACATCTATGACTTTAGCGTTCGTTCGTCGCTTGATAACAACTACGAAGATGGTGAACTTAGCGTTTCAGCTGATATTTTAAACTACTTTGAGCACGATACTCAAGATCTAACATTTGAAGTCATGCTGTATGACGCGAATGGCCAAGAAGTACTACAAGCTCCGCTGCAAACAAATGTAAGTGTGAGCGATCAATATACAGCGTCCTTACGTACACACATTAAAAGCCCTGCAAAATGGAGCGCAGAAAGTCCTAATTTGTATACCCTTGTACTCAGCTTAAAGAATGCTGCTGGTTCTATTATCGAAACGGAAAGCTGTAAAGTCGGCTTCCGTACGTTTGAACTAAAGAATGGCCTTATGACAATCAACGGCAAGCGTATTGTACTTCGAGGAGTAAATCGCCACGAATTTGATTCAGTAAAAGGCCGTGCAGGCATCACACGCAAAGACATGATTCACGATATTTTGCTGATGAAACAGCATAATATTAACGCGGTGCGTACATCCCATTACCCTAACGATTCAGTATGGTATGAGCTGTGTGATGAATACGGACTGTACGTGATTGATGAAACCAATTTAGAAACGCACGGAACGTGGACTTATTTACAAGAAGGCGAACAAAAAGCCGTTCCAGGAAGCAAGCCAGAATGGAAAGAAAACGTACTAGATCGCTGTCGTTCGATGTACGAACGTGACAAAAACCACCCTTCTATTATTATTTGGTCGCTTGGCAATGAATCATTTGGCGGAGAAAACTTTCAGCATATGTATACTTTTTTTAAAGAGAAAGATTCCACGAGACTTGTTCATTATGAAGGAATCTTCCATCACCGCGACTATGATGCTTCTGATATAGAAAGCACGATGTACATTAAGCCAGCAGATGTAGAGCGCTATGCTTTAATGAATCCGAAAAAACCTTATATTCTGTGTGAATACAGTCATGCGATGGGTAATTCTTGCGGAAATCTATACAAATACTGGGAGCTGTTCGATCAATATCCAATCTTGCAAGGCGGTTTTATATGGGACTGGAAAGATCAAGCTCTTCAAACAACAGCAGTAGACGGTACTTCTTACTTAGCTTACGGCGGAGATTTTGGTGATACGCCTAACGACGGCAACTTCTGCGGAAACGGCTTAATCTTTGCTGATGGGACAGCTAGCCCGAAAATTGCAGAAGTAAAAAAATGCTATCAGCCTGTAAAGTGGACAGCAGTAGACGCTTCTAAAGGAAAATTTGCCGTTCAAAACAAACACCTGTTTACAAACTTGAACGCCTATGATTTTGCTTGGACTGTTGAAAAAAACGGTGAACTACTTGAAAAACATGCGTCTCTTTTAAATGTAGCTCCTGATAGTACAGACGAACTGACGCTTTCTTATCCTCTTTACGAGCAAGAAAACGAAACTGATGAATTTGTTTTAACTCTTTCTATCAGATTATCCAAAGATACAGCCTGGGCTTCAGCTGGATATGAAGTGGCGTACGAACAGTTTGTACTGCCTGCCAAAACCGCTGTACCTTCAGTAAAAGCTGTTTATCCTGCTTTATCAGTTGACCAAAACGAACAAACGCTGACGGTTACAGGAACTAACTTCACGGCTATTTTTGACAAGCAAAAAGGGCAGTTTGTCTCTTACAACTATGAGCATACCGAGCTGCTTGCATCGGGTTTCCGTCCGAACTTTTGGCGCGCAATCACCGATAATGACCTCGGCAATAAATTGCATGAAAGATGTCAAACGTGGCGTCAAGCAAGTTTAGAGCAGCACGTAAAAAAAGTAAGTGTTCAACCGCAAATTGACTTTGTTATCATTTCGGTTGAGCTAGCTTTAGACATCTCTCTTGCTTCTTGCTATGTAACGTATACGCTATATAACGATGGTGAAATGAAGATTGAACAATCTTTAGCACCTTCTCAGTCAATGCCTGAAATTCCTGAAATTGGGATGCTGTTTACGATGGATGCGGCTTTTGATTCTTTAACATGGTACGGCAGAGGCCCTCATGAAAATTATTGGGATCGTAAAACTGGCGCTAAGCTTGGCCTTCATAAAGGCAGTGTAAAAGAGCAAGTTACACCGTATTTACGCCCTCAAGAATGCGGAAACAAAACGGACGTTAGATGGGCAACTATTACAAACGATCAAGGACGCGGCTTTTTACTAAAAGGTTTGCCAACAGTCGAGCTGAATGCTTTACCTTACTCACCTTTTGAACTGGAGGCTTACGATCATTTTTACAAATTGCCGTTAAGCGATTCCGTAACCGTGCGGGTTAACTACAAGCAAATGGGCGTTGGCGGAGACGACAGCTGGGGAGCTAAAACACATCCTGATTACACACTATACGCCAACCGCTCGTATACAAACACGTTTACGCTAAAACCTCTATAAAAATAAAAAGGACTTTCAAATGAAAGTCCTTTTTACTTATGATGTCACCTCTGGCTTTCGCTGAGAAAGCAAAAATACCGTAGCGATAATAAGAATTGTACCTAGCCACTCCGTCCACCCAAAAGTCACATTGAGCCATAGAACAGAGAGCGCCGCTGCTGACAAAGGCTCTGCTGACGCAAGAACAATGGCTTCAGAAGCGCTAATGTGCTTCAAACTTTCCAAGTAGCAATAAAAGGCAATGAGCGTTCCAAAGATAATCACAAATAGCACCGCACACAGCGACAATAGCGACCACTCACCGGCTATATGCCACGGCGGATGAATAAATGAAAAACTTACGCCGCCTATTACCATTCCCCAGCCTACTACTTCAACTGAGCTCCATTTTGCAAGAAGACGTTTAGGCTGAAGCGTATAAAAAGCAGACGTCACAGCTGCTCCAATCCCCCAAAACAACCCCCATCCTGTAATAGACAGCTCGTTAAAGTTTCCGCTTGTTGCAAGAAAAAATGTCCCCGTTATGACGAGCGCAACAGAAATCATTTCTACTTTCACCGGCCACTTTCTTGCTTGCACGGCTAAATAGCCAATAATAAATATTGGCGACGTATATTGAAGCACTGTAGCTGTAGCAGCGTTTCCTGCTTCAATAGCTGCAAAGTATGTATACTGCACGCCGAGCATACCGATTACACCAAACAAAAGCAGCGAAGTCCTCTCTTCTTTTGTTTTCCAAATTGCAAAAATATTGCGCTGCTTAGAGGCTATTGCCAAAAGCAGCAATCCAGATACTAACATACGAACGACGACCAGCCACTCTGCGTTAAAACTCTTATGCTGAAATAAATATTGAGCTACCGTGCCAGACACTCCCCACATCGTGGCACCAATGATTACAAGCAGCAGCCCCCACGCTCTTTTAGATGAAGTTTGAACTCCTTCCACTTACCATTCCTTCTCTCTTTTTCATATATATTTAACTTACCTCCCTCCGCATTAACGGTCAATAGCAAAAAAAGTCGAAGCAATATGCTTCGACTTTTTTAAATGCTTTTATGAAGTAGTTTCTTGAGTAAAGGAAATAGCACATCGGGAAGTTCTTCGATGTTTGGTACTAGAATACTATATTTCCCGTACATATTTTGAATGGTTTTCTTCTGTCCTTCATCAATTTCCCCGTTGGATAAAAAGACGTTGATGACTTCAATTCCGTGCTTGCGTGCTTCTAATACCGCTTCGTGCGTATCTACAATACCATTTTGTTCATATCCCATAGCGGCTGGTTCACCGTCTGAAAACACAAGTAAAAACTTTTGCTGCTCAGAACGCTGAAGCAAGCGACGTGTCATATGACGAATGGCAAATCCATCACGGTTGTCTTCTTCAGGCTCAAGCTGCATAATTTCAGGACCGCTTTTACGCTTTAATGATGCTTGAAAGTCCATCACCGTCTGCAGGTAGTTAGGCTGGCTTGTTTCAGTAGCATCATTTGTATCTTCCCAAAATCCAACAATTTGATGAGGCACCATAACAGACTTTAACGCTTCATGAAATAGCGTAATCCCGAGCTTCGTTTCATCCATTTTGTCGTACATCGATGCCGAACAGTCAACTAGAAGAGAAAACACAGCATCAATTTGGGCAGAATCTTCATCTTTTTTATAAAACAAACGAGGATTATCATCCGTCCATAGTTTTAGAAGTTTTTTATTTAATCGGCCAAAGTGCAGCTCGCTTCTAGGGAGCGTTTTTTTATGTTCAAGCGTTTTTTCAATCATTTGCTTTAATTTTTTTTGATACGATGCAATGATTTTTTTATTCTCATCATACTGAACAACGTGATCGTCGCTTGGAAGTTTAGAATCTACAAACACAGCATAGGCATGCTTATTTTCTTTCCCATACTCATAATCCGCTTCCCCGTCTTTTTCCGGATGCGTTTGCTCCATGGCTTCGATTTGAGAATAATCGTTCCGTGATGTTTTTTGAGAAGATCCTTGCACCATGCCCATTGCTTGATCTCCATCGTCGCCTTCACGAACACCATCGCCTAACATATCTGTTTTTGAACCTTGATCCATATCAAACTGTAGAAAACTTTGCGTCGCTTCGCTTGTCTCTCGATGCCACATTTCCATTTTCTCTTCGTGAATGTCTTCATCTCCGTCTTTTTCATGCTCTAAAATATCATCGTTCACTAATGAATCTTTGCGTTTTAAATCTTCAAATGTTAACCCTTCTTCTAACTGATCATACTGAAGTTCAGCCAAGAAGAAATAAGTATTAAGCATATCTTTTTCGATAATATCATCAAAAACATCTACGAGTTCAAGGCAGATGCGCGATACGTCTTTTGTTGTTTTCGCTTCATATACATTTGTTAGCTGTCTGCGAATAAAAGGCATCGCTAAGTTAATCGATTCACTCATTGAAGGAATTTCTTCAAACGGATTTTCAGCCGTTAATAGCAAGTAAATGCCGTTAAAAAGTGCATCCGTGTACACGCTTTTTGTTAAATTTGCACTCATTTGTGTAGCAAAATATTTTCTATAGAGCTGCCTTCTGAGGGCGAAGGCTTTTTTCGTTCCAGGACGTTCGCGTTTGCATACTTCTTCTAAACGAATATCTTCAAACAGCATAAACAGCTGCTTAGCTAAGCTAGGTACCGACGTTTTATTTATTTTCTTTAAATATGCATTAATTTCTTTGAAGTTTGAATGCTTATAGCTTCCAATACTTCTTAAAAATACATCACTTTTTAAGCCGTACACTTTGTCTTCTTCTGGACGGTTATCCCAAAAGTGACTGAGATAAATAATGCCGTGTACAGGATCATAATAAGATGAAACGCGATACTCTACTTCAATTTCATCATTTTTTGTTAATGTTTTCGTTAAATCTGCCAGCTCCATATAGAGAAAGGAATCTACATTTTTGTCGTTAAATTTAATAAATCGCATAGCGCCACTCCTTACTCAAATAATGTTTCAGCAATATTTTGAATGGCGGCTTTTTCCCTTTCATCTTCTAGCTTTTCAATAATACCGCGTTTAATCGCGCGAAGAGGCGGCATATAAAGAGCTAAATCACACGTATCAATAAGCGCACGAATAGACGCAGCTTCTTCTGATACATGGCCGCTTTGAACTTGAGTAATTAAATCTGCAGAGAGCGTGACAAATTTATCAATTAATTTTTCGTCTTTTAACTGAGACTGAGACATTAAAACTTGCTTTAAGCTGCTCCCTTGAATATATGGCACTTCAATGACAACAAAACGATTTTTTAACGCTTCGTTTAATGGAACAGTCCCAACATACCCTTCGTTAATAGCCGCTACTACGCCGAATGTTTGCTGACCGCGCACTACATCTCCAGTGAATGGGTTTGTAATCATTTTCCGGTAGTCAAGTACCCCGTTTAAAATAGGAAGCGTTTCAGGTTTCGCCATGTTAATTTCATCAATATATAATAAATGGCCTTTTTTCATTGCCTGAATAACAGGTCCTTCTACAAACTCGATACCTGTTTTCCCTTCTTGTTCAGAAATTGTTTTAAAGCCAAGCAGCGCTTCTGCATCTAAATCCACCGAGCAGTTAACGCTATGCATCGGCTGAGAAAATAAATGCGACAGCGTTTCAGCAAGCTTTGTTTTACCTGAACCTGTTGGCCCTTTTAAAAGTACGTTTTTCCCTAGTGATAAGGCAATAATGGCATCTTCTAAAATATCTGCTTCTTCTGCTGTATAGCCGCCTTTTCCGATTAATAGCTGATCAGCATGAGACAGATTTTCATATTTACGATTCGCTAAAAGCGAAAGAACCTCTTTTGGTAATGATAATTGTGATAATTGAATTGACATAACAAAAAATCCTTTCTTTCTACATACTTTCTATAGTTTACTAAAAAACATTCTTCTTCTCAAAGAATTGCTTTACCAATGCGTTTCTCTAAAGTTTCCGGTAGAAAAATCGCCGTCTTTAAACATATATTCAGTAAAAAAAAGTAGGTTATTCACCTACTTTTTTACGATTTTATAGTTTTTATGATTAACGACTGTTTTCATGGATTCGCCTGTTTCAGCATCTTTTCCAAAATCTACGATAACCGAATTGTCTCGCACTACCATAACAATTCCTTTAAATCCTTTATAGTCGCCTTTTTTAGGCTGAATCGTATCGCCAACTTTAGCTGCCTTGACTTTAGGTGCTTGTTCTTCTGTACCTTGTGTATTTTCTACGTCCATCATGACCCCACCTTTTCCAATTTACCGTGTTTTTTATAAGTGAAAACACAATTTAATTTACTTTTTGTTGAAAATACTTAGTTTATTTTCCCACAAACATCCATGGTTAAACACCATATGTTTGTCCATTTTCATTCTGCAAACAAACGCTGTATTTTTTATTATGTATGTAGCTGTTTTTTGTAAGAGCACATCCTTGTTCTATCATAACATTTTCTGTTTCCTTCGAACACCAATTACCCTTTAGTTTTTTAAAAAAATGACAAATTACACGGAATTATGTCGAATTTCATATGATTTTCTTTTTAGTATGATAAGCTATATATCGTATTTTAAGCATGTTTTATCTATTACATACGATTTTTGATAAAAAAACCGAAACTTTTATCCACAAATTGCGTTGATTAAATGAAAGGGGGAGAAAATGGCACAACAGCATAACTTTGAACACATTTATAAACAGCACATGCATGATTTGCTGCGCTATCTTCTCTCTCTTACTCGCAGGAAAGAATCAGCGGAAGATTTAATGCAGGAGACCTTTTACCGGGCACTTTTACACTTAGAAACGTATAAAGGCGAGGAAGTAAAGCCTTGGCTGTTCAAAATTGCTTATCACGCCTTTATTGACTGGTATCGAAAAGAAAAAAAACGCCCTACTGTCGAAATAGAAGAATGGCACTTTACTCCTCAGCCAAGTGCTGAAGAACAAGTGATGATTCAAAGTGAAATCGACGGCTGGCTTTCTGATGTATCTGCTTTGCCTCCGGCTAAGCAGAATATTGTACTGTTACGAGATTATCATGGCTTCACATATGAAGAGATTGCAGAAATGACTGGCTTTACTCTGTCAAAAGTGAAAATGGACTTGTATCGTGGTCGTCAACAATTGAAAAAAAGAAAGGAAGAGGACGGATGAGCTGTCAAGATATGAAGCATCAATGGGAAAAATATAAAAACGGCACTTTGACAGACAAAGAAGCAGAAACACTTGAACAACATACAGAAAATTGTGAAGCATGCTCAGCTCATTTAGAGCACTTGCTAATCGAAGATGAACCGTTATCGCCCACTCCATCAACTACTTCACTAAGTGACGATACGATGTTGGATAATAAAAAAGTTAAAAAGTCCATTTATATCGCCAAATGGAAGCAGCGCCTTTCAAATGTGACAACTGTCATTAGCTCTGTGGTTCTGCTATGGATTATCGGCAGCTTTTTATCCATTGTATATTATCATCAATCAAAAACCGAATACATAAACAGCGTCAATCAAGCGGCTATCGAATCTGCTTTTCCGAACGTTCATATACGTGAAACCACTTCTGATACACAGTCCTTTTTCCGAATGCAGTCGCAAATGGAAGCTTATAAGCAAATTGGACGTGAAGAGCAGGCCATTGGGACGTTTACATTTCATCAGCTGTTTGATAAAACGAGCGGTGTAGAAAAAGAATTTTCCGGCGGTAAATACGATCTTAACCTTTCCTTTGTCTATCCTGATCCAAAAAAACTAAAGCTACATGCAAAAGAGTATAAGGAATGGACGAATGAAACATGGAATGCATTAGAAAACCTACCTAAAGGAACGGTAAGTGAAGTGGCTATTTCTTTTGATGATACGTATTCGCTAAAAGAAGTTCAGCAAAAAATGAACGCCATCGACAGCCGTGATTTTTCTACCTCTTGGTACGCGCTTAATACAGGGAACGAACAAAAAACAAGCACAAAAGATGAGCCATTAATTGACTTAACATCAACATTTGGCTTTCCAGAGTTTTTAGACTTGCCTTACGAGCACAAAGAAAATCAAACGCACTCTACTAGCAAGTCGAACGTTTTAGGTATGATGAAACTATTAGCCGATAATGAAGAAACGGTCCAAAAAGTTCGTCAGCTAGACCATTCCGATTTGTTGCTAAAGCAGCGATATTCTTATGTAAAAAAACATGGAGTCGGTGTGTACGGCGTTGTGATTACAGGACCTACCAAAAAGCTTCTGAAATTAAAAAATGATCCGTCTATCACCTATGCGTCACTTGGAGATGTAGAGCTATGGAATTGGTTCAACCGTCCTTCATCCGGCACGTTAATGAATCAGTAACAAGCACTTGAAAGCAAGTGCTTGTTTTTATTTCTTTGTTAATTCTTCAAATCTTTCTACAGCTTCGCTTTTATCAAATGAACTAAACCATCGATAGTCTTGGTCATCTAAAATACGATAGTGCTGACTAATCATATTTTGCTGCAGACGAAAAGAACCTTCTTTTTGAATCTCTTTCCACCATACTCTTCCTCCGAGCGTTTTATCTTTTGGAGAAGATACGCCGTTATGAGCAATGATTTCTACTACTTCTAAGGGGACGTCTCCTAAAACCGATTGAAGGATTTCACTGTCACCAAACAAACCGCATACTGCAACAGTAGTCGTCCACCCTGCTTCCGTGCGCCCTTTTTCAATTTGAACCAATGTTTTTTTGGAAATACCAATGACTTCAGCCATTCTATCTTGTGAATAGTTTCTTTCTAAACGAATTAATCGTATTTTATCCGATACTGATTTAATCACTTCTTGTTTATTCATTTTTACAGCCCTTTCTTTCTATACACGCACATGTCTTTAGTGTAATATTACACCTAATTAAAGAAGAGTTTCAAGCGTTTCCCTTCATCACAAGACGGGGAAATATACTAAAATTGTTTTTGTATACTAAAACAATTAAAAGGAGTTGAGAATATGTATATCATTGTATGGGCTATGCTTGTACTATACGCCTTGCTGCTAGCTCCGGGAGCAAGCGCCGCTAATGATTTGCTGTTTAAAAATCTTATCACAGGAAATTTTCAACAGGTAGATCCGCTCGTGGTTATGGTATTCTCTTTTTTAGGACTTTTCCCAATATTGTTCCTGGTAATGATTTGTAAAAAAGATACGTACAAACTGCCTGGATGGCCATTTTCTCTTCTATCATTTGGGCTTGGAGCTTTTTCTCTTTTGTTCTATTATCATTGGAAAGGACAAAAAGTTCGAACACGTTCGCGTATTTCTTCACGTTTCATTGCCATCATTTCTTCTCGTCTATGGATTGGACTATGCTTAGCGCTCACGATTGCAGGTTACGTATACGGACTATCCATAGGTTCAATAAGAGCTTATGGAGATGCTTTTATGCAGTCACAGCTTGTTAGCGTGATGACCGCTGATTTTTTTGTTTTAACGTGGCTTTCTTATTCCGTTATGACAAAAGAAAGGATAGCATCCCGACCTTACCTTCTCTTATGTTTCATTCCAGTTGCGGGCCCTTTTTTTATTTTGTTACTGCATAACCGCCAAAATATTAGAGAAGAAAAACTTTAAATAAAAGTCTTGCGTTCCATTCATTATTCCGTTATAATCATTTCTTGTACGATGAAAGTTGATTAATTAGAAAACATTTATATATCGGCATTTTATTTACATTTGTTATACATACCTGCGCTGTGCGTATACTCATGTTGTCTTAAACCTTTGAGTGTTAAAAGGGAGCTCAAAATTTAGCTGCAGATAGCACGCCCTTCTTGGGACGCTAAACCCGGCTATGAGGGCACCCACCTAGTAGATCTGGGTATTTAAGACACTTAGGGTTACGGCAGTGCGGGCTTATTTTTTAGTTAGCTGTAGCTAGCTTTTTTATTTTTTAATTTATTAGTTTACATAATTATTTTATTGTTAACTTATATTTTTTTTAGACATGTATGTTTTATTTATCTTCGATTGAGGAACATAAAAAGTAATAAAGGAGATGGATAAAATGAATGAACAAAAAATTGCTAAAAAAGTAAATGAAGTATTAGAAGGAAATCGTGTAGGAACATTAGCCACAGTTGTAAACAACAAACCCCACTCTCGCTATATGACATTTTTCAGCGATGAAGATGGTATCGCTCTTTACACACCAACAAATATCAATACACATAAGGCAGAAGAAATCGAAGCCAATCCGAACGTGCACGTACTATTGGGCTACAGTGGCGAAGGATATGGCGATCAATACTTAGAATTATCTGGGACAGCTGTTCTTCGTACCGGTGATCAACTAAAAGGACGTATATGGAACGATCACATGAAAGAATGGTTTGACGGTCCAAATGACCCTGAGTATGTTGTTCTTGAAATTACGCCAAACGAAATTCGCTTTATGAATGAAGGCGAAGAAACTCCCCAAACTGTTCAGCTATAATAAAAAAAGCGCACACTGTGCGCTTTTTTTATTTTCCTACCGCTTCTTTCAATTGAGCTGCTTTTTCTTTTGGAGACGCTGCTAAGCTAATCGCGGTAATAATAGAAACGCCATCTGCACCTGCTTCTACTACTTGTTTGGCATTTTCAGGCGTGATGCCACCGATTCCTACAATTGGAAAGTCAATATTCTGGTTTCGCACTTCTTCAATTAATTTTGTACCTTGCACTGCTTTTGCGTCTTTTTTTGTAGAAGTAGGAAAAACGGGTCCCATTCCTACATAATCCGCCCCGTCTTTTATCGCTTGCTGCAGCTCTTGTACATTATGAACAGAGACGCCCACAATTCCTTTTCCTATTTTTTCTCGAACAATATGAGCTTTTTCATCTTCTTGTCCAATATGAACGCCATCTGCTTGTAAGCGGATCGCTAAGTCAAGATCATCATTCACAACAAAAGGAACGCTGTGCTGCTGACAAATTTGCTGAAGTTCTTTCGCCAGCTGATATTTCGCTTCTCCTTTTAGGGCACCCTCGCCTTTTTCACGAAATTGAAACACGGTAACGCCGCCTTCAATTGCTTCTTTCAACACTTCTTTCGGATCTTTTGTACAGTTATTGCTGCCCATTATAAAATAAACTTTCAGCAGCTTTTTGATTTCTTCGTTTGTCATTTTCCGGCTCCTTTTAACGTTGATGTACTCTTGCATATGATTCAATATCCTGCCCAGATAAAAGATGAAGCTGGTTTAAGAGCTCAATTTGAAAGCTTCCCGGCCCTTCTTCACCTTTTTTCGCTGCGGCGATTTCACCTGCCACTCCGTAAAAACTTAAAGCAGCAACGCTTGCCTCGACATATTCTTTTTCTACAGCAGCGAAAGCTCCTATAATTGATGTCAACAGACATCCAGTCCCCGTCACTTTCGTAAATAACGGGTGACCGTTGTCTACTGTATACGTTGTGTTTCCATCGGTGATCACATCTTGTTTACCCGTAATAACAATCACTGTATCTAATTTGTTCGCCGCTTTCTCAGCAAGTTCAATGACGTCTCCTTGCCCTTCTAATGAATCAACGCCTTTAATGAGCCATGACTCGCCTACTACATTCGCAACTTCAGCAGCGTTACCACGAATAACTGCAATATTTAATTCTTCTACAAGCTGACGTGCTACTTCTGTACGAAACGGTGTCGCTCCGGCTCCTACAGGATCGAAAATAACCGGCACGCCGTTTTCATTTGCTGATTTTCCTGCTATTCTCATTGCTTCTACTTCTTGAGCCGTCAGTGTACCCATATTTAAGACAAGCGCTCCGGCGATTCGAGCCATATCAGCCACTTCTTCCTTCGCATAAGCCATAACAGGTGACGCTCCTAGGGCAAGCAGTCCATTTGCTGTAAAATTGGTTACCACAACATTCGTAATATTATGAATAAGCGGACTTAAGTCTCTTACTTTTTCTAATTGAGCTGAAATTTTACTAATATCCATGTTCTCTCACTCTTTTCATTTAGTTTTAACACTGCAAAAAAAGACAAAAAAGCACCTTGCATGCGCAAAGTGCTTTGGTATGTACTCACATTCCCTGCGCTGGCATTATCCAACAGGTTCAAATGGTCAACAGGCGCCCCTGTACTCTCAGCCTGCCCCGCGCAAGCTCCCATACTATTCTTGTTACGTTTAAAGTTTACTATTAACCCTTTTTATTTGCAACCATTTCACTGTTTTGCCGATAAAATAAAGCTTCGCTATAGGCTGAGTGGTGTTGTAAATCTTACAGCTTTACTAAAAGCATCATTAAAAGACCTCCAGTAAGCTACTGGAGGTCTTCTATCCCCTAAAAATTCTATCATTTTTCCTTCTCGTTATTTCTCTTGAATCGCTTGATTTCTCACAGCTGTTTTTCGATCCTTCCCTGCTCTTAAAGATAAAAGAAAACAAAGCAGCAGTACAAGTGCAGCTGATACGTACGGATAATTAATGTTTATATCAAAGAGAAAGCCTGCGACAACGGGTCCAATAATATTCCCAAGACTTGTATAAGCAGAATTTAGTCCGGCTACATACCCTTGGTCGTCTTGTGCCATCATCGACATTTGCGTGCTGATTGCCGGACGTAAAATATCTGTTGCTAAAAAGACGATAAATGTTACAACAATAATAAGCCAGTACGTGTGCACAAATAGCGTAAGTAAAATAAAAAGTCCCGTCATCATCAAGCAAAACGAAATCACTCTTTTTTCACCGAACTTATTTAAAATCCAGCCAAAAATCGTAACCTGCACAACAGCCCCTGCAATAGAGCCAAACGTAATAACAAACGCAATATCTTTTGGCGTAAAGCTAAATTTATGATCAACAAATAGTGAAAAGATCGTTTCATAATTGGATAATCCAAACGATGTCACAAAAACGATAATTAAACTTAAAAAATAAGGTTCTTTGTAGGAATTCATAAGCTGCAGCAGCAGCCGATCTTCTTTTGGATTCTCATTGTTTGAAACAGCATGACCTTGTACAGGACGAGACTCCGGCAAAACAAAAAGCGTAATCACTGCAGCCAAGCCTCCTGCTACTGCGGCCATGTAAAATGGCACGCGCATGCCGTATTCAGCTAAAAAGCCTCCAATACCGGGCCCGATAATAAATCCTGTTGTAATCGCTGCCGTCACATAGCCCATTCCTTTAGCGCGTTCTTTAGCAGACGTCACGTCCGCTGTATAGGCCATAACAGCAGGCATAATAAGCGCGGCTCCGACCCCACCTAGCATTCTGGATACAAATAATAAAAGAGGTGTACTCACTGAACCAAAGAACCATTCAGACAGGGCAAAAACAATCATTCCCGCTACAATAATTTTCTTTCTCCCTAACGAATCGGATAATCGCCCCGCTAAAGGCGAAAACAGAAATTGAGTTAGTGAAAACACGGCTACTAAAAGCCCCATCACGCTGCCGTTGATATGAAGCTCCGTCATATAGGTTGGCATAATTGGAATAACGAGACCGATTCCCGTAAAGATAATAAAAATATTTAGCATGAGCAGCAAAATCGCCGCCCGATTTCTTAACAATAATGACATATAAACCTCCTGATTACAAAAATACTGAACGTTCGGTCTATAAAAATACAAAATAATGAGGGATTACTCATTGCCGCAATAAGCATCCCCGCTTATTTAAGAAGACCTTGCTATAATTCCGTTTAAAAATACATCGATTGCTGAATGGTAAAGCTGCAGGGCATTTTCCGTACTCGTTTTTCGAGACATGCGGCTCATTCCAACAAACAACCCTTCTAAAATTACTGCAAGTTGCTCTGCATTTTTATGAGAAAACTCGCCTTCATCGATGCCCTGTTGCAAAAGTTCCCGGTTAAACTCCACGTGTCGTTTCACCATCTCATCAATTCGCTCTTCGATGTCGCTGCCCTTCTCCTCGTTGTTAAAAAACTCATCCGCAGCTTTCGTAAGAGGATGATTCAAATCATCTAAAATGATTTGCTCCGCTATTCCAAAAAGCTTATCTCTTGTTGTTTTGTAAAGAGACTCTCTTTCTTTCCAGTTTCGTTCCCACTCAAGATCCCATTCGTCTATTAAATAAAGAAAAAGCCCTTCTTTACTTTTAAAGTGATAATAAATATTCCCTTTACTGCTTCCCGTAGCTTCTACAATTTCCTCAATAGATGTAGCTTTATAGCCTTTTTGAGAAAACAATGCTTTAGCGGCATCTGCCACTTTTCTTTTGGTTTGTTCACTTTGAAGCTTTTTTTTATTCAAGCTATTTCCACCGCCCCGTACATTTATTATTTATACTGAACATTCGTTTTGTATTATCTGACACCTATACTACATAGGAAAAACCTTTTTGTCTAGTGAGAAAACCTAGTTTATACCTTTTTATATGAATCATGACCAAAACAAAGCCTCCTAAAAAGGCTTTGCCTAAAAAGCTTACTTGCTAACAGGATAAATGACAGCTGCTTGCGCGCACAGTTTGCATACAAATAAACAAATCATCTGCGCCTTCTTTCCTGTCTTTTACTCATTCAATTTCTTTGTCATAAACACACTGTATGGATCTTCTTTGTAGGTAGAAAACGGTTCGCACTCGTAAAATCCAAAACTGGCGTATAGCTTTCTAGCCGGTTCAAAAGCAGGTGCGGATCCTGTTTCTAAGCTTAAGCGTCGGTACCCTCGTTTTTGCGCTTCATTTATTATGTACTGCAGCAGCTCTCTAGCAATTCCTTTCCGCAAATGAGCGGTAGCTGTTCGCATCGATTTAATTTCTCCGTGGTGCTCATCTAACTCTTTTACAGCTCCGCACCCTGCTAGCTGACTTCCTTCCCACACGCTCCAAAACGTAATATGACGTTGTTTTAAACTTTCAATATCTAGAGCATGAATACTTTCAGGGGGGGAATGTAAGTTCATTCCTTGAAGGTGAGAACTTACTAGCTCAATAACTTCATTGTTCGTTAAGTGGTCTCTTTTTATTTTAATCATCTTCTCTTCCTTCCTGCTACTAAAGGGTGGTCAACTACAAACCAACTTATGAATACATTCACTGTCGACCTTTAAAAATCCTTTTATACACTCCCTTCTTTTTCTCCAGTTATTAAAACAGACTTTGCCAAGCAGATGTTTCATACATTGTTAAACGGAGGTGAAATTCGTTGAAGAAAGTTTTATTTTGTCTTGTCCCTCTTTTGTTTTTATTATCCGCCTGCTTTAGTGATCCTGTTCAAGATGATTTAATCGATTATAACAATCAAGATTTAAAGAAAGCGGCTCAGCTTGAAAAAGAGGCGATTGACGCATACGATTCCGTTACAGGCGCTAACTACACAAGTGACGCTGTTATGTACGATACGATGACGAGTGAAGTCATTCCTACCTATCGTAAATTTGTTGACGAACTGGAAAACATCGATGTAGAAACCGACGATCTTCGAAAGGTTCATGAAGGCTATATAAAGGCTGCCAATACCCAGTATAATGCTTTTATTAAAATTGTCAGTGCTTTGGAAAAGCAGGACCGCAACCTTATTGCTGAGGCAAACGCTATGCTTGATGAAGCACGAAAAGGTATACGCGATTACAATGCAGCTATTAAAAAGCTGGCTAAAGAACATGATGTAAAAATTGAAGAACCAAAAACACAGCGCGAAAACAGCCTATAGTTTTGATGCAAAAAGAAGGTCTCTAAAAATAGTAAGAGACCTTCTTTCGTATGGTGTTTCACTTTTTCTACGTTCAATAAATAAAGATGAGTGTTAAGAAATATTGCTTAAAGACGCATAATAAGAGGCAATAATTTCTTCGTCTGAATGCGGAATTTCCTTTCCTTTTACAAGCTGAGCGCCGTTAATACAGCCGCTTGTAAGTAAAATAATATCATTCGGCTTTCCTAAAGAAAGCGACTTTAATACGCCTTCCGTTCGAGTAGGGGCGCGGTGAATATTGCTTGCGCTCGGATTCGAAAAACCTGTCATCACTTGATCTACGATTACATTCGGATCATGATGACCTGGATGATCAACCGTTACGATAATTTCATCAGCTTTTCCTTCAATGGTGCGCGCCATTTTAGGCATTTTGTTAAAATCTCGAATGCCGATCCCTGCAATCATGACAATCAGCTGGTTGTACTCCATTTTTTTTACTTCTTCTACCAAACGAGTAAGAGCAACAGGCGTATGGGCATAGTCTAAGATCACTTTTTGGTTATTTGGACCTTCTATCACCTGAAATCGCCCTTCTGGACTTTCCAATTTAGGAAGTACGCTAATAATATCTTCAATGTGGTATTCAAAGTGAAGAGCTGTACCAATGGCCGCTAGCACGTTGGCAATGTTGTAATCGCCATATACAGGCACTGCTACTTTGTATGACTGTCCTTTATAAAGTAAATCAAAGAAAGAGCCTCCTTCTTTGACAATAATGTTTTTTGCTTGCAGAGTTGCTTCCGCATTATTTAATAAACTATACGTGACTTTAGGTCCTTCAAATACCCTGCTTAAGTCTTTACCCATGTCCTGATCATCTATATTAATAACGGCATGTTTGGCCTGTTGAAATAATTTCATCTTGCATTTTTTATAGTGCTCAAACGTTTTATGATACTCTAAATGCTCTTCCGATAAGTTTGTGTGAATGGCTACATCAAAATAAATATTTTCTACTCGCTGCTGATCTATCGCAATTGAAGATACTTCCATCACTGCCGCTTCATCGCCTCTTGTATACAAATCATAAAAAATTTTATGCAAGTCTACCGACTCCGGCGTTGTAGGCGTACTTTTTTTATAAACTAACTTTTGCTTTGATGACCAAATGCCGGTCGTTCCAATCGACCCTGTCGGCAATTTTAAAAGAGTTAAAAGCGACCTTACGTAAGCTGCTACGGTTGTTTTGCCATTTGTACCTGTAACGCCAATTGTCTCAATTTTTTCATCCGTATAATCAAAATACATTTTAGAAAAAGACGCCATTACTTTGCGAACGTCGTCAACAGCTAAAAACGTACAGTGAGCATACTGAGTGCTTAAAAGACGAAGCTGCTCAACGCTTGTCCCAAATACTGCTACGGCTCCTCTAGCTATAGCTTCTTTAATATATTGATGTCCATCTTCATTTTCACCTTTTATACTAAAAAATACGGATCCGTCGTGAACTTGTTTTGAATGATATGTGAGATGGGTGATTGTTTGAGATGCAGGCCCAAAAATATGTTTAATTGATAAATTCGTTAATGTATCAAAGTGGATGTTCATAGCTATTCCTCACAGTGTATAAATTTTATTTTTAATATGTTCTAAAATCCCTTAAATACTCTTTGAAGGATATTTTTTCTTTATCTCCATTTATAAAGAACTTTCTACAATTCAATCTTTTTATTTTGCTTTCATGTGTAGAACGAAAATAAAGAAAAGACGGATCACTATTTTTTAAAACTAAAAGCATGTAAAATATGGATGAAATGTGTATATCATACCAACAGCAAAAGCAAAGTATTGTAGTAAAATATTTCCCCTACACGCGCAAAACGAAACCATTCTTTAAAATAAAATGATTTCATAGAGTAAGTTGAATCATGATAAATACTTGAAAAGGGGGGAAGAAAGATTACTTGTATTAACCAGTCCCTCCCTTTGCAAAATCATAAAGAAAACATCATAATAAAAGATGCGCATAACAGCGTGAACAACTCTGCTTTGAAAGGATGGACTACAGCAAATGACGCGTTCTCTTTTAGCGATTGAACCACTTCCTCTTTCGGTTTATCAACAGCCTACGCTTGAACTAGCTCAGTCGCTGTTAGGGTGTCTTCTTATTCATGAAACGCCAGAAGGAACTGCATCTGGTTTTATTGTAGAAACCGAGGCTTATAAAGGACCTTTCGACCGAGCAGCTCATAGCTTTAATAACCGGCGCACAAAAAGAACAGAGGTAATGTTCGGTCCTCCTGGTCATGCCTATACGCATACAATGCATACACATTGTTTACTCAATGTTGTAAGCAGCGACATCGATTGTCCAGAAGGCGTCCTCATTCGAGCTATTGAGCCATTTAGCGGAAAAGATTTGATGAAAACTAGACGTCGAGGGATGGAAAATGAAATAAATTGGACAAACGGTCCTGGGAAACTAACAAAAGCACTAGGGGTTTCAATGGATTTGTACGGTCATGATTTAACCACCCCTCCTCTTTATATTGCTCGTGGCTTCACTCCTTCAGCGATTTCCGCCGGACCTCGCGTTGGCATTGATAATTCTGGTGAAGCGAAGGATTACCCTTGGCGCTTTTGGGTTACCAATCACCCGTTTGTATCGAAATTCAGGTGAACAAAAGGCAAATAATTTATCATCGAAAATAAAAGAAGCACCTCTTTTTAGAGATGCTTCTTTTTGCTTACGCCCACCACATTTGTGACGGAGTTTCTTCAATTAATACACTTTGTAAGTTTGTAACCGCGCGTTTAAATCCTTCTTCAATCGACATGATTGGATCTTCATGCTCAATGCTGACTACATAATCGTATCCGTATGTGCGAAGGGCACTCATCATATCAGACCACTCTTTTACATCATGTCCGCATCCTACGGATCTAAACGTCCATGCACGCGTTTGGACTTCTCCGTATGGCTGCATATCCGTCAGTCCATACATGTTAATATTATCCTGGTCCAAGTACGTATCCTTTGCATGGAAATGATGAATCGCATTTTCTTTTGCTAAAATTTTAATAGCTCCTACCGGATCAATTCCTTGCCACCATAAATGACTTGGATCAAGGTTAGCGCCAATCGCTGGACTTGTTTTTTCGCGAAGCTTTAGGAGCGTATACGGAGTATGAACTAAAAATCCACCGTGAAGTTCTAAACCAATTTTTACGTTATGCTCCTCCGCTAGTTCTCCAATTTCTTTCCAATAAGGAACAAGCTTATTTTCCCACTGCCAATTCAATACGTCTCCATACTCGTTAGGCCAAGGAGTAACAGGCCAGTTTGGGTACTTCGCTTCTTCGTGATCTCCTGCTGTTCCAGAAAAGCAGTTAACCACTGGAACATCTACTAATGATGCTAGTTGGATGGTCTTGCGAAGCGTTTCGTCAGATTCTTTTGCAAAACTTGCCTCAGGTGAAATAGGATTGCCGTGGCAGCTAAATGCGCTGATTGTAAGTCCGCGGTCTTTTATCTGCTTCATATATGCTTCTCTTTTTTCTTCATCTTCAAGCAGCTCATCTAGCGGACAATGGCTGTTTCCCGGATAACCTCCCGTTCCGATTTCAACAGCATGAAGACCTGCTGATTTTACTTTATCTAACATCTCTTCAAAAGAAAGATCCGCAAATAAGACCGTAAATACTCCAAGTTTCATTTTAATTTCCCCCTGTGCGATATATTTCATCAATAATAGCTGAGACTTGAAGCGCTTCTTGTGGCTTTACTACTAATTCAGCATTTCCTTTACACGCTTCAACGAAATTTTTAGCCTGACTTAAGCTGTAATCATCTTCTCCATCTATCCAAGATGAAGTACTGTTCATAAGCATACCGTTTTTGGACGTGTATAGTTCAAACGGAAACACGCTTAAACCGCCCTCTACCCCTGATATGCTTACGTGCTCTTCATCATCTTCGATATTAGCAGCCCAAGAAGTTTCTAAAAGAAGCGACGCTCCATTTTCAAATTTAATATAGGCCGTTACATGATCATCCACACCGAATGTTTCATGATCAAATGCTCCCCATTGATTTAATTGGTTAGGCGTTTTACTCAGGTCATTATATGTACTTCCCAGTACTTCAGTATGCTTTGGGTTTCCCATTAGCCAAAGCGTTAAATCAAGCAAATGGCAGCCGTAATCAATTAAGCTGCCTCCTCCTTGAAGATCTTTGTTCGTGAATACTCCCCAACCGGGAACCTTACGGCGACGCATTGCTCTGACACGTGCAACTAATGGACGCCCTACCTCTGTCATCATTTTTTTCGCAGCCTGCGCTTCTTTCATGAATCGGTAGTGATACGCAATCGCTAACTGCTTACCCGATTCTCTAGCAGCAGCAAGCATTTCTTCACCTTGCTCTTTAGACATCGCCATCGGCTTTTCACATAGAACGTGAACGCCTGCTTTTAGCGCTTCTACTGCAAACTCGGCGTGAAATTTATTCGGTGTACAAATACATACAGCATCCACTTCTTTAAACATATCTTTGTAATCAACAAATACGTGAGGGATATTATGTTCATTGGCTACCTCTGTGGCTCTTTCACTATTAATATCGCTAAGCCCCCAAATCACACATTCATCACCCAGTTGTTTGAATGCTGGGATATGCCTGCTTACAGCAATCCCTCCTGCTCCGATTATGCCAATTCTCACGTTTTTCACCTCTTACACGCGCGTAATTTGTTTCGTTTGACTTGATTTTAAAGCTGCTAAAATAACAGCAAGTGATTTTAATCCTTCTTCACCAGGAACCGGAGATTCTTTATCTTCTGCAACTGCATCTACAAATTGTTCAATGACGTGAGAATTACTTTGTCCGCCTTCATCGTTCGACTGGATTTTTCCTAATTCATAGTTCACCACTTCACCCGTTGCATATTGTGCAACTAATGAATACGTCGGATCGTCCTCTAAACGAAGAATCCCTTTCTCGCCGTAAACAATCGTGGAGTTATCTTCTTTTCCATTGTAAGCCCAGCTTGCCGCAAGCGTCCCGATAATCCCGCTTTCCGTTTTTAATACGCACACAGCATTGTCGTCTACATTTGCAAAGTCTTTTGCATTGCTTTCCACGAATGCACCGACTTCTACAATTTCTTCATTTAATATGTAGCGGAGCATATCGGTTTTATGAACGCCTAAATCCCCCATAGCACCAATAAACGCTTCGTCTTTTTTGAAGAACCAGCTTTCTTTTCCGTCCACGCTCCAGCCTTCAGGACCACCGTGGCCAAAAGCCGTACGGAAACTATAAATTTTACCGATTTCCCCTTTTTCAATAAGTTCACGAGCTTTTTGATGAGAAGCTACAAAGCGCTGATTATGTCCGATCATTAGTTTTTTACCGTTTGTTTTTGCTGCTTCAATCATCGCTTTCGCTTCTTCTTCTGATGTTGCCATCGGCTTTTCACACAGAACATGAACTCCGCTGTTTAACGCTGCAACCGAAATAGGCGCATGAAGATAATTGGGCGTACATACGCTCACTGCTTCCACTGTACCGCTTGCTAAAAGTTCTTCATAGTTTGTGTACGCTTTTACACCGTACTGCTGTGCTACGCTGTTTGCACGTTCTGTGTTTATATCGCAAACGGCTACTAATTCTACTTGTTCATTCATCTTATATTCTGGTAAGTGACGGTGTTGCGCAATGCTTCCGCACCCAATAACGCCAATTTTTACTTTTGCCATCTTTCCTATCCCCTTTGCTTAAGCATTATTCATTAGTTTTTAACAGCGATTGATTCAAGCGGTTGCGCATTGCCGTAAACAGGACGTTTTCTCTCTGCCGGCTTCGCCCATTTAATAGCATTCATAATGACACGCTGAATGTCTTTGTTATGGTATGTTGGATATGTTTCATGTCCAGGTCTGAAATAAAATACTTTTCCGTTTCCGCGTTTGTACGTGCAGCCGCTTCTGAAAATTTCTCCGCCTTCAAACCAGCTCGTGAAAATCAGTTCATCAGGTGCTGGAATATCAAAGTGCTCTCCGTACATTTCTTCGCGCTCAAGCTCGATAAATTCACCAATACCTTCCACAATCGGATGGCTCGGTTCTACTACCCACAAGCGCTCTTTTTCATCTGCTTCACGCCATTTTAAGTCGCAGCTTGTGCCCATTAACGTTTTAAAAATTTTAGAAAAGTGACCTGAGTGTAAAACAATAAGCCCCATACCGTCTAGCACGCGCTGCTTTACTTTCTCAACGATGTCATCTTTCACTTCGTCATGTGCTAAATGACCCCACCATACTAAAACATCCGTTTGATTTAATACTTCTTCAGTCAACCCGTGTTCTACTTCGTCTAATGTTGCGGTGTGTGTACGAAACCCTCCTTCTTCTAAAAAAGAAGCGATGGCACCGTGAATGCCTTCAGAGTAAATTTCTCTTACAACCGGATTTTTCTGTTCATGACGATTTTCGTTCCATACTGTAACATTAATCATTTTCATATCCCCTTTTTTTGTGAATGCTAACTTATATCCCCTTTTTTTATCAATGCTAAACTTTGGTTAACCGGTTAACTTACTGTGGTTCACTCGCGCTTAGCAGTCGAATCTCGAATAACAAGTTCAACCGATAATTTTACATGCTGCAGCGTGCTGAAACGGTGTTCGATTGCTTGAATAACAGACGTCGCGGCGACGACTCCTTTGTTAAATACATCTTGACGAATGGTTGTTAGACTTGGAGATGAATAGCTGCTAAACGTAATGTCGTCAAACCCTACGATTGAATAGTCTTGCGGAATTCTTTTCCCCTTTTCTTGCAGTGCTTTCATAATTCCAAGCGCCAGCGTATCAGAGGATGCAAAAACCGCCCGAATATCCTTATGCTCTTGCAGCAGCTTGCTCCCTAAATTGTAACCGTTATCAAAGGAACTTTCGTTCACTTCAAAAACAAACGTCTTTGATGGTGTAATGCCCGCTTCTTTTAATGCTTTCTCGTAGCCTATATACCTCTTTTTATCCACTGGACTATTGACGAGGTGATGAGCAACAAAGGCAATTTCTTTATGCCCCAAACTCACTAAATGTGTTGTAGCGAGATATCCTCCATACTCATCGTCTACCGAAATATGATGATAATCACGTTCGTACCTTTCGTATGTATCAACTAGCACAATCGGATTCGATAACGCTTTCATTTTCTCATACAATCGATGCGGGAAGGCTCCTAAAAACAGAAGACCATCAACATTTCTCGTTCGAATCCATTTTAGGCAATCAGCTGGGCTACTCACTCCAGATATGACTAGATCATAACCATGCTTACGGATTACATATTCAATTCCACTAATCATTTCACTGTAATAATGGTTATCTTTAAATATAGTAGAAAGTGAATCATCTGTAAGCGGGAACATCACGCCAATCATATTTGACTTTTGTTTCGAAAGACTAACGGCGGTTAAATTTGGTTCGTAGTTTAATTCTTTTACCGCTGTTAAAATTCGCTCTTTTGTTTCATCGGATACTTTGTTAATTCCGTTTAAGACGTAAGATACTGAAGCTGCAGACACCCCTGCATGCTTTGCTACATCACGAATCGTTATCTTTTCTCCCATAAAATCTCTCCAGTTAAACGGTTAACTATTTACTCGTTCATTATAATTCACTCCTTTATTATCAGTCAACGTATTTTTCAAATTATCTGTTAACTATTATAATATCTTCCTAGATTGGTATGTTTTAAGCAGTGACAAGATGTATTGACACCTGTTAATCTTTGAAACGTACATATAAAGTTCGGTGCACAGCACGCACCGATCCGTGATAAAAGGGGCGTTCAAAAGGATTTCAGGAGGTACTTACTTTATGTTTAAGAAACTAGCAATTATTGGAGCGCTAGCAGTTCCTATGTTCGGCATGAGTCACGGGGCAAATGCCGCTGAAACAACCCATCGCGTAAAAGCCGGAGAGACTCTTTACAAGATTGGCGCTGAATACGGCGTTACGGTTAAACAGTTAAAAGAAGCGAATCACAAATCTACCGACTCTATTAATGCAAATGAAACATTAACAATCCCTAACTCTATTAGCGAAAGCGATAAAGAATTGTTAGCTCGCCTTGTACAAGCTGAAGCAAAAGGTGAACCTTACGCTGGCAAAGTGGCTGTAGCAACAGTCGTTTTAAACCGCGTAGATAGCGATTCTTTCCCAAACTCTATTCATGATGTCATTTATCAAGGTACACAGTTTACACCTGTACAAAACGGTGAAATTAATAAAGCAGCGGATGCTGAAGCAAAAAAAGCTGTAAATGAAGCACTAGCGTTTAGAGGTCAAGGAAAAGGTTCGTTATTCTTCTTTAACCCAGATAAAACAAGCGATCAATGGCTTCGTCAAAAACAGGTTACGATTACAATCGGAAATCACGTTTTTGCAAAATAAACAAAAAAGCACTCAGATGAGTGCTTTTTTTAATATGCAACAAGTAAGCTTAACAGAACAGCTATAATAATAATAGGTAATACATATTTAACTAGAAAGAACCATGCGTTGAATAATTTAGCGCCTTTTGTACTTCCTGAAATAAACTCTTCATACACGGCTTCTTTTTTCATTTTAAATGTCACAAAAATTGCAATGGCTAAACTTCCAAGAGGCAGCATTAAATTGCTCACAAAAAAGTCAGCTACGTCAAATATACTTCTGCCAAAAAGTGAGACATGTTTTAGTACACCAAACGAAAGCGCTGATGGGATACCTACTACAAACACAAGAATCCCTGCTAAAGAAGCGTAGCGAGTTCGTTTTGTCTGATCGTCTTTGGTTAAAGCAGCTACGATAATTTCCAGCAGTGAAAAAGCAGACGTAAGCGTAGCAAATAGAAATAAAATTAAAAACAGTGCTAAAAAGACGGTGCCAAACGGCATTTTCTCAAATACTGTTGGCAAGACCACAAACAAAAGTCCAGGTCCTTCGGTTGGCTTTAATCCGAATGAAAAAACAGCTGGAAAAATAGCCAAGCCTGCAAGCAGCGAAACAAACAAGTTCAAAATAGCAATGGTGCCAGCTGAACGCGTCAAGCTTACTTTTTTCCCTAAATAAGAGCTATATGTCACCATGCAGGATAATCCTACGCAAAGCGAGAAAAACGACTGACCGAGCGCATAGAGAACAGATGACCCTGTAATGGCTGAAAAATCCGGTTTTAAAAAGAACTTTACTCCGTCCATAGCTCCGTCTAATGTTAAAGAGCGAACCACAATGATAATAAAACAGATAAATAACAGCGGCATCATGTATTTATTAGCACGCTCTATGCCTTTTTGTACGCCTTTTGAAATAACAAACACTGTAATTAATAAAAACAGCGCCTGTGCACCTAATACCACATAAGGTTGGCTAATGACGGCATTGAACAACGGACCGTACTCTTTTCCGCTTAGCATACCGGTTACGCTCATAATCGTATATAAAATCACCCAGCCGCCAACGACGCTGTAAAAGGAAAGCAAAACGACACAGCTGAGTACTCCCAGCCTGCCAATCCATACCCAAGCGGACTTTGGAGCAATTGCTTTATAAGCACTAATCGCTTCTTTTCCCGTATGTCTTCCAATGATAAATTCTGCCAACAGAAGCGGCAATCCAATAAAAATTGTAAATAAAATAAACAACGCAAAAAATGCTCCACCGCCACTGGTTCCGGTTACGTATGGAAATTTCCATATCGCTCCTAGACCAATTGCTGCCCCAGCAGATGCTAAAATAAAACCGAGGCGTGAAGACCACTGATTTCCTTTACTCATATAATGTTACTCTCTCCTCTTCTAAACTCAAAACTCACCTGATTAGTACTGTACCATAAATGCAGAAGAAAATCATTCCCGTTTTACTTTTTTCTATAAAACGATATCTATATAGAATAGAAAAAATGAAGAAGCAGCTGCCTCTTCATTTTGAGTTTGATGTTTCTATTCAAAAATTATTCTCTGTACGATGATTCGTCTCCACGGTAGGCTTCTTGATTTGATATTTCTTCAATATGCATATGCCCTTCTCTCTCTAAACGAAGAACTGTACGCTCTGCATCTTCATAACTCTCGCACGTCACTTGTTTATATTCCATATCGTCTTTATCTGTGTAAGCCACTAAATATGTTTCCATTTTAACTCCTCCTATATAAACTATATGTAACGTATGTTGCCTTTTTCGTTTATTTCTAAACATATAGGCTCCAAACATAATGCCTAGCATACTATAATAGCGGAACTTCAATTTAAAAAGTTGAATTTTTCATTATGCACCGATGCAACATGGAGGTTACGCTTATGACATTTATTTTATCATTCGTACCAATTGTTGTTCCTTTTGGTATTTTAATTAGCTTAATTGCTTTTACAGCTGCTTTTTTACAATCAAAAGAGCATCATAAAAAGCTCTAGCTTACAAAAGCTAGAGCTTCTTTTTAAAAACGTCTATAGCGTTTAATCAGTCCCACAATAATAGCAATTGCTAATAAAACAATCGAGATGATAACAGTAATGACAATTGGCTGATTTCCACTTTGTTTCACCGCAATGGCAATATAAGCCCAAATAAAAACAAGCGGATAAACAGCGTCTCGGTTTTTTAATGTAAACATAATGCCCAGCGCAGCCCCTACCAGCAGCATAATAATCGTCCATGCTAACTCATTTAGGCCAAGCAAGTGCGGTATTCCATTTGCTTGAAATACGACAAATACATTAACAATAGTCGCAACAGAAATCCATCCAAGATAAAGCGAAATCGGCAGACGCATAAACCATGTCGTCATCCGAGAATGCTGAATAATGGAATATACAATCATTAATGTGCCTAAAATAAAGAGCATAACTAAAAGGGATAACTTATAGTAATCGTTTTGGAAAATAAAGATCCACGCACTATTTAACAAACAGTTTAGAAAAAACCAAATGCCGATACGTGCATATATTTCCTTTTGATCTTCTCTTGCAAAAAATTGGCGTATAACCCAAATGGTTAATAACAAATAAATAACGCCCCAGATAGCAAAGGCATAACCGGCTGGTGTAAACAACGTAGGAACTTGCGCAGAAGCCTCTGCCGTTGTTTTGCCTCCTATTGGAATCGCATTTGCTAAATAATTCACAAGAAGTGTAATAGCCAAGCCTACTGTATTTAATACAGCATACAAACGAAATTTTGCCATTTTGTTCTCTCCTTTCTTCTATTTATATGGGAATGTTTCGGAGACGAAAACGGCTCTTCCCTTCATTAATACCTCTTCTTCCCTAAAAATATGCATTTTTAAACAAAAATGATTAAAAATAGCTTCAAGAAGCTACCTCTTTAAGAGATAAAAACCGTTAGGGAACAATTTTCCGTAACGCTTTCTATTTTTCAGAATATATGGTAAGTTAAACATAGACTAATAGGAAGTCCACTAGGGGTGCCGACCGGCTGAGACAAGTTTTCTTGATCCCTTTGAACCTGATCTGGCTCATACCAGCGTAGGAAAGTGGCAATGTTCAGTTTTGTACTGTCCTTTGCCACTCCGTTTATAAACGGAGTGTTTTTTATTTCCTTTATGTGCTTGTTTGTGACTTCCTCATATTAAAGGAGGATTTTGATGTCATTTTCATCTCAATTAAGACAAGAAGCAAACTATATTTACGAAGCCATTTTTAACCACCCTTTTATTAAAGGAATTGCTGAAGGAGACGTGCCAAAAGAAGCGCTTATTCACTACGTTTCTCAAGACTACGAATACTTAACAGCATTTGTCCGCATTTACGGCGCTGCTTTAACAAAATGCCGCACGCGTACCGAAATGGAAGCCTTTAATGCCGGCATTTCTACGGTATTACATAGTGAAGTACACCCTCATAATAATTTTTGTGAAGTAGCAGGCGTACGCTATGAAGACCTCCACACTGAGGCTCTTTCACCAACGGCCAGCCACTATATTAACCATATGACAAGCGTTGCGCATACAGGCAGCTTAGCGGAAATCATTGCTGTGCTTCTTCCATGTCCGTGGACGTACGTTGAAATTGGCCAGCGCATTACAGAACAAGTAAATCCATCTCCTTCTCATCCTTTTTATGAATGGATTCAGTTTTATAATAATGAAGAAATGAATGGCACAACACAATGGTTTTGTAACAAGCTTGATGAACTCGCCGAACAAGCGACTGAAGAAGAACGTAATCGTATGAAAGATCACTTTATCAAAAGCTGTGAGCTGGAGTATTTATTTTGGGAAATGGCGTATACACAAGAAAAATGGCCGCTTTCTCAGCTTTCACTTTCAAAATAACGAAAAAGCCTCCTATCAGGAGGCTTTTTATTTCAATAATTTTTTAATCATTTTCAAGTTTTGTTTCTCTGAAGGATAGCGGAATGACAAATCAAACTTGGTTGTTTGAGACAGCATGCTTTTAAAATGAGAAAATGTCTGAAAGCTGTCTTTTCCATGATATTGGCCCGTACCGCTTTCTCCAACTCCGCCAAAGGGTAAATATGGCGTAGCGATATGCATAAGCGTATCATTTATACAGCCTCCTCCAAATGAAAGACGCTCCGTTATGACATTTTGTACATTTGCACTTTCCGTAAACAAGTAAAGAGCTAACGGCTTAGCTTTTTCTTGAACTTTATGAATAACTTCGTCTAGCGTTTCGTATTCAATCATAGGAAGAATAGGCCCAAAAATTTCTTCTTGCATAACGTCTGATGTCCAGCTTACTTCACTTAACACCGTAGGTTCTATTGTGAGCGTACTTTTATTATACCCGCCTCCAACTATAGCGTTTCCGTCTTTTAAAAACTCAACTAGCCGAATAAAATGGCGCTCACTGACAATACGGCCGTAGCGCTCACTTTCAAGCGGATTACTACCGTAAAATTGATAAATCGCTTCGCGAAGTTTCTCCACTAGCTGCGCTTTTACCTTTTTATGCACGAGCAAATAATCGGGAGCAACGCACGTTTGGCCTGCATTCATTCCTTTGCCAAACATAATTCGCTTCGCTGCAAGATCTAGGTTTGCATCTTCATGTACAATGCACGGACTTTTTCCTCCTAGCTCCAGCGTGACGGGAATAAGCTGCTTTCCTGCTTCTTGCATAATAATTTTCCCTACATTTACACTTCCCGTAAAGAAAATATAATCGAGGGGCTGTTTTAAAAGCATGCTCGTCGTGTCTACAGCGCCTTCAATCACCGTCACAAATGCGGGATCAAAAGCCTCAGCTAGTAATTCTTGTATAACCCGAGATACGCTAGGCGTTAATTCAGAAGGCTTTATAATCGCCGTGTTTCCAGCGGCAATCGCTCCTACTAAAGGAGACAGCGCTAATTGAAACGGATAGTTCCACGGAGCAATAATTAACGCGACTCCATACGGTTCAGGCACAATTTTCCCTTTAGAGCCCACGTGTGTTAAAGCGGTTTTTACTTTTTTAGGCTTCATCCATTTTGCTAAATGCTTAAGCGTAAACCGAATTTCCTCTAGTAAAATCCCAATTTCCGACGTGTACGCCTCTACTTCAGATTTATTCAAGTCTTGTTTTAAAGCATCCATAATTCTCTGCTCGTTTTGTTTGACTGCGTCTCTGAGCTTATTCAGCGCTTGAATGCGGCTGCTGATGCTCTTTGTCTTTTGTGCATAGAAATACTGCTTTTGTGTAGAGACAATATGTTCAATGACCGTTTCATCTGTGATATAGAATTGCTCGTGGTTCATCTCTTTCATCTCCCTATAAACATTCAGCTTCAACTGTAGCAAGCAAGCTTTTTAATAGCTCAACTGCCTCGTTTAAAGCCAATGAATAATATCTCTGCGTTCCTTTTTGCTCAATTTGCACAAGCTTTTGATCACGTAAAATTTTTAAATGATGAGAAATTGCCGGTCGTGATAAAGTAGACTCGTTTGCAATTTCATTAACGGTTAAAGGCTCTTTTTCCGCGAGCAGCAAAATAATATCTTGTCTTGCTGAATCACTTAGAGCCTGAAAAATAGGAATGCTGGCACGAAATAACTCCACTGCTTTTTCACTCATAAATATTCTCCTTTATTTAATTTCTTGTGTTCTGCGGACAACGGATGAAAGCCACTTTCTTGGTACAAAGCGCGGGATGAAGGTGGCGAGACGAAACTGTACTCCTGGTACGATAACCGTCTGCCCTTTCATAAATTTTTTATAGCCCGCTTTAGCAACTGCTTCTACATCCATTGCACCGCTTTGAAAAAGCTTGGAATTGCTCAGCTGAGCCCGGTCGCTAAAACCCGTTTTAGTTGGACCCGGGCATAGAGCACTTACCGTTACATTGGTACCTCTTAATTCATTTTCAAGGGCCTCTGTGAAAGATAATACGTACGCTTTTGTTGCGTAATACACTGTCATAAGCGGACCCGGCATAAATGCAGCAACGGACGCAATGTTTAAAATTTCCCCGTGATTTCTTTTGACCATATCGGGTAAAAATAATTTTGTTAAATGAGTTAATGCTCGGATATTTAAGTCAATCATGTTTAACTCTTCATCTAAAGCTGTTTCAATAAATTTACCGTATAGTCCAAAACCTGCATTGTTCACTAAATAATCAACGTGCATTTCTTTATTTTTAAGTTCTTCATACAGTGACTGTATCTCTTCTTCTCTTGATAAATCCTTTACAACCGTTATCACGTCAATATTATAAGTAGATTTTAAATTCTCTCTAATCGCTGTTAGTTTATCAGCACTTCTGGCAACTAAAATTAAAGAATGGCCATCCTTTGCGAATTGATAAGCTAACTCTTTACCTATTCCTCCGGACGCACCGGTGATGAGCGCATAATGCTGTGACATAGTGTTCACTCCTTATGTTTATATGTTCAAGAACTTAAACATTTAAACTTATCTTATAGGATTCATTTTTTCCCGTCAACTGTTTTCTATACTCTCCTTTTCTTTTATGTTTTCCATTTTTGCCATTTGCGCATTTCTGTACATTTTTTTACAAAATATGCGTTTTCTTTACATAGAAGGCTAATGTCGTCTAGTTTTGACAACCTTTGTCACCTAGCAGGAAAACAAGTGAAGATATGGTGAATACAACATACAACAAATAATCCATTACATAGTTGGATGAAAATAGATAAGGGAGGAAATGAAAAATGATGGAGACGTATACAATTAAAAAAGTAAGTGATCAATTAGAGGTAGAAAAGAAAACGTTAAAACAATGGGAAAAATTATTGGGCAGCTATTTAACAATTGAACGAGTAGATGGGGCCCGTGTCTATACAGAGGAACAAATTGAATTATTTAATGATATTAAACAGCTGTTTGATGAACAATGTACGTTAGATGAAGTCAAAGAATACGTTCAGCTGCTAATAAAGGAACAAGAAGAGCAGGAGCATTTAGTGATGGAATCAGAGGCAGCGGTTTCAAAAGAAGAAGAACCAGCAAAGTTGAAAACTGCTAAAAAAGAAAACGTCATTGATTTTCAAGAACACTCCAATAAACAAATGAAGCAAGAAAAGAAAAAAGCTGCTGAAAAGCAGGAAAGCATTTCAGAGAATAAGCAAGAGAAGACCCCTCCTATACCTGAAGCACGATTAGCTACTGAAGAAGAAAAGCAGGCTATTTCTGCTTCTATTGAAGAACCAAAACCAAACGACCTTGTCGTGAATGAAAAAGAGCTGCTTCAAGGGGAACTAGTAGAAGCTGTTCGCCGCTATGAAGATGTGTTTGAAGTACTTGATACGTTTAAAGCTGATTTGTTAAAAGAAATGCGAGAAGGAATGCGAAATGAAGTTCGGGAAGAAATTGTCGGAGAAGTAAAAAAAGAGCTTGAAAAAAGTGCTACTCAAACTGTAGAAATGGTGGAGTCGGTCGGGGCATATATCTCTGAGTCTTCAGAACGCAGCGCAAGAGATGTAGAAAATATGTCTAAAAAAATTATCCGTTCTAACGAAAAATCGTTTGATGAAGTCACTTCTTTGATTGAAGATTATTCAACAATTGCGGAAGAAAAAACAGAGGATATGCGCCTGTTCATGAAAGATGTCATGGAGAATGCGGATGAATCCTCTAAAGAAATGCAGTATTTATTAGACCGATTCTCAAGCAATTCTACCGTTGCAATGAATCAAGTAAAATTTATGGTTGAAAAATTAAATAATTCTTCAACTAATACGACAGAAGAGCTTCGTGATTTAATTGATTCGATGAATGAAGAACGAGTCTATTATTTGAAAGAAATGGAGAAAGAGCGTAAGCTTCATCGTCAAAGCGTAGCTGAACGCGAAGAAATGTTTAGTGATTTTGTCCAAACCTTTAGACAAACCGCCGCTGCTGATATGAAGCGAAAACGGAAGTGGTGGAAGCTGTTTCTCTCCTGAAAACACCGGCCCTATGATAATAGGGCCGGTGTTTTTTGATGGTATAAGCACTAGTAGTTTGTCCGGACGAAACGTTAAGGTAACCTATGCTGATGAGACGTTATACTTTGAAAAGCATGATAGCCGCTTACCGATACGCCTATAGTTCCCGCTCCCGGAAACACTGTATCTCCGCATAACCACAGCCCTTGTAAGCCAGATCGATGCGAAATGCTGTTGAACAAAGCATGATCTAACGTTTGCGGAAAGCCACCCACTCCGCCGTTTGGGCGAGAAGTGAACCTTTCCCATGCTTTAGGAGCTCCTGAAATTTGATGCTCTGCTTCTTCAATGTTAGGAATGATGGTTTTAATTCCTGCTATCATTTTTTTCTCAAGAACTTGTTTTTGAACATCATAGGTTTCCTTGTTACTCCACTTGCTAAGCTCAATGTGAGTAGATGCTGTAATTGTACGTTTGCCTTCCGGCGCACGAAAACGATCGTCAGGATGAGACACGGAGATAAATAAATGATTTCCTTCCGTCATCTCGCCTTGTTCGGATTGAAGCACTTGCTGAAACAACTCTACCTTCTGCGGAAGATCTCTTTCATCAATCGCAACATACATCGAAAACGTTCCCCACTGCGGAAGCTCGCTTTTTTCTTTGGCCCTCTTATGGATATGTTGGTAATCTTCATCATGCAGTAAAGACTTTAAGCTTTGAATTGGCGCGTTGCATACAACGTCTGAAGCGCGGTAGCGGTTACCTCTATGATCATGCACGATCCACTCGTCGTTATCACGCTCTATCTTTACTACTTTCCTTCCTAGAGTCGTTTTTCCTCCGTTGGCTTTAATAGATTTTTGCAGGGCTTCTGCGACTTTGTATAAGCCACCGTTCACATAGAAAGCTCCTTCGTGATAAATATCCAACGCTAGACATCCGATAAGCATTGAACAGTTCTCACTCGTTGTCTGCATGCTGTCTATTAATTGACCATCAATAAAATGAATAAAGTCCGTTTCGTCTAGCAACCTGTGTTTTTTTAGTAAATGACTAAACGATCGATGAAAATAAGGTAATAACTTCACAGACCCAAGATTTAACGAACTTACCAGCCTACTCCACTCACCGATTGTGAGAGGAGGAAGAACCGGCAGCGGCCGCATGAGCTTGCGAATTTCTTTTGCAACTCTAAAAATACTTTCATAGAAGCTCCTAATATTCTTCGCTTTATGAGGAAATTGTTTTTGAAGATACGAAATATGCTGATACCGGTCTTGATAATAAATTAGTGTACGATGTGGAAGATGAACTTTCATGATTTTCTCAAGAGAAATATTTTCAATTTCTAGGCCCAGGTATGTGCTGATTCGCTCATGGATCCCTCCGCGCTCAAATCCCATTCCAAGCGTCGCTCCGACAGGAAATGTATAGAGATGGCGCTGGAATTTCCCGGCACAGCCTCCCCACTCTCGAGAAGCTTCTAAAACCGTCACTTCATAGCCATGTTTAGCTAAAAGCGCTCCCGCTGTTAACCCACCTATTCCTCCACCTATTACAACAACTTGCTTATGCATGTTTTCACCTTCTTTAACTCTTTCTTCTATTGTGCAAAAAAAAGAAGCTCACCGCAATTTAGAAGCGGCTCGTTACGGCAATAAAAAAGCTGTGAATGATCTCACAGCTTTTTGGCTTATTTCGTAATCACTCCACAAACAATTCGATCTCCTGAGTTTCCTGAAGGATCTGTTGTGTAATCGTCTACTTTATCATGTATCACTAATGCCGACCCATCCATATCTATAAGAGAATTCGGCTTTCCTTCTTGCAACGTCACAAGAGAAGCAAAAATTTCGGTATCTACTTTTCCATTTGGCGCAACTTCTAAGTTGGGCAAGTCACCCGCATGCGGGCCTTTTGTATTTTTAAAGCCGTGTTCACGTTTAAAAGGATTAAAATGGGCCCCTGCTGTTTTGAAATCCGGCACCTCACATTTTCCTATTTCATGAATATGAAATCCATGTCTCCCGGGTGAAAGACCTTGAGCAGTTAATTTAATTTGCACACCGTTCTTTGCTTCTGTCAGCGTAGCCTCTCCTACTTTTTTGCCTGACGTATTCGTTAAATCTACTTTAACAGGTCCTACCGATACCTCGCTCGTTTCTTTCGCTTCCTCGGTTTTCAGGTGGTTTTCATGAGCGTTATTTTGCTCTTTTACCATGCTGCATGCTCCTAACAATAACAGAACAAAGACTACGCATCCGTTCATTATCAACTTTTGCATCCGTGATTCCTCCTTTTGCTTATTTATCACCATCCTTTCACTATTTTCCTTTTTTTAGACATCAAAAATAAGATTGAGACATACGTTCACCTTACCAAAGAAAAAATCCGAACGAGTTGGATTCTTAATAAAGAACCTCAATTCATCGTTCGGATTTTCCTTCAACTAAAATACTTTGTTTTAACGTCTTACTTTTGTTTAAAGTTGTATTCTTTTTCCGTTCCGTTTGAAAAACGAACTTCTAATTCAAACGACTGAAAATCTTTTTTTAGGCCAAACGCATCGATTACTTCCTTTTTTACATCTTCATCGGGGGTGCGCTGATCAAAATTTAACTTTTTAAATGTTGAAGATAATTTATTAAACGCTTTGTCTCCGTTCAAGTGCTCATCGTTAATATTATCATCCACTTTGGCTTCTATCTCATCGTTTTCATTTTCATAGTCAGCTTCATAATCATTATTAAGTCCCTTGTAGTCTACTTCTAAATCAAATTTTGAAAAGTTAAAAGATGTGTTTTCACTTTGATTATCATAGCTCATCGGCGTTCCGCCATTTGTCACGCCTTGTTTATTTTGAGCTTCTCTCGCGGGTGCTGCATCATCATTGTGACATGCTGAAAGTACGCTCATACCTATAAGGGAAAAGAATATGAAAAAGGGTCTTTTCTTCACTGTATTTCCTCCTTCGACTTCACTCTTCTTTCCCTTTATGTCCACAAATTCAATTTATATACGCCTTCACTAGAAAACCCCGCTCTCTAAAAAGAAAGCGGGGTTTTTCGTCTTGTTTATTTTACATTAGAATAAGAAATACTGTACATGCTGTTAAAATACGTATTATAAAGAGCTTGAACAGCACGGTCTAAAGCGTCTGCTTTCACACCAAACATCATGCTTACCTCAGAAGAACCTTGGTTAATCATTTCAAGATTCACTTCAGCACGAGCAAAAGCTTCTGTAGCTTTCGCAGCAATTCCTACTGTGCTATTCATTCCCTCTCCTACTACCATAACCATAGCAAGATCACGTTCAATAAAGATTTCATCTACTTCAAGTTCTTTTTCAATTCGAGCAAATACGCGTTTTTCCACATCTGGCGTAAGCTGATGCTCGCGCATGATGACAGAGATATTATCAATTCCTGAAGGAGTATGTTCGTATGAAATACCTTCATCTTCTAAAATTTCAAGCAATCTTCTGCCAAAACCAATTTCACGGTTTAATAAGTATTTGCTCACATGAATATTGCAAAAACCTTTGTCACCAGCGATTCCAACTACTGGCGTATCGCCGTGAGGACGCTCAGCTACAATGAATGTACCTTTTGCTTCAGGATTATTTGTATTCTTAACACATACAGGAATGCCTAGTTTATAAACCGGCTCTAGCGCTTCATCATGGAAGACAGAAAAACCTGCATAGGATAGTTCACGCATTTCTCTGTATGTGACTTCTTTCATTTCATGAGGCTTTTCCACAAGTCTTGGATCTACGCTGTAAATAGCATCTACGTCAGTAAAGTTTTCATACAAGTCAGCTTTTACTCCTGCTGCTACAATTGAACCTGTAATATCTGACCCACCGCGCGAGAACGTAACCATGTTCCCTTCTTCAGAGTAGCCAAAAAATCCTGGAATCACCAAAATGCCCGAACGCTCTCTTAGCTGCGGCAGTTTTTCATAAGACAGTGGAAGCACTCTTGCTCTTCCTGGTTCATCAGAAACAAAAATACCTGCTTCTTTTGGATTTACATAATGAGCTTCAAACCCTAAATGGTTTAAATAAGCAGCCATTACCTTTGCGTTATTATCTTCTCCACTTGCTTTGAGACAATCTAATAAGCGAAACGGATCGTTTTTATGTAAATCAATAAGTGATTGTAAATTCGCAATAATATCAGTAATAATCGTTTCTGGCATAGACAAGTCAACCACGATTTCACGATAGCGATCGATTACTTGCCCAAACTCATCGACGTAATCTTCTCCAAGCTGTATTTTGGCAGAAAGTGCGATTAACAAATCTGTCATTTTTGTATCTTCTCCGTATCGCTTGCCCGGAGCTGATACAACTACCAGCTTTCTCTCTTTATCAGACGTTACAATATGCGCAACCTGTTTAAATTTCTCTGCGCTTGCAACTGAACTCCCGCCAAACTTCGCAACCTTCATGTTTGAGACACTTCCTTACTTTGTTTTTAATATTCGATTATTGTACCATATTTTATCAAGTAGAAAAGCTTATCTATCTAACTTTTCTAAAAATTAAAGGAATACTACCGTAATTGTACTCTCATAAAGAACAAATGTCTACCACAAAAACACAAAAAGACTGATTTTACATGATGTAAAATCAGTCTTTATTTGTTATTCTGCTTTTGGTTTTTTTAATACACCTACAAGGACCGCTGTCACAATGGCACCAATTAAAATTGCTAGTGCATATAAAAGAGGATTTCCTTGTACAATTCCGATAACGAATACACCGCCGTGTGGTGCTGGTAAACCGATGTGGAACATCATTGTTAAAGCACCTGCTACTGCAGCACCGATAACCGATGCGGGAATAACACGGCCTGGGTCAGCTGCTGCGAATGGAATCGCACCTTCTGTGATAAATGAAAGACCCATTACATAACACGTTTTACCTGTTTCACGCTCTTGGCGAGTAAATTTGTTTTTGAACAAAGTTGTCGCAATAGCCATACCTAGTGGCGGAACCATACCGCCTGCCATAATCGCTGCGTGTGGAGCATAGTTTCCAGCATCAATCATTGCGATACCAAATGTAAAGGCTGCCTTATTAATAGGACCACCCATATCAATAGCCATCATACCGCCTAAGATAATACCTAATAATACTAAGTTACCCGTGCCAAATCCACTTAACCAGTGCGTTAACCCTTTGTTAATTGCACTAACTGGCTCATTTACAACATAAAGCATAATCAATCCTGAGATAAAAATCCCAAATAGCGGATAAAGAAGAACTGGCTTAATTCCATCAAGAGCTTGCGGCAGGACGCTGAACAATTTCTTTAATCCCACTACTACATAACCCGCTAAGAAACCAGCGATTAAACCACCTAAGAAACCGCCTCCGCCAGAAGCTGCTAAAAGACCTGCAACCATACCAGGAGCTAAACCAGGACGATCAGCAATACTCATTGCAATGAACCCTGCTAGTACCGGTACTAGTAAAAAGAATGCATTATCTCCGCCAATTGTTTTTAGCGCCGCTGCAAACGCATTGTACGTTGGATCTTTCGGTTCTGCTGAGTGAATACCAAACATAAATGAAATGGCGATTAAGATCCCGCCCCCTACAACAAACGGAAGCATTGCTGATACACCGCTCATTAGGTGTTTGTAAAACCCTGTACGCTCTGATCCTTTACTTTCTCCGCCTTCTTTGCTGCCACCGCCGCCGCTGTATACAGGAGCGTCTCCTTTTAACGCGCGGTTAATTAATTCTTCGGGCTTACGAATTCCTTCAGCTACTGGAACTTGAATAACTTTTTTACCTGCAAAACGTTCCATTTCTACTTGCTTGTCCGCTGCAACAATAATAGCGGTAGCGTTTTCAATTTCTTCCTTCGTCAACGCGTTTTTAACACCGCTGGAACCATTCGTTTCAACTTTGAGCGTCACGTTCATGTCTTTCGCTTTTGCTTTTAGGCTATCCGCTGCCATATACGTGTGGGCAATTCCCGTTGGACAAGCCGTTACAGCAAGCACTAATTGATCTGAAGCTGTATCCACTTCTTCTTCCGGCGCTTCATTTTCAGTTTCTTTATCATCAATTGCTTTAATGACTTCATCAATTGATGATGCTGTTAGCAACGTTTTTCGGAACGATTCGTCCATTAATAACGTAGACAAACGAGATAATGTTTCTAAGTGAGCATTATTCGCGCCTTCACTCGCTGCAATCATGAAGAATAAATGTGCAGGCTGTCCGTCTAATGATTCATAATCAATACCTTCTGTTGTGCGTCCAAATGCAATGGCCGGTGTTTTTACCGAGCTTGTTTTTGCATGCGGAATGGCAATGCCTTCCCCAATTCCCGTTGTACTTTGAGATTCACGATTTAAAATTGCTTCTTTATAGCCAGCTCGGTCGCTTAAGCGACCAGCTTCGTCTAATTTTCCAACTAACTCATCAATAACATCAGCTTTTGACGTGCTTTTTAAATCAAGAATGATTGTATCTTTTTTTAATAGTTCTGTAATTCTCATTCTCGGTTCCCCCTACTCTACCTTTGTGATTGACACTTGTTCACGAAGCGTCTTTACATCTTCTGCTGTACATAATTCAAGTGAGAATGCTGTGGCACTTCCTGAAGCAACTCCTGTTTGAAAGGCTTCTAATAAATCCCCTTGCTTTACATAAGAAGCAATAAATCCAGCTACAAGTGAATCGCCAGCTCCAACAGAATTTTTCACTGTTCCTTTAGGGACTGTGGCACTGTAGACACCGCTTTCGTTAATAAGAAGTGCTCCATCGCCTGCCATGGATACAACGACGTTTTGCGCTCCTTGTTCCACAAGCTTTTTACCGTATACTAGCGCATCTTCTGCACTGTTTACTTCTACATCAAACAATTCTGCAAGTTCATGATGATTTGGTTTGATAAAAAACGGCTTGTGAGACACGACGTCTAGCAAGGTTTTTCCACTTGCATCTACTACTACTTTTACTCCGTTCGCTGCTGCTAGTTCCGTTAACGTTTCATACACAGAACTTGGAAGCGTTTTCGGTATACTTCCTGCTAATACGAAGATATCGCCTTCAGTCATTTGCTTTACTTGAGTCAATAAAGACTGAAGCGCTTCGTCTGTAATAGCAGGCCCTTGACCGTTAATTTCTGTTTCTTTTTCCGTTTTTAACTTTACGTTAATGCGGGTATCTCCATCAACTCTTGTAAAAGCTGTTTCAATATTCTCCGCTTTTAAGTAGTCTTCGATATAGGTTCCTGTAAAGCCGGCTACAAAACCGAGAGCTTTATTATCAACATCTAATCGCTTTAAAACGCGAGAGACGTTAATGCCTTTCCCTCCTGGAAACTTGGCTTCATTCGTTGTGCGGTTAAGTCCGCCTTCTTCGAATGCTGAAACATGTACTACGTAATCAACGGATGGGTTCAACGTACATGTATAAATCATGATTTCACAACCTTTATGTCTGTTTTGTTTGCATACTGTATAAGTACATCACTAGGTACGTCATTTGTTATAATTTTTGCTTCATGTAAATCGGCTATTTTCGCAAAACTTGTTTCAAAAAACTTAGTAGAATCTGATAAAATATAAGATTCTCTAGAAAGCTTGATTGCCGTTTGCTTGATCAATGCTTCTTCTGGATCAGGAGTTGTATATCCATATTGATGATGAATCCCATTCGCTCCCATAAAGCACTTATCAAAACGATACTGCTCAAGACTTAAAAGAGCTCCATTGCCAATTAAAGCGCCCGTTTTATGTTTAACAGATCCTCCAATCAAATAGAGGGTGATACCTTGTTCTAGCATCGGGTTTAAATGCATTAAACCATTTGTCACGACAACTACATCTTTTTGCTTCAAAAAAGGAATCATTTCATACGTTGTAGTTCCTGCATCTAAAAAAATACAGTCACCTTCATTTATAATGGAAGCCGCATACTCTGCAATGTTTCGTTTATCTTGAATATTTTTAGCAGATTTTTCGATAACGCTCAGTTCGATTCGTTTACTGCGAATAAGCGAAGCGCCACCGTGAACACGTTTGAGCATTTGCTCTTCTTCTAGTTGACTTAAGTCTCTTCTAATTGTGGATTCCGAAGCGCCTGTAACTTCGATAAACTCTTGCACTTTTACAAGTTCTTTCTCTTTTAAAAGTTTTAAGATTAGTTGATGTCTCTCCGGCGTTAACATGTTCTAGCTCCTTTTTCAAAAAAGCGTTTTCATTTATTTCATGTACTTACTTTATCACGGTTTACATTCAAAATCAATCATAAAAAATCAAAAACATTCATTTTTTTAATTACAAAATAAAGTTTTTTGAACGAACAATTAGATTTGCATTTGTTTTGATACTAGTTTATACAAAAGGAAATAAGCTGGTAATTCAAGAATTTGTCTACTTTTCTCATTATATGTAAAGGTTTTCTTACAACTAATTAGCTATGACTGTTTTTGACTATTTCTTGACCGATTTAATTTCTCTTGACTGAATTATGTTTAGCTTGTCCTGTTTTAATGAGAGCCTATACATCAAAAAAGTTGTCCACCTTTTTGGACAACTCAAAGTGACCCATCATTTAAATAAAAACAGAAGCATATATAATATAGAAGCAAGGGCAGAAGAAATAGCCAAACTTGAGATAAAACGAACGAGTCTTTTCTTAATGAACTGCGTTAATTCAATTTCTCTTACTTGAGTTTTTTCATTTTGCATACAATATCCCTTCTTTAATCAAAATTTCCTAGTAGCTAAAAGTGACTACTCGCAGAATATGCTTTTATGTATTGTATGCAAGCGTTAAAAAAAAGATACAAATTCAACAAAAAAGCTACTCTTAGCTAGAGTAGCTTTCATCTTTCCATACATCTGCTTCAATTACTGCATCCGCTCGAATCGAATATGTATAACAAGGCCCTGTCACCATCAGCGTATTCGACTGCAGAGAAACTTTATCGATTGTCACTCGTTCATATCTTTGAATATGTCCTGCTTCATAGACGTGAAGGGTTACTGGATGATGCTCCGAGTAACTGTTCATAATGACATTTTCAATATGCTCAATCTTTTCTTTTTTCAACCCTAAAGACTGCTTATGCGCCTCGGGACTGTACATTTTCTTCATTTTCTCTAAATGCTCAGGCATTACTAACTTCGCATACTGTTTTAATTCATCTTGATACACGTTCATTCTCCCCCTTGACTCTTGCTTCTATTTTACCGAACGAACATTCTCATTGCAAAACTTTTTAATCAAAATAAAAGCAAACAATTCATTTTTTCATACTCCATAAAAACTGTCAAAAGATTTTATGTTGATAGCAGAAATTGATTTTTTGAAAAATAATAATATCCCATCTTTAATTCAGCCTCTAGAGTTGGTATAATACATTGTCATGACTGTGTTTTCGGAGTTTTTGATGATTGGAGGTAACGTTCATGATCAATAAAATAAAAGAAATTATCCTCATTATTCTAGGAAGCCTCATTTTCGCACTGGCCATTAATTATTTTGCTATTCCAAATGAATTAGCAGAAGGCGGCGTAACCGGTGTAACAATGATTACCTATTATGTACTAGGCTGGTCTCCTGGTATCACAAACTTTATATTAAACGGTTTGCTGGTACTGATCGGATACAAATTGCTTCACAAACGTGTGATTGCTTACACAATTATATGTATTATTTTCACATCTCTATTCCTACATATAACTGAAGGACTGGGAAATCCTCTTGACGATACGCTACTGGGGGCTATTTTTGCTGGTATTTTAGCCGGTGTAGGACTCGGGCTTGTGTTTAGAGGTGGCGGAACTTCCGGAGGCTCGGCAGTTATCGCCCGCTTAGCTAATCAATATCTAGACTGGAATATTAGCAAAACGATGCTAGCAATTGATTTATTAGTTGTAGCAAGCGCCTATTTTGTCATCGGTGGAGAAAAGACGATGTACACGGTTATTTCTCTTTATATCGGAACAAAGGTGCTTGATTATATTATTGAAGGACTTAACCCCCGCAAAGCAATCACTATTATTTCACACCGTTCAGCTGAAGTAGCCGAACAAGTTAACAAAAAGATGCAGCGAGGCGTCACTGTCTTTTCTGCTCATGGAAGCTATACAAAAGAAGCAAAAGACGTATTGTACGTAGTTGTGAACAAACAAGAACTATTAGAGTTAAAGCGCATTATTCATAAAGTCGATGAACAGGCTTTTGTGGTTGTCCACGATGTGCGAGACGTCTTTGGAGTAGGTTTTACTATTCCAAAAGCCAGCTAAAAACCCGCTGTAAAAAAGCGGGTTTTTTCTATTATATATGTTTGCGCTGAAAATACAGTAAACCTGCTGTTATAAAAAGAAAAAACTTTCTTGTAACGATAATAAAAAAGCGCTTCAATGAAAGCCTAAAAAGCTAAAAGGCGATGCCTTTTAGCTTTTTTCTTTACACGTCCATTTAATTAACAAGCCGCAGTGCGTTAATCCTCCCCCAAACCCATAGAGAATAAGGAGGTCATTATCCTGTACTTTTCCTGTCATTATTCCTTCGTTTAAAGCAAGCGGAATAGAAGCTGAAGATGTATTTCCGCAGTATTGCACACTCGTTAACGTTTTATCCATTGAAACACCTGTTTTAGCACAAATAGCTTCAATCATCCGAAGGTTTGCACTGTGCGGAATAAACCAATTTACATCAGAAAGAGAAATGGAAGTACCCTTTAACAATGCTTCTACTCCTTTTGGAATCGTTCGGACAGCAAAGCGGTATACTTCACGCCCATTTTGAACTAAATTTCCACTGGAGTTAATTTCTTTTCCTAAAAGAGTGTCAGATAAATTGGAACGGTATAAATTTATACCTCCGCTCCCATCCGTTCCATAATGACATCCTAAGAAACTTGGGTTATGCTCGTCGTACTCTACAAGCATCGCTCCCGCTCCATCACCAAACAGTACACATGTTGCCCGGTCCGTATAATCTGTAATTTTTGACATGACTTCCGCACCAATAACTAAAATTTTTTTATGCAATCCCGACGTCACTAAGCCGTTCGCCATGTGAAGTCCATATGTAAAACCGGCGCATGCGGCACTTAAATCAAATGCAGCAGCTTGATTAATATGAAAGTAATCTTGAACCTGACATGCTACGCTAGGAAAAAAGTGATCCGGCGTTGTTGTCGAAACAATAATTGCATCTACATCTTCTATTTCTACAGCATATCGGTTGAGCAAATTTTCAACTGCTCGAATGGCAAGCGTAGACGTGTATTCGCCTTCACCAGCAATTCGTCGTTCTTTCATTCCCGTGCGCTGTACAATCCATTCGTCACTTGTATCAACCATTTCTTTTAAATGGTCGTTCGTTAATTTTTGCTTTGGTGTATATATCCCCATTCCTGTGATTCTAGCTTTTGATTGCATCATTTCTCCACCTCAAATCAGTTGATACTTAATTATAACACCTACTTTTAATATCTGGTACTAATTTATTAATAGATAAAAAGCGCAAAGGTATACCCTTCACGCTTTTTTATTGGATATAAATTTTTCTATGCCTTATCTAATGCGTGCCTGATACTCTTTTTCTAAGTCAGAGAGTGTGAGTTCAAAAAGATGATGATTTTCTTTTTTATAAATCCCTTTTTTCAGTAACTCTTCAATGAGGTATTGTTTTCTTTGGCGCACCGCTGCTCGTAATAAATTTTCCATCTTTTCTCCTCCTATTATATTAATTTAAGAATAAAAAAAAGACTCCTAACACAGGTCAGAAGCCTTCGGTAATCCGATCAGCACAGGAATGAAACTGTCAGATCTTCATAATTTTAAAACTTATAACTCAATTCTGATTCTAAAAATTCTAAATCTTCTAACGAAAAGAAAGTCAATTCTTCTTCGAATGCGCACGTTTTCTATATTTAATACAGTACTTGCTTGCCCCGCCGTCAAGCGTTCGCTATCTAGACAGGCCCTTCAGTTTCTCTAAATACGTATTGAAATAGGCTTATTTGTGGCTTGCTACTTTGCTTTTAGCTAAAAAGCGGTTTTTTTCCGTGCTGTCCACTTGAGTAATTTGTCCGTCGTGAAGAGTAATTAGTACAGATCCATAGTTGATTTCAGTTAGTAATTTAACAATATAATCTAATTTTTCTTGTGTAATTGAAGCCATTTTATCATTCTCCTATTCATAGATAAATTTATATTTTAGTTGCAGTTGAATAAACAAAGCGAACAACATCTATAAGTACTTGTATAATGTGCAGAAGATAAATACATCGTAATCCTCCCCATATGTTCAGTTGAAGATTGAGATTTTAATGACCACAACCAATGTACAGAAAAGGCCCACACCAGTAGCGAACAAGTATGAGCCTTCGGTTGACCGATCAGCTTCTTTAGCATCCCAATTTTTTCAAAAGATTTATACTATCTATATTATTTACACTTTACCTATATGTCAAGTAGGGATTAAAAAAATAAATAGATATTATTAATTTTTTTTATATCTTTGACCTAATAAAAAAGACTCATCTGCATGAGCTTACACAGACGAGTCTTTTTTATTCCTATTTTTTTGGATAGGCAAAGTTACCGTAAAGATGCTTCCTTGTTCTTTTTTGCTTTCAACACGTATTGCGCCCTCATGCAGTCGCACAATTTTTTTTGTAATAGCTAGACCGAGCCCGCTTCCTTTTAACGTTCTGGATTTATCTACTTTATAAAAGCTTTCAAAAATATATTTTTGATCTTCTTCGATAATACCAATTCCATTATCCTTTATTTTCACGTCTATTTCTTCGTTTTTTTGATGAATGGATATTTTCACAAATCCATTTTCAGGCGTATATTTAACAGCATTTGTTACTAAATTTAGCCAAACTTGCTCTAACAAATCTTTATCTGCTTCTATTTGAACATTGGATAAATCAAGGTCAATTTCTATATTCTTTTTTATCCACTGAGGTTCTAAAGCCATGACCACATGCCTGATTTGTTCATCTAACCGGTATTGCTGCAGCATTAGCGTTTGATGTTCAGAGTCAAGAGAAGCAAGCTTTAGCAAATTGGAACTAAGCTGAGATAGTCTTGTACTTTCTTTTTCGATAATCGTTAAATATTGTATCTTTTTATCTTCACTGACGATATCATCTTTAAGTGCCGCTGAAAAACCGCGAATAGAGGTCAGCGGTGATTGAATTTCATGCGAAACGCTAGCAATAAACTCTTGCCTCATCGTTTCTATTTTGTTTAATTCTTTAGTCATTTGATTAAAGTTTTTAGTTAACAGACCAATTTCATCATTCGCTGCGTGCTCGACTTGCACATTGTATTCGCCTTGTCCGACAACTTTCATCGCTGTACTGAGACGCTTAATCGGTTTAATAATAATCGTTGAAACATATGCAAACAATACAATACCTACTAATAAAATCGTAATAAGCTGGATATTTTGAACATCTTGAATAACTGAAAATTGCCGCTGTGGATGAGACTGAATAAATAGAGCATACGACCGTCCATTTTCTTTAAAAGGAAGACCCACTACGTTTGGCTGTGGACGATCACCTTTTTCCTCGTTTAAATTAGAATAACGCTTCCCATCTAATACTTGATCTACTTCTTTCGGTGTAATTGGAATAGGAGGTCCCGGCTGTCCTAATACTTTCTCTTTATACTGATCATCAATAATAACAAACGAAAAATGAATGAATGATGAATTAGATAAAAACCTTGCAGCTTTATCGGAGTCTTCTGCTCCGTACAAATCGATAAAATCTTCTCCCATCTTCACCATATCCTGACCTAATCGCATTTCGAGCTTCTGCTTGCTAAGAAATGTCGTGACGACAACGGTAATCACAACGCTCAATAAAATTGTAATGATGAACGACAGAACCAGCTTTACATAAATTGATTTCACGTTAACACCCTTCTGCTCTATAGCCTAGTCCACGAATTGTTTTGATTTCCATACCGACGTTTTTCATATGATTAAGCCTCTCTCGCAGACGTTTTATGTGAACGTCTACCGTGCGCTCATCACCTTCATAATCATATCCCCAAATTAATTGAATAAGCTGATCACGAGTAAAAATCTTTCCTGGAGAACTAACTAATGTGAACAGTAATTCAAACTCTTTTAACGGTAGCTGTTCGCTTGTTTCTCCTGCACTCATCTCTAATTTGGTACGGTCCAATTTTATATTCCCCATATAAATTACATTGTTAGCTTCTACTCGGTACCTGCGTAAAAGGGCCTTTACACGAGCAACCATTTCCTGAGGATCAAAAGGCTTCACGACATAGTCGTCTGTTCCGATATCAAATCCTTTTAGTTTATCATGCGATTCGCCTCTAGCTGTTACCATCAAAACCGGTATATCAAAATACTCCTTAATTTCCTTTGTTAGTTCCCATCCGTCTTTAAATGGCATCATGATATCAACGACCGCTAGATCAATTCGAAACTCTTCCATTTTCGCCCACGCTTCTTCACCATCTGCTGCTTTTATAATTTTAAATCCTTGATTTTCTAAATATAATGATATCAGCTCTCGAATGTGTTGATCATCATCTGCAACTAATATTTGAATCATACATGTCTCTCCCTATTCCTAAGTTTGTCCAGCTTTTACGCACAGTAAGCTCTCTGTTTATACAAAACAGAGAGCCACATAAGATCATATAATGATTTTATACTTCAAATATGAACTGAATATGAACAAACTGATTAACTCTTATTAGCTGAAGTTGTTTGCTCGTTCTTTTTCTACAATTCCTTCCAAATACGATAAAAACGTTTGACGTAAATCTTTACGCTTTAACCCCACTTCTACCATTGCTTTCATATAGCCTACCTTATCTCCAATGTCAAAGCGCTGCCCTTCAAGTTCAAGAGCAAACAGCCTCTCTTTTTCACATACTACACGCAGTGCATCTGTTAATTGTAATTCATTTCCTACCCCTCTTTCAATCGTTTTTAGATAAGAAAAAATAGAAGGGTTTAAAATGTAGCGGCCCATAACGGCAATAGTTGACGGAGCTTGTTCTATCGATGGTTTTTCAACCAAGTCATTCACTTCATGAAGGCTGCCGGATTTATTTTTTGGCTGAATGATGCCGTATTTCGATACCTCTTCAACATCCACTTTTTGAACTCCGATAACTGATTGATTAGTCGTTTCATACGCTTGGATCATCTGTTTAAGGGCAGGTTCTTCAGAAGTCATAATATCGTCTCCAAGAAGAACGGCAAACGGCTCATCTCCAATAAACTGCTCGGCGCAAAGAATAGCATGACCAAGTCCTAACGGCTCTTTTTGACGAATATAGTGAATGCTGGCCATTGATGAAATCGTTTGTACTTCTTTTAACATTTCGTACTTGTGCTTTTCTTCAAGCATTTGCTCTAATTCAATTGATTTATCAAAATGGTCTTCAATTGATTTTTTATTTCGGCCTGTAATAAAAATAATACTTTCAATACCTGATTTCACAGCTTCTTCTACAATATATTGTACAGCAGGCTTATCAACAATTGGCAGCATTTCTTTCGGCTGTGCTTTTGTCGCTGGCAAAAATCGAGTTCCTAAACCGCCTACTGGAATAACTGCTTTTTTTATCGTCATATATGAATCCCTCTTTCTTTTTTGGTAGTAAATACAAATAATTTGGTGCCAATAAAATTGATACCGACACTTACGATTGTAATTAAAAGTTTACTGATTAGCAGTGGTATACCCCATTTACTATATAGAACAGTCAACAGAAAAGATGTTAGGGATAAAGTGATTAAATTCACGACCACGAATGAAATCACTTCACGCTTACTGCTTTTTTCTTTTTTCTTAAACGTCCACTTACGATTCATGACATAACTGTTTAAAATCCCCGCGCTGTATGAAATCCACTGCGCTAGTATGTAGTTAACACCGATTGTTGTTAAAAGTGCGTATACTACAAAATCAATCAGTGTATTCACAACTCCTACTATCGCAAATTTAATCAAAGGTAGCCATTTGTTAGTCACGAAGAGATACTTCCTTGCGTGTTTCAAACTGATATTTTTCACGGACGATATAAAGCGGACGATTTTTTGTTTCATCGTAGATGCGTCCAATATATTCTCCGATCATACCAAGAATGATTAAAATGATGCCGCTAAAGAATAGCTGAATGACAATTAATGACGACCACCCTGTGATGGTGCTGTCTGTAAATAACTTCAAATACAGCACCACTAAAAGATAAATAAAACCAACACCTGATAGCGTTACACCAGCATAGCTAGCTAGCTTCAGCGGTTTATAGGAGAAAGACGTAATGCCATCCATTGAAAGCTTCAGCATCTTTTTCAAAGGATATTTTGACTCCCCGGCCAAACGCTCGTCTCGCTCATATTCTACTGCTATTTGCTTAAAGCCAACCCAGCTTACTAATCCGCGAACAAAGCGATTTTTTTCTTGAATGCTATTCATTTGATTGCACACTTTACGATCTAGCAAACGAAAATCCCCTGTATCGAGCGGAATATCAATATCGGTCATCGCACGTAAGAAACGATAAAACATAGCCGCTGTTTGCTTTTTAAAATATGTTTCTCCTTTTCGCTTTGTACGCTTAGCGTATACAACGTCAAATCCTTGCTTCCATTTTTCAATCATCTCTAAAATTAATTCGGGCGGGTCTTGCAAATCAGCATCAATCACAACGACCGCCTCTCCTCGTGCATAATCCATACCAGCTGTAATAGCAATTTGATGACCAAAGTTACGGGCAAAATCTAATAAAACAACCGCTGGGTCTTGCTCACTGTACTCTTTAATAATTTCTGCCGTTCGGTCTCTACTGCCGTCGTTCACGAAAAGAAGCTCGTAAGCTTCTTTCGTTGAACGCATCACTTCTGTTAGACGGCGATAGGTTTCATGAATCACTTCTTCTTCGTTGTAGACAGGAACAACAATAGAATATTTAATAATTGAACTCATGTTCATGTCCTCCTTATTTAAGCGTTATTTCGTATAATGTTCCGTTTCCGGATGGTCCTTGCTGAGAACTTGATGAAGTAGACTGCCATTTGGAAGAAGGGATCTCCTTACTATTTTCTTTAATCCACGTGATAACGTCAGATTGGCCTCCCTTACCCATTCCAGACAGGTAGAAATATTTCACTTCACCTTTTTTAATCATAGATTTTAATTTACTCACCGTTAGAATTGGATCTGAACCGCTAAATCCTCCCATTGCCATGACTGGCTTGCCCGTTTTGATAATGTAAGGCGCAGCTGAAGTTGAATCCGTTGTGGCAAATAAATATTTTTCGCCTGTATTATTTTTTGTTAAATAGTTTAGTAGCTTTGTGTTTACTTCTGCGTTCATCCCTCCACTTTTTCGTTTTGAAGATGATAATTTGCTTGAAGAGCTACTTGGCATTTGCATTTGACCATTATTTTTGGACGAGCCTCCTGGCATTTGAACGCTGTTTGACGATCCGCTTGGCGGCTGCATTTGACCATTATTGGACGAACCGCCCGGCATTTGCATTTGACCGCCGTTCGATGAACCGCTTGGCGGCTGCATTTGATTGTTTGAAGATGAATTGCTGCCAGAGCTTCCTGGAGGCTGCATGCCGTTAAAGCCAGACTGTTTGCTATTTGTAGCTGTGCTTGGAGGTCCTCCCATACCGCTTGAAGAATCAGGACCTGCTGCTGGAAGCATGCTATTTCCACCATAAATAATTGGTGTCATCGCCCAGTACGCCGGCATTGCAAGCAAGACAACCATTGCTGCTACTCCTAAATAATTCGTTACAGAATTTTTACGCTCTTTACGAATAGCTAAAACAAGAGCTAGAATGACGCCCAGTGCCCCTACACCTGCAATTGGCGCTACGCCGATTGAGCTGACATAAGGAGACATGATATATACTTGAAGCGCTGCTGTTGTTAAAATACCACTCGGCAGCAGCCATGATTTCCAGCCATTATGCTGTTTGTACATACTCCATAAAGCTACTGCTCCCGCTCCTGCAAATGCTGCGATTGGAGGTGCCAGCATAATTAAATAATACTGATGGAAAAATCCTGCGATACTAAAGAAAACAGCTACCGGCAGCAGCCAAGCTAACCAAAATAAACTTTCTTTTTGTTTTGCCGTGTAAGGCCCTTTAAATTTCACTCCAGCAAATAGACCCACGATTGAAAAGATTACAAATGGTAATAACCAGCTGATTTGATCTGATAACCCTTTTTGGAACAGTCGGAATGGACCAGGGTTCCCCGTGTTGAACATTCCGTTTTGATTTCCTCCATCTGGAGCCTGCATCTTTTGAGAAGAGCTGCTCTTGCTTTGATTTGAGCTTTGTGAAGACTCAGCATTTGAATTACTCGTTTGTTTTGTTTCACTGCTTGCTGTTTGCTGCTGAGCTTGAGCAGGCTGTTTATGACTGCTTCCCGTCACGCTTGTATTTCCAGTTAAACGATTGATACCGTTATATCCAAAAGCAAGCTCTAGAACTGAATTTGTTTGACTGCTTCCCATATAAGGACGCTTATCAGCCGAAGTTGAATCTACTACGACTGCCCATGAGACAGAAACAGCAAGCATCAGTGCAGTTGCTGTTGTTAAAAAAGCAATTTTCTTTTTCCACGTAATTTTGGTTGCCACTACATAGAAAACATAGAATGCTGGTAAAACCATGTATGCTTGAAGCATTTTCATGTTAAATGCAACACCAATCATCGCAAAAGCCGCTAACACCCAGCCAAATTTAGCTGTACGCACAGCACGAAACAACATCCACGTTGCTACTAATAATGTAAACACAAGCATACTATCAATATTATTTGTTCGGCTTACCGCGGGCACAATTGGCGTCAGAGCCATCGCAAGAGCAGCAAACCTCCCAGCCCATACGCCAAACGTACGTTTCACGAGTACGTATAGTAAAAGAACTGAACCGATGCCTGCTAATGCTTGCGGTAAAATGACGCTCCACCCGTGAAATCCAAATATTTTGGCGCTAATTGTCTGAATCCAAAACACAACCGGCGGCTTATCAATGGTTACATAGCCTCCTGGATCAAAAGATGCGTAAAAGAAATTATGAAAACTTTGAAGCATACTTTTGACAGCTGCCGTGTAATAAGCGTTGGCGTATTCATCTGTCCAAATTTTAAATAAGTTCAAAAACGCTGCAATTAAAACAATTGGAACTAAAAATAAGTCTATTCTTTTTTTGTTTGAAGTCCGTTCTTCTTTCACTTCACTGTTCATGTGTTTCATTTCACTCCTTCGTAATTTCTGACTTTAGTCTAACAAGCTTATGTGAACTGATTATGAACAGTGAAAATAATGTTTTTATTTTTTAAAAAGCTATTTGACCTCTTACGCTCAGCAATGAAATATTTTACAATTAAAGAATCAAGTACATGAAATGAAAAGGATCTTTCTTGGATGCTGCAGCTTCTATGAAACATTCTTATCAACACTTCATCCACTTCTTGCTGAGAAAGGAGACAACTTTATGATTCAAGTAAAAGATATATACGGAAATTTACCCACACTAGAAACAGAAAGACTCCGCTTGCGGAAAGTTACCAAAAAAGATGTGCGTGACATGTTTGAATATGCCTCAAATGAAAAGGTAAGCAGATATGTAAATTGGGAAAAGCACCGAAAGCTTCAAGATACAAAAGAGTTTGTTTCCTTCGTTTTAAAGCAGTACAGCAACCAATCCATTTCTCCTTGGGCTATGGAAATCAAAGCCCTGAAAAAATGTATTGGCACCATTGACTTTGTCACTTGGAACCCTACTCATCGCATTGCGGAAATTGGCTATGCGATTTCTGAAGCATATTGGAATAAGGGATTTGTTACGGAAGCAGCTGAAAAAGTAATTGCGTTTGGATTTGAAGAAATGGATTTAGTGCGCATTCAGGCGAGGTGCTTTGTTGAAAATGCCGCTTCTGAGAAAGTGATGAAAAAAATCGGTATGTCTTATGAAGGAACAATTCGAAAAGCCATGTTTATTAAAGGAGCTCATCAAGACTTAAAGTTATATTCAATCTTGCGAGAAGAATACACGCGTAACGCGTAGAAAATGTATAGAATACTTTCCATAACACAGGCTAACTTGAACACTAACTCTTCCTTTTGAGGTGAACAATGTTGGAGCAAGCAATTCAGCATTTAGACTTATCTGCACACGGTTTGTGGTTTCCGATTACCGTTAGTTTATGCTTATTTATTCTTGCCCTTGTTTTATTTAAACGGCTGGTTTTTTATCTATTCAATAGCGGTATACTTCCTCGTTTATGCTTTTGTGCTGCCATGGCATATCGCATTTATTAAGTAAAAAAGCGGATGTTGATTAACATCCGCTTTTTTACTATGCACTTACTTTCTACATGCTGAAATCCATATTTATGGCCGGTCATTTTATGCGCCGCGATGACACATGCGTGCGGCTATGCTCTTCAGGACGTGTAAACCCAATTTTTAAAAGCGCCGCTTCTAAATTTGCTTCTGTTTTAATTTGATTAAAATCAATTCCTAGTTTCACTACCGTTTGGGCAATTTCCGGTCGTATCCCCGTTATAATAGCTTCCACTCCCACCAATTTAAGCGATCGATGAATTTTAAAAAGATTGTCTGCTACCATTGTATCAATAATCACGACACCTGAAATATCTAAAATAAGATAAGATAATTGAAGGCTTGTCCCTTTTTTCAAGCAGGTTTCCATAATAACTTGTGAGCGGTGGGTATCAATTTCTCCAATAATCGGCATAATAGCAATCCCTTTTGTGACAGGTACGAGTGGAACTGAAAGTTCTTCTAGTGACGTATAAGCTAAATTCATCATATATCGATTATGCTCGTCATAAATTTGACCAAAAACACATGTTACCGTATCTAAAAGTGGATCAATTCGTTCACTGACATGCAGCATGGTAATTGCCGCAAACTGATGCTCCTCTAGTTCTCTTGTAAATACATCCCAAATAACGCTGCGATAGATTGGAAGGATACCTAGTGCTTTTTCTAAAGGAATATTTTTTTCCACTGCATATTTACCCGTATCAAGTGCCCATTCTTTAACAAGTTTAAGTACAGCCTCCTGTTCTTCAAATAGAGATCTCCCAAAGTATTCCATAATTGACACTCGCCACTTCAGAATTTTCTTTTCTTTCAATTCCTCTAGACTTAGTGTATGTGTAGCATCTAAACGTTCGGCTAATTTTTCTGACAAGCTATATTTATGTTCAAGAATCTTTTTTCCTATATACACGAGCTCCTCTTTCATAAAATACGTTCAGCTCCTCTTTTCTGCTATTTTTACTGCGTATATAACCTTGACTAAGCCTACTTATCCATCCGAAAATTGACTAGCCTTCCTAAAAATAACAAAAAAGCGGTTATTTTATGAATTTTCTTTCTTTTTATTATAGTACCAGAGTAAGAGCCGCACAACTTAAAATTTGCTTCGGAAAAAATTTATGCTTTTATATAAAAAGCGAGATGGGGGCATAACGAAATCAACAGTTAGAAGCCAGTACATACATTAAATCTACGTTTACGATGAGCATAAAAAAACACGAACTATCCATCACCTTTCAATAGATCGTTCGTGTTCAACTTTAACTAACATACTTTTGTCTCAGCCTCGTTTTTTATATTCACTTTCTTTTATCTCGCCTTACACTTGGAATAGCCAGACAACAATTGGCCCAAAAACGGATCCTAATACAGCGCTTAACGTCATTGATACTGAACTCATCGATACCGTTAGCTCACCGTATTCAAATGCTTTAGAAGTTCCTAGCGCATGAGAAGCACTGCCTAATGCAATTCCTTTTCCTAAAGAACTCTTGATCCGAATCCATTTTAAAAGTAGCGGTCCAAGGATTACTCCAGAAAAACCTGCGATCATAACAAATACCACGGTCATCGATGGAACGCCCCCTAGCCCTGTGGCGATCTGAATCGCTACAGGAGTAGTAATAGACTTAGGAATAATGGATAAAATCAGGCTTCGATCAACGCCAAATACTTCAGCAAACACAAGTCCGCTGATCATGCCTGCGAATAATCCTACAAATACCCCTCCAATAATAGGAACGCTGTATTTTACTAGCATCTCACGCTGTTTATAGAGTGGATACGCTAATGCAACAACCGCTGGTCCTAGAAGTGAATTAATCCATTTGCCTCCAATCATATACTCATCATAGGAAACATGAAAAGCAAGCAAAAGAAGAATAACGAATATGGTTGTAGTTAAAACAGGAATAAGAATCGGATAGGAGAACCGCACGTATACTTTTGCCATGACTAGATACAAAGCAACTGTAGCTACGATTATAAAGACCGCGATAAAGAATTCTTGCACTGTTGTTTCTCCTTTCGTTTGCTCGCTTTCTTTTCCAAAAGTTGGCTGGCAGTCCCTGCAGCGGCCATCGTAACAATCGTACTAAGCACAATAATTAAAAATAAAACCGCTCCGCTGCTTGAAAGAAGCGAAGGATAATTCATCACACCTGCCATAGCTGGTATGAATAATAGCGGTAAAAAAGATAACAAGAAACCTGCTCCGTCTTCAATTATTTTGATGGGAACAACTTTGCACGTTAAGCAAATGAGCATTAAAATTAAGCCTATAATACTGCCTGGAATAGGTAGATGAAGCATATGGTGAACAGCTTCGCCAATCATAGAAAAAGCATAAAGAATCGCAATTTGTAAAATGATTCGTATCACTTTCATTATAGGTCACTGTCCTATAAATAAAGAACAGCTGCCCTCCTCTCTTTATTTTGTCATGTTGTCTAACATTTAACTATATAAACACCTTTACTTTACCTACTTTTACTTGTACTATACAACTATATATACATTTGTATTATACAAGTATATATTTCTTTGTCAATGAATGATTTTGTAAGGGGCGATTATAATGCAAGAAAAGAATTCAATTGAATTGATTGAATATGAACTTACTACCTTTATTAGACGAGCGGTCTATCTTGATAATTCCGAAAATAAAATAGGAAACCTAGAAAGATCAGCTTATTTATTGCTGCGGCAATTAGATGAATTTGGACCAGCTCGTGTAAAAGAACTGGCAGAAGCATTTAAACTCGACATTTCAACTCTTTCTAGACAGGCTGCTGCTTTAGAAAATAAAAAGCTTATTTCTCGCTCCTCTGATCCTTCGGATGGACGAGTCAGCCTATTTGACATCACAACACACGGGAAACAAATGCTGCAAACTGATAAGCAAATGCGCCTTGAACGCTATCATAGTATGTTAAAAAAATGGTCAAGTGAAGAAAAGGAGCTATTTGGCAAACTATTAATGCGGATGAATGACGCATTTATCGATTAAATAGAAATTCATGAAAATTAGGCTACTGCTGCAAGGTGTTTGTCCCTTTCTCTTTTCTCTTTTTTGCATTTAATGTAAAGAGACTATTGAAAAGGATGTATGATTATGTCTGTTCCGAATAAACGGAAAGCCACGCCCTGCCTCTTCCCCGGCTATAAATGGTGTGGCCCCGGATGCAGTGGTCCGGGATGTCCTGTAAATGATGTAGACTGCTGCTGTAAATACCATGATTTATGCTATGAAGATTACGGATCATGCCGCTCATGTGATGAGCAATTTCTTGAGTGTCTTTGCTCCAAAGCAAATCCTTACAGTTTAAAAGGAAGACAGGCATACGCTATGTATACCTATATGCGGCTGAAGTTAGCTTTAAAACAATATGACTAAGCAGAAAAGAGGTGAATTAAAAAATTCATCTCTTTTTTATGCCATTTTATCCGTATGAATCCAAAAGCGTTGAACAATAGCCCCGTCCTCTTCTATATAATCCTCGTCTTGTATACCACCGTTTGCCAGAATAGTTCGACGAGAAGCAGTGTTCCAATCATCACACACAACTAATGCCCGTTGAACTCCCAGCTTTTTAATCTCTTGAAGAGATAACCTCAGTAGCAGCTTGGCATATCCTTTTTGTCTTTCACTTGGCCGAATACCATACCCTATATGTCCTCCGCTGTTTCGAAGTATTTCACTTAGCTCATGGCGGATATTAACTACGCCTATTACTCTTTCGTGATGCATTAGCCAGTAGGTGGAATCGGGTACAAATCCTTTTTTTAATCCGATCCCTTTTTCTGCATCTAATAACTCTTGAACCATTTTTTCAAAGTAAGCAGGATCTTTAGCAATGACCCACGGAATCATTTTTTCTCCGCTTGCTTTCCATTCATGATAAAAGCTCATATAAGCCTTTTTATAAGCTGCATCTGGTTTAATTAAAACAGCGGCTTCCACGTACCTTCCTCCTTTTTGTTTATTATGTTTATACTACCTAATTCTCCTAATAAATAAAAGAGGATAATTTACGTGATGTGATCGTTGTATGAGCTTATTTATAAAGTATGTAACAAAAAGTACTCAATAAATGTTCATTGAGTACTTTTTTTCTACTGCCGGTTGTTTAAATAAACTCCTTAAAAAACCTCGTTACTTTTGCAAGGGTATACAGTAAGGTACGCTTCATAACAGGCTCTTCTTTCTTTTGGATTTCAGGAGGTTTAACCCAGCGCTTGTGATTGGCAATAAGAATACTTTTATCCATTTTGTTTTCCATCGCCATCGTCAACTCTTTTGCAAATTTTTGACTATCGATAATGACCATTGATTCGTTATTCAAAAATGTAGAACGGGAATCTAAATTAAAAGAGCCTACGGCGCTAAGTCTTTGATCATAAATCACAGACTTTGCATGGATCGAATAAGGTCCTTGGTATTCGTAAAGCTTTGCACCTGTCTTCATAATCGTATCACGCATACTAATATATCCGGAAAAAGCCAACACATTGGGCGTAGATGTAACTGAATTTGTGAGTAGCGTCCATTGAACGTCTGGGTTCTTTTTCATGGCTGTATACTTTCTCATCGCATTGGTGGGCACCACATAAGGACTTTGAATAAGAACAGAGCGGTTAGCTTCTTCTGCTAGGTTAATAAACGTTTTCCACATAAAAGGTCGTTTATTAAAGCGTTCAATTGGATTATGAATAAAAGAAACACGCTTTGTAGAAACGGTGGAAGCATTCCAATTAATCTTGGGGGTCGCAAACGTTTCTCCTACTTGCTTAGCTTTATCATATTGCTGCAGCAGCAAAGCTTTCATCCTCTTCCCCTGATCAACCTGGTACTGTGTGAGATGATGAAAAGCTTTTTTAGTGTAGGGATGAGCCCATAATTCATTTATATAATTTTGCATTTGAGTGATGACGCTATCTTGTTTATGTTTACTGTTTGTAATAAAGACATCACGATCATAGACGAAGTCTGGAGGAGGCTTTTTAGCCAAATATTTGTCCCCTATATTCCGTCCCCCTATTATGCCTAGCTGTCCGTCTACAACCATTATTTTGTCATGCATACGATTTTGCCACGCCCAAGGTTTAAACAATTGAAACGGTTCGTAATACTTCACTTCAATATTAGGATGTGAAGCTAATGCATAGAGCACGCCCCTTCGGTTTCCCCGTAAGCCGTTAGCTATCCCATCCAAAAGAACGCGAGTATGGACGCCTCGATCAGCTGCTTTAAAAAGAGCGGCCATAATTAAATCAGTTGACTCTCCTTTTCCTATTGAGTAATAAGCAATATCAATCGATTTCTCAGCTTGTTGAATCATTTGAATACGAACTCTTCCTGCCTCATAACCATCTTCAAGAAGTCTCACTCGGTCCGTAGACTCACTGTGACCAAAAAAGCTAGCCGGTTTAATTGAGGTCGTTTCCTCTCCTATTTTTAAAGGTACATAAAAGAGAACCACCGCCGTTATAACCACATACAGAATATATAAAGATAAAATAATAAGTAATCCTTTGAATACTATTTTTATCATCGCAACTCCAGCTTTTTGTCTTTTTCTGTTATCGTTCACAAATAATGATCATTACATGCAAGAAACTGCTTCCTTGATTACTTTGCGCTTTGTTCTTTTGACACATTTATTTTTTCTGATTCACTATTTGTATAGTATGCTAGTACATATCATAGAAAAAAGGATGATGGTGATGGAGGAATATTCTTTTCGTTTTCATATTACAGATTCTTACCCTTTGCAAAATGAAAACGATAAAATAGAAGCTGTTGTACGCACCAAAATCAAGCATGCGGAGCGAGGATGCTTGTACGAGGGTTATCTTCGCGTTCATATCACTAAAATCGGGGTGTTTCCTGTAGCAAAAGATATTGCTGAAGCGATTGGCGTTCGTTCGCTTCGTCAGCAGTTAGCGGCCGAATTAAAAAGATACGTACGGCCGCACCGCAATTTTTTATAACTTTATCCAAACATTTGTCCAAGTGGACTTTCATCTGCAATAATATCTTGAATAGCATAGATAGAAATTGGAAAGTAAGGAATTCCATATGCGTAAGGAGCCAGGTCATACAGCTGATAAAATAGTACAAGTGATTTATCGGCGATATAAAAATCCTGATCTGGTTTAATTCCTTTATATTCTCCAAGAACCATAATATCGCGCTCTTTTATTTGCGCTCCTACTATTTTAGAAAGAACACTTACGTAATTACTGTCTTTTTTAAACAAATCTTTTAGTTGATACGTTTTTCCAGTCAGCACATTAAACGTTAACGGAACTACCACGGTCAATCCGTGCGCTCCCCCGGAATAAGCAAAATTGACAAGCGTTAAGCTGAGCACATTTCGCTCGTTTGTTTTCAACTCATAATAACCCGTTTCTTCTGTATCCGGATTTTCTCCATATCCCTGCTGACGAATTAATTCATTCGTACGCTGCAAGATCTTACTGTTAATGCTGTGCTGAACAGCTGGATTAGTCAAATGAACAGCTGGATAATAAACGTTTAACTTTTTCTTCACTATTTGTTGAGAATATACCGTTGCAGGTAACGTAACCATCGCTTCCTCCTCTTTCTATACAGAATGTTACATTCTATTCTTTTAGCTTTCATTCCATTACTGAAGCAAAAAAATCCCGTGCATATACGCACGGGATTTTTAACTTTCTATTATTTTACGTTGTTAATTGTTTTAGCAGCGTCTACCGTATTTTTTAATAGCATTGTGATGGTCATCGGACCAACGCCGCCTGGTACTGGTGTGATATAACCTGCAACTTCTAAAGCCGCTTCGTAATCAACATCACCAACGAGTTTACCATTTTCCATTGTGTTACCTACATCAATTACAATGGCACCCGGCTTAATATCATCTGCTTTGATAAGTCTAGGTTGTCCTACAGCTGACACAAGAATATCAGCTTGTTTTGTTAAAGCAGATAAATCTTTTGTGCGAGAGTGAGCAATTGTTACCGTTGCACTTTCTTGAAGTAACAGCATGGATACTGGTTTACCAACAATATTGCTTCGTCCAATTACTACCGCATGTTTACCTGAAATTTCTTCACCTGAACGTTTAATTAACTCAACGATACCGTGTGGTGTACATGGTAAATAGCACTCATCGCCAATGACCATATTCCCTACGCTTACTGGGTGGAAGCCATCTACATCTTTTTTAGGAGATACAGCATTTAATACTGCTTTTTCATCAATATGTTTTGGTAATGGAAGTTGAATAAGAATACCATGAACAGATGGATTTCCATTCAAGTGATGGATTTCGTTTAAAAGCTCTTCTTCCGTAATCGTTACGTCACGTTTGATAATTTCAGACGCAACACCGATTTCTTCACAAGCCTTTGCTTTTGCTTTTACATATGATTGGGAAGCAGGATTTTCTCCTACTAAAATTACGGTTAAACCAGGAACGATACCTTTTGTTTTTAATTGAGCTACCTCTTCTTTTAATGCGGCGCGCAGTTCTTGCGCTACTTCTTTTCCTTTAATTACTTTCGCTGTCATGATGTTTTTTGCTCCTTTCAACTGTAGCCATTTAATAAATGTACGAATTATAGTTATTAATCTAACACAAAAGTTCGGTTTTGTTCAATGTTTTTATTATTTTTATTTTAAATAGATAAAAATAAATAACAAATAACGTATATTCCATTCTTATCGCACTATAATATTTTGTATTCATAGAAGCTGTTTTTATTCAAATGTTGCTTTTCTAAATTAAAAACCGCGCCTTCGGCACGGTTTTCGACGATTTATTTTTTTGTTGATATGCTTTTCTTTGTAGTCAACGGCAGCACGTCTTCCTCTGTTTTTAGATCCTTTACATGCATTTCCTTGAGAGGCACACTTATTTTCTTATTTTTCGGAGGTTCTTCAAAATTCTCCACCCAATCACATAGCAGTTCAAATCCTTGATACACATAAGGAAGGAGAGGCTGAAGCTTTCGATCTGGATCAATTTGATGATTCCATACTAAGCTATCAATATGGTTTCCATTTTCAATTACGTAGTGACGATGAAGGTGCTGCTTACCAGAATCTTTTACCAGTTGTTCATAAGGATAAGCATGAATATCCGGAAAAATAAGAGCATCTAACGACCCTGTAATGCTTATCAACGGAACGGAAATATCACCTGTATTTTCAATTTCACGAACTTTTTGCTTAACATCTTGTGGTCTTTCTTGATAATCATACTTTTTAAAAATAGAATCTAACGAACGATCTCTAACTCCGTTTTCAAAAAGCGTCAAGTATTTTTGCCACGGAATGCTTCCAGGTGCTTGACTGTCAAACTCATCTCTATATATATTAAGCGTTAAAAACCAATAATACTGGTCATGATATGGCCATAAAAACTCAGATCCTTTTGGCAACCCTGCTTGATACAACCGGTGCAAAGCTTCTTTTTGCGATTCACCTACCGTATACAGTGCTTCTTCGGCATGATTTACAACAGGTGTTAGGGAAGTGATCAAGTTATCGTGATCAGCTCGCCACATAACCCCTTCCCATTCAACCCCTCCATTAAAAAGCTGAGGCTCTCCATTTTTCCCATCGTTTTCTAAAGCATAGCGAACAACATAACCCCCATTAGAAATACCTAAAGCATACGTTTTTATATCAAAATATTCTGTCACTTCTTTCTGGAGTTTGTGACGATAATTTTCAAACAAAAATCTCTGAGCAATTTTTGTCACTTCTCGGTATTGAATATGCCATTTTCTAATGGAGTCTTCTTCTTTGACTAGAGCGTTTTTTGCTTTAGCAAATGGATCATCTCTCACTTCTTCTCCCTGTGTCCCTTTATCAGAAGCAGCAAACGCAAACCCTTTTGCCAACACATAGTCGCTGAACAGTAAATCCGTTGATTTCTCATCTCTGGTAGCTGGAACTCCCGACATAACTAACTTTCCATTCCAGTCATCAGGAATTCGAATGAGAAATTTACCACCATCAACTTCACTTTCTACTTGAACGCCCGTTATTTCTTCAGGCTGATACATGTAATACCATCCATTTTTTTCTTCTTTTGTTCCCCAATAGATAGGAGCCAGCCCAATGTTCCCATAGGCAGTCGCTGCTTGAAATTGAAGAGGGTTTTTAGTCGTTAACCAGTTTCCATACTTACCGTCAAACGTTGTGATATTCAAGTGATAACCTCCATTCACATTTGCTTTTGAAGACAATCTTCGGGGACTGTACACGCATAATTTTAGTTAAATATTACCATTCATTTCTCAAAAAGTACATCAAAACGCCTTTGTTGCAGAAAGAAAGTAGACATTTATCACATCTGAGCCCATAGCGCCGTATAATATTGAAATTTATTCAAAAAAAGGAGTGTAAATGACTATGAGTTCGTTTAATTCTTCAAAACTCTCTACGACTCTCATTCCCCCTGCTACTTCCTCCTATCCGGTTTCTGGAAGAAAATATACTCTTACTCATTCTGATACAACCGGTCAGCTTTTTTTAAGCATCGGATGCTCATATAACAACAAGGCGATAGATAAAAATATGCGTGATGAAGTACTAGCTGCTCTTCACGTAACAGATCGACAAGCAGTTATTCAAGGCGAAGTTTTTGTTAGCGGAGGTGAGTTCAGCCGCGAGCAAGCACAGCTTCGTTATCACATTTTCCGCCGGGAGCTTCCGCTTGCTTTAGAAGCAATATTTTACGGAGACCAAGCGTTTTTTCAACATTATCCAGACTTGCTAAATACACCGATTTACATTTATTTTGTATCGACTTATCAAGAATTTAGAGGGTGGTCCTATTATCAAACCCCTAAATTTTATTTAAAACAAACATGCAGCAGCTAGCACGCTAGTGCATAAACTAATGGAAAATGAACGAGGAAGGTGTGAATGTCTCATGTACAGTCAATGGGTTTACCCCTATATGCCGCGCTACTACCATCCAGTGGTTCCTACTACGAATGAAAATTATTTAGAACCTTATAGATACAATGAAGACTTATTTTCTTATATCCTGCATGAAGAAGAAGAAGTTAGATCTACACGCGATGTAGACAGAGTGATGAAAATTTTAAAACGCCAGTATCAGTCCATCTACAGAGATGCTCAACGAGGTGGGATGGATAGCAAACTAACAGAATACTTATTTCGTTCCATTGTAAGATTTGTTGATGATAACTATAACAATTACAGCGGATCTATTAACGAACGCGTCGAAAAAGCCGCGCGACAGCTGAAAAAACGTGATCCCTGGACATTTGAACTTTTTAACTTATACAGCGTTTCCCCTGTTTCACAAGTTCGAATTACTAACACGATTTTAACCGTTTCATTTGAAAATTTACGTAGAGGAAATGAAGTGCCAAATCCTAGATAAACAAAAAACCGCCACAATTGTGACGGTTTTTTGTTATGGTAATACAGTTGCTCCCATTAGATGGCTATCAACTTGTTTAGCTACTTCACGACCTTCATGAATAGCCCATACGATTAAACTTTGCCCACGACGAGCATCACCAGCAGCAAAAACACCTTCAACATTTGTTTTGTAATTTCCATACGCTGCATCTACGCGACGATTTTTCGTTTCAACACCAAACGCTGATAGAACCGGATGCTCTGGACCTTCAAACCCAATCGCAATAAAGACAAGCTGAGCTGGCCATACTTTTTCTGTTCCTGGAATTTCGGTAAAGATGTACTGTCCATTTTCACCTTTTACTTTTTCCATTTGAACCGTATGAAGTTCTTTTAGATTACCTTGCTCATCTGCCACGATTTTTTTCGTTTGAATTGAATATTCACGTGGATCGTCCCCAAATTTCGCCTGTGCTTCTTCATAAGCATATTCAAGATTAAATACATGTGGATATTCAGGCCACATATTATCTGCCGTACGCTCAGCAGGAAGCTGAGGATGTTTACCAAACTGAACAACGCTGCGGCATTTTTGACGAAGAGCAGTAGCTACACAGTCAGCTCCCGTGTCTCCGCCTCCAATAACAATAACGTCTTTTCCTTCAGCATCAATAAATTGACCATCTTTGAAGTTAGAATCTAAAAGGCTTTTTGTTGAAGTTGTTAAGTAGTCCATTGCAAAGTGAACTCCTTTTGCTTCACGGCCTTCTAATACTAGATCTCTTTGCTTCTGAGCTCCTGTACACAAAATGACAGCATCATATTGTTCTTTTAACTCTTCAGCAGTAATGTCTTTTCCAACTTCCGTATTCGTTACAAAATCAATACCTTCTTGTGTCAATAAGCGAACACGTCTTTCCACTACTTCTTTATCTAGCTTCATATTTGGAATTCCATATGTTAATAAACCACCGGCACGATCTGCTCTTTCATATACCGTTACTGAATGACCCGCTTGATTCAGCTGATCTGCGCTCGCTAAGCCTGCTGGCCCAGAGCCAATAACAGCAATTTTTTTGCCTGTTCTTTTCTCCGGAATACGCGGAGTAATCCACCCATTCTCAAAGCCTTTATCAATAATAGCGCGTTCGATATTCTTGATCGAAACCGCTGGATCTGAAATAGCAAGCGTACAGGAACCTTCACACGGAGCAGGACAAACGCGTCCTGTAAACTCCGGGAAGTTGTTCGTTTTCATTAAACGCTCTAAAGCTTCTTTCCAGCGTCCTTTATAAACTAAATCATTCCACTCTGGAATTAAGTTATAGATTGGACATCCAGAAGTAAAAGCATTAATATCCATTCCCATGTGGCAAAAAGGTGTGCCACAATCCATACATCGTGCTCCTTGACGGCTTAGCGCTTCATCAGATAAAGGAGCAGCATACTCTTTCCAATCACCTAAACGTTTTAACGGGTCACGTTCCTTCCCTTTTTCACGTTTGATTTCCATAAATCCTGTTGGTTTTCCCATCGTACTCTCCCCTTTCTTACTGAGCTACCGCTTCTTGTTGTTTTGCCGATGCTTTCTTTTCTTGTTTTGCATTTTCCTCAAACGCACTCATAGCTGCTTCTTCTTCCGTTAACCCAGCTGCTTTTTGCTCTTCAATGCGATTCATCATGCGTTTATAATCATTCGGAATCACTTTTACAAATTTCGAAAGCGATTCTTCCCAATTTTCTAATACAAATGCTGCTTTATGACTGTCAGTATATTTTAGGTGATTTGCAATCATCTCTTTTACTTCTTCTGCTTCTTCGCCTTTTAAGCTCTCAAACCCAATCATGTCTTTATTACAAAGGTTTTTGAATGCTTCTTGATCATCAGCAAATACGTAAGCAATACCGCCAGACATTCCCGCACCGAAGTTTTTACCTACATCACCTAATACGACAACGCGTCCGCCAGTCATATATTCACAGCCATGATCGCCAATTCCTTCAACCACTACGTTCACACCGCTGTTACGAACCGCAAAACGTTCTCCTGCTAGCCCGCTAACATAAGCTTCACCGCTTGTTGCACCGTAAAATGCCACGTTCCCGACGATAACATTTTCACCTGACACAGCTGTTGTTTCCTTAGGTGGAGCAACGATGATTTTACCTCCTGATAACCCTTTTCCGATATAATCATTTGCATCTCCAGTTAGATACATAGACATTCCTTTTGGAACAAATGCACCAAAACTTTGTCCTGCAGAGCCAGTGAATCGAAGAGTAATCGTATCTTCTGGCAGACCTTTCTCACCGTAACGTTTTGTAACTTCACTTCCTACAATTGTTCCAGCTACACGGTTAATATTAGAAATTGGCAGTTCTAACTCGACTTGATACTTATGCTCGATTGCTTGCTGTACCGCTGGCAAGATTTTTTGCATATCAAGAGATTCGTCAATTTTATGGTTTTGAGGTGTTTTAAAAGTACGTACACCTTCAGCTTGATATAAAAGAGTTGTTAAGTCTAAGTGCTGCGCCTTCCAGTGATTTTTTGCACGTTCGCTAACGCTTAATACGTCTGTACGTCCAACCATTTCATCTACTGTTTTAAATCCAAGTTCAGCCATAATTTCGCGTACTTCTTGTGCAACAAATTTCATATAGTTAACGATGTGATCCGCTTCTCCTAGGAACTTTTTACGAAGCTCTGGGTTTTGCGTCGCCACTCCAACTGGACATGTATCTAAGTGACACGCACGCATCATGATACAGCCTAAAACAATTAAAGGCGCCGTAGCAAAACCAAACTCTTCTGCTCCTAAAAGTGCTGCCATGACTACATCTTTACCCGTCATTAATTTCCCGTCTGTTTCAAGCACTACCTTTTCGCGAAGACCGTTTAACATAAGCGTTTGATGAGCTTCCGCTAAGCCCAGTTCCCACGGTAGTCCCGTATGTTTAATACTTGTTTTTGGAGATGCTCCCGTACCTCCGTCGTAGCCGCTAATAACGATAACGTCCGCTACTCCTTTTGCTACTCCGGCAGCAATCGTTCCTACTCCTGCTTTTGAAACGAGTTTGACGCTGATTCGTGCATCACGGTTTATATTTTTTAAGTCATGAATAAGCTGTGCTAAATCTTCAATCGAGTAAATATCGTGGTGTGGAGGAGGTGAAATTAAGCCTACTCCTGGCGTTGATCCACGCACATCTGCTACCCATGGATATACTTTGTTTCCTGGAAGCTGACCGCCTTCTCCGGGTTTTGCACCTTGTGCCATTTTAATTTGAAGCTCATCCGCATTCACAAGGTAATGACTTTTCACTCCAAAACGGCCAGAAGCAATCTGTTTAATCGCACTGCGGCGATTATCTCCATTTTCATCCACAGTGTAGCGGCTAGGGTGCTCGCCACCTTCTCCACTGTTACTGCGTGCGCCTAAACGGTTCATCGCAATCGCTAATGTTTCATGAGCTTCTTGACTTAAAGATCCAAACGACATAGCACCTGATTTAAAACGTTTTACAATCGAATCAACTGATTCCACTTCATCAATGGAGATAGATGAACGCGTTCCATTAAACGAGAATAGGTTGCGCAAGAAACCGATGCGTTCTTCATTAGCCGATTCAGAGAATTTTTTAAATAAGCTGTAATCTCCCTTACGGCAAGCCCACTGCAGCGTGTGAATTGTTTTTGGATTAAACGCATGATGCTCGCCCGTGTGTCTCCACTGGAAGTCGCTTCCTGACTCTAACGTTTGCTCAATTGTTTCAACATAAGCATTGTCGTGACGCGTTTTCGCTTCTTTTGCAATAACATCTAAACCGATACCGCCAAGTTGCGAGGCAGTACCTGTAAAATATTGCTCGATAACCTCTGCACTGATTCCAACTGCTTCAAAAATTTGTGCGCCCCGATAACTTTGCACCGTTGAAATGCCCATTTTAGACATTACTTTTACAACACCTTCAGTAACGGCTTTTACATATTTCTCAACAGCATAGTCATACGATACGTTCAACGTACCTGCGTTAATTTCATTTTGATATGTTGCAAAAGTAAGATATGGATTAATTGCGTCTGCTCCGTAACCAATCAGTGCTGCAAAATGGTGCACTTCGCGCGCTTCTCCTGTTTCCACTACAATGCTCGCCTTTGTACGGTTTCCTTTTCGCACTAGGTGCTGGTGCAGACCACTGACCGCTAATAAAGCTGGAATGGCTACAGAGTGAGCTCCCGCTTCACGGTCTGTCAGAACAAGAATGCTAGCGCCTGCGTTAATTGCCGCTTCAGCTTCAGCAAATACGCGATCAAGATCTTCTTTTAAATCATTTGTGAACACCGCAGAAATAACAGCACTTTTGAAATCTGGATGAATGGCAGACTTCAGCTGATGAGTTTGATTGTTTGTTAAAACCGGCGTCTCAAGCTGAATTCGATGAATGTTTTCTTTGGTTGGATGCAGTAAATTCCCTTCTGCACCAAGCAACGTCATTGTTGATGTAACCAACTGTTCACGAATAGCGTCAATCGGTGGGTTCGTTACTTGAGCAAACAGCTGCTTAAAGTAATTGAACAGCGATTGAGGACGATCAGACAACACGGCTAATGGAGTATCATTACCCATTGAACCAAGCGGATCTTTTCCTTCTGTAATAACTGGAACTAAATATTTATGAATATCTTCATACGTGTAGCCAAATGACTTCTGGCGAATGACCAAATCATCGAAGTATTCAGATTTTTCTTCCTGCACTTCTGGCAACGTTACCAGCTGTTCATCTAACCATTCTTGATAAGGCTCAGCCTGTGCCATTTCAGATTTAATTTCTTCATCTGAAATAATTCGGCCTTCTTCTAAATCGATTAGAAGCATTTTACCTGGGCTTAAACGATCTTTATATAACACATTTTCATCTTCAACATCAATGACGCCTACTTCTGATGAAAGTATGATGTAATCATCTTTTGTAACATAATAGCGAGCTGGACGTAAACCGTTACGGTCTAAAATAGCACCGATTTGCTTTCCATCCGTAAACGAAATAGCAGTCGGACCATCCCATGGCTCCATTAATGCGCTATGATACTCATAGAAAGCACGTTTTTCTTTTGACATGTGCGGATTCTCAGACCAAGGCTCTGGAATAAGCATCATCGCTGCATGGGCTGGCTTGCGGCCGGCCAATACAAAGAACTCTAGCGCATTATCTAACATGGATGAGTCGCTTCCTTCAGCATCTAAAATTGGAAGAACCTTCGGCAAATCCTTACCAAATGCGTCCGAAACAAACTGCTGTTCACGCGCTCTCATCCAGTTTTGATTACCGCGAAGCGTATTGATTTCACCGTTGTGAATTAAATAACGGTTTGGATGTGCTCTTTCCCAGCTTGGGAACGTGTTTGTGCTAAAGCGAGAATGCACTAAAGCAAACGCTGAAGTAAAGTCTTCATCTTGTAGGTCAAGATAAAAAGCATCCACTTGTTCAGGTGTTAACAACCCTTTGTACACAATTGTTCTGCTTGAAAGACTTGTAAAATAAAAACGGTTTTGACGTGCCTGCGCCCAATTTTCCGCTTGCTTACGAATAACATATAGCTTGCGCTCAAACGCTAAGTCATCTTGAATACTGTCATTTGCCCCAATAAATACTTGTCGTACGTATGGACAGCTTTCTTTTGCAACTTTTCCGATTTTTCCGACATTTACAGGCACAGTTCTCCAACCTAATAACGTTTGTCCCTCTTCTTCAATTAATTTATTAATATAAGCTTCAATTTCTCGACGCTCGTCTTCATTATTTGAGAAAAAGATCATTCCAACTCCATAACGACCGTTTTCTGGCAAGTTCAGTTCAACGCATGTCTTTTTAAAGAACGCGTGTGGAATTTGTACCATTAATCCAGCTCCATCTCCTGTTAGCGGATCACTTCCCTGTCCGCCTCGATGGTCAAGCTGGCAAAGCATGTTTAGTCCTTTTTTAACGATATCATGTGACGCTACGCCTTTCAATTGAGCGTATAGTCCGATTCCACATGCATCGTGCTCAAATTCAGGACGGTAGAGACCTTGAGCTTTTGGCATTTGATTGTATGTCATCTTCTTCTCCCCCGTTCGTTTTCTTTATCTTTTTAAGATCACCTGTTTACATTGTAAGTTTTCAAATCAATATAAACAATATATAATTTAGATAAAACCAATCTAATTTTGATATATATAGATGGAGGATGCTTATGGAACTGCGTCAATTACGCTATTTTATGGAAGTTGCAAAAAGAGAACACGTATCTGAGGCGGCAGAATATCTGCATGTAGCTCAATCAGCAATCAGCCGTCAAATTGCGAACCTGGAATCTGAGCTAGGTGTTAGTTTATTCAAACGTGAAGGAAGAAATGTCAAGTTAACAGCAATAGGAAAAGTCTTTCTTGAGCATACGGAGACGGCTATGAAAGCTATTGACTATGCGAAAGAACAAATTGATGAATACTTGGATCCCGAAAGAGGAACGATTAAAATCGGATTTCCAACAAGTCTTGCTAGTCACCTTCTTCCTACTATTATATCAGCCTTTAAAGAAGAACACCCAAATGTTGCTTTTCATCTTAGACAAGGTTCGTACAAATTTTTAATTGAATCGGTTAAAAAAAGAGATATCAATATCGCTTTTTTAGGCCCTGTACCTGTAGAAGATCAGAGTATTGAAGGGCATATTCTATTCACTGAAAATCTTTTAGCCCTTGTTCCTTCTCATCACCCGCTCGCTGAACGGGATAACATTCGGCTGCGGGATTTAAGAAATGAAGATTTTGTGCTATTTCCAAAAGGATTCATTTTACATAAAATGGCCTTTGACGCTTGCAAACAAGCAGGATTCATGCCCAATATTTCATCTGAAGGAGAAGATTTAGATGCGATTAAAGGTCTTGTATCTGCAGGAATTGGCGTGACACTTCTTCCTGAAAGTACAGTGTCTGAAACGACTCCTCGTTTTACGACTAAACTTCCTATTCATACGCCGCAGCTTCAGCGGACAGTCGGAATGATTATTCCTAGAAATCGTGATTTAGCACCTTCTGATAAAATTTTTTATAAGTTTGTCAAAACCTTTTTTGAACGTTTGGAACAGTATAAATAAGAGAGGCCCCCTGCCTCTCCTATTCTTTGCTTTACACACTATTCCTCAGCTGATCAATTGTATAAATAGATCTTTTTCCCCTAAAGCTAACAGGCATTGACGCTTACCAGACTCTTTCTTATACTGAAGTAACTGACTAAAAAGAAACAAGGTGACTGCTATGGATTTTAAAATTAATTTTTTATCATTTTACGTAATACAAGTAGAAGGAAAAGAAGAACAGGCCTCTAAACAATATAAGCATTTTCAAACGCTTGATACGGAAGAATATGAAGAAAGTTCCATTAAAGATTTTTTAGACGGTGAATTTAAAAAAATTGTAAAGCGCAAAGTAGAGCGACACCCCAAAGCAGAACAAGTGCCTACAAAGCTCGGGTATTTTATAGTTGAACCGGGACACGCTCTCGACTCAAACCCTAATTATAATTTATTTCACCGCACTCGTTTTGCCACAACCAAAGAAGAATTTGAAGAAAACAGCGAACAGTTTATCAATGCGTACCTTGATACTGCAGCCGTTCGAGGAGGAGCATTTTTAGTGGTATCTGCTGTTCCAAGAAAATATTTTGATCATGCTTTTGTGTTTATTTTAAAATGTGACTTCGAACCAAAAGTGGCTTCAATTTCAGATGAATCAACCCTTATTCGTCACGTAGAAATGGCGATTACTACTAAAAACATGAAATCCATTCAATACCCATACATGCCTGAAGAAGGCATGGTCGAAGAAAGCGAACTCGTTATCCACCAAGCGTCTCACGCTCGTTATTTTGAAGACTTTTTGAAATTCATTGATTACAACGAGCCGATGCCTGAGATTATGAAAACACAAGTGATGGATATGGTGCGTGAACACGTCAGTGAAACGTTTGAAGCAGAAAGCGTAGAGCTTGAACAGTTTGAATCGGACATGGAACTGTGGGCAACAAGTGAAAAACGTGAGCTTCAAGAACGTTTGGATACCCATCAAGTCATGGAAGCTGCTGCTCATATCGTCGAGCATACCCCTGATGCCGAGCTTAAAATGAAGCTTGGCGAAACAGAGATTAAAGGACTGTTAGCTGATTTTGGGGAAAATATTCACTTAGCGAAAGTAAACGGACGCTACGTGGCGTTAATTGAAGCGGAATCGATTCTGTTTGAAAAAGGCGCGTCTCCGATTGAGTTTCATAAGCCAGGTGATTTGCACGGGATTATTGAGAAAATCAACAGTAAGAAATGGGAAGAATAAATAAAAGGAAGAGAGCTGTGTATCTGCTCTCTTCCTTTTATTTAACTGAACTAGTAGCTCTATTTATCCACCTTAATTCTCTACTAATTGACTCACCGCAACATTTTGTTCATTTTCCGGCTGACCTAGCGGATAAATTCTTGCCGTATCATTTTCTTCGCTTACATGTTGAATATAAACGGCCGTATCGTTATACGTAACGTTAGCCATAACGGGTGAATCAGCAATTTGTTTTGCTCGCTGCTTGTCCACGTTTCTTCCCCCCTCTATGCTGATATACATATAAGGTTTACTTAAAGAATGGATGATATTCGCCGTTTAGAATCGTTCTAGCGCTTTTTAGCGGTGCGGTAGCCAAGGTAAAAGATGAAAGAAGTATAGATAATAAATGCAGCTCCAGCTAGCAAGATCATTTTGTGATGATGCCAAAGGTCTACGTATGTTTTGATGAAGACCCCTTTTGTAAGTAAAATATATTGATACACAATAAAACCAACCGCGAAAGCAAGAAACAGCACGCGAAACAAACGAATGAAATCAATGTTAGATAAAATGGAAGCAGCTTTTACCCAGGGCGATGTAGGAGGCGGAGCTTTTTTGGTGCTGCGGCTCTTCGGCTTTTGTTTCTTTGCAGGCGGAGCTTTTGATTCTTCTATTTTAGGTGCTGGTTTTTGTTTCCCTTGAGCCATCGGTCACTTTCCCTCTTTCTTAAATAAAGTGTCTAAAAAAGAAGCTTTTCTATTTTGCATATTCAAGAAAGGGTTTGCTATCTCCTTTTTCCTCTTAAAAATATTTTCCTTTTTTAAAATACAGAATGTCTTTAGGTATGTGCCTATAGCATTTTTCTTATCTTCGCATACGTTATATCGTGTTTGATTTGAAGTTACTATTTAAAAGGAGCGGTGCCCTAATGAACCCTTATTATTTCAACCCTGGATATATTCCTCAGCAAGTTGATTACTCAGTTCAACAATACTATCCCCCTTACGTACCACAGCATGAAGAATACGATGAAAGACAGCAACTTCAAAATCTTGGAGGATTTGAACGAAGAATTCGTGCTCTTGAGAGACAAAATGAGGAGCAAGTCAGAGAAATTACTCGCTTAAATCGAGTTGTGGAGCGACATACTGACCGTATAAACAGATTAAATCAGCGCTTACGCAATGTAGAAAGAAGACTTAACATTCCATTTACAGCAAGCCAGGACGGATTTTAAACTTACCTTAAGCATTCCCGTTTCTTTTGAGCGAGAATGCTTTTTTACATATCTTCCGTCGTTTTTGATAGCACGAAGGATATTTGATTAAACTTTACATAAAATAAAATTCGACTATAAAAAAGAAAAGGAGAAAATCACATGAAATCCCCTGTTGTTATTTGTCCTAACTGTCATTCTCAAAAAGAGCTCGCTACCGTTTTAACTGCTCAGTCCAATCAAAACGTTATCTATATATGCTCAGCTTGCGGCTATAAGCTGACAAACATTAAAACAAGCAAAGGATAACCAGTATCTCTCCCCTCACTTAGTACCTATACTTAATACGTTCTTCTGTCCACATACAAAAATTAACGTTTACGTAAATGTTATTAATTTTGTATACTGATAGTATTATGGGAAAGGGAGTTGAAGAAGTTGAAGTTTAAAATGAAGGAACGCGGGCAGCTGCATTTGAGTCCGGAAGGAAAACAATTGATTTTAGACTTATACGAATCAAATATGATGGAATCTGTAAATGAAGCTTTGGATGCTGAAACAAGAAGCTTTCACAGCGGAAAAGCCGACGGGATACAGGCTATTCTACTTCTTTTAGGGGTACAGCTAGAAGAAAACTCTTCACAATCATAAATAAATTCCCTATAAAACACATAAAAGCAGACGCACTCTTCTGGTGAATGCGCCTGCTTTTTATGATTCTTCCTGCTCGAATTTTACAATTGCAGCCTTAGCACGATCTCTCAGTGACAGAAGGTCAGACTCTACTTTTAAGATGTTTTTCTTTTTCTGTTCAATCAGCTTGAGCTGCTCTTCTACCGTATGTAACACTTGCTCTAACTTTTCTTTTTGTTGACTTGTTCCTTTCACTTGCCTATAATCCATCTTTTGTATTTCAAGAGTATCACTTAAAGCAAGAAATTCCTGTAATTCTTGAAGTGAAAAACCCATAACTTCTTTGGCATTCGTAATTTTCTTTAAAAATTCTACATGTTCTTCCGTGTACAGACGAAATCCACCTTCACTTCTTGGAGGTGCTGGCATCAGTCCAATTTGTTCATAATAACGAATCGTACGTTTTGTTAAACCGCTTTGCTTCGCTACATCATCTATTTTTAGTTCACTCATTTTTAAATCCCCTTTAATCAATTAACAATGTCAACTTTTCGTACTTTTTACTATTATACACTAACGCTAGATATCTCAAAACAAATCTGAACAGCTGTGCACTTATTTAAAAATAAATAAGCAATTTCTTTACCCTTTTTTAGAGTAAAAAAATTGCTTATACAGTATACGCTGGGTTCTTTTCTCTAAAACCTTATCATAAATGCCGTTTCTGTTAATTTACGATTTAGCATACAAATTAATAAATTTGTTTTTGAGACTTCTTATTTCTATCGACTAAATGTTTATTAACTTGTATGTAGCCTTCTCTTTCTGTACTAGCCCCGCCTGCGCTGAGTACACCGATAGCCACGCATGCTATCCAACCTAGTTTCATTATAACAGAAAGCGCTTACATAATAAAGTGTTATGCTTTAATTTCTAAAAAGTTATAAATAAAATCAGCAGGTCTTTTTCTAGCCCCTGCTGATTTGTTAAATAGAACTAGCGACGATACACCTTTATGGAATAGTAAATAAGTCGTCTTAATAAGCTACTTTATAAATCAAAAACCGTTCATATGGATTTTTACGATTCAACTCTGGCAGCATTACCTCTTCTTTTAAAATGAAAGAAGGGTGTTTTTCGAGATGATGAAGATAATCCTCTGAACTATAATACAAAATTAAATCAATCTCGCGCTTATTCTCTTCCCACGAAAGCAAAATATTGTTCACTACTTGGATAAAAATTTGAACTGAAAAAGGATTAAAAAAATAAAAGCAGTTGTCTAGTGGGTGAATCTTATATTCCTGGGCTAAACAACACTGAAAATAAATATGACTTTTTCGGCCCTTGGCTTTTTTTAAATAGCGCCTCTGATTATCTATGGCCTGCTCATAGAAGTGCTCATTCATTTCTATCCCTACAGCGGTGGCATTACATAGGTAGTTCACATAAAAATTCAGCCTTCCTTTCCCACACCCGAAGTCGACAATTCTATCGCTGCTTGTTAGCTCATACTGACTGAAAAGTGCTTCTAATGCACTATAAGGCGTGGGTTCATAACGATGGTAATGAAATGAATCATTAAATCCCTTTTGTTCTCCCGTTGTTTTTATATTTAATAAAGCGTCATAATATTGTTCATTCATGGCCAATCTCCTGTTTATAGTTGTCGAAAAAGAGAAAGAAGGACAGATGTCCTTCTTTCTCTTTTTACTCACTCTACTTTTACGCGCATTTCTGATATTTTAAGACCAATCTCTTCGATTAACTGCACAGCTTCCGCTCGTTTTTGATCATCTAATGTGCTGATTTCTGGTATGTCTATGCTTTTTAAATATCGATAAGAGGCTTTAAGTCGTTCTAGGGTATCTTCTTGGTCAAACTTTTTCATGATTATCTCCTCCAGTTTATGTAGTTACTATATGTATACCACAAACATGTCCGTAATAAATCTAACCTGTTTAATAAATACTAAACGTATCTGATTTATCTAAGAGGAAATGCACTTCTAATAGCTGATATATACTCAAAAAATTCCTGGGTTTTCGAATTTTTACGTTCATTTCTCGTGTTAGTTGAAAAAAAAGCTTCTCTTTGCCCTTTACTTATCTCAATTTGCACACCCATCCGCCTAGCTGTTTTATTGGTTATATTTCTAGGGCTGGTACCGGAAACAGGATCTTGATCTGATAAAATTTCTGTACTAAAGCCTTTAGAAACAAGCGCTTCATGTACTTTGGACCTTAACGCTTTGTCAGCACCGCCGATTTTAGTATGCTTTTCACTTTTGTCGTTGTATCCATGAAAAGATACTGCATAGTCTTCTTTTGATATAATCGTTAACGCATGAGGTTCATCAAAATGAGTGGATGTGATATGAAGATCGGCATTTCCTGATTTCTTTAACCCTTCAAATATATAGTACGAGTATTCGTTGCCCGCTAGGCCAACAGCAAGTTCGGATGTTCCAGTTTCGATACCTCCGCCGTGTATCGCGAGCATAATAATGTTAGAAGGTCTGATTTCAAATTGAATTTTGTAGTCTTGGTTGTATACTTCATAAGAGGCAAGTTCAGAGAAGCTAGCATATTTATCTGGCATCATATATCCTCCTTGTGAATAAGACATAGTAAATAAACTTATTAGTTCTTTCTTTAATGTACCACATCTTTTCTTTCATCACATACTATGTGATTGCAATTACCAATAAATATGGTACGATTAAGTTCGAGTTTCTTGCTCGTTAAAAGTTCACCAGATAGTCAAAATTTTCGTTTTTAAGCATTCCATTTTTATCTTATAATAAAGGATGTACTTATTTTCAGTCGGAAATTCGACATTTTTCTTTGTTTTTTAAAAAAGTTCAAGGAATGTTAACAAATTTTACGAGCAACCTTGATGTAATTACGATATTTTTTTGTTAAAATAGTTTAGTTGATTAATAAAGATTAGGTTTATTCATGTAAGAATAAGCTCAAAAAGGAGAATTGCTGTGAAAAATACCGAAGTTATCACAAAGGAATCACTTCCTATCAATCAGTATTTTTCCCGGGAAGTAATCAGTGCTATTATAAAAACTGGGATTATTAAATCGAACTCACTAGGAATGGTTGCTGGGCTTTGTCTCGCAATTGCTGTTAATGACTTAAGCTTTGTGACACAAATTCCTATCATTATTTTGGCTTTAATTGGGACATCCTTTGTCGTAGGAGGAGCTGGGGCAGTTAATAACTTCTATGACCGTGATATCGATGCAATCATGAAACGTACAAAAGACAGACCGACGGTAACAGGAGCGGTCAACCCTAAATTTGCTCTATGGTTAGGACTGGCTTTATTTGTTATTGGTGTAGGTATTTTATTTTTAGTTTCTAACATGGCCGCCATTATGGGTATTTTAGGATTTTTCTTTTATGTAGTGCCTTATACTATGCTTACAAAACGTACAACCATTTATAATACCGAAGTCGGAAGTATTTCTGGAGCTATGCCTCCAATCATTGGCTGGGCCGCTATTTCACCAGACTTATTTCATCCGGTAGCAATTGGATTGTTTGTATTTATGTTTTTATGGCAGCCTCCTCACTTCTACGCTATTGCGATTAGAAGACTTGAGGAATATAAAGCCGCAGGTGTACCAATGCTTCCTGTAGTAAAAGGTATCCGTCGTTCCAAAGTCCAAACGCTTGTATACCTAGTTATTTTACTAGCGGCATCGTTCTTATTTTTATCGTTTAGTAAAATTATCGCATTTACAATGTTCGGTTTAACACTCGTGTGGATGCTTCTTGGAATTGTTGGATTTAAAAAATTAGAAGATACAAAATGGGCTACTTTAATGTTTGTGTTCTCATTGAACCATCTTACGATTATTTTTGCCCTTATGATTATACTGTCATTTTTTAAATAATAAATGCTCAAAAGCAGGTAGCTATCAGCTACCTGCTTTTATATTAGATACATCTTTTGCTTTAAGCGAAATCATTCCTCCGTATCTCGCCGAAACTGCTCCACCTAACGCGTTGGCAAACATTGTGTACTGCTTACATGACTCCTCACTTTCAGGCAAACCTTTTTCATGAATACACCAGAGAATTCCTGCCATAAATGCATCACCCGCTCCTGTTGTATCTATCGCCTGTACTTTCTTTGCACTCACATGAAGCATTTGATTTGCAGTAACGGCTACTGCGCCCTTTTCTCCTTGAGTGACCCATACGAACGGAATATGATACGCTCTCAGTTTTTCTAGGCTTTCTGCCAGATCTGTTGAATTCATCAAAAATAGGAGCTCATCTTGAGAGATTTTCAAAATATCTGTTTCGTACAAAAACGATGTTACAATATTTCTACATGCTGCTTCACTTTCCCATCTTTTCATTCGAATATTCGGATCAAAAGCTACCAGCATACGATATTTTTTTGCGAGCCTCACAGCTTCTCTTGTAGTTTCCTGGGAAATCGGATGAAACAAAGTGCCTGATCCAAAATAAAAAATCGCTGCCTTCTCAAATAGAGCTTCCTGCAGCTCATATTTATACACTTGCTCATGAGGGGTAGAATCTATGTAGGAATGAAAGTAACGATCTCCTTCTTTACTTTTATGTACATACACTTCACAAACTTTTTTCGTCACCGAAGTTACACAGCCGCTTTGGTTTACTCCTTCAATTAAAAGCTTCTTTCTTACAAAATCACTTGTTTCATCACTCCCTAACTTGCAGATATAAGATGCTTTTGCTCCTAACTTCTGAACTCCAACTGCTACATTAACGGTTGTGCCTCCTAAAAAAGGGTCAAAGTCAGTGTTAGATTCATTTTTAGCGATAAAATCAATAAATGCCTCACCGTATGAAATAATTCCTTTTTTCACGTTAATCCCCACCTTCTTCCTTCTGTCTCGCAACGCATTTGACGCATACACACGCTTTCCCTCTGCTTTCCAAAGGAATTTGTTTAAACAAATCAGGAGTAAAAACTTTCTGCATGCACCAACACTTTTCTATTTCTCTGCCTTGTACAGAAGCACAGTTATTTTTCTCTTCGCAGATAGGACATCTGCTATCATCGCCTGAAAATGCCATAAATTCCTCTCCTTTTTTCTATGCAGTTGTATAAGTTATCTTTATTAGTATACAAGAGGCAGTTAAAATGCGCTTTCTGCTTTTTGATATTTTCGTTTTCAACTTCTTCTATTCTTGATACTATACATATAAAGGAAATAACATATTGAGAAAGGAGCCTTTATGACGATACATTTATTTCACCAAAAACCCCTTGCTACATGGATGCGTGAATATCCTTTATTAACACCTTTAATCAATAAACAGGAAATACTTTGGATAAATCCTTATTTAAAACCTGCTCAAGAAGCACTTTCGTCTCTTTCTTTACATACCAAAGATATAAAAGATGCAAAAGAGCGACTTTCTCGCTTTTCTTCTTTTCTTCAAATCGCTTTTCCGGAGCTAAAAGCATCAAAAGGAATCATTGAATCACCTCTTCAAGAAATTGCATACATGAAAGACTATTTAAATCAACAAATGAATAACGAGCTGCAAGGAAAATTATTGATGAAATGCGATCACGATCTTCCTATATCAGGTTCTATTAAAGCAAGAGGCGGCATTTATGAAGTATTAAAATTTGCTGAAAGTCTTGCTATCAAAGAAGGGCTGCTTACCGAAGAAGACAGCTATGCTCTTCTAGCTGAAGAACGATGTAAAAAGTTATTTTCTTCTTATTCTATTGCAGTAGGATCTACCGGTAATTTAGGTTTAAGCATTGGTATTATAAGCGCCGCTCTCGGCTTTAACGTCACCGTCCATATGTCAGCCGATGCGAAGAAATGGAAAAAAGATTTGCTTCGTTCGAAAGGCGTAACCGTTATTGAATATCAGTCTGACTACGGAAAAGCCGTGGAAGAAGGACGAAAGCAAGCCGAAGCAGACCCCGCCTGTCATTTTATTGACGATGAGCAGTCTAGAGATTTATTTCTTGGTTATTCCGTCGCTGCCTTACGCTTGGAAAAGCAGCTAGCCGAGCTGCAAATTCAAGTAGACGCTGAACATCCTTTATTTGTCTATTTACCTTGCGGAGTAGGGGGAGGTCCTGGCGGTATTACGTTTGGATTAAAAGCAATATACGGTGATCATGTTCACTGCTTTTTTGCTGAACCTACTCACTCTCCTTGCATGCTGCTTGGATTAATGACCGAGCTGCATGATGGCATTTCCGTTACCGATATTGGACTTGATAACATAACAGCTGCCGATGGACTAGCTGTAGGAAGGCCATCTAGCTTTGTAGGCGAAACGATAAAATCGCTTATTAGCGGAATTTATACTGTAGAAGATGATCAGCTTTTCCGATTTATTTATGAGCTAGCCAATCGTGAAAATATGTATATAGAACCTTCAGCAGCGGCTGGTTTACAAGGGCCTCTTCACCTGATGGAAAGCGGGTCTTCCTATATACAAGCGCAAGCACTAGAAAACGATATGTCAAAAGCTACTCACCTTGTATGGTCAACTGGAGGCAGTATGGTGCCCGCTGACGTGATGAATAGCTATTACGAGCAAGGAAAAAATTTAATGAATAGATAACGTCAAAAGGCATGAAGAACAATGATGTTCTTCATGCCTTTTTAGAAGAAGTAGCTTGCAGAAAGATAGGATGCCAAATTTCAAATGGAAAATATCCCGATTTATAGCTGCCGCTTGTACCCATAGTTGAAATTTTTATTTTCCTGTATCCTTTTTTCCATAAAAAGGTTCCTGCAAACACCTCAATTTGCTCCACTTTCTTCCTTCTAATAATCGTTGTTTTTCGTGTTAAAAACTGTGAGCGAATAGCGACAAATACCTCGTTCATCATTAAGCCGCCTTGGCGATAGCCCAACCAGTGAATAAGTACATATGCAAGGCATAGCACAGCAATAACCCACACGAACATTGATTTCCAAAAGCTGATGCCAATCCCTGCCGCTACAAATAACAAGAGCGGTAATAGTAATGGGTACCATGCATATTGAATAGCTGTATTTCTTGGACACTTTATATATTCGTAGTGCGGGACATATACGTTCATTAACGATGAAATCTCTTTTTGCTGGATAAACGGGTGTAAATAGACCTTTTCTTTTAAATCAGAGGTTACGACATTTAACGAAACGGAAGACCATCCAAATAAGCGTCGAACCAACCCTTCCTCTATCGTAACAGCCTGTATTTTATGAAAAGGAATCGTAAGGGATTTCTTATTTAATAGTCCGTATTTAATATGTAGATAATGATCGTAGCGTTCCACTGTAAAACCGCCAAATCGTATCACATATAAAACGATAGACAGCAAATAAGCAAGCACCACAATTGCAGCGACTAATACAAATAAACCAAGCATCGATTGATGAATCACTTCTTCGTAAGCTGTCTTCACCCAGCGGTTGATATACGTATCAATATACTGATAGAGAAAACCAAGAGCAGCAAATATATAGCCAAAATTCCCGGAAAACGCAGCAGCTAACGCCAGCTGTTTCACCGACACTTTCATCATACGTTCAGGACTTTTTTCTGTTATTTCCGGCTGACTCCCTGACAGCTTTAACGTATCTTTAAGATGGTGCGCTTCTTTTAGTGAAATACCAGATAAATCAATTTCAGCATCCGTACCGCTGCTGGCCGTGTCAATACGAAGCCGGGCTAAGCGAAGAATTCTAAAGACAAACGGCTGATCTAACTGAATCGATTGAATGCGATTTCGTTGAATAAATCGTTTTTCTTTTTTAAAAATCCCTTTATACAGACGCACTTCCGTTTCCGTTACTTCATAACGAAATTCCCTCCAGGTAAAAAAAGCAAATAAAGCGACTACGCCTCCCGCTAATAGCGTTGCCCACCAATATGTAAACAACAGGTGCCGATTGACGATAAATACAAACACAAAAGGCAGGATATTATTTTTTATATGTTCAATAAATGCTATTGCAATATATAGCGGATGCAGCCGCTTACTCATCTTCATCATCTACCTCTGCTAGTCTAGCAATATACTCTCGCAGTGCTTCAGCATCTCTTTGTACGAGTGCAGGAATTTCGACGCTTCCAGCTGCTGTGATGATTTTAACAGATGCCAAGTCAAATTTTCGAAAAATCGGCCCTGTCAACGTTTCAACGTGCTGTACTTTCACAAGGGGAATTTTCGTATGATACCAGATGAAGAGCCCTCTTTGCACATCAATTTGAGTATCTGTTACTTCATATGAATATACATTCATATATACATTTGGAGCTATAATTGTATATACGATAAAGCTCACGACTAATAGTCCAGCTGATATCCATCCAATAATTGACCACCAATCAAAAAAATGAACGAGTAGAAAATAACCCGCTGTTGCCAGAAGCCACAGGCTATGCGTAAAAATGGATTGCCAGCGCATCGCTTTTTTAGCCTCGAGGGGCAATTTGCCCTTTAAATGCTCAAACTCCATAAAAACTCCTTTCTCTACCTTTTTTACTATTTCTATTACTATATTACGTTAAAAAAGGAAAAAAGTTTCATCGTTTACTATTTTCTTATTATTTTTTGATAAAAAACAAACAAGGCTGCCTATTTCGAGGCAGCCTTGTTTGTTATCGATAAACGCCGTCTTTCTCTCCGTGTGCAACAGCCGTTCTTTCAACTGCTTCAGATACTGCTTCGTGTACAGCTAGATTAAGAGGGTGAGGAACTAAATCGCCTGGACGCGTTGAATTTGCAATGGCTTCAGCTGCAGCTACAAGCATCGTATGCGTAATATCACGCACTCCCGCATTTAATACTCCTCTGAAAATACCTGGGAATCCAAGCACATTATTCACTGACCTTCCGTCAGTAGCATAAATAGCTCCTGCTTCAAGAGCATCTTCAGGTTCAATTTCTGGTTTTGGATTAGAAAGTGCTAAAATGATTTGCCCTTTTCGAATCCATTCTTTCTGTATTAAGCCAGGTACACCTGTTGTCGCAATAACAATATCACAGTTCTCCATAAGCTCTTCTAATGAATCCGCTACTTTTCCACCGTAGCTGACCAAGCGCTCATTCGCTTCAGGAGACTTATCAGCTCCTATCACTTGTTTGACACCGTAAGCCATGAACATTCTGCAAGTAGCGATACCAGCAGCTCCTAAACCAATCTGCCCTACTTTTGCTTCTTTCAAATTCACACCTGTGCTGCGACAAGCTGAGATAGCTGCTGCTAGCGTCACAACTGCTGTTCCGTGTTGATCATCATGCATAACTGGAATATCTAGCTCTTCTTTTAAACGTTCTTCAATTTCAAAGCAGTGAGGCGACCCTATATCTTCTAGTAAAATACCGCCAAATCCTGGTGAAATATTTTTAACCGTTTGAATGATTTCTTCCGGCTCATTTACATTCAACAAAATAGGGATAGCGTTTACACTGGCAAGCTGATCAAATAACGCAGCTTTTCCTTCCATAACAGGCATTCCTGCAACTGGACCAATATTCCCTAGTCCTAGTATAGCGGTACCATCCGTTACAATCGCAACCGTGTTTCCAATGCTCGTATAAATTTTAGCTTTGTCGGGCTGTTCTTGAATAGCACGGCAAACGTTTGCTACACCTGGTGTATATACTCTTCTTAAGTCAGCGATCGACTCAATTTTCATTTTGCTTTTCATTTGAATTTTACCGCCTTCATGCGCATGAAGAACTTCATCTGATACTGTATGTAAAGTAATGCCTTCTAAACTGCGAACCGCTTCAAGCAATTCCTCAAGCTGGTCTTCACTTTCTACTTGAACCGTAATACTTCTCATCGTGTAGTTATGTCCTACTTTAACGGTTTCAACCTCGCCAATGTCTCCTCCAACATTTCCAATGGCTGTTGCTACTCTTCCTAAGTTTCCTGGTACAGTCGGTGTTTGTACCATTAATGTGCGTATTAAATTATTCATCATATCCCCATATCCCCCTTGTCCTAATCCTGCAAGTACGTATACTTACTAATGAAGCGTTTAAAACGGTCCAATCTCCCATAAGTTCATATTATCTACTTATCTTACAAGTAGATCTATGCGTACTCTCTTTTTCATCAAAAGAAAAGAAATAGATAACGCTTTCAAACAGATGTTTCGCTTTGATTATAAGCAAAGTTTTTAGAATAATCAAGCGATGACATTGTGAAAATTCATAAATTATTAAGAAGGATTTTGTTGTTCATAAACAGAAAAGACTTATATAGAGAAGAAACAAAGGAGTGAAGAAATTGAAATCAATTTGTGTGTTTGCAGGATCAAGCGCAGGAATAAAAACAGAATATAAAGAGGCCGCCGTCTCGCTAGGACGCTACATGGCCCAAGAAAACTACCGGCTGATTTACGGAGGCTCACGAATGGGCCTGATGGGAGAAGTCGCAAATGAAATGCTTGAACATGGGGGCGAAGTCATTGGTATTATGCCCCGCGGTTTGTTTAGCGGTGAAATTGTTCATACCGCGCTGACAGAACTCATCGAAGTAGAGAGCATGCACGAGCGAAAAGCAACTATGCACGAGTTAGCAGATGCTTATATTGCCCTTCCTGGAGGTTTCGGGACATTTGAAGAGCTGTTTGAAGCTCTTTGCTGGGCTCAAATTGGCATACATAAAAAACCAGTGGGGTTATTAAATGTAAACGGCTACTACAACCCCCTTATGCAAATGGTTCAGCATGCAGTAGATGAAGGATTTTCTACGGATTCTGCTATTCGTCTCATCAATATTTCTGATACTCCCGAACAGCTTATCTCTTCAATGGACACCTATACGTCTCCTTCAGAGGACCAAAAATGGAAGACTGAACGCTAAAAAGCAAGCGCATCATTTGCGCTCGCTTTTCAGGCGTTGTCAAAAGTAATTTCATATTTTTTTACCCCAAAAACAAAAGGGCTATCTATTGGCTTTAAAGACTGATTCTGAACTTTGGAAAATTCCCCTTTTTCTAGTAATTTAGCAAAGGCAATTTTCCCTTCCATTCTTGCTAGCGGTGCTCCTAAGCAAAAATGGATGCCAAAACCAAAGCTTACGTGAGGATTCGTTTTACGACGCACGACAAAAGTGTTAGACCGTTCAAACTTAGCTGAATCTCTATTTGCACTTGCTGCCCAGCTAATTACCTGCTGCCCTTTTTTAATTTTACACTCTCCAAGTTCTACATCTTCAGCGGCTACGCGTCCAATCGCTTGAATAGGAGGATAATAGCGGAGCGTTTCTTCCACGAGATTCGGAACTAGGGATATGTCTTGACGAACTTCATTCTGTATGCCTACGTCTTCTGTCATATACCGGACTCCGTTCGTAATTAAGTTTGTTGTTGTTTCATTGCCCGCTACTAGCAATAGAATACAAAACCCTAGTACTTCCTCTTCTGTTAAATGTTCGCCGTCAATTTCTGCTTCTAAAAGCAGCGAAATCAGATCTTCTTGTTTCTTTCTCTGACGCTCAGCGATAATTTCTTTAAAATACCCTTGTAAAAAAAGCACCCCTTCATTACGCTTTTGCATCATTTTCGCAAAAGCTTCGTCTGAATTATTTTCAGCACCGCTCACTAAGTCATCGGAGTACTTTTTAAACAGTGCTCGATCTTGTATAGGTACTCCTAGCACCTCTGCTATTACAATAATCGGCAGTGGTCCAGCAAAATCTTCTACTATATCAAACTTTTTTTTGCTGCTTACTTCATCTAATAAATAATCTGCAATCTCTTCAATATGACCCTCCAAGTGCTGAATAGCTCTTGGTGTAAAAGCTTTATTCACTAAGTTTCGTAATTTTGTGTGTTTTGGAGGATCCATCATTAAGATACTTTCTTGGCGTTCTTCCATTGCTCGTTTGGATGAAAAAAGCGACGGGTTTTTTAAAATATACTTTACTGTTTCATAATCAAATACATCCCAGCAGTTTCGGCTTTCATCGTAACGAATAGGTGCTTCTTGACGCAGACTGTTATAAATATCAAATGGGTAAAGCTGCTGTTCAACGGATTTAATTTCTTGCATAGGAATTAAGTTAGCATAACGATTTTCTCTTTTCACTGCTTTTGGATTCATCTCGTCTTCCTTCTTTCGTTTAAAAGTGACCTCATTAAGTTTTTTGACCTTCTACAGATGAAAGAATTTTTTTCCATCTTTATATCTTTTGATCAGACTATCACAAGGTTTTTTCACTTTCAACGGACATAATCAGAAAATTTTGTCAATTATACAGAAGACTTATTTTATTTAAGGTCTAAATCAGTGATTCTTTTCCATTTTTTTAGTTCTTTTATCTTGTTTCATAATAATCACATAGATGGTTACACTACAAATAAGTACGCAAGAAAGTAGGGATCTCATGTGATAGATGCCCTTATGTGGGGTGGTGTCTCAGGCTCAGCTGTATTAATTGGAGCTATTATAGCTATTTTTGTACCTTTAAAAAAACAGTTGACTGCTTATATTATGGCTTTTGGCACGGGCGTTTTGTTAGGAGCTGCTGCTTACGAGCTCATTCAAGATTCGGTAAAAGAAGCGGGAATTATTGCTTCTTCTTTAGGCTTCTTGACAGGCGCAGCACTTTTTACTCTTCTTGATATGTCTTTAGCTAAAAAAGGTGCTCACAAAAGAAAACGTTCAAACCACCTTGTCCCAGCTAGCTCAGGACTAGCCATTTTTATTGGTACCATTATGGATGCTATACCTGAATCACTGATGATTGGCGCAAGTTTGATTGAACAGCACCACGTTAGCTGGCTGCTTGTTGTTTCTATTTTTATCAGCAATATACCGGAAGGAATCTCCGGGACAAGCGGACTACTAAAAAGCCAATATAAGCGAAAGAAAATTTTTTCATTATGGCTTTCGGTCTTCTTTATATCAGCTCTTTGCTCTTGGATTGGATATCTATTTCTTCAAGACGCTACCCCAAACATGATGGGCTTTATTGCCTCATTTGCCGGTGGTGGAATTGTGGCCATGGTTGCTTCTACGATGTTGCCGGAAGCTTTTGAAGAAGGTGGTCCTGTTATTGGTTTTATTGCTTCATTAGGGTTATTAACTTCTATTATTTTGGATTATCTGTCTTTTTAATGAATAAATTTATATTTTGTATGAAACAAAAAGTGTAGGTCTTTCGTCTTTACAAGTAGATATAAACAAAAGGAGTTACCATTATGAAAAAAATAGATGCTTCTCTTACACTTTGTATAGTGCTCACTTGCCTATCAGGGTGTGCCTATGCACCTCATAATAATCTGTCTGCTGAAAGAGTCTCTGCTTCTTCTATTCATCATACTTCTTCTTTAGAACGTGGTACTTCAATAGAAGAAATAACAAATAAACTTCCAGGACACGTTTATTTAAAAGGTATAACTTTTCAAAATGCTCAAAAACCTTACTACTTAGCAATTAACTACGCTGCAACAGATAATCAGCATGCGTTTGAAAAAAGCTGGACGTCTGTTAAAACTAAACGTACACTTTTACATAACGCAACCATTTTACTTTCTGCCGTACAAAATGTTGACAGCGTTCACTTTACTATTAACACGACTGTTCCTCAGACAATCACGATTACTCGAAAAGAGTTAACCGACTTCTACGGAACAGATCTGCGCAATTATAAGGACGGGACTCAAGCCTGGAAAGCAAAATACGAAGGGCAGCAAGAAAAAATCGAGGAATTTTATGATGCACATCCAATTACGGAAATGCAGTAAAAGCGGCCCATGGCCGCTTTTTAAAGTTGTTTTTTCATATACACCTGCTCAAGTTTGATTCCTTCATCTGTATATAAATCTTGAAAACCAAATGATTTTAACATTTTCACGAGTAAGCTATTTCCTTTTTCAGGTACATTATATGTATTGTAAGCAATTGGTCCATACATATTAAAAATGGTTGCTAATAAAAAGCCCAGAACGTCCTCTGAATTTGAGATATGTTCCTTAACGCTTCCTTGATAAAAAGTAACGGAATTCACGATGCCTATGGAAGAAAAATTCTTTTGAAATAATAGATAGCCAACTTCTTCGTTTCTTTCATTCAACGCAATAAACGATTCTCCATCACAAATGCAGTCAAATTGATTTTTCCACGGAACGTCGTATGTATAAAAGGGTAGGTTCTGAATATCTTTTGCAAGCCTTCGCTTTAACGAATACGCAAGCTGATTCTTCTTTTTAAGTAAAGAAGCGGGAAAACTACCTCTATGCTTTAGAAAGAAAAGCGTATCTACAATTTCATATCCATATTTCTCATAAAGGTGAATGGCTTTTTTATTGACTGTAAATGCTTCCAGACTGGCTTCCACTACTCCTTGCTGCTGATATTTCTCAAGTGTAGCTTTTAGTAAGGCTTCACCAATTCCCATTTTTCGGTAAAGGAATGCTACACTTGTACCTCCATTCCAAGCATGTTTCTTTCCTTTGACTTTTTTTAATCCATTTAACATAATTCCAGCTGGTGTGTCATTATAAAAAGCGACAAAAGAATGCTCGACAGATAAACGATCCACACCAAACCTACAAATGAATTGATCTAGTGACATCTCAACCGGAATGTAATAATCTTCAAAACCCTTATTAAATGCTTCTAGCGCATCAGAAAAAGAACACTGACTTAAAGGCTTAATTATAATCACAGGACATTCCTTCCTTTTTTAAAAAGATAATAATAAATAATTAAAGTAAAAAAGAAAACTGCTTCCAAAGCAGTTTTCTTTTTTACTTAAGGCAATTTACATTGTATTCGATGAAAAACGTAAAATTCCTTGTTTATAAAATCAATTTCTATTTAGCTGAATTAACTTGGTCTTCATTCATTAGTTTTTTTACTTTTTCACGTTTGTTTACACCACTATAAAAATAGTATCCTACATAGATAAAACATGCCGTCGGAACTAAAAAAGCGAGTTGAAGCGACCCAGTTAAGTCTGATACAAGTCCTTGAACGGCGGGAATAACAGCTCCTCCTACAATAGCCATAACTAGAATAGCTCCCGCGACTTCCGTATGCTGTTTTTCTTCTACTATTTCTAACGTTTCACTATAGATTGTTGCCCAACATGGACCAAAAAGCATGCTTACAGCAACAGCTGCATATACAGCCATCGTACTGGATGCAAACGACGTATACGCAAGTAAAAGCGTACCAATAATTGAATAGATAACTAACACTTTTTTGGCTGAAAAACGTGTCATCAATAGATTAGCTACAAATTTCCCAACAAAAAAAGCAATAAAACTATAAATCATGAAATTTGATGCGCTTCGCTCATTAATTTCAGAATTAAGATCTAAGGCCAATCTGATGGTAAATGACCATACAGCTACCTGCATCCCTACATATAGAAATTGGGCTATGATACCTTTACGAAAACGCGAATTCCCCCCTAAATACTTTAGCGTTTTTATTAATTCGCTTTTTTGCCCTACCTCGTTCTTCTCTATTTGAGCTTTACATGAAGGATATTTCGTTATAAGAAAAAGTACCAGTACGGCAATAAGAACTAAAATCATATATTTATAAGGCTGCAGCGTATGCTGTAACATTTTAAGGCCAAAGATATGTGCTTCTTCCGAGCTCATTTTAGCAAGCTGATTATCAAGGCTTTCCCCTTCTTGGAAGATTAAATACTTACCAAGTACAATTCCTAAAAGAGATCCGATAGGTGTAAACGTCTGACTGATATTAAGGCGTAGCACTGCGGATTCCCTAGGTCCCATCATGGAGCTATACGTATTAGCTGATGTTTCAAGAAAACCTAAACCAATGGCGATTGCAAAAATTGCGCATAAAAACATAGAATAGGTAGCCATATGAGAAGCAGGAAAAAACAGTGAACAACCTATAATATAGAAGATTAGTCCCGTAATAACAGCAAGCTTATAATTTGTTTTTTTAATAATTAACGAAGCTGGAATAGCAATTAAAAAGTATCCCCCGTAGAAAGCACTTTGCACAAAAGCCGTTGCAAAGTCGCTAAGAGTAAATACACTTTTAAACTGAGCAATTAAAATATCATTTAAACTCGCGGCTGCTCCCCAAAGTGGGAAAAGAATAGAAAGTAAAATAAATTGAAAGATAGGCGTTCGATTAAGATACCCATTAGGCATTTGAACTAAATTTTTATGTTTCATTGTAAAGCCTCCCTATTATCACTCATCATTTCTTTACAAATCCACTTGCTTCCGTGTTCACCTATGCTGTTAAAATACTCCTTGACATCTAAAGTAACGAGGCTGCTTCTTTGTCTACAATAACTGTGACGTTAGGATGTAACTGAAGAAGAGAAGAGGGACATCTTGTTGTAATATGTCCATGTAACGTTTGATAAACAGCCTCTGCTTTTTCATTACCACTGGCGATAAAGATAATGTGTCTTGCTTTTAAAATGTCTCCTACTCCCATTGCTATTGCTTTTTCAGGGACATCTTCTATATTTGAAAAAAACCTAGCGTTGTCTCGTATCGTTTCTTTGGTTAACTTAGCAATATGCGTAGCCCCCTGCAAGTAATCTTGAGGCTCGTTGAAACCAATGTGACCATTCCTTCCAACTCCCAATATCTGTACGTCAATTCCGTTGGCTTTCATTAATTTCTCATTGTATTCTTTCACTGCTTGATCTTCGTTCTCAAATATACCTAAAGGAATATGCACCTGCTCTGCTTTGATATTTACGTATTTTAAAAAATTTTCCCATGTATAGTACGCGTAACTTTGGAAATGCTCTGGCTCCAAACCGATGTATTCATCTAAATTGAATGTTGTTACATTTGAAAAATCTACTTTTCCTTCCTTGTATAACTGAATTAAATTTTTATACGTACCTAGAGGCGTTCCTCCGGTCGAAAGACCCAATACTAACTCTGGATTTCCCTTTATACATTTAGCCGTTTCAACAGCTGCCATGTAACTCATTTCCTCATAATTTTCTGTGCTTATAATCTTCATAAGAGGCACATCCTTCACCTTTTTGTAGTCTTTTTTGTTGACGCTTTCACTTTTAGTTATCTCTGTTTTATGTAAGTGAAGAGGAGAAACATTTTCTCCTCACTCCCTTATTTCCCACTTACTTTTGATTGATTAAACTCACTTGAAATTCTTTCAATTTCAGTAAATTGCTCATTGCTTAGTTGAATTTGGAACACTTCTGATATTACCTGAGTCCACCCATGTATGAAATAAATCCATCCGTCTTCAACATATAATGACTGCGTCTCTTTTTGCGACAGCGCTTGGTGCATAAACAACAAATCCCCTCGATAATTCAGTTCCCACACAAGACTATTGTGAGGAAATAGCGCCTCGTTGCTTAGCGGAGAGCCTGGTCGATCTTTTCCAAGCCCTGTTGCATTAATAACTAGAGAATAGGGCTTCAGTTTAGATAACACTTTATCATTTTTAGATGGCTCGTCTACTGTAAGATACTGAATAGGTACATCCGTAGACATTTCCGAGATAATTTTCTGCATTGAATCTAACCTCGGTTGACTTCGGTTTGTCACATAGATAGCAGATGGCATGCCATTACGTTTTGCATCGTGGATCAAGTTTGAAGCAATGGCAATGGCACTTCCGCCAGCTCCCATAATAAGGACATCCCCCTTATGTTTGTTCCAATAACCTTTTGGAAGGAAACCCTCCATGGCTAATCCGCTAGAGATATGATCCTTAGCATGTCCAATCAGCTTTCCGTCTCTTTTGGAAATACTTGATAACTCTCCAAATAACAGCGCATAAGGATCAAGCTCATCGAACAAGTCTTTTGCCGCATGATATAGATCAATTTTGTGTGTTGTGACCAATGCCCCCATCGACAGAGGATCATTCTTTAAAAAAGTTACCACTTCACGGTACACTTCACGGCTTGCATGAATATCAATATCAATTCCTTTAATCTCCGCATCGATACAAAGAGATTTAGCCCATAAAGGAAATAGCTTCATGATAGAGGATTGTCCTGTTGTAACGCCAATAAAATAAAAGGTTGGTTTGGTTGCATTTACTAGATTTAACATAGTGTCCTCCTTGATTTTTCTAAACGCTTAAAGCTGCGAGCGGATTATCCAGAACTAAGGTACTAATGGTTTTATCTGAAATCCCACTTACTTTCAACTTTGGAATAAAGGTTTTAGTTAAGTAATCAATTCCTATTTCTCCCCCATATGCTTGCAGCCTCGCTCTAGTTGTATCCAGGCTAATTAAAAGAGATTCTTGAAAGCCGCTATTCAACATGTGGTGAATTAACTCAATTTCTTTATCATCGCTGTGATATTTAAACCGTCCAATCGTATCGTACTCAAGGTAGACACCCGTTGCCGCTACTTCTTTATGCAATCCGTAGTCATGATGAGTACGATCGAGATGACAAAGAATTATTTTTTTAGCTGCTACCTGTTTATCCGTCAAAAATTGAATAATTTCAAACGGATCGGATTCTTTTTCAATATGAACCATAATAGGGACGTTTGTTAAAAGTGACGCTTCGGCAGCTGCCTCAAACTTCATTTGATAATAGGGAGTTAACCCCTTTTTATCGACGGCTGTTTTAATTAGCCCTGCCTTTGCATTAACTTTTTTAGTGGGCCTCTCTATTCCATTACCTACATACATTCCTTTTTGAATTTCAGAAACAAAAAGCGCTGTAAGGACCTCTGCTGATTCATTATGGATCCAATGATCTCGCCAATAGAACATGGATTTATGGAACCCTGTTGAAGCAACAATATGAACATCTGTTCGCTTGGAGACTCGTATCAGGTCCATTGCCATGCGCCCCGCGCCGATCGGCTGTGCGTCCACTACAAGAGAGCGCGCAGACAGTTTCTTTACTTCACTTACTGTAACATCGACATTATCAATGCATAAATCTGAATTAGTACTCGCTGCATGACCTTTTTCAAGCATAAGGTGCTCATGCGGCTGAACATGTACGATTTCGTTTGAATCCACAAGGCCTAAAACAGTTTGTATACGACTTGAATTTTTCATTATCTAATACCGCTAAGCGTCAATTTAGCCTGCTGCGCTTTACGTATCAACAAAGAGGCATATTCACGAATTTTTTGGGAGTCAAGCGAATCCCCACCTGCTTTTGTTAAATTAGACCCTACCCCTACAGCAATTGCTCCTGCTTGAATCCAGTGCTCAATATTTGTTTCATTGACGCCTCCAGTAGGCATAATATTAGCTTGAGGCAAAGGCCCTTTTACATTTTTAATATGAGCCGTTCCTGCTAAGTCTGCTGGGAATAATTTAAGAATTTCGCACCCTGCTTTAAGCGCAGTAACCATTTCTGTCATTGTAAAAGTTCCGGGCATAACAAGAGCTTGATATTGATGGCTTACCGCAATAATGTCCATGTCCAAGTGAGGAGTCACAACAAAATCTGCTCCTGCTTGAAGGGCACTAACCGCCGAATGAACGTCCATGACGGTACCCATTCCTATGTAAACGGACTGAGAGGCACATTCACTTTTTAATTGACGTAATATGTCAATTGCATTTGGAACCGTCATCGTTAGTTCGATTGCCTGTATTCCGCCATCAATTGCAGCTCTAGCTGTCGTTAACACTTCCGCTTCTGTACCTCGTAAAACTGCCACAACACTACTTTTGCAAATACCATTCATAACTTCACGTTTGCGTGACATGCTGGTTCCCTCCTTGCCCTTTTGAAATTCCTTGCTGAAAAAATTTAATGACGCTATGCGTTGACTGTAATGTCATACGCTCGATTGCCTCTTTACTGGCCGCTGCATTATGAGGGGTTAAAACAGCATTATCTAACTCTAGCAAAGGAGAATCTGTAGGCGGCTCAACGGAAAATACATCAATTCCCGCTCCTAGTATTTTTTCTTCTTTTAAAATATGAAAAAGATCGGTTTCATTTATGATTCCGCCTCTTGCGGTATTAATGAGAATTGCCTCTTTCTTCATCTTCTTCATCATTTGATAGTTTAGAAGGTTTGTTGTTTCAGGCACAAGAGGCATATGAACAGATACAACATCGCTTTTTGTTAACAATTCATTTATGTGGACGTAGGTTGCACCATATTCAGCAGCTGCCTGCTCATCTTGAAAAACGTCATAAACGAGGATGTTCATTTGAAATCCTTTAGCACGGCGGGCAACAGCTTTTCCTATTGCACCGAACCCTAGAATCCCTAGCGTTTTCCCATAAAGTTCAACACCTACGTTTTTTGTCCACTGCCCTTTTCTGAGCCTTTGAGAAGATAGTGAAATTTGTCTGGCTACAGACAGCATTAAACCAAACGCGTAGTCTGCAACAGCTTCATGATTCACACCGGGAGTATTCACGACCACAATTCCTTTTTGGATTGCATATTCTTTAGGAATATTATCAGTACCTGCTCCATATTTTGCTATAATTTTAAGCTCCGAAGCGTGGTTTAAAACTTCTTTGCTAAGATGGTCAGTTCCTATGATTAAGGCTTGTACATTTTGTATGAGCTCTATAAACCTGGACTCAGAAATAGGGCCGACCTCTCTTATCACCTCAAACCCCTCTTCGCGCCATTTATTCATAATGTCTTCTGTAAACATCCCATATGACCGAGGGGTAATTAATACTTTAAGCATGTGGTTTTCTCCTTTTTTGTTATTTTACCGCTTGTATATAGCGAGGGTTTTCAATATATGTTGGCTTGTCATTTTGTTCAACTAACGCCTTTACAAATCCTTCTGTTTCAATACCTCCGTAATCATGGCCTGCATCTCCCGGGTAAGCTGCAAAAAACACAAAAGGTTCTTCCCCCGTATTAACAGTGCGATGAGCCCATTCTGGTGCCACATATGCCACTGTTCCCGGCACCATTTCTAGGCTAGAAAACTCTCCGTCTTTTGTTTGCATTAGCAGCTCACCTTTTCCTTTAAGGCAAAAATAAATTTCAGCTCTATCTAATACTTCGTGATAATGTCCCTTGGTCATAAAATACTCTTTTCCTACTTTTCCTGGATGCAAAATAGTTACGCAATGCTGAATGTGAGGCATTGTCTCTGGAACTACTACGTTATAAACCTCGTAAATAAGCGGGTTGTTCTTAAGTTGATTTTCAAATTCTCCCTCGTCTAAGTACATGCCTTCCATATCCGATAAATGTCGAATAATGACTTTTCCTTCTGGATTTAATTTACCTGTTTCAAAATCTAATTGTGTAGCAAAAGGTTGAAATAATGTACTCATTTATCATGCATCTCCTCTATTTTTAATTAAAAACTTTTAGCTTTTGGTAAACTGGTTTTAGCTGTTCATACGTTTCATTAAATACCGAAAAAAACTCTTGATACTGTTCTTGAATATCTGGCTGAGGATGGTGAATACCTACTCTCTTCACCCATTTTTTAGCCTCTTTAAAATTATCTACTATCCCTACTCCAACGGCTCCAGCCATCGCTGCCCCCATAGATGTTGCTTCATCTAAATAGTTAGGCACATACACATCAAGCCCGTAAATATCTGCTAGAATTTGACGCCATAAAGTGCTTTTTGCTCCGCCGCCTAATACCCACATCCGGTCAATTGGTGCTCCTTCTTTTTGAAAAGTATCAAGTACAATTTTCAAGTTATATGCCACTCCTTCCATGACGGAACGTGCAATGTCTCCTCTTGTGTGAGTAATGGACAAACCAGCAAAAGCTCCCCTAGCATCCGGATTCCATCTGGGTGAGCGTTCTCCCATTAAGTAAGGTAAATAAATTAGCCCTTTTGACGTAGGGGACGATTGCTCGGCTTCACTATTCATAAGTTCATAGCTTTTGTTGGAATTTTGATAAAGTAACTCTGTGATCCATTGCATAGATCCCCCACCGCACTGCATTGTTCCATTAGGGGAATATTTAGTAGAATCAAGGTGAACCCATGTATACGTTTTCATTTCAGGGTCAAAAATAGGCTTGTTTGATGCCGTTGCAATCCATGAAGAAGAGCCAATGTAATTAAAAGCTTCTCCTTCATCCATAACGCCCACGCCGGCAGCTGCACACACTCCATCACCTCCCCCTATTACCACAGGAGTTCCTTGAAGTAAGCCTGTTTCGTCTGATGCCTTAGCTGTTACTGATCCTACTACATCAGTAGAAGCATACAAATCTGGAAAAAGCTCCGGCTCAATTCTCCATGTATTTAAAATGTCACGAGACCATACTTTATTTACTAAATCAAAACAGTTAGTTCCGCATGCATCTGAATAATCGGTTGCAAATATACCTGTTAGTTTATACACAAGGTAATCTTTCGCTTGTAAGATTTTATATGCTTTTTTAAAGCGTTCCGGCTCATTTTCCTTGACCCATTTAATCTTTGCTCCAGAATATGATGAGCTAATGCGGTGTCCCGTGATTTCATAAACATTTTTCATACCTATTTCATTCTCAAACCGCCGAGCCTGATCGGCCGCCCGCATATCTGCCCATATAATGGAATTACCAAGAGGAGTTCCATCTCGATCTACAAGCAAGCAGCCGAGCATTTGCCCGCTGAAACTCACAGCAGAAATTTCTTCGCGTTTCACTCCACTTTGCTCAAGCAAAATTTTTGTTGTTTCACAAACGGCTTCCCACCAGTCTGATGGATTTTGTTCAGCCCATCCAGCTTTAGGATAGAAGGTTTTATATTTATAGAGCGTACTATTAACCAACGTTCCGTCAGCCTTGTATAAAGTTGCTTTATTTCCCGTTGTTCCGATATCATGAGCAATAATATACCCATTACTCATACCCATCCCTCCTTCAATAGCTCATAGACTAACTCTTTCATCTTGTAATGACGTAATTACCAGTTAGTGCAGAGAAATGAACAAGTTAAAAAACTCGTTCAGCTTTCTTATATTCTTTCGTATTTTACCTCTACTGTAAACTTGTTTAAATCTCCACGGTAACGCCCTATAGAATACTCAAAAGGCTGAGAATCTTTTTGAAAAGCCGTTGTTTTTGTAATTTGAACAGCAGACATCGGAGGAATATTTAAAGCGCCAGCGTCCTCACTCGTAGCATTAACAGCTTCTATTACACGCTTAGCATGACTGATATGAAATCCATATTTTAATTCAAGCGTCTTGTACAAAGACTGAACCTCTAAATCTTCATCAAGCAGACCCGATGCAAGAGATGCTGGAATATAGGTCGTTACAAGGACGTATGGATCTTCCTCAATATACCTTAGTCGATCAATTCGGTAAAAAAACTGATATTTATCTCCAAAGATTTCTTGAAGAGTGGACGTTTTTTCAACAATCTCTTTATTTAACACTTTTGTTTCAAAGGAAAGTCCTTTACGCTCCATTTCATCTCCAAAACTACTCAAACTTTCCAAAAACATTTGGTCAATCTTCTTTGGTGCAACGAAGGTTCCTCTACCGTGCTCTCTTCTCAAAAAACCTTCAGCCACTAGTTCATTTAAAGCCTGCCTTACAGGTGTTCTACTTATCCCATAAGTATCAATTAGTTCTCGTTCAGAAGGAATCAATTCATCCGGCTTATAAATTCCTTTTTCAATTTTTTCTTTAAGTACTTCTTTCAGCTGAAAGTATAGAGGCAAAGGTCTATTTTTTTCTACCACTATTTTATTTGTATTGTCTATCACAATGCACCTCTTCTAAAATTTATTTCTTTTCTCCATTGTAAGACAAATGAATTAAAAAATAAATTTTATTTACACTTACAACTCATAATGATGTAATTACCAGTTGAATAATCTTATTAAATCACTATAAGGCAATACTGTCAATAAAATTCTGAATTTTTCATAACATTTTGTTAAAAGGAAGAGACAAACCCATTATACACCCTGTCTCTTCCTTTCTTTTAACACTCTATTCTATTGTTTTTTAATCTCTACATCCGAAGCTTTCACAAACGCATAGCGGTGATTAAAATAAATCTGATAATATTCATCTTTTCCCACAATCATTTTGTGATCGTTTGGATTTGTTGTAAAAGTGGGTGCATAGTAATAGTCACTCTTTACTTTTTCTATCCCTACGTACACCTGATCCGGAGAGATTGTATACTGAAGTGGGACCATGTCTTTAACCGGGATATCAGAAGGATAGGCTGAAGCTTCCGGGAAAGCTCCTCCGTACACTTGAATGCTTTCTTTTCCTGCTTTTGGCGTTAATAATATGCCCGTACCTTTACTCGTATTTTGATTATGTGGATTATAAAACCACGCTTTTTGTCCTCCGTACCAAATCGCTGTCCATTCTCCTTTTGTCTCAGCCACTGCGTACGTTTGGCCCGTTACAGCTTTGCTTCCCCAGTCTAACGTTTGTTTCGTTCCTGGCCCTGAAGCTGCAGGCTCATTCAGTAGCGGTGAATCATTGCTAGGAGCTTGATGCAAATACACAAAGTTGGCCGGCTGCTTTGGTGCATCTGATACCTCTGGCTGATTGTTTTCAAAGACGGGATTAATTGTAACGGCTAGTTTGCTTGTATGCTGGCGCTCGACTGGGCTTCCTACTAAATCCATATAGTGCCCCCAATCCCAAAACGGCCCGGGATCCGAATGCATACCTGATTGAGCCTTAGGAGACAAACCCGGTACCTCGTCATGACCGATAATATGAGCTCGGTCTAATGGAATATGATATTCTTTGGCAAGGTGGCGTACGAGTCTTGCTGAAGAACGGTACATTTCTTCTGTAAACCACGTGGATCCTTCAAGGGCGAACCCTTCATGTTCGATTCCAATACTGTGCGTATTAAAATACCAGTTTCCTGCATGCCATGCTACATCTTTGTTATCAATCATCTGTGCAATGTGTCCATCACTTGAACGTATGACATAGTTTGCAGCTGCTCTGTTAGGGTTAGCAAACAAATCAATGGTTCCGTCATAACTTACTTCTGTATCGTGAATAACAATATAGCGAACATCTGATTTTTGACGATTTGCAATATCATAGTTTCCGTAATCTGAAGGACTTTCGCTGAATTTCCCGTAAAAAGCAGGAATGTATTCACATTTTAAAGATCCCGGACAATCCGCTTTATTCGTATTGGAATTTTCAGCACGAGGAATCGACATATCTATATGTTGAGGAGAAATTTTAAGATGCTGTCCATCTGATGTTGTACGCTCTGCCCCTTTTTCCAGCGTTTCATATACATCATCGGCAAATACTTGAGCGTTTTCTTTATCTTGAGAAGAACTGTAAGCGGCGACTGCGTCGTACCATTTCTGATCAGTAGACGGTACGTTTCCATTTTTGTCTTTTGCAATAAAAGCTAGTACAGCAGCGCCACCACGAATATTTTGCACAGGGTCATTTTTTAATCTTTCTTTATCTGACTTAAGCAGCTTAGCAGCTAAGGAGAGCGTTTGCTGTTTGTCATATGCTGGTTGTGAAGACGCAGTTCCGTTTCCTTTTCCATCTTCTAAAAAAGGGATGTCTGTTAAATGCATGAGGCCGTATCCCCCGGCTGCGCTAGGTTTCCCATTATGACTTTCCCAGCGCGACTTGTTGTAGGAAATTGCTTTTAAAAGCGAAGCTGGCACACCAAATTCTTTAGATGCTTGTGCAAATGCTAGCTCCAAAGAGTCCGACTGATTCTCTGCAGCCTGAGCGACTAGAGGCGCTTGTAGCATATGAATAGGCGTATAACCTGTACATATAACCCCAGCCGCAAGCATGGCTGCCCCTATCTTGTTTAGTTTTAATCGTTTTTTTAGTTTCAAACGTATTCCTCCCCCGTAAAGTATGTAAATGAGGTAAATAAAGACATAATATGACTTTACCTCGTTCTCAACCATTTCGTCTTCTTTCTTTCTATTCCCTTGAGACAATAGTCTAGAAGATTCGACAGAGTTACTAGGAGGAAAGATGTGGTAGGAGAAAAAAACGATAAAAACCATCTCTCTTCTTTAAAACTGCGCTTTCAAAAATGGTGAGTACAAAGGCGGTATATTCATCCCTTTGGCTGCCTTTTTAATAAAGCAGCAATATTGTAGATAATGACATTACTTCTATAATTCAACTATTACTAAACCAAATTTCTTAATTTACCAGTTTTTTAACAGACTGTACGTTCGACATTTTAGTAACTTTTCACCATAGTTAACCATGGAAAAGGTTGCTATTATTAAAGACAAGAGAATGTTTACATATGATTGAACGCAGCAAGAACTGCTCTTGAAAGGAGATACCTTATGAGAGGACACAGCATTCCAGCAATTAAGTTGAATGAAGAAGAAAAAGAAAAATTAGAGGAACTTATTGAACACTATAATTTAAAACGAACGTCTCTCATTCGAAAATTTATTATGGACGGAAAAGTTAAGCCGCCTTTAATCGGCAAAGAAGCAGGTGTGGAACTATTAGTTAACCTGCGAAAAATTGAGTCTGAGCTAAGCCGGCTAAGCAATAATATGCATCAAATCGCAAAGTATTTACATAAACCAAAAGATAAGCAAAATCATTCACAGAACCTTGAACAAATCCTGTTAGAAATGATGAAAAAACAAAAACATGTGCAAGAAGATGTAGAAACTATTTCAGAGCAGCTTAGCGATCATTTATACGTTAAATAGAGAAAAAACGCTCTTTTCATTTTAGAAAAGAGCGTTTTTTATAAAGAAGTAGGGATTTAAATACTTTTTTTCATGCCGCACTTTGCGCATGTACGGATAAAAATAAAGTCTTTTACTAAGCTTTTAAATTTCACATGTCCACAGTTATCGCATCTGCCTGCAACTTTATCCGGAAACTCCTCATATACATATACTTTTGTTAAATCAATCGCTTCTTGTTGTTCTTCCATTTCCATCACACCTTTATGCATCTTTACGATTCAGCTCTTTATATTCTATCAAAAATAAGTAAAATTACTAGGGTGAAAGCTTCAAAAAAACAAGCAGGTTTCTTCACGATGTTTTTATCCGTTCAGCTTTGTACCACCATTTTTCTCTATCTAAAAATGCTTTTACATTCAATATTTTTTTATCGTGAAGTGTAAAGATGGCTACCGCAGCTCCTTCTTCAGAAAAGGTTACCGCTGTTTCTAACTTTTCTTTCGTCACAAACACTTTTAATGTTTCCATATTCTCTTTTGTTAATTCCGCAGTTGTGATAGTTTCTCCTTCAATGATTGTATCTTTTTTTTCAATAAAATGTTCTCCATCAATTATCCAGGCTGCATGCGTTTCACTATAAACTTGAAAGAGGGTATTCTTTTTTAAATAACCTGTTCTCTCTGACATATTGGTATACTTATATGTCTCTGTATCCTCGGTTGTTTTTATCCATAAAGGTTTATATAAAAAAGTAGGCTTTAGAAACCCTTCCTCGTCAGGATCTCCCACAGAATTTGTAGATTTAGGCTCCACGTTTAAAAACTGCGCAATCCCTTTTGCATATGCCACCCCCATATCTTTTAGAAATTGAGGATTTTTTAAGAGCTTTGCATCGTGTTCTGTATCAATAAACCCAATTTCAGTTAATACAGACGGCATATATGAACGCCTTAACACACTATAATTAGCTAATTTCCTGCCTCGGTTAGAGTGATTGTATTTAGCGAGAACAAATTTCACATGATCGTGAATATCGTTTCGTAACACAATGGTTTGGTTATTTATATTTTTGCTATAAATAAAATCTTCATATCCCGTTTCGCCACCTGAATTTATATGAATAGATAAGTATACATCAGCCCCCCACGCATTGGCTTTGTTAGCCCGTTCATTTAATGACAGAAACACATCGGTTGTACGCGTTGTACAAAGAGAAAATCCTTGATAGTGAGCAGAAAGAAAAGAGATGATGTGCTGTTGAACAGCTAACACTACGTCTTTTTCATATAACCCGTTGGCTACAGCCCCTAGATCTGCCCCTCCGTGACCTGCATCTAAATAAATTTTTTTCATATAACCTGTCTCCTCCTTATTCCTAGCATATGCATAAATAAGCGAAGATGTTTGTTATACAAAACTACTTTTATGTATAAAGCTTTTTGCTATAGCTCATTTAGAAGTCTTTACAACTGATTTACCATAGCTGGTAACATTAAAATATGTATTTGATCCATCATCTTCATTGATCACAACATCTAAGTCATGAAAATAACGATGAAGTTCTTTTAACAGTGCTTGATCTTTCGTCTGCTCTAGCTGTCCAGCAAGCTTCTCCATATGCTGAAAGTCTTTCTTTAAAACAGAATCTTTTACTTCAATCGTGCCAATGGTATTTTTAATGGCTGCCCCTTCTTCTTGTACGGCAGGCCAGTCTGGGTGCTCAATGGCACTCCACCCCGTCAAATCATTTAGTACGTCATGATGTTCAGCTATAAAATCTTTTGCCTGCTGATCGCTGCTTTCCAGGTTATCAACTTTTTGTTGATTCACCTTAATGGCACTTGCCTTTATACTTTGCTGTGATAAAAAAGGAATTTTTCCGTTTTGGTACAATATCCATCCTGTCGCTCCTCCTCCGACTAAAAGAACGGATAAAGATATCGAAATGATCATACGCTTCTTCTTACTTTTATGTCTTTTTTCCATTTGACTCCTTTCCGGGTATTCAAAACCCTTTAGGCCTTATGAACTGAAACGAATAACCTACAAAAATAATTTTACCATATTTTTAATATTAAAAATATTAAAAAAAGAGACTCCTTCGAGTCTCTTTTAATCCACTTCAGTTAACTTTCACCTGTGTGTAACGATTTTTAGGAACATTCAATTGCAAGTTACTTCTTAACGTACTCCCTTCGTATTCTGTACGATACAGGCCTCTTTCTTGCAGTATCGGTACGACGTGTTCAACAAAGTCATCTAAGCCATGCGGAACGCTTGAATGAATAATAAAGCCGTCAGCTCCTTTTTCTTCAAACCACTGTTGCATCAAATTAGCGATATGCTCTGGCGTCCCAATAAATTGTGTTTTAGGTGTAGCAATTCGCAGCGCCACTTCTCGCAGTGTCCACTTATGTTTTTTAGCGTTTTCTTTGATTTTATCAGTTGTACTGCGGAAACTATTACTTCCGATATCCCCTAAATCAGGAAACGCCTCATCTAATGGAAACTGTGAAAAATCAAAATGATCGAAAAAACGTCCTAAATAGTTGAGCGCATGTTCAATTGTTACCAATTGAGCAAGTTCTTCATATTTTCTTTCGGCTTCTTCGGTTGTACTGCCAATGATAGGACCTATTCCCGGGAAAATTAAAAGTTCGTTTTCATTGCGTCCTTGCGCTACGGCTCTTGATTTTACATCTTGGTAAAAAGCTTTCGCTTCTTCTAAATTATCTTGTCCCGTAAACACTGCGTCAGCCGTTTTCGCTGCTAAATCTTTTCCGCTTTCAGAGGAGCCTGCTTGAAACACTACGGGCTGCCCCTGAGCTGAGCGGCCAATGTTTAACGGACCTTCTACAGAAAAAAATTCCCCTTTGTGGTGCAAGCGATGCAGCTTTTTCTCTTCAAAAAATTGTCCGGTTTCTTTATTTCGAATAAATGCATCATCTTCCCAAGAATCCCATAATCCCTTCGTTACCTCTAGAAACTCTTCAGCTATTCTATAACGTTTATCATGAGTGGGGTGCTCTTTTCCATAGTTAAGCGCAGATCCTTCCAATGGAGATGTTACAACATTCCACCCTGCTCGGCCGCTGCTAATATGATCAAGTGAAGCAAATTGTCTAGCCACCGTAAACGGCTCGCTATACGAAGTCGATAGAGTGCCAACTAAACCAATATGAGAAGTGACAGAAGCAAGTGCTGATAGAATAGTGAGAGGTTCAAAACGATTCAAAAAATGCGGAAGCGATTTTTCATTAATATATAACCCATCGGCAATGAACACTAAATCAAATTTTCCTTCTTCCGCTTTTTGAGCCTGCTGCTTGTAAAAACCGAAATTAACGCTGGCATCTGACAAAATTTCAGGGTGTCTCCATGCCCCCATGTTTCCTCCCACTCCATGAATAATAGCCCCTATCTTTAATTGTCTTTTTATTGTCATATTACCATTCTCCTTTTTCATATCCATTCATAAATTCTCGTAATTGATTGGTCAAACCACCTGCTCCAAAGCGAAGGACTCCTTCTTTTTCGGTCTTTCTTTCATTTCCTTCCTGTGCAAATTGCAAAAAAGCAATAACGTGAACTCTTCTAGGGTGAATATTTTCAATTCCTGCGTCATAAAACCATTGATCAATTGTATTGTAAATCCCTTTATTGACTCTGAATTGACTGTGGCACCAATTAAAAAACTGTAGATCAGGAAGATTTAAATATCTCGCTTGCCCTAGCTTGGAAGCTGTATGTTCACTAGATACATAGCCCATATGTTGAAATCTTTGCTTAACTTGCAGCGTATCCGCTTTAATTTGATGCTTTAAAAACTCAATAGAAGGGAACTTTTTCTCTCCTCGCACCCGAAAGATCACGTCGCATTGAACTGTCTCTCCATAAATAACGTCGTTAAAATCCAAAATATGAACCTCAAATGTTTTAGATAGTTCCGATCCAAATGTCGGCTTAACGCCTACATTCATAACTCCTATATGATCAAGTCCCCGCAGATGAACGAGGACACCATACACGCCATTTTTTAATTCCTCATGCTGAGTATCTATATTAGCTGTTGGAAAACCCAAATGTCTTCCTTGCTGCCGTCCAGGTACAACCAGGCCTTTTATAATAAGTTTTTTGCTTGTTTTAGCTTTTAATGCTCCTCTATTCACTACGTTCACCCTTCTTCCCTTAAGTCTAGTTAAAAATAAAAGGTTCTTTGCACAATGCGTGACATTGTGCAAAGAACCTCTAGTGATCTAGTCGGTTTGTTTAATTTGATGATTTTATCATATACTTATTATTCCTATAAGTCAAGTGGGTTTTAAATTAAAATATTAGATTGTTTTTTCATAAACATAAGAGTAAGGCGAATGCGTTGGGTTAATACGCTTGAAAAATTGCTTTGTTCGATCTTCTTTTGGGTTTAAAAATATTTCTTCAGGATGACCTTGTTCGACAATCTTTCCTCCGTCCATAAACACCACGTGATTAGAGACTTCACGGGCAAAACTCATTTCGTGCGTAACAATAATCATCGTAATTCCTTCTTCAGCAATTTTACGAATAACAGACAGTACTTCACCCACCAGTTCAGGGTCCAAAGCAGACGTTGGCTCATCAAATAAAATGACTTCAGGATTTAAAGCAAGCGCTCTAGCGATACCCACTCGCTGCTGTTGACCTCCTGATAACTGACTTGGATACGCATTTGCTTTTTCAGCAAGCCCAACTTTTTCAAGGACGTCTAAACTTCGTTGTTTTGCTTCTTCCTTTGGCAGCTTTTGAACAATAACTAGCCCCTCCATAATATTTTCAATAACGGTTTTGTGTTTAAACAAATTGTATTGCTGAAAAACCATCGTTGTTTTTTGGCGAAGAGTTAAAATATCTTTGCGGTTTGGCTTTTGGCACTGCACCGTAAATTGATCGATCGAAACTTCTCCTTCATCTGCTTTTTCTAAGAAATTAATGCAGCGTAAAAACGTAGTCTTTCCAGAGCCACTCGGCCCTAAAATGGTCACAACGTCCCCTTTTTTAACAACTAAATCAATACCGTCCAATACTGTATGTTGACCAAATGTTTTTTTAATATTTGTTAATGTAATCATACAACCCCTCCTCGATTATAAACCGTTAATTTTCGTTCAAGCAGCGCTGTTATTCCTTCTATTAACATCGTCAGCATCCAATAAATAAGGGCAGCAGCAATATAGGCTTCTAAAAACTTAAGATTATTTGAAGCTACGATATTAGCTGCACCGTTTAACTCTTTTTGTGAGACGATGAATGCGATAGAAGACGTATGCAAAAAGCCAATGAAGATATTGCATAAATTTGGTAAAGATAAAGCAAACGCCTGAGGGAAAACAATTCGTTTCATCGATTGAAAACGATTCATTCCAATGGAATACGCAGCCTCAATTTGTCCTTTTTCTACCGCTAACAAACCAGAGCGAATGATCTCTGACATATAAGCTCCCGCTGTAAAAGACAAAGCGATTAATACAAATACGACAATAGGAATGCTGTTTGCATTGAAGCCCCACCCATAGTAGCTTGATAGTTTATTAATCAATAGCGGGAACCCTAGATAAATAACCATAATATGAAGAATGGCAGGCGTTCCTCGAAAAAATGATACGTATACGTTGGCAATAGGCGTTATTATTTTTACTGAATTAATTCTCACAGCCGCAACAGCAATACCAATAAGCAATCCGCCTAGTAATGGACCGATGGTAATAAGGAGTGTTAAAGGTAATGCCTTCAAAATTTCTACAAATGCTGTCCATATAAACGGTACGTCAATAATCATGTTTACACCTCTTTTAGTAAGCTCGTTTTATACATGAACAGGCTGATCGTGTTTTTGCAGCTTCTGTTCGGATTTCATAAAAAATTTCTCTAATATAATGGCTACCAAATAATAAATAATGGCAAGTGCAATATATACTTCAACTGCATGAGCCGTTGCTGCGATAATGGTATCTCCTCTTCCCATCATATCCATGACACCAATGGTAAAGGCTAAAGACGTATCTTTTAAGGAACCAATCACAAGGTTTCCAAAGTTAGGAAATGCTACAACGAGAGCTTGCGGCAGCACAATTCGAGTGAACGTTTGTTTTCCGGTCATTCCTACACTATACGCTGCTTCAGTTTGCCCTTTATCTACACTATTAATGGCACCGCGCATCATTTCAGAAAAAGACGCCGCCGTGCTCAGTGAATATGTGATAATCACAAATACGAGCGGAGCCATTCTAGAAACGTCAATATGAATCAATTGTAAGAGGGCAGGTACCCCGTAAAAAACTAAAAATAATTGAATTAAAATAGGCGTCCCCCTCATAAAAGAAATATAAACTGCTGCTAATTGACTTAACACCGGTACTTTATAAATACGAGGCAGGGCAATAAACAATCCCAAGGTACTGCCAATCAAAAGTGAAGCAACCAAAATCCAAATTGTAATATGCAAATAAGATAATAATTGAGGAATAGAGGTGAAAATCAGCTCTATATCAAATGCTTTTCCCATCTTTTTCTCTCCTTTGTTTCCCTCTACAGGTAGCGAAAGGACCCAAGTTCAAGGCTTGGGTCACAGTAAGTGATTTAGTTATTTCCAGCTGCTTTTGTATAATCTTCTCCTAGCCATTTTTTGCTTAATTTTGTCAATGTTCCGTCTTCTTTTATTTCTTTTAGCGCTTTATCAACATCTTTTTGTAAACCTGTTTCATTTTTTCGAAGCATAAAATATACTTTTGAATTTGAAATAGCAGGTCCCACAACTTTTTGCTCTGCGTCCGCTTGCTTATTGACAAAGTCAACTGCAAACGGCGTACTAATTGTAGCGTCCGCACGTCCTGTTTTTAGCTGCGTTTTTGTATCATCAGATCCTTGACCTGAATAAACGATATCAATTTTATTTCCATGTTCTTTGTTGTACTTATCGATTAAGTTAGCAGAGTTACTCGTTGCTCCTACAATTACCTTTTTACCGCTCAAATCTTTAATTGATTTAATTGACGTATTTTTTTCATTTACAACTACATGTAGCGGAAAGACATTATAAGGTTCTTTATTAAACAGGAACTTTTGTTTTCTTTCTTCATTCACTTCCATCTGATGGGCGACTAAATCAATTTTGTTGGATTCCAAGCTCAAAAGTAAATTAGAAAAATCCATCGTTTTGAATTCAAACTTATAGTTTGGAAGACGTTTGTCTATTTCTTTAACAAGCTCTACGTCATACCCCGTTAGATTTCCTTTATTGTCAAGAAAGCAAATGTTGGGAAATTGCGTACCCGTTCCTACAATAATTTTTTGCACTTTGTCTTTGCTTGCGTTAGCTGCTGTTTCTTTATTGGGTGTTCCGCAAGCGGCTAATAATAAAAGAAGTGATAAAAAGATAGCTGTCAGCTGTAGTTTTTTCATGTGTTTGGTCCCTCACTATGTCTCAAAATAATTTATTGTTTTAACGAGTTAATAAAATGGATGTTGCAGCTATTTAACGATTGGTGAATAGTCTTCAATCAACTTTTCTATTTGTTCATAATCTTTTTCAATAACTCCTTTAAACTGCCCCTTATCTCCAATTTCAACGACCGGTACATGACGAATACCGTATTTAATTTCAAGTAGATCTCGCAAATAATCTTTTCCTTCTACATCGATACTTTCATATTGATGGCCTTTTTCATGAAAATATGCTTTTAGTTCTTCGCAATGATGACAACCTTTTCGATTCCATAATAAAATTTTTACTGACATGGTTTCTCCTCTTTTCTTTTAAATGATTAATTAGCTTGTTGTAACTCCTTGTGTTTTTCTAACTCATATCTTTCGGGATGTAAGATCTTCCTTAAGAATACGCCTTTTCCTTCTTCTCCTTGATCGACTTCAAAAAAGCGTTCATACCCTTTTCTTTCATACATAGGAATCAGCCATGGGTGTCGATCAGAAGTAGCTAATGTAACAGCAGGAGCCCCCAGTTGATCTCTAATAACCGTTTCTTCAACCCACGTTAAGAGTTTAGAACCTACTCCTTTCTTTTTAAGCAAAGGATCTACCGCAAACCACCATAAGAAAGGCCAGTTCGTTATTTCTTTATACGTTCTTGCTGTAATCGTAGCTACGATTTTTTCATCACTTTCCAGCACGTAGCAGCGGCTGTTTTGAATGTTTTCTTTTACAAGTTGAATCGTTGCCGTCGCAGCAGGAAATTTAATTCCTAGCTTTCGAATCGGCTCATATGCTCGAAGCGTTAAATCCAACAGTTCTTCAGCATCTTCTACGGTAGCTAATCGAAATAATTCACTCATTTTCTTCACCTCATTTTATAAATGTTTGAAGGGATAGATTACCTTTGTAAATCAGCTCATCCACCGCTTCCTTTAAACGACTTTTGGCATTCGCATTGTTAATACCTGTAAAAGAGACGTATTCATGCAGTAGAAAAAGACTGCTGAGCCAGTAAGGTCTACCTAAAAAAGACGCTAAAAGTTTTAAATCATACTTAGCTTTTAGTAAAGAATTCACATTTTCACCAATAAGAATTGGCAGAAGTATTTTTTTATACAATAAATCTTCTGGCAATATTTTTGTTAGCCGTTCAAAAGATTCTACGTATGTTTCATTTACTCCCGATAACAGAACGACAATGCTTTTAGCTTGGTTCATTTTCGAAATAAATGCCTTTACTTCTTTCTGCGCTTCCTGCTTCAAAGCGTGTACATCATGATACGAGATAGCTTCGGCGTGCACTCCTTTTGAGGTTAAGCAAGCTTCTAGCTCATCTTTCACTGAGGCTATTTGTTGATAATTATGAGAGCTTCCGTTATATAAAATACATACATCGCTCACCTTTTCCCCCTCCTTTTTACAGCAAAAAGGCTCCTAGAGTTTCCTCAGGAGCCTTTGGTAGACCAATCAGCTTTAACTGTTTTTTTGATAAAACCGGAGAATGAAGTGAAGTGTCTTTGAAACATACTCACTCAATTCTTATTTATCCAAGTTGTTTTATCGGCTTTTCTATTTGATGATTCAACTATATAGCCTCAAAATGGCAAAGTCAACTTATTTTTCAAAAAATATTTTTCTTTAAAAAAACTCTTTTCATCTGGAAAATCCTTTGCTAAAATTAATCCCAATTATTCTTACCTTTTTTATCAACTTTAAGGAGTGTTTTCAGTGAAATTAAGTATTTTAGATCAAAGCCCGCGTTATGAAGGTGAGCGTGCTGAAGATGCATTTCAGCATACCATTCAATTAGCTCAGCTAGCAGAAGAACTTGGCTACCACCGTTTTTGGGTAGCGGAGCATCATGACTCTGAACATGTTGTAGGATCATCACCCGAAGTGTTAATTTCTCACCTGCTCGCCAAAACACATCATATCCGTATCGGCTCAGGCGGTGTTATGCTTCAACACTACAGCCCTTATAAAGTAGCAGAAAATTTTAACGTTTTAGCCTCATTATCTCCAAATCGCATCGATCTTGGAATCGGCAGAGCACCAGGAGGACTACCTCATTCTACTCAAGCCTTGCAACAAAACTCTCAGCCCACTAAGTCCTTAACAGACAAACTGATAGAACTTAAACAATACCTAAACGATACGCTGCCGGAAGATCACCCTCTTTACGGTTTAAAAGCCTATCCAAGGCCCCAAAAAGCAGCAGATATGTTTTTACTGGGAGCAAGTGTTTCAAGCGCAGAGCTAGCGGCATCTCTAAATCTTCCTTATGTATTTGCTCAATTCATTAATGGTGATCAAAAAGTGCTAGAAGAAGCGATTTCCGTCTATAATCAGCACGTTTCATCCCATGCACGCTCGCTTGTCGTTGCCCTTTCCGTCATCGTAGCGGATACCGTAGAAGAAGCAAAAGCATTAGCATCCAGCACAAAAATATTTAAAGTATACTTACAAAATGGGAAATCCGCTACATTAGGCTCCAAAGAAAAAGCGGAAGAATTTGGTCAGCAGTCTAAAGAAAGCTATCGAATTGAAGAAAAAGAAGCAAACGTCATATACGGTACAAAAGAAACCGTTCGTCAAAGGCTCCAAGCTTTGAAACAGGCATTTTCTATTGATGAATTTATTATTCTTACTGCTCTTCAAGATTTTGAACAAAAAAAGCGGTCTTATACGCTCTTAAAAGAAGCTTTCAGTGAAGGAGATACTCAGAAAACGAATCAAACTCTAGCAGCTTACTAATCAAGAGGCTGAAATAAAAGAATTTTAGTCGAAGTAAAATACGAAGTAATAATCAAAATGATTGATTATTACTTCGTATTTTTTCGTTGTCATGGTAAACGTAGCTTTCATGTGTTTAATTGCTTTTAGCTATTGATTGGGCTGTTTTAGCTATGTCTCAAGTTCTTTGTTTTAGCTATGTCTCAAGTTCTTTGTTTTAGCTATGTCTCAAGTTCTTTGTTTCATCTACTTACGAGGCGTTCAAATAAAGTATACGCATGCTTCTTGTTTTCAAAAAATCATTAAATTGAATCAAACGTTTTTTTATAGTACCATATGAAGATATGAGTCTAGTAGAAGAAGGGAATTTAAAATTATGCCTTACAAAATGATTGTTTTAGATTTGGATGATACACTATTATGCGATGATCACACTATTTCTCCGCGCACAAAAGAAGCATTAATGAAGGCGCAAGAATCGGGAGTAAAAGTTGTACTTGCTTCTGGCCGACCAACTTACGGAATGGTTCACATCGCCAAAGAACTGGAGTTAGAAAAGTACGGAAGCTTTATTTTATCGTTTAACGGGGCGAAAATTATTAATTGCTTAACAAATGAAGAGCTATTTAGCAGCACATTATCTCCGAGAACCGTTGCACGTCTCGACGATATTAGCCGCGAAGAAGGAGTTTTAATTCATACGTACGTTGGAGATGAAATTATAACAGAAGTAGAAAATAAATTTACGGATATTGAAAGTGACATTACAGGTCTGCCGATCCGTGTTGTTTCATCTTTTACTGATGCCGTTACAGAACCTGTTGTAAAAGTACTCATGCTTGCAGAACCGGAAATGCTGGTTCACGTTGAAAAGAAACTTCAAAAGCAGCTTCAAGGAGAGCTAAGCGTAATGCGCTCTAAACCATACTTCCTTGAATTCACAGAAGAAGGTGTCACAAAAGGGACAAGCTTACATTTATTAATTCAGCAGCTTGGCATTACACGCGATGAAGTGATTGCTATTGGCGACAGTTATAATGATCTTGCCATGATTGAATTTGCTGGACTTGGCGTAGCAATGGGAAATGCTCCTGAAGATATTAAAGAAAAAGCCAACCACGTAACAGATACAAACATGAACGACGGTGTGGCAAAAGTTGTGGAAGAATTCATCTTAAAACCTGTTAGTGTTTCATAAGACAAAAAAAGCAGCTCGTACGAACCGAGCTGCTTTTTTATTTTGATTTTATACTCCTAAAAGTTTCATAAGAAGCGTAGCTAAAATAACAGTGGAAGCGCCTCCAAGTCTTGTTGCTACTTGAGCAAATGGCATAAGTGACATACGGTTGGAAGCTGATAAAATCGCTACGTCTCCCGTACCTCCTAAACCGCTGTGACAGCCGGTTACAATTGCTGCATCCACCGGATGCATTTTCATCATTTTACCTACAAAATAACCGGTTGCTACCATAGCCATAACAACTGCTGCACATACGACTACATAACCTGGTGTCACAATTTTCACTACATCTTCAAGAGGAATATACAAAATTCCTAGGCCTACCATTAACGGCCATGTCAAGCTCGTAGAAATGAATTTGTACATATGGTAAGCACCTTGCTCCATCTTAGCAGGCATTACTTGTAAACATTTGACTAGCGTTGCCGCTACGATCATTAAAACTGGACCTGGAATTCCTAAAAACTTATGTGCTAAGCCTCCGAAAATAAAGAAACTACATGCAATTAAAAGACCTGCGCCCATTAACGAAAAATCTACTGGTTTCTTGATATTTGTATCTTCTGAGATGCCATCTCCGCCTTTTGTCTTCACAAGAACTCCATTACCTGTTAATTCTGGCTTTTTCTCTCCTAGACGTTTCATTAAGCCAGCACATACGATAGCAACGATGTTTCCAATAACAGCAGCTGGAATCATTTGCGACACAAAAGATTCTGCTGAACTACCTAAAATTTGAGAATAAGCAAGTGAAAGCGGTAAAATACCTTCACCAATTCCTCCTCCAATGATTGGTACAACAATATAGAAAAATGTATGTTTTGCTCCGTAACCAAATAACATCCCAACGGCTACGCCTGCAGCTACAGCGGCTAGCGTACCTAACACAAGCGGTACGAACATACGTGTAAAGCCTTGAATTAAAACTTTACGGTTCATGCCCAGAATACTTCCGGCTACTAAACAAGAAATATAAAGGTATAAAAAGTTTGATGTTTTCATCAAAGTTGTTACCGCTTCCATAGACGCGGGATTTAAAACATTATAAAAAACTAATACGGAAGGTACAAGCAGTGATAAAATAGCTGGTCCGCCAATATCTTTTAAAATCGGAATTTTTAATCCTAAATCACCAAGCAGCATTCCCATTACCATAATAATCGCAAATCCGCCAATCATATCTGGAGGAAGTTCGTTGTAAACGGCCGCGCCATATACAATTAATGCAAGTAAAACGTATAGCGGTAGAGGAATAACTCCTACTTTAATATTGTTGATTCGGTTCCAAAAACCCTTATTTTCAGGCTGTGAATCTTGAGTAAACGTTTCCAATTTACGTGCTGTATTCATCTCATAACCCCCTGTGGTTCTAATATAGAGAATCATACACAAGTTTAAAAAAACTATATACGTTATGTAACTTAAGAATTCTTTTTGTAACTAAAAAAAGCACAGCTTCTGAAAAAAGAAGCTGTGCTTTTTCTATCTAAAAATTAAGCATTTACTGTTTCTAAAGCTTTAATTTCTTTGTATGTTGGTTCCCACATTGCTGCTTTTACTGCCGCTTTTACATCTGTTGGAACTTCTTTTGCAACGCCATCTTTAATTGCTGCGTTAGCAACCGCTAAAGCAACGTTATATGATACTTCACGTAATTCTTCTACGCGTGGTAGTAATGAAGCTCCTGGTTTGCTGCTGTCTACCATTTGAGCTACAGCGTGTGCACATGCTGCGAACATGCTGTCTGTAATAACTTCTGCTTTTACCACGATTGATCCAAGACCAAGACCAGGGAAAACAAAAGCATTATTAGATTGACCAATTTCATATTCCACACCGTCGTAGTTAACTGGTTCAAACGGACTTCCAGTTGCTACAAGTGCTTTTCCTTCTGTCCAATTTAATAGGTTTTCAGGAGTAGCTTCCGCAAGCGGAGTTGGATTTGACATTGGTAAAATAGCTGGGCGTTCTACATGCTTCGCCATTTCTTTTACGATTTCTTCTGAGAATGCGCCCGCTACACCAGACGTACCAATTAAGATTGTTGGCTTAACTTGTCTGACAACTTCTAAAAGAGAAATTTTGTCTTCTTCACGGTTCCAGTCCTTCACTTCTTCTGCTTTTCGTGCATAAGGCGTTTGGAAACCTAATAAGTCGTCCATGTCATCTGTTAAAAGGCCTCGGAAATCGACTGCCCAGAAGTTTTTGTATGCTTCATCTTCTGTGATCCCGTCTAATACCATTGCATCACGTACTTGATCTGCAATACCGATACCTGCTGTACCTGGTCCAAAGATTAAAACACGGTGGTCACGAAGTGGCATTTTAGACACTTGAACTGCTGAGAAAATAGCGGCAAGCGTTACGGCACCTGTGCCTTGAATATCATCATTAAACGTTAGAATTTCTTTTCCGTACTTGTTAATAATATTACGAGCATTTACATTACCGAAATCTTCCCAGTGTAACAGTGCATTAGGGAATATTTCAAGAGATTTTGAAATAAATTGATCTACGAAATGATCATAGCGCTCACCGCGGATACGTTCATGGCGGTTTCCGATATATAAAGGATCATTTAATAATTTTTCATTGTTTGTTCCTACATCAAGAACAACTGGAAGTACTCTGCTTGGATCGATTCCTGCTGCAGCTGTGTACACGGCTAATTTACCGATAGCAATATTAATACCACCAACGCCCCAGTCACCAATTCCTAAAATACTTTCTGAATCTGTAATAACCATTAAATCAATGTCTTCACTATTTGCATCGATATTTTTAAGAGCTTCTTCAATGCCTTCTACATTATCGATTGACAAGTATACGCCACCCGGACGGCGATATTCGTGGCTGTATTCTTGGATTGCTTGTCCAACTGTTGGTGTATAAACAACCGGAAGCATTTCTTTTAAGTGATCTTGCAATAAACGATAAAATAATACAGCATTACGGTTCTGTAAATCGTTTAAATACACATTCTTACCAAGGTTATCTGCCTGAGCTAAAAATTGCTCATATGCACGTTTTGCCTGCTCATCTAAACTTAAAGTCATTGGAGGAAGTAAACCTTCTAATCCTAACGTTTTACGCTCTTCTTTTGTAAAAGCTACTCCTTTGTTTAACACTGGAGCTCCTAAAATTTCTTTCCCACGTAAAGTCGTTTCAATTGTTTCATTATCTGTAAAAAATACGTTGCGCATACGACTATCTTCCTTTCTGTAGACTTGTATGACAAGCATACAAGTTGGTTAGATTTAAGTAATTGATACCTTATATGGATATTACTCATATTATTCAAATGTCCGTTAACTTTTTATGAATAGCTTGCTAATTCATTTGACAATAGTATATTTTATGCCTATCTATTTCTGCTGTCAACTATTTTAGTAGAGCAATTTTTTAGTTATAAAGAGGTAGAAATTTCTGAATTTAATATCTTTTATCAATTTTCTTTTTATATAGGTACTAAGAACCCTCTTTATTCTATTCATCTCTTTTGGAAAGTCAAAATAATCCTTTAATATGGAAAAAATGTTTAATTATAAAAAATTTATTTTGAAATAATTTTAGTTTGCCTATAAAAGAATATTTTTTATTTTTTTGTCTATGCTGATTAGTGAATTACTATGAATATTTCTTCCTTTCTATCTATACATATAAACTACATAGTTCTTTTTTATAATAATGGAGGTTATTATATGTTAAAACCAGATACAGCTATTATTTTTGGATTTCTTATCGAAGAAGCGGCCAGTCGATTAGACGATCAAGAGATTAAAGAAATTGCGGCTAAAGAGCTAGAGAATGGAGAATTGGTGTTTGAAGAAGCCAGTTATTTTTATAAACGCTTTTTTATCCCTGCTTCCTCTGAATTAAGACAAGCTCTTCGCCGAGAGGTCTTATCGCTTCATTTAACATTAAATCAAATTAAAAATGCTTATGGCAACGGATCCATGTCCAAGATTGCTCATATGCATCAAATTATTGCAGAAACTGAAAAATCAACAAACGAACTTAACAGACTTTTAAATCTTGCGTTCTATGAGGGTGAGGACGATCAGACATACGCCTCCTTCATGAATATTTTTTCAAATAAATCATAAAAAAAACCGCCCTTAAGGACGGTTTTTTTTATTGAACACCTTTCATTAAACGCTGAATTTTTGGCGAAATCATTAGTACAATTACACCTAAAATGACCGACACTCCGCCCAATGCAGCAAAATAAACAACTTGCGAAATGTTTTCATAGTATTGAACAAGCTGAGCATTGATTGCCTGCGCCGCTGCGCTTGTTAAGAACCATAAACTCATTGTCTGAGCAGAAAACGCTGCAGGTGCTAGTTTTGTTGTAGTTGATAGCCCTACTGGTGATAAACAAAGCTCTCCAACTACAACTAAGAAGAAGCTTAATACTAGCCATAGCGGGCTCGCTAACGTTTCGTTTCCATGAATACTAGCCGGGATAACCATGACAAGGAAAGAAAGCCCTGCAAATAAAAGTCCTAATGAAAACTTCTTTGGTGTAGAAGGCTGTCTGTTTCCTAATTTCACCCAAAGTGCTGCAAAAACTGGGGCAAATATAATAATAAATAACGGATTTAACGATTGGAACCAGCCAACTGGAATTTTAAAGCCGCCATACGTTAGCTGTGTATGATCTTTTGCATACGTTGCTAAAATTGTTGACCCCTGCTCTTGAATTGCCCAGAACATTACTCCAGAAATAAAAAGAGGGATATAAGCTAATACGCGTGAACGCTCATCAGCTGTTGTCTTGGGACTCTTATACATAACCACAAAGTAAATAATAGGAATAACAATCGCTAAAATACTTACAAATAAAATAACGCCTTCAACTGTTAAAATACCTGCTAAAGAAGTCAGTACAATAAAGATAGCAAGTACAACTACAGCAAGTGCAATAGTACCAAAAACTTTTTTGCGCTCTTCTGGTTTTAAAGGGTTTGGAACTTGTCTGCCTGCACGACCTAAGGTTTTACCTCGTGTAGCCATAAATACAATTAGACCTAAAAGCATTCCTACTGCTGCGATTCCAAAACCTAAGTGATAATTATATTTTTCACCTACTGTTGAAACAACTAGCGGTGCGATAAATGCCCCTGCATTTACACCCATGTAGAAGATACTAAATCCAGCATCTCGACGGTTGTCAGTAGGGCTATACATATCACCTACAACGCTTGAAACGTTTGGTTTTAATAAACCTGTTCCAATGATAATCAGGAACATCGAAATAAACAGCGCCGTTACACCTGCTGGCAACGCAAGCACTAGATGTCCGAGCATAATAAATATACCGCCGTAAAACACCGTATTAGACGTACCTAAAATGCGGTCTGCGATCCAACCGCCAATAATTCCAGACATATAAACAAGAGAACCATAAATAGAAAAGATCGCTAAAGCGGTTCCTTGTTCCATTCCTAATCCACCGTTTGCAATTGTATCGTACATGTACAATACAAGTAGCGCACGCATTCCATAGTATGAAAAACGCTCCCAGAATTCTGTAAAGAACAAGGTAAATAAACCTTTAGGATGTCCGAAGAATCCTTTTTGAGGAACTGTTTCATACACTTTTTCTCTCTCTACCGACATATTCCTTAACCTCTCTTTCAACCGTAAACCACCATAGACAAAACTATCAAAAAATTATGATGATATAAAAAAATAGAAACAAGAAAATTTTATTCTTATAAAATGATTCTGTCAATATCAGAATTTTACAATGAGTGCATAATATACGGTTTTTCATTATAAAATTGCACCTATAAAAAGCTTTAAATCAAGATTTCCTTTCTTAAAATATCTTTTTGAAAATTTTTTTATACAAAACCCTTGATTACAAAGCATCTGATTATCTACTTTTCATACAACCAGATAATATTTTTCTTTTTGGGAAATTTTTCTTTATATTTAAAAAGAAGCTTTATTCTTTTTAAATTATGCTTCCCTCAATCAAAAATATACTTTTTTAAAATAATAAAACCTTCTTTAAAAATGTCTCTTTTGTTATAGTAGATACTCTTTTTTCACCTATGTAATACTTTTAATATAAGTCATCCTCATTTTTTTATGTAAAAAAAGAGATAAAAGGTTTATTTTTCATCTCTTTTTTCGCTGTGCCTACAATTTTACGTATTCACCATTTACCATTTGTCCTTTGTGAAGAGGAAACACACCTTCTTCTTTAGTGTATACAATCGTTCCTCTATTAATGGTAGTTAAAATAACGCTATTAAATACCGTTCCTTCATATATACTGTGCTTATGTTTGAAAACCATTCCTTCTTTTGTCACTTTTTCAGTTTGATCCAGATCAACGATAACCAAATCCGCATCGGCTCCTAGCAAAATGCTTCCTTTTTTGGGATATAAGCCGAATCGTTTAGCTGGATTGGTTGATACAAGCTTTGAAATGTGAGAAAGAGAAATCCCTCTAGTGATCGCTCCTTCACTAATCATTGCCTGCAAAGAGTACTGACCGCCTGATATTCCACCCCAAACTTTAAATAAATCATTCTGATGAGCTGTTTTTAACTCAATCGGGCAAGGAGAATGATCCGAAGAAATCATATCTACTTCTTCTGATTGAATACATGCCCATAATTTTTCTTTTTGACTCCTGCTGCGAAGAGGAGGTGCACACTTAGCCGTTACGCCAATTTCTTCAAAGTCTTCCTCTGTAAAAAGTAAATAATGCGGACAAGTTTCCAGCGTAACGTTCATTCCATTCTTCTTTGCTTCCGTAATAAGCTGCACTGCTTCATAGCTGCTAATGTGTACAAAGTGAAGCGGACATCCCGTTTCTTCACCGTACTCAAGCGCTTGCTTTACTGCGTTTACTTCTGCTACAACCGGTCGCGTTTCTAAATAATCTTTAATAGCCGTTTGCTTTTGCTTCTGTTTAGCCTGTTCAAGCTTTTGTATTAAGTCATTTCTTTCAGCATGCAGGGCAAGCACTTTATTTAGTTTTGCAATCTCTTTCATTCCTTCGTATAATGTGAGGTCATCTGAGAAATCAAATTCAGAACCTGCTTCTGACATAAATGCTTTAAAACCTATTACACCCGAATGAGCCATTTTGGCTAATTCTTCTTTATTACCAGGAACCAACCCTCCCCATAGACCGTAATCTACTACTGACTTTTGATCAGCCAGTTTTTTCTTTTCCCACAGCGCTGCTTCTGTTACGGTAGGAGGAACGCCGTTTAAAGGCATATCAAAATATGTAGTGCAGCCTCCTGCGGCCATAGATGCTGAACCGTAGTCAAACCCTTCCCAATGGTCTCGGCTCGGTTCATCAAAATGCACGTGAATATCAATCATTCCAGGCAGAACATATTTGCCTTTAGCATCTACGTATTTTTTTGCTGGTATGCTAACACCTTGCGCTATTTCTGCAATCTTTCCTTTTTTAACACCTATGTCCGCTTTTACTATTTCGTCTTCTAATACGACCGAACCATCCCGAATAATTAAATCGTACATATTATCAAACTCCCCTTTACTTACTTCATCTTTTTGTTAAACGAAGTAGTCTGCTATTGTTCTATCATGCACTGTTTCCTTTAAAAAGTCTTTATCATTGTAAAGAACCCTGACACACAGACTGATTATTACGTCAGTTAATATAACTGAATTATCCGATTTTTTCATTCGCCATTTTGTCTAAACTTTTCTTTTTCATTTGGTCACTTTCACTAACTGAAAAGAGATGCAGACATAACTAAATCAACGGACGAACAAATTGGATAAATGAAACCTACCTCCACTCTAACCATAAAAAAATCCGAACGAGTTTAATTCTCCATCAAGAATCAAACTCGGTCGGATCTTCCTTCAACTAATTTTGTCACAGTCTCTTTTAACTCTTTTTTACTTTTTGTGACATTGGCAACCTTACTGTAAATGTACTTCCTTTTTCTTGTTCACTTTCTACATCAATTTTGCCTTTATGTGTTTCTACGATCCATTTAGCGATTGCTAGGCCTAGCCCGTGACCTCCCATTTGACGGGATCGGGATTTATCAGCACGATAAAAGCGGTCGAAGATTCGATCCTTTTCGTCGGGATGAATTCCAACCCCTGTATCACGTACTTTTAATGTACATTCACTCCCGTGCTGAACCACTTGAATGTTTACACTTCCATGAGGAGTCGTATATTTAATCGCATTGTCTAACAAGATGTAAATCAGCTGAGTGAGACGCTCTTGATCTCCAGTTACAACTAATTTTTCAGGCGTATCCAGCTGCAAATCAATATGTTTAGAAATCGCTAGAGTTTCAACCGATTCCATTACCTTTTGTACCGCATCTGTAATATCAAATGGCATCATTGCTTTTTCTACTTTATTAGAGTCTGAGCGTGCAAGCGTAAGTAAATCACTGACGAGACTCGTCATCCGCTTCACTTCAGCTTTCATATTATTAATTAATTTTTTAGAGAAGGGATCTTCTGTTACTTCCTCCTGCATTTCTAAAGCGTTGATAGAAGAAAGCATAACGCTAAGCGGTGTCCTTAGCTCATGGGATGCATCCGCCACAAATTCTTTTTGCTTTTGGAAAGCTGTTTCAATTGGGACCATGGCACGTTTTGACATTAAGCGGCTGATATAAATGGCTACTCCTACAAACAGTACCGTAAGGCTCAGCATAATAATGAGGAGCCACTTTAACAGCTGATAAAGAAACGAAACGTCTTTTCCAATATAAAGCATCCCTAAAAATTGGCCTTTATAAAAAATAGGTTCCCCCGCCATCATTAAATCAATGTCTATTTTGCCTTCCCCGTTTTGCCCTTTTACTCCTTCGATGTGCTCAAAACTAGGACGCGGGGCTTTTATTCGTTCTTTTCGCACTTCGTTTTCAATAGGGATCCATCCATCAATTAAATCTAACAAGTTAGAGCGAAGACGCTCACTCGCTTCGTTGCCCATAATAAGGTCCCCTTCAGGACTGATGACATAATAAAAAAACTGGTCTTCACCGGCTACGACAATGTTTTTATACTCTTCTTTCGACTGTTGATTCGAACTGTTTACCGCTTGTTTAATTAAGATGCTTTGGACAATTCGAGACTCTTGTTTTAACATGCTATTTAAGTTTTGCTGCTGACTATTGGATACAACCACATACACCAATGCATAAACAATAAATACGAATAAAAGCAGAAACAGCATTAGCAATGCGCTGTATCGGAATGTTAAACGATTTTGCGTCTGGCTGAATAAATCTTGCTTTACTTTTTGTTTTACTTTCTGTTTAGCCCTCGTAAGAAGTTTAGCTTTCAATTTTGTAGCCTACTCCGCGAATGCTTTGAATAAGATCTTGTTTGTTAAATTTCTCTAGTTTTTTTCGCAAAAGTTTAACCGTCGCATCAATCGTTTTAATCGAAACATCTGATTCATATCCCCATACCCTGTCTAAAATAATATCTCGGGAAAGAACTTGTCCTTTGTTTTTTACTAAAAAATCTAGCAGTTGAAATTCACGAGGACTTAATTGAATAAACTCCTCGTCAAACTGCACGGTTTGACTTGCTCTTTTTAATATCATGCTGGCAATCTCTACTTCTTCTTCTAAAATTGGTGCATAATTACGACGAGCCAAAGCGCGAAGCCTTGCAAGCAGCTCGTCAATTTCAAATGGCTTAATAACGTAATCATCCGCTCCCGCATCTAAGCCTTGTATACGATCTTGAACCGCATCTTTTGCTGTTAACATAAGAATGGCCCCGGCGTACCCTTCTTTTCTTAGACGTTTACATACATCGATTCCGTCTCCATTGGGCATCATCCAGTCAAGAATTAACACATCATAATGTGCTTCAGATGCATAGTCATATGCATCATTCCCTTCCGTCACCCATTCGACGTTATAGCCTCCTTTTTTCTTCAGCATATAACTAACTAATTCACCTAGCTGCAAATCATCTTCTGCTAGCAGTACGTTCATTCTGCGTAACTCCTTCCTTCGTTTGATACATTTCCCTGCATCCTTTTGTTTACTTTATTATACAAAAAGAATCAGCAGAAACAAGCTGCCTCTACTGATCTCTTTTCATTTTAATTTTCCCTACCTGTATTAAGAACGAGAGCAAACTGCTGTTCAGCCGTTCGCGTCTTTTGTACTTTTATGAATGACTAACGATTTGATTTGAATATGAAGGATTTGATCCATTAACAGTTTCTGTGACCTTTACAACACGCCGGCATATTTCAGCTCGTACACCTCTGTGCTTCAATTGTTCGACGATTTTTTCTAATTTGCTATAAGACGCTGTTTGTTTCATATCCATCCCCTCATTTCGTTAAGGTATTATTTATGAATCAAGTTTGTTTGTAATATCATACTTTTTCTTTAGCTTTTGTAACCATGTTGGATACTCTGTTTGGTATTTTTGATCAAGCAGCGTTTGCTTGATTTTTGCTTTGCTGTTTTCATATGTTGCTTTTTGCGCTTCTTTTTTGCCTGTTACTTTAATAATATGGTAACCGTATTCTGTTTTAACAGGATCACTTACTTCATTTACCTTCATTGAAAATGCTTTGTTGGCAAAAGCTTCGACCATATCGCCTTTTTTGAAGTATCCAAGGTTTCCGCCATCTGATTTAGAAGCTGTATCCGTTGAATATTCTTTTGCTAGCTTTGCAAAATCTTCTCCTTTATCAAGCTTTGCCTTTACTTCTTTTGCTGTTTTTTCGTCTGCTACTAAGATATGACTAGCTTTTACCTGTGCTTCTGTAGCTAGTGAATCTTTATTTTGATTAAAGTACGATTTCATTTCACTATCTTTAATATTAATAGTCGACTCGACCATTTTTTTTGCTTCAATATTCGTCTTTAAATCTTTTTTCAGCTCTGACAATTTTACACCGCTAGATGCTAATGCTTGATTTAGTGCATCTTCTCCACCGTACTGACTTTTAAGGTTTTCTAATTCAGCATTAATTTCTTTATCGGTTACTTTAATATTTTGTTTAGCTGCTTCTTTTGAAATGACTTTTTGTTCGATTAGTGAATCAAGGACGCTTGATCCTCCTTGAGCAAGAAGAGCATCATACAGCTGATCTTTTGTGATTTTTTCATCACCAACGGTAGCAACTACCTTTGATTTATTCATTGCTACGGCACCAATAGCTACTGCAGCAATAATGACAACGGCTGCGATAATCATAATTATTTTGTTTTTAGACATCATTAAACTCCTTTTCCATTTCTCACTACTTACCTAAACTTAAACTTTTGCGCGTTGGTAACGGTTTAAGCTCAATTAAAGGCCTTGCAATCGTAGATACGTATTTACTCGACAACAGCCACGCCACTCCACAAGCTCCAATCAAAAGAATGCTGTATCCTTGTACACTTTCTATCCAGTCTCCAAAAGAAGATAAGCGAATATATTTAATCAGAAATCCATGTAGCAAATACACATAAAAGGTTTGAGCACCTCGAGATGTAAAAGACATCGTCTGTGTAGGGATCAAAGCTAAAAAGGAAACCGTCATTGCTAAGCTGATGCTATAAAATAGTGTACGAATGATCATTCCCTCTACTTGATTTACACCTAAGGAGGCATAGGATTTTGAACCAAATAGCCACTCCTTCTCAAAATCCGGTGCTACGTACTGGATCCACAGAGCAATAATGAGCAATGTGCCTCCAGCTATTTTCTTACAAGAAACAGACGTCAACTTTTTAAAATGTTCTTTTTTCATATAAAACCCTGCTAAGAAGAAGGGGAAGAATACAAATGTTCTAGAAAGACTTAACGTTGTTTCTAGCGGTTCACATAAGCCAATCATAATTCCTAAAACTGCCGCGACGGCTAAAGGATATTTGATCTTTGTAAAAATGAACAGCATCGCATTCCAACAAAATAAACTTAGTAAAAACCACAGTGACCAAGCTGGCTGAAATACTGAAACTTCAAATGACGATTCATCATACAGTTTATAATCATATACCGCATAGATAAGTTGAAAGATAATATAAGGAAGTAATACTTTCTTCGCCATCTTCCACATATATCCTTTCTTTCGGTATCCCTTTGCAAAATATCCGCTTATTAAAATAAACGCTGGCATATGAAAAGTATAAATAAATATGTAGAGTGTTCGTAACCACTGTTCATCATTAATGAAGGGAGTTAACAAATGGCCAAACACTACCAGTACAATTAAGATAAATTTCACGTTATCAAAATACGCATCCCGCTTAGCCATTTGACTTCCTCCTTTCTTTTACGTTCTATGGATTTGTACGACGTGCTGCTGCGAATATCTTTTCTTTACATCCCTTACTATACATAGTGAAAATGAAAAAACAGTGAAAACTTTTCTTTTTTCTATTTTTAAATAAGGCGCCGCTAAATAAGTTTGACAAATGGCGCCTCTTTCTCTACTATATAGATACGCACCCTATCCAATTCAATTTCGCTTGTTGCGGGACACTTAACCAGTACGGATGGATAGGGTGTTTTTGTATGCAAAAAAAAGCAGAAGACCTAGGTCTTCTGCTTTTTATTTTGCTATAGGCTGACTGTCATCTTTTCCGTTTTCTTTTTTACTTTTTAAATAATAAAACAGATAACACAGAAGGACAAATGGGATACCGCAGTATAATGCGATACGCTGACTCTTATCAAAAGCAAGTCCTACACAAGCAGCAAAGCATAAAACGAATGCTAAGATAGGAACGAGAGGATATAAAGGAGCTTTGTAAACAAGCTTTGATACATCATTTCCTTCTTTAATATAGCGTCTTCTGAACATAAAATGAGAAGCTGCAATAGCCATCCATACAGCTACCACCGCAAATCCAGAAATAGAAACTAATACTAAGTAAACAGTAGTTGGTGCAACCACGCTTGACAGCAAGGACAGACAAGCCACTCCCATGCTGATAAGCAACGAATTAAATGGAACTCCTTTAGACGTTACTTTCCCTAACCAGCTGCTAACCATTTTTTGATCGGATAATGACCAGAGCATTCTCGAGCATGCATATAAGCCTGCATTAGCGTTTGATAGTAAAGCTGTTAAAATAACCAAGTTCATAATATCTGCTGCATAAGGAATACCTATTTGATCAAACACCGTCACAAAAGGACTTTCTAACACTCCTGCTTGTTTCCATGAGATCAACCCAGATAGTACAAACATGGCGCCGATAAAGAAGAAGAATGTACGCCAAATGATATTTTTAATGGCTCGAGGTATGTTCTTTTCTGGATCTTCTGTTTCTCCCGCCGTAATACCAATTAATTCTGTTCCTGAAAAAGCAAAACTTACGGAAACCATCGTAATTAATACAGGCATAAGTCCATTTGGAAATAAACCGCCCTCTCCTGTAAAATGAGAAAGCATCGGCGCTTTTTCATGACCGCTAAGGGGAATGAATCCAAACATCGCTGCTGCGCCTAAAATAATAAATACAATAATCGTTAATACTTTAATACTTGAAAACCAAAATTCTGTTTCGCCGAAAAAACGTACAGATGTTGCATTTAAACCAAATAATAAAAGAGCAAACAGCGCGCTCCATATCCAAACCGAAACGTCAGGAAACCATCTTTGCATAAGCAGCCCAGACGCTGTAAACTCCGAACCGACAGATACTACCCAAGTCAGCCAGTAAAGCCAGCCCACCGCAAAACCAGTTCCCGGCCCTATAAACTTTGTAGCGTATACTTGAAATGATCCTGACACAGGCATTGCTACGCTTAGTTCCCCTAGACATATCATGACTAAATACATAATTAATCCACCGATTAAATAAGCAAGGAGCGTTCCCCCAGGACCTGCTGCATTAATTGTATAGCCAGAATTAAGAAACAACCCCGTACCGATAACACCGCCAAGGGAAATCATAAATAAATGACGGCTTTTCATTTTTCTTTGTAACTGATTCATAGATGTTGTATTCTCACCCATTATGTACCTCCTTTTTTATAGTAAACCCATCCAAAAACTTGGTTTTTTTACATATTCTCTATAGTCTCTTCTCTTCAGGAATAGGCTCTATTTCTTCGATATGTACGAATTTTGTATATTGTATACAATATACACTTCTTAAATCTTTTTACGATTATATCATTTTTCAGATTTTTTACAACAATGAATAGTAAAAAATATTTCAATAATTCTATTTTTTTATATTCTAACTAAGATTAAATGAAGTGATATGATATGATTATTTTTACACCTGTACGTTCTTTCTTGCTATTTTTATACTCTTTCATCACCATGACATGAAGAGAAAGAACAGCTGATGCGATATTTATTTTAGGGGGAAACAATGAACAAGGGGCCTATGATTTATCATTCATTAAAAGATCATGTATATAACTACATAGCAAGTCAAATTCAAGAAGGTACACTGCTGCCTAACGACAAAATAAATGAAGCCAGTATTTGTTCTCAGCTGAATGTCAGCCGAACGCCTGTAAGAGAAGCGCTTATTAAATTAGCTTCAGACAACCTATTAGAATACAGACCGCGCAGAGGGTTTACTGTAAAGGAAATTGATACACACAAAAAACTAGAAGTGTTTGAAATCGTCGGTGCTTTAGATGGTCTGGCAGCTGCCTTGTCGATTGATCACTTAACTGAAGAAGATTTTACGAAGATGGATGAGCTTATTAAAAAAATCGATGTTTCGATTGAATCAGAAAATTATCAGGATTATCAAAAATATCAAACGTATTTTCATCGAGTATATTTGAACCGATGCGATAATGTGACCTTAAAAGAACAGCTTATGTCTTTACAAGACGGATTCATCAGACAAACGTACTTTAGCGATGACACCAAAGAGCTATACGCCATTTTACGCGTAATGAATGAACATCACCGCCATATTCTAAAACTTCTGCAGCAGAAAAAAAAGGCCGATGTTCAGCTTTACCTTCAAAATGTTCACTGGAAAATCGAATACCCAGAAATGATTTGATCAAAAAGAACTCGAGACATGACTAAATCAATTCGATCAACAGCTAGAAGAAACGAAATACATGAAACCTACGTTTATCATACCAATGAAAAAATCCGAACGAAGTTGATTCTTCATTAAGAATCTCAATTCATCGTTCGGATTTTTCTTCAACTAAAACTCTTTTGTCCCAGCCTCTTTTATTTTGCTATAGCAGAACGCTGTTTTTCTTCTTTTACGTACCAAATGAATTTCCCTGTATATCCGTAAACAATCGCCAAAATAATAGAGACAAAACTGAGCCACATAAACGGCAGATAAGCGAATGTAGAGATCCCAAGCGTTGTAGCTAGAAATACACCGTTATCCGTCCACGGAACCATTCCAGAAGTTAAGGTTCCCCCTACTTCTGAGTTACGGGCAAGCACTAGACGCTGTATCCTTAACTTATCGTAACTTTTCTCCATAATTTTCGGTGTTAAAATTAATGAAACATACATCGCACAACCAAATATATTTCCTAATAATCCAACGAAAATAGTAGAAGCCGTAACGTTTCCTGAATTGACAAGAATTTTTTCAAATTTAGATAGCAGGACTTCTAAGACGCCGAGCTCATCTAATAACCCGCCAAATCCTAGTCCAAAAATAATGACAATAATAGAACCGACCATGCTTAAAATTCCGCCACGATTTAATAGCTCACTTAAAAATGTGTTGTCGGTATTAATTTTAAATCCTTCATAAGCCGTATTAAATGCGCTCGCCACATCCATATGTTGAAAGACAACTGCCCATATAATTCCTAATAATGAACCAACCGCAATTGCTGGAAGAGAAGGTTTCTTTAATGCTAAAAGGACAATGACAGCCAAAGCCGGAATCAGCATCCACCCGCTGATGTGAAATGTATCCAACAGCGAAGATTTTAATTCTTCTACCCGTCCAGCATCAAAATCTTTTCCCCCATACATAAACCCTGTTACCGTAAATAATACTGCCGTAATGAGATAAGCAGGAATATCCAATACTAACATTGCTTTTACGTGATCGATAACGTTCACTCGGGCCATTGACGCAGATAAAATGGTACTGTCAGAAAGAGGAGAAAGCTTGTCTCCAAAATAAGCTCCTGAAATCACGGCTCCAGCTACTAAAGGAAGCGGCATACCTAAGCCTTGTCCGATTCCCATCATCGCGATTCCGGCTGTACCAACCGTTCCCCAAGATGTTCCTGTTGAAATCGAGGTAATAGAGCAAATGATAAGTGTAGCAAGTAAAAAGAATGTTGGATTAATAAACTCTAATCCAAAATAAATAAGAGAAGGAACAACTCCTCCGGCAATCCATGTTCCAATTAACGTACCGACGGCTAATAAAATTAAAATAGCTTCTAAGCCGTTTGATATTCCTCTTGTAATGGCCCCTTGCAGCTGATTATACGTATACCCAAGTCGTACTCCTAGCGCCATAACAATAAACCATGAAATAAATAAAGCGAGCTGAATAGGTAAATCAAAAACAGTTGCAAACGAAATAACAACAGCTAAAAATAAAGCAAGCACAATCATTATTTCCCACATAGATGGTAAACGGGTTGTGTTCAAACTAGCTCCTCCTAAACTGGTATGTAGATTCTGGAATGTGGTATCGTTTAAGAGCAAAACGTCCTTATTTTTTAATTGTTCCTCTTACTGCTCCAACGTATGTATTTCTATGAGTACTTAAACAATAAACTGCATCTTTTTAAGAACATAAAATAAGGATACTCGCGTAAACAATAAGCCATCTTTCTTTTATCCAGTGGTCATAATACCATAAGAGTGTGCTTTCTTACAAGACTCGTTATAAAGCGCTTTCTGTTTGTTTATACATTTTAATATATAAATATATTTTCATTTATTTTATTCAACGAAAAGAGGAAAGTAACATGAAAGAATATGCAACGTTTGCAGGAGGATGCTTTTGGTGCATGGTCGCTCCTTTTGATCAGCTTACAGGAATCATTAGTATCCGCTCGGGCTACGCTAGAGATGAACAAATCGCTTCTGAAGCTAAACAGGAAAGCGAGTACGTAGAGGCCGTGCAAATTGTATGGGATCCTTCTCAAATTACGTTTGAAGAGCTGCTTAACCTGTATTGGCAGCAAATTGACCCTACGGATTCCGCCGGACAGTTTTCAGACCGCGGACCATCGTATCGAGCCATTATTTTTTATCATAACGAAAAGCAAAAAGAAGCGGCTCTCGATTCTAAAAGAAAGCTCGCCCAAAGCGGACGTTTTAAGAACCCTATCGTCACACCTATTTTACCTTTTTCTTCTTTTTACGAAGCAGAAGAACAGCAGCAGGATTATTATCGAAAAAATGCATTTCACTATAAATTATACAAAGAAGGCTCGGGGCGAACTGATTTTCTGACGCAGCATTGGCCCAAGGACCGCTCTTACCTTAAAAAGTTCCTAACGCCTATGCAATATTTTGTTACGCAGGAAAACGGAACCGAACCCCCTTTTACAAATTTATATTGGAATAACAAAAAAAAAGGAATTTACGTTGACCTTCTAACTGGAGAAGCACTGTTCAAAACGTCAGATCAGCTTCCTTCTCATACAGGCTGGCCCATTTTTAAGCGTCCTATCTTATACGGAAACATAAAAAAAGTGCCGGCTCAGCATTCAACAGCGCTAAAAAGCAAAGAAGGAGATAACTATCTTGGTTTACTTTTAACAGAAGAAAACAGCGAATACTATCAAGTAAATTCTGCGGCTCTTCGCTTTATTCCAAAAGAGAAGCTTAAAGAAGAAGGCTATGAAGATTTTTTAATTTTATTTTGATGCCTATACTTTCTTAAACGGGTAAAAATAAGCAGTTACTTTCTTTGCGTAGTGTACAGTTAAATTATGATAGTCCGCCGGACGCAAAAAAGGCTGAGTGATAGAATCATCTCTTATTTCACACTCTCCTTTTTGCAGCTCCCAAGGATCATGATAAAGGTCTCCTCTGTAGACATTTCCTTGGTGAGTGGTAAATAAGCAATAGCGCTCTGTAAGCCAATGAGCTAATTCTCCTTTTCTACTGCGATAGGACGGAGAAGTACCTCTATATGTAAGCTTTACTCGCTCTTTTTTTGAGTCTCTGTGCGTTCGAACTGACTGAAAAGAAATATGGTTCTGAGTTTTGTTGAATGTCATAGCAGCGTGGTAATAAGGCAAGTGAAAAAACTGACGAGCAATCCATACTCCTAGTGGATTGCTTGCGTCTAAACTAAAAAAATAAACGCCTTTTTCCCCTTTATATGTAACATAGGTACGCACATTTAGCTCATATAGCCGTGAAAAGATGGGCACGGCGGGCGTTCCTTTGAATCGAATGTCTGTCATCGTAAAAGGCACAAGCGCAATCCACGCTTGACCATTATAGGTGTCAGGCTCTAACTGACTCGGCAATAAAGAAGCCAAAAATGCCGGATCTACAGGCCAATGAATAAACAGTAAATCTTTCCACGTTTGTTTCATTATCCAATTATTTTTCACTTCTTGGTCCCTCCTTTTTCTAGATGTTCTTTTCCATTAATTCAGCGGCTGCCGATTTGCCTGACAAATATGCGCTCTCTAACCGTGAGTGATTCGTCTCGTCTTCCCTTCTTAAAAAAGCATCTCCTGCCACCAGTAGCGACGGCATAATTTTAGCAAAGGGCTGATGAAGAACTTGTTCAACCTCTGCATAGCGCCATTTCTTTATCTGGATGCTTTTAATATGATTTGCACCTATCCATTCTTTTATTTCATTTTTTATCATCGGCAGCAACTCACGTTCATGTTCATCAAAATGTTTTTCTGACCAGTCTTTATTCATATATATGCTAAGAACGGGCGTCTTTGATATTCCTTTTTGCTCATGATTAATGATTCTTTGGATTGTGCCAGATGGATTCGTGAGTTGACCATGATCACCAAACAGCGTCTCTGTGTAAAGCTCCACGATAGCAACCAAGCAAGGACTGAATTTCAGTGTTTTAAGAATAGATTGGTCCACCTGTAACCTGCTGTTATTAAGCATCTCAATAACCTGAGGAGACGGAGGTGTAAGAATGATATCAGTAGCTTCAAAAATCTCATTTTCTTCTGTATATAACTGATACCTTCCGTTTTGAAAATCAATGGCTTGAACTTTTCGATTTACATATACGCGTATATCTTCAGCTAAATATTTAGCTAGCGCATTCATGCCATTCGGACTTTGATACCGAGGGTGATGGTCACCAAACCACTTCTTAACCTTTCTATCACCTATCCATTTATTTACGTCTTGTTGAAATTCATCGGATCTCACGGTAAAAAATTGAGCTCCGTGATCTGCTTTTCCATCCCCTACTCTTCGTGTAGCCATTCGTCCCCCTACACTTTTACTCTTATCAAGAAGAAAGACCTCTATTCCCTCTTTTTGTAATTCAGCCGCCGCTGTAAGGCCGGTCATTCCTGCACCTACTATGCCTACTCGTTTCATTTTTTCCTCCTTATTTAACTCATTTACTTACAGTATAAAAAAAGCGGAATGATTGAGCTAATTTAAACTGTCTTTTTCATTTACCTTTGCTCCTGGTTGTCTCAAAAAAATAGTCTACGATTCCTTTCAGCTTAATATACTTGTTGTATACAAATATATTTTTACCCGCTAGCACGTCTATAGATAGGAGGACCGTCACATGATGCTCTATGATATTAAGCACAAAGTATATTACGAAGTATTTAATACAGCTCGCCCTAAAATGAAGGACTCTCACCAAGGACGAAGCTGGGGATATGTTTATAAAAATCTCAATGGACAACCTACAAAGTTCTGGATTGACTTTACACACGGTCGTTTTATGTACTTTCAAGTTGAAGACAAGTGGTATCGCGTGCAATATTTGCAGTCCAATGATAAGAAAAAAACAGCCGATGTCTTTAAAGGCGCTCTCATTGATTTGATTTTAGATGGAATGGATCTCAAATTAGTACGAGGAAACTTTGAGAAGAGAAGACTCTTAGCTTTATAACACATAGAAAAACAGCCGTAAAAGCAGTCCTGCTTTTACGGCTGTTTAATTGTACGAGGAGTAATCAATATTTCAACCCTTCTATTTTTCGCTTGCCCCTCTGCTGTATTGTTAGATGTCACGGGTTTGAACTCTCCAAACCCTTTTGCACTGAACATGCTTGGATTAAGCTTATCGTTTTTTAAGATAACTTTCATAAAGTTAACTGCTCTCATCACGCTTAACTCCCAGTTGGATTCAAAACCAGCGTTCCGAATAGGTACGTTATCGGTGTGACCGCTAATAATAATGTTACGAGGAGGATCAATCACCAAAAGCTCTGAAATATCATTTGCGATTTTTGTATCTTCACTCCGAACTTGTGCTCTTCCCGAATCAAACAATACATTGTCTCGAATGGAAATTAAGAGACCTTCATCTGTTAGCGAAGTCTGCAATTGATTTGTTAAGTTTTTCTTTTGAATATACGCATTAATTTTAGATTGAATTTGCTGAAGCTCTTCTTGGTCAGCTTCTCGTATGGTTTGCTCCTTTTGTTCGCTCGTTAACGATTGTGAAGAAGCAGGAGACTGATTGGGGGCTGTCTCCACTTCATTTGTTTTTTCCGTACTTTTAGCTGCAGGAGTATTTGAAGGCTGAACCGCTTCTTCAGATTCCTGCAGAGATTGAAATTCCATCACGCCCGTTCCTCCAACGAATGCTTCATTAAATGCGCGAGAAAGGTTCTTAAATTTTTGCGCATCCACTGAGCTCATTGCAAACAATACAATGAATAAAGCAAGTAAAAGTGTAAGCAAATCTGAGTAAGGAAGCAGCCAGCTTTCGTCAACATGGTCCTCCTCGTGCTTTCGTTTTCTGCGTCTACTCATTTATGCCCACTTCACTTTCTTGAAGAAGCTTTTTACGTTCCGCTGTTGGCAAATAAGAAGCCAGCTTTTGCTCAATCACTTTTGGTGTTTCTCCTTCTAGAAGTGAAAGCACTCCTTCGATCATCATATACTTTACCTTTACTTCATGTTTCGATTTACGCTTTAGTTTATTTGCAAACGGATGCCATAGTACATACCCAGTAAAAATACCAAGAAGCGTAGCAACAAAAGCCGCGCTGATCGCATGTCCTAGCGTATCTGTATCTTCCATGTTCCCAAGCGCAGCAATTAACCCTATAACAGCTCCAAGTACACCCAGAGTTGGAGCATATGTACCTGCTAAAGCGAAAATACTTGCACCCGTTTGATGTCTTTCTTCCATAGCATCAATTTCTTCAGACAACACGTCTCGTATATAATCCGCACTTTGACCATCAATAGCTAAATTCAAACCATTTTTTAAGAAAGGGTCATCTACATCAACAATTTGGGCTTCAAGTGATAGTAACCCTTCTTTTCGAACAACTTGTCCCCATTCTGAAAACATGGATACTAAATCAACGGGCTGCAGCATTTTTTGTTCTTTAAACAGGACACCAAACAGTTTTGGGACTCTTTTGATTTCATTTGAAGGAAATGCAATCACTACTGCTCCAACGGTTCCGACAATAATAATTAAAATAGCAGCCGGATTTCCTAACACAGATGGATTAACCCCTTTGAAAAACATGCCTACAATAAGAGAGGCTATTCCTAAAATCAGTCCAATAAAAGATGTTTTATCCATATGTAATTCTCCTATCCTTAACTTCCTGTTCTTTCTTTTTGTGTATTTTATCCTCATCTTTTATTTCGACTATTTCATAGAATTTTTAAGCTTTTTATGAATCATATTTACAATTACATCTTTTCTCTATTATAAAAACACTTTTTTCAACTTTTCATACAGAATATCTGAAGGTCCAGCTATAATCGCTACAATTTGATTTTCCACATAAATAGCAGCCGTCATCTTATTATCAATATCAGCTAAAATTGCAAACCCGACGTTAATATTCAACTTTACTCACCTCTGTAACGTTGTTGTTTATTCAACATATAAAAAGAGCAGTCTTACCATTTATTTTTCCGTGTTTTATTGACATTTGTAAATTTTATATTAAGATTATGTAAATGAGTTGACAAAATGGAGGTGATATTATGCTACTAGAAAAATACTGTAAAGACACTGATTTAATGATTATCCAGTTTACAATCGAACTAACAAAAGATATTCACGCTAAAATCTCCGCACGTACTTTATTTTATGAAGAACAGGTGATACGTTATGCTGAAAAAAGAATACGTTCTTTCTTACATCCTCTTTCCCTTAAACATACGCTGAAATTTGTCTATCAATCTGAAATACTACAAACCATTCTATTCAAATTAAAACCAACTTTTGAACAGCAGCACGTACTGCGCTGTATTTCATCTTAAAAAGGAGTTCCCTTTAGCGGAAACTCCTTTTTGATTTGATTCTACGATATAGACGATATGCTCTTCTGATAACGTTTAAAAGCGGGTACGGCAAGCGGATATGGTATTTATCAATAAACGGATAAAAGGTGTAATAAGCTTTTACAAGGTCTGTCCATTTTTTATCAATACCCTCCTTATAAAAGTCAGAAATATCCACCACATATCCTCTTCCATCTTTCATCATGACATTTTTGCCATGCACATCATACGGGTTTAACCCCTGGCTTCTTGCATAGTCCAAAGCTTTGTTCACATCTTTTATGACTTGTTCTGGAATCTTTATTCCCCGCTGTACAGCATCATACAAAGTAACACCTGTAAGTCTTTTTAAAACCAAGTACGTCTTTCCCTCATGAAAAAGTTGAGAATAAGCTGGGTGAACGCCCAGCTTTCTATACACTTGCGCTTCTTTTTTTACACCATAAACGTCTCTTCCGTATACTTTTACGACAAATTCAGGATAATTCTCGTGCGTAAACACACCGGCATAGTTTCCTTTACCAATAAGTACCCACTCTTTTGTTTTGTTCGTAACTTCAACTGGATCATAGTCACTTTCACTTTGAATCTTAACTTGCGTTAGTAATGATGTTTCAACTAGCGACACTAACTGTTTAATTGTTTTATCCATAGTCCCCTCTAAAAATCCTTCAGTAATCTCTATCAAATATTATCCTATGATAAATCTCAATGCAGGATGTGTCAATAAATTGACAGCCTGATATAAAGAGGGAAAGGATTCCCGTTCATTCAAGACTGCGTGTGAACTTTGTGAACATTCACATCCAGTTCTTCTTTCATATTCAGCATAACGCCCGCCATCGGAGCAATAGGCTCGGGCTTAGTCAGTTGAAATAAAAAGCGCTTTGTCATTTCTGACAGAAAAATAGTTACTATTTCAGTGATATAGTCCATGCCTCTTTCCGCTTGATGCTCAATCCCAAGCGGCATATACATATAGCTTGGGACATCAATGGACCCTCCTTTTTCAAAACGGTCAGGTAAAAATTCACTTGGCTCTAAAAAGTAATCTTCATGGCGATGCATCATATAAGGGCTAATTAACATAATCTCCCCTTTTTTAATGCTGTAACCATCTATTTGTATATCTTCACGTGCTTGACGCCCAAATAGCCAAAGAGGCGGATACAGCCTCATGCTTTCAGCAATTATTTTGCGCATATAGGTCAAATTTTTGGTTGAAAGTGATTCACCGCTAGCATAGGCTTGAATTTCTTTATGCAGCTGAAGGTGCTCCCTAATATTTTGAGACAGTAAATGAATAGACCAGCTGCATACGTGCGTAATCATTTCATACATCGAAAGGAATATAGAATTTAGCTGTTCGTATATTTCTCTTTCATCGATGTCTTCCCCGTGAGAATTTAATACACACTGCAGTAAGTCATTTCCTTCGGTTTTGTTTTGAACACGCATTTGAACGCGTTCAAAAAGGAGTTGTTCTAGCTGCTCATCTGAGTCAGGCTGGTGCAAGGGTAGACGAATATAAATTTTGCCTAACTTTTCTTTTTTTCTCATAAGCGCTTGAACATAGTGAATTTTGTCTTTATCCTCAATCGAAATGCCAAATACAAGTTGAAGGAGTACAGCTACGACTATCTGTCTTATGTCTTTTACTATCGTTCGAAGCTGCCCTTCTTCCCACGTTTCCGTATGCTTTTCAATTATTTTTGCGATTGCTTCCTTATTATAAGTTAGATGTTGTTTAAGTTGTGAGGGTTGAATGGGGCTCATGTATAATGCTTCATCTGTCCATAACATTTCTTCACCCAGCAGCGTTTTAAACATATGCGTTAGTTTAATTTTTTGAAACGCCTTGCTGTTTGTAATGACTACATCTTTAATAAGTTGAGGGTCTCTCGTTACATAAAAGCGTTTGTGCGCAACTCTAAATGTTGCAATTTCTCCATACTGAGTCAAGTTTTCCAAAAAACCCAATGGGTTCTCTCTAAACTTTTGCAGGTGACCGGTAAGCTTATACGACGAGGGGCCCTGTATAACCGGCAATGTTATCACTCCTTTTCTAAAAATGCGGGACTTAAACAAATAAAAGAGTAGTCCACTAAAGACTACTCTTTTTCACACAAAGATATGCTATTGATTTTCACAAAAAATCTTACTTATTATTCCATATTGATCCATACGCTTTTCACTTCAGTGTAATTATCAAGCGCATAGCTTCCCATTTCACGACCAATTCCCGACTGCTTATAACCTCCAAACGGGCTTGCTGCATCAAATACGTTGTAACAGTTCACCCAAACTGTACCCGCTTTAATACCATGAGCAATATAGTGTGCTTTCTTTAAATCCTGTGTCCAAACGCCTGCTGCTAGACCATATGCTGTATCATTTGCTTTGGCAATCAAATCATCAAGATCGTCAAACGGCATAGCAGCTACAACCGGACCAAAGATTTCTTCACGAGCAATCGTCATCGAATGATCGACATCTGCAAAGATAGTCGGTTCTACGAAATAGCCTTGATCAAACGGTATGTTTCCTCCTGCGAGTACTTCCGCTCCTTCTTCAATTCCTTTATCAATATAGGTTTTCACTCGTTTTTGCTGCTGCGCAGATACAAGCGGACCCATTGTTGTCTCATCAGCTAATCCATTTCCTTGTTTAATAGATTTCGTTTGAGAAACTAAATCAGCTACGACATTATCATATAAGCTTTTTTGGACATACAGACGACTTCCAGCACAACATACTTGTCCCTGGTTAAACATAATACCTGAAAGCGCACCAGGAACAGCTTTTGTTAAGTCTGCATCCGGGAGGATAATGTTTGGTGATTTTCCTCCAAGCTCTAACGTCACACGCTTTAAAGAGTCGCTAGCTTGTTTCATAATTGCTTTTCCGACAGCAGTAGATCCTGTAAAAGCAATTTTATCGACAAGATCATGATGAACGAGCGGTTCACCTGCTGTTTTCCCGTAGCCTGGCACAATGTTTAGCACGCCTTTTGGGAATCCTGCTTCATCGGCTAGTCGAGCTAAGTAAAGTGCAGAAAGAGGCGTTTGCTCGGCTGGCTTGAGCACAATTGTACATCCAGTTGCCAAAGCGGCTCCGAGCTTCCAAGCGGCCATTAAAAGCGGGAAGTTCCACGGAATAATTTGGCCAACAACTCCTACTGGTTCATATCTCGTATAGTTAAAATACGCTCCTTGCACAGGAATAGTTTGTCCAACCATTTTAGTTGACCACCCTGCAAAGTAGCGGAAATGTTCGATGGCTAATGGAATGTCTGCATTTGATGTTTCACGAATTGGTTTTCCGTTATCAAGCGTTTCAAGCTGCGCAAGTTCCAATTGATGTGTTTCCATTAAATCAGCTAATTTATAAATAAGTCGACTTCTTTCAGCTGCTGACATCTTTGTCCAAGGTCCATGATCAAAGGCTTCTCTAGCCGCTCTGACGGCGCGATCAATATCCTCTGGATTTGCTTCAGCTACATCTGCCAACTTTTCACCCGTTGCTGGATTTACTGTTTCAAACGTTTTTCCTGAAACAGAGTCTACCCATTCGCCATTAATGTATAGCTGTTTAACTCCTTTTAAAAACTCCACTACTTTCGGACTCATTTCAACTTTTTTCGCTCCAAGATTTTGCATCAAATACATACCTCCCCACGAATTTTGAAAACGCTAACAATGAATATTTTACCATGTTATCTAGTAAAATCAACAATTTCGCATACAATATTCTGAATTTTTCTACATGCATTCTAGCTATCTAAAACTTATCTTACTAGTACAAATGTCGAAAGAGGCGAAACGTTTATTGTATTTCCTTTCACCGTACGGAGCGTTTTTGTTCCGGCCCGCTCGCCGTCAACAAGTAATCTCCACGTTCTGTTAGAAGGCAAATGAACCGTTTGAGCTTGTTTATTTGCATTATGAATCACCATTATTTCTTTTGCTTTATCTTTATTAGCTTTAGCATTTAACGTATAACCTACTACGTTTGCTGGTGCATCAACAAAGCGTAAATTTTGATGAATAGCCTGTGCACTCGTCATTCTAAATGACGAATATTGCTTTCGAAGCGCAATAAGTCCCTTCATGTAATTTACTTCTTGTCTGAAAGCTGCTCGGCGCTTCCAATCTAGCTGATTGACAGAATCGGGTGACTGATAGCTGTTATGGTCTCCGCCTTTTGTTCTCATAAACTCTTGACCTGCATGTATAAAGTTCATTCCTTGAGATGTTAAAATAATAGAAGAAGCAAGCTTGTGCATTTGCTTTTTCGTTTGCTCGGTGTCAGCAGGGTTCGTCAGCTGAAGCTTATCCCATAACGTATGGTTATCGTGCGCTTCTACATACGTAACAACTTGATCTGGATCTTCATACGTGGCAGTTGAACGATCATAATCAATTCCAGCTGCTATACTTTGCTGTATGAGCTTTTCTTGTCCTTGCTTTCCATTCACAAATCCGTTGTCATGATCAAAAAATACGCTGCCTTTAAGACCATCCCGCATACCGTCATTAAAGTGAGCGATGCGCTTCATATCCTGAGCGTTTTTCTGGTTAGCTTTGAGCTTAGCGTCAAGCTCGGTTCCTAGATCCCAGCCCTCTCCTAAGACGATAATGGAAGGATCAAGTTCATCTAACTTCTTTCTCACTTCATTCATTGTCTTTGTATCGTGAATCCCCATTAAATCAAACCGAAACCCGTCAATGTGGTACTCTTTTGCCCAATACGCAACAGAATCTACGATAAACTTCCGAACCATTTTCCGTTCAGACGCCGTGTCGTTTCCAACACCTGTTCCGTTGGATAGAGTTCCATCTTCTTTATAACGGAAGTAGTAGCCTGGAACTAGTTTATCAAAGCTATGCTCACTCACTGCATACACGTGATTATAAACAACGTCCATTACCATGCGAAGCTGCTTGTCATGAAGCGTTTGAATCATTTGTTTGAGCTCAATAATTCTAGTCTTAGGATTATATGGGTTTGTTGAATAGGAGCCTTCTGGGACGTTATAATTTTTCGGATCATATCCCCAGTTAAACTGCGGCTCGTTTAATTTCGTTTCATCCACCGTACGATAATCGTAAATAGGCAGGAACTGGACGTGCGTTACACCTAAATCTTTAATATGACTGAGTCCTGTTTTTACTCCATTTGGTCCTTTCGTATTCCACTCCGCTACGCCTAAATATTTTCCTTTGTTTTTGATACCGCTCTCTTTTTGAGACGATAAATCTCGTACGTGCAGTTCATAGATAATGGCATCTTCTGGATTTTTAAATTTCGGCTTATTTGTACTCCACTTTTTCGGATTTGTTTTAGCCAAATCTACGACGACTCCGCGATCTCCATTGACCGTTGTTGCTCGTACATATGGATCAACCGCTTCATTCCAGACGTTCCCAATTTTTACTTTGTACGTATAAATTAGTTCATCTTGATTTCCTTTTAACTCCGCTTTCCACGTTCCTTTTTCACTTTTAGTCATAGAAATTTCTTTTAAAGCTTTCGAGTTCCATGACGAATAAGTCACTAGCTTGGCTTCGCTTGCAGTTGGAGCCCATACGCGAAAATTTGTTTGTTTCTTAGAATATGTGTTTCCTAAATCGTTTCCGCTATATGCATACTTTTCGTCAAATTCTTTCGTACGCACGACATTTCCATTGACTACATCAGCTGATCCGTATCCTTTTTGCTTAACTCTATACGTTTGTGTAACGTCCAAAGGCCGTTTTGTTATGATTTTAATTTTAGTAGTAACAGCGTCTCCTCCCTCTTTATAAGGTGTCACTTTCTCAATTTGAGCTCCGTCAATTTCAATGTCTCCTAAACTCTTAGAAGAGTCAAACGGCACGTTTGTTTCTAAGGTGATTTGATTAAATGTATCCATCGTCGCCTTCATGATTTTCCGAGTGAGATCTACTCCAGCTCTATCGTAATAAATTCGATTTTGCCCTTGAACAATCCATACTTCTACATTCCCATCTTTACCAACCTTGGTAATAAAGCGGTTTCCTCCGTCTTTATTTTCCCAATCGCTGTCACTAGTAGAATGGCGTACAATAAAACCAATTTTGTCAAATAAATTACCACTTCCACTGTTAATTGTGTAAGTTGCTTTCTTCCCAAAATTCGTGTCTTCCGTAAATTCGATTTGCTTGCCTTCTTTTTCATCACCTGGCCATGTCCAAATGTTCCACCCGCTATAATCTCCATCGTACCGATGATAGTTTAAGGTAACGTTTACTTTATCAAATTCCGGTAAATCTCGATATTCACCGTCAGGAGGAGACGTATATGTATGTTCATCTCCACTTTTTACCCATACTTCTCCTTCACCGTTCTCCACTGAAACGAAGCGGTCTCCTCCATCTTTTTCCCACGACTCTGTTCGTACAATAAAACCTACTTTGTCATAAGTACCGGGTAGTTCAACTTCCGCTACTTTTCCAAATTGATCTTCCCCTGTAAATGCGTAAGGCTTCCCTTCTCCTCCTTCAGGAAAAACCCATAATCCCCATTCTTTTGTATCGTTTGAAGCAGGCTGATAGTGAATCGTGAGTTTTGTGGTATCCGCTGCAGATGCAAACGATTGCATAAACGGGCTAAAAAAAGAGCTTACTAGTAAGAGTAAAGCCGTCAGTACCATTGCATATTTAGTCCAACTACGTTTCAATTAAAACCCTCCCGTAAAATAAAGTACGTACACATTTTTCACTATAACCTTTTTTGAAAGCGTTATCATAAGTATTTTTTCCTATTTTATGCGGATAAAGAAAAAAAATCCATAGTTAACAATGTTAACTATGGATACCGTATCTCTTTTACACTTCTGCTGTTTCAGGTGAGATGGTTTGATCGTTGTATACGTTTGTATCTAACTCTTTTGTTAGTTTACTAGTTACGACTCCGGCTGTCATGCTTCCACTTACATTAAGTGCCGTACGTCCCATATCAATCAGTGGTTCTACTGAAATTAATAAGCCTGCTAGCGCTACGGGCAAATTCATAGAAGATAATACAAGTAAAGCCGCAAATGTCGCTCCTCCGCCAACCCCTGCTACGCCAAACGAACTAATTGCTACAATGGCAATCAACGTGAAAATAAATGAAGGCGTTAAAGGATCAATACCTACCGTTGGTGCAATCATAACGGCTAACATAGCTGGATATATTCCAGCGCATCCGTTTTGACCGATTGTAAGACCAAATGAACCTGCAAAATTCGCAATTCCTTCTGGAACCCCTAACTGTCTTGTTTGTGTGTTAACATTCAAAGGCAATGCTCCAGCACTCGTACGAGAAGTAAAAGCAAACGCCAATACAGGAAATACTTTCTTAACATATGTGATCGGATTTACACCGATGATTGTTAGAATAACTAAGTGAACGATAAACATAGCTGCCAATGCGACATATGATGCTACAACAAATTTTCCAAGTTTAACAATTGCATCAATATCACTCGTTGCTACTGTTTTGGTCATAATTGCAAGTACCCCATAAGGAGTTAAACGAAGAATTAGCGTCACTACACGCATGACAATTGCATAAAGCGTATCAATAATTTTTGAAAATAACGCCGCTTCCTCAGCTTTTTTACGCTTCACGCCTAAATACGCAATTCCAACAAATGCGGCAAAGATGACAACGCCAATCGTGGAAGTTGATCGTGCACCTGTTAAATCAAGAAACGGGTTAGCAGGTAATAATTCTACTACTTGCTGCGGAATTGTTTTTGCTTCTAAACTAGATAAATTGTTTTCCAAGTCCTCTCCGCGCTGAAGTTCCGCTTCCCCTTTTGTGATTTGGACAGATTCTAAATTAAAGCTCGTTGTTGTAAAAATACCAATTGCAGCTGCTATCGCTGTTGTGACAAGCAAAATCCCAATAATTAAACTACTAATCTTTCCAATATTGCTCGTCAATTTCAAACGAGTGAATGCCGCTACAATCGATACAAATACAAGCGGCATGACAATCATTTGAAGAAACTTCACATATCCGCTTCCTACAATGCTAAACCAATCGGCGGTCGCTATCGTTACTTCATGAGTCGGACCATACACCCACTGAAGAGCAAAGCCAAAAATAATCCCTAGGCCAAGCGCCGTGAACACACGCTTTGAAAATGATACATGTTTTTTCTGCATCATAAACAGCCCCGCAAGCAGTGCCAGCATAATAAGGATGTTTAGAATGACTAATAAGTTATTCATAGATGTTCCCCCTGTAATTTTTCCATAATTTATGTCTCTATTACTTATAATACAACAATACCAATAAGTCAACTAGGTTTTATGTTTTTCCTAAAGACAGTTTTTTTGAATAATTTTGACAAAACAAAAAAGCTAAGGATTTTCCTTAGCTTTCTATTTTACGCTTGTATGTACTTCAGTGGTCTTTTGCTCCGTTACCAGAGATGGCCTTTCTTTCATCAGACCGGATGTACTACAATTCATATATAGGATTACATTTCATATAATTCATTTAGCCATTTTACAAACAAATGTCTGGGTAATTCTAGTTCGTGAAGCTCGACATATTGAATATCAGATAGCGTCGTTCCTCTAGCCATATAAAAGTACCACTGCCAGCCAATATCTTTAGCAATGGCATAGGATTTAGCTAGATCTTGCCTATTATCTGTCTGCTGCATATCATTCATCCACTGCGTTTCATCCGCTTCATACTCATAATAATGGAGAGTATATTTATCACACCAATACGCAAGGTCTTGATGGGAAAACGGATTTTCTCCGTCACATACTTGAAGCAATAGCATTCTTAAATTTTCCGGTGTATACGGTAATATAATTTTTTGATCTGCACGTCTCATTTTGCTACCTTCCTGACATGTTCGTTTCTTTTATTACATCATGTACAGCTGCGTTTAGCAATAAGAAATGGATGACGTTTTCATTACTTTTCGTTTACAACATTTCATTTGCTTGCAAAAACCGCCGTATCTTCGACATACAGAGGCAGTCGGATTTTAACAATCGTCCCTTTTTTCTGTTCACTCTCAATCTGCAGGGTACCGTGATGATCATGAATAATTTTAGAGCTGATTGTTAATCCAAGCCCCATTCCTTTTTCTTTTAAAGTAAAAAACGGTTCTCCTATATGTTCTAGACGGTCTTTAGAAATTCCTACTCCTTCATCTCTAACTTCTATAAAAATATGGTCATCCTGCGCTGTTTTGATTGTGATATAAATATTTCCAGGCTTATCCATGGCTTCAATTGCGTTTTTAAAAACATTAAGTAATACTTGGATAAGGTGATTTTTATTTCCATATACACTAGCGTTATTTGTTTGTTCATCGTATAAGAAGTCAATATTTTTCAATAAAGCTTCATGGGAAGTTAGACTCATTACATACTTAACCGCTTCTGTAAGAGAAAACACGCGAAAATGTTCACTTTCAGGTTTTGACAACAGGAGCATTTCACTAACAATACCATTAATTCGTTCCAGCTCATCAAGCATGATATTAGCATACCCTACCGCGGATCGGTCTGTTTCTTTCATGAGCTGAACAAACCCTTTAATACTCGTAAGCGGATTTCTAATTTCATGGGCAATTCCAGCAGCTAATTCGCCTACTACAGAAAGCTTTTCCTTTTTTATCAGAAGCGCTTCTGCAAGCTTTTGCTGAGTGATATCTCGTCCAATCGTAATAAGAGCTTTTCTTGAGCCATCATCAAAAAACACAGGTACTTTAATGACGTCAAATGTTTTGACCTCGCCGTTTGGTATTTCAAATGCTTCTTCCATGCGTACCTTTTCCTTTTTTCTCCAAGCTTCTTCATCCGATGAAATACAGTGTAAGAAAGCCGCTTGAAAGAAAGGCACAAGCTCCCCAAGCTCTGCATCGGTTTTACCCCTGTAATCAATACCCTTTAAATGATAAAGTTCTCTTCCAAAATCGTTCACCGCCACCCATTTGCCAGCTCCATCTTTAAAACAAATAAAATCTGGCATTGAGTTTATTAATGTAGCAAGCTGATACTGTTCATCAGACACCTGGGTATAAACCGAACGCTTATGAAGTAAATAAAACGTGCCAGCCGTTATGCCCACTAGTAAACTATCTTTTATCAAACTGCTAAGAGCATATGCTCCTTTAAAAAATGCCATTGTTTGAAAGACGGTGTACACCCCTAAAAGCAGAAGACCCGTTACCGCCGCTGCTTTTCGTACACCCTCCCTATTTTTTATCAATATTTCCCACCAGCCTTTGTTTTTTATGTGAATACTCTCTATGTTTCATCAATTAAGTTCTGAATATTCTTCTTACTTTTAAACTAGTTTACCTTATTTTTTTATTCTTATCTAATACCTTTTCTTATTACTTTTGACGCAGTTTCTTTTATCCTCTTTATTTGTTTCCGCATTTTCATTTTATTTGAATTATTTTCTCTATTAAAATAGGAATTTAGATACGGAATATCCTGGAACATTTAGGTAATAATACTCTTTTTTGTATTTTCTTAATATTGTAAATTCGAATAGTACCAACTACATCGATAAATTTAGGGGGATTTTAATGAAAAAAACCGTGATTTCTTTGGCTGTAGCCACAAGTTTGACTTTATCTTTTACAAGTGTACAAGCTTCTACTTCTGCAAATGCTTCTCACCATCAAAGTTCTGAACAAAAAGTATTAAAAAAAATCAATGCTGAGAAAATTTATCAAGACATTGCGTATCTCTCAAAAAAATCTCGTGTGGCAGGAACTGAAGCTGAACGCGAAGCTGCTACATTTGTTCAAAAGCGTTTGTCTAAACTAGGCTATGAGAGCGAAGTGGAACCTTTTACCTTTACCGGTTACACACCAGCAGCTAGTTTTTCACTAAGTGTAAACGGTACCGGCTACTCTCCAACAACTTTTACTTATAGCACCAATGGAAATGTCACAGCTGAAATTGTCGATGGAGGGCTGGGTACAAAAGATAATTTAGCAAACAAAGATGTGACAGGTAAAATTGTATTAGTTCAGCGAGGCACTATTACTTTTGGTGAAAAAGTATTAAATGCTGCTGAAAAAGGGGCTGCAGCCGTCATTATTTTTAATAATACAGACGGTGAGCTAAACGGAACGCTTGGCGGCGCTAATGATAACTACATTCCGTCTCTTGCTGTTACCAAAGAAGAAGGTGAAAAGATTCTTACTTCTATTCAAAAAGGCGAAAAGCCTTCAGGTACAGTAAAAATTGAAGGAGCTGTCGTAAGTGAGCGAACATCTTATAATGTAACCGCTGCTAAACCTTCTACTTTTAAGAAAAAAGGAACAAATGATATTATTGTAGTAGGTGCTCATCATGATTCTGTGGCCGGAGCACCTGGGGCAAATGACGATGCTTCTGGAACAGCAATGGTGCTTGAATTAGCTCGCGTATTTAAAACTCTTCCTACCGATACAGAACTGCGATTTGTTACATTCGGGGCTGAAGAAGTAGGCTTACTAGGATCCGAGCATTATGTTAGTGAGCTATCTGAAAATGAGAAAAATCGTATTGTTGGAATGTTTAATTTAGACATGGTAGGAAGTCGAGATGCGGGAGATTTGGTGATGAATACAGCTGATGGAACACCAAATCTTGTCACAGAATTAGCTCAAGCTTCAAGTACAAGATTAAATGGATCACCTACGCCATTCCAAGCTGGCGGCCGCAGTGATCACGTTCCTTTTGCAGAGGCAGGAATACCGGCTGCTCTATTTATTCACAGTCCGTCTGAACCTTGGTATCATACGCCTGAAGATACCCTTGATAAAATAAGCAAAGAAAAACTTCAAGATGTGGCTGAGATTGTTGGAACAGCTATTTACGATCGTTCCCGTCCAGACCAACAAGGTTCTTCCGTTAAAAAGAAAGCAACATTTAAAGCTCCTCATCTTTATCACGAGCAAGATGTTAAATAAGAATCTATCCCTGTTATTCATACATGACCAAAAAAGAGATGTTTATGCATCTCTTTTTTTGATAAGCAGATTTCTCAAGGTTTTAAATCCATTATGCTACAATTATTATAGAGGAACCTCACTTATTGCTTACATAAAAATTTTGAACAAAAGAGGTGTATTTTTTGGATTTTACGGTAGACCATTCAATTCTCTTATTATCCATTCTCCTTGTCATAGGGGTACTTACTGCAAAGTTCTCTACTCGCCTTGGGGTCCCTTCGCTTGTACTCTTTATTATTGTAGGAATGGTTGTTAGCCACTACATCTACTTTGACAATGCTCTTTTAACACAAGGATTCGGAATATTAGCGCTTATCATTATTCTTTTTGATGGAGGCGTGCAGACCAAATGGAAAGATGTTAAACGCGTTGTTCGCCCTTCCGTTTCATTAGCTACTTTCGGAGTCCTCATTACGACAGTTTTAACGGGTGTACTTGCCAAATATATTTTAGGTGTTACTTGGCTTGAAGGCTTTTTATTTGGGGCAATCGTTGGCTCTACAGATGCCGCAGCCGTGTTCTCTGTACTAGGGACACAGAACATCCGCCAAAAACTAAACTCCACGCTAGAAGCAGAATCTGGTTCCAACGATCCGATGGCCATTTTCTTAACCGTTTCTATTATTGAATTAATTCAACATCCAGACTCTCCTATCCTCTCATTAATCTTTAATTTCTTTTGGCAAATGGGAATCGGGCTGGTACTTGGTTTAGTACTTGGAAAAGCATCCGTTTGGATTATTAATCGAATTAATTTAGATTCTTCTGGGCTTTACCCTGTGCTTACATTGTCATTGGCCGCCTTAACCTATGGAATTTCCACATTTGTAGAGGCAAGCGGTCTACTTGCTGTATACGTAATGGCAGTGGTAGTAGGAAATGCAGATCTAACTTATCGTCACACAATTGTCCGCTTTAACGAAGGTTTTGCATGGATGATGCAAATTTTAATGTTTATTTTACTCGGCCTTCTTGTCTTTCCTAATCAACTGCTAGATATCATTTGGCAGGGTATACTGTTATCTCTTTTACTTATGTTTGTCGCTCGTCCACTCGGCGTATTTCTTTCGATGATGTTTGCTAAATACTCATCCAAAGAAAAACTGTTTATTTCTTGGGCCGGTTTAAAAGGAGCTGTTCCAATTGTATTGGCTACTTATCCTATGATGGCAGGTTTGGAGAACAGCACGCTCATTTTTAACGTCGTTTTCTTTGTGGTCTTAACTTCCGCTCTTCTTCAAGGAGCAACAATCGCTCCTTTAGCCAAATTTCTAAACCTTTCTCAAGGTGAAAAAGAGACGGTTCCTCACAGTCTCGAGCTTGTTTCGATGGGCAAAACCAAAAATGAAATGATTGAGTTGAAGCTCGTGGAACATGCAGATATATCAGGTAAATCGCTTGAAGAACTTCACCTCCCTGAAGACATTTTAGTGACTGCTGTTATTCGAGATGATAAATTACTTACACCTAGAGGAAATACACAAATTTTTGCAGGTGATACATTATATATTCTTATTTCGAAGAAAAAACGAGATAAAGTAAAAGCATTTTTCCAAAAAAATACGTCTGATGGGGACGAAAGAGAAGGAAAAACCAGTTAAAAGATTAGCTAAAGCTTTTACTAGAAAAACAGCACCCGCTTATTGAACGGAGTGCTGTTTTTGCTGTTGCATCAAATAAAGAGATTTATAATTGGGATGATGTTTTAAAAGTTCTGAGACCGTTACAAATTTATACCCCTCTTCTTTTAACTTCGGTAAAATTTGTTTTAATGCTTCAATGGTTTGAGTTCGATCTCCTCCCGTATCATGAAACAATACAATATCTCCTGACCTGGCATGGTTAAGCACTTGACTTACAATTTTACCGACGCCTGGATTTCTCCAATCAAATGTATCTTGATGCCAAGACCAAAGAATAATCGTATACTGCTGATTTTTAGCAGCTTTTACTACCCGATCGTCATAATAACCAGTAGGTGGACGAAACAGGTAAGGTTTTATTCCTGTAATAGCTTGTATACGTTCATCCGCTTTTTCAATTTCTTGTTCAATTCTCTCTACTTCCTGGCCCCTTACTTTCAAATGGCTATATGTATGATTAGCAAGTTCATGACCTTCACGAACTTCTCTTTGAGCAAGCTTGGGAAATGACGTTATTCGATCGCCGACTACAAAAAAAGTTGCTTTGGCACCGTATTTTTGCAATAAATTTAAAATAGTCGGCGTATATTTAGGATCTGGTCCATCATCAAATGTAAGCGCAATTAACTTCTCATCTTTCATGGGAACTTCCCACACGATATCTCCTTTTCTTTCATAATAAAATCTGCTCTTCTTTGCAGCATCCACCTGAATACCGTAGAAATTAATGGAAACAATAATAATAATTGACAAGCACCATTTCACTCAATGACCTCCTTTTTTGTCTAGGTGTGATTCATGCGTATTGTCAATAAACGCTTTAATACCAACTGCAAATAATCGTTCATCACCCAAACACACGCGCTGTTGACGGCGATTAGCTGCAGAAGTTGATTTACGGTTTTTCATAGTCTTCTCTCCATTACTAATTGATTGTGTTTTTAGCTTTACCAAAAAGTCAAAAATAAACCTACGGGTTCTAACATGGCGAAAACATTTTTATATAGTAATTACACGCTGTCTAGCGTTTTGAATAGGAGATATATACATGCGAAAATTTTATTTAGCGCTTCTGTTAATGATAAGCGGAACCATGGTTATACTGCCTTCTGTTAAAGCAATCAGTGAAAGCAACGAGAAACATCAGCAGCTCACCGTAAGCGAACAAGGATATTCTCTTTCATTGCCCGGTGAATATACGCTTCAAAAAGAAGAAGATGGAAAAGATATTCTTTTTTCAACCAAGACTCCCTATACGTGGATGCGAATTGAAGTCCTTTCCGGGAAAGAAAGTACAAGCACACCATATCTAGATCGTTCAAAAGAATTGTTTGATGACCAGTTTGGAAAATCGTTAAAAATTTCTTCTACATCCCCATTTATTCAACCCGTTGTGTTTGCATCTATGTCTGGGAGTAAAAAAGAAACGGCAAAACTATATGTATTAAGAGAAACAAAGGGGCACCCTGCTTTAAAAATCACGATGGTTACGGCTAAAAATTCCGATGATGAAAAAAAGTTAATTTCAATTGTTAACTCAGTAAAAACGCATGAATGAAAATAGATAAGGAAGCCAGCTATGAAAAAAAAGATATTTCTTGTTTGTTTTATATGTTTGATGAGTGGCTGTTCAACTGCTTTTCGCGAAGAGCTTATCAACACACAAAAAGAAATTCCAAGAGAACGCTTGCCACAGCAAAACTTCACCTATCCTTACAAAGGAAGCAGCAGAACAGATGTAGGTTATCTTAAAAGAAGCAGTAATCAAAACTATACGCTTTACGTACTAGAAGGATACGAGTTTACAGAAGAAGAGCCCCGAAAAGATGTCATTTACAATAAAAAAAATGATGCTTTGTGGATGCGGATTGAAGTGTTTCCCTCAAATAAAAGTGTAGAGGAGCTGAAGAAAGAAACAAAAGAAATTTTAAGAGCTGGCTTTTCGGAAGTGGCTTCCCTTGACACGCACCTCATTCAATCTAGCTTAGAGATAGAAGCTGCGTACAAAGCGTCCGATGATAAAAGTAATGCATACGGCTTTCTTGTTCGAAAGCAAAATCAACACCCTACTTTCCGATTAACGATCTTTGCTCCTAAATCCGAAAGGGATTTAACTCCGTTTTTGGAAATGGCGAAAACACTTCAAAATGCATAAAACAGAAAAAAAGTCGGTTTACAAAGTGTGTAAACCGACTTTTTCTTTATTTCATATCTAACAGTTTGGTTTTTAAATCTTTTTCCATTTGATACAGCTCTGATTCTGCCTCGGTACGCTTTGTACGCCCTTCTTCTTGTATCTTTAGTACTTCTTCTAACGTAGTAATCAAGTCGGACTGCGTTTTTTTCAATGTTTCGATATCGACAATCCCTGCCTCGTTTTCACGAGCTACTTCAATTGTATTCTGCTTGAGCAGCTCTGAATTTTTAGTAAGCAAGTCGTTTGTTGTCTTAGATACTTGTTTTTGGGCTTCCATTGCTTTCTTTTGGCGCAATAAAGTGGTTGCGATGACTACTTGATTTTTCCAAAGTGGAATAGCTGTTAAAATAGAGCTTTGAATTTTTTCCACAAGGGTCTGATTGACTTCTTGAATTAATCGAATCTGCGGTGCACTTTGAATGGCAATTTGACGGCTCAGCTTTAAATCGTGCACTCGTTTTTCTAGTCTATTGATAAATTGATTTAAATCATTGACCTCCTGAGCCATCAAGTAGTCATTTTTTTGAGAGGCTGTTTGCTGCAGCTGGGGCAGCGTTTCATTCTGCAGCCCCACTAACTTGTATTCTGCCGCTGCAATGTAAACGTTAAGCGCCTCATAAAACTGTTTATTTTTATCATATAAGCTATCTAACATTGTAATGTCTCGATACAGCATTTGTTTTGAGCGCTCTAACTTATCTGCAATTTTATCAATTTCAACATTAATGCTTTGATATTTTGTTAATAAATTTTGAATAGGCCTAGAGACTCCTGAAAACAATCGACCGATGACTCCTTTTTTCTTTGAAGAAAAGTCATCGGGATTTACTTGGCGAATCTTACTCATCAAATCTCCTATAACGGCTCCTACTGGTCCTGTATCTTTCGTTTGAACATGCTGTAGTACAGATTGGGAAAACTGAGATAGTTCTGACTGAGCTGCTACCCCGTACTGTAAGATAGCCTGCTGATTTTTATAATCAATTTGATTTGCAATTTTCTGTGCTTTTTCCTGATATTCCGGTGTCAAATCATCGTATGTGCTTCTTTTTGCAGCGCGAGTATCCGGTTGTTGTAACTGCGGGGTAGGCGAAGCAAAAGGATCATCAAGCAGCGCATCTAACGATTTATTTTGATCATATTCTTTCATCATAAAATCCCATCCTTTGCATTTACATTACTTTGTGCGATTAGTAGCTGTCGGTATATACGGCTGCTCTTCTTCAAATGCTTGCTTTAGCACTTTAAGCTCTACATCTAATGTCAGCTTATCTTGTGAAAGAGCATTTGTTAATAAATGCTCATACTTCCCTGATAACCCGCGCAGCATGTCTTCCGCTTCATGAAGACTTTCTTTTACTTCTATGCTTTTCGTTGGTTTTGATAATAAAAACATATACCTTTCAATGACGGTAACCGTTGATTGTAAGTAGTTCGTAAAAAAGGGCTGAACATCTTTATATCGTGCGGGCTCTTTTTCTACCATTTCAATGATGCTTTTGCCTACTTTGTATAGTTTAGAAAGTTCTGTCCACATATGAACAGACCGAATTTTAAAACGATAGCTTCCAATGGTTCTTAATTGCTTTCTTGCCTCTTTTACTTGATGACGCACGTATGCAATTTCTTCTCTATATGGATTTTGATAATGACGTCGAGCACTGCTCATAATAAAAAACAGGCTCATCACGACCATTACTCCTACACTAATGCCAACGGATTGAATCATCGTGGTACTGAATCCAAAATAGCTGACCGGAACGGCTACTGCTCCTGTTACCCAAATGGCAAGAATCTTTTTTATGATTCGAACGACTTTCATCGCTTTCACTCCTATCTTAAATGTGACCGAACTTTTAAACGTATACATATTATACCATTGTCTTCCCATCTCTTAAAACGATTACTGTTATAATTTATATACGGATAAATCCCTTAAAAGTTTCACAAAACAAAAAAACAGGCAGCTTTTATAGCTGCCTGTTTTTTATTGATCTTCGCGCTTGTTGTAATCATACTTCGAACGTTCAATTGGTTTGAACCCTTCTGGTGTATGAAAGCGGAGTAAGTCTCCGTAAACAAGTTTATCTGATAGTTCTAGCTTTTTCTTAACTAGTTCATCATACTTATCATACTGTTTCGCTTCCTTATCTGAAAGCTGCTTGCCCGTTGCGTTGTCATACACTTTCTGATCAACTTTTGTTACCTTCGGTGTAACAAAGTCACCGTTACGGAAAGGTACAACTTGCTGATGTTCTTTTGATAATAAGTCTGTACCAAAGTCAATATAGTCTTTTGTATCAAGACCTAATAAATGCATCACTGTTGGACGAACATCTACATCTCCACCATACGTATGATTTACGCCACCTTTAAGGCCTGGTGAAGTAATAAATAATGGTACGCGCTGCAGTTGAGCTTGTTCAAAATCATTGATGTTTTTACCCATTACTTTGCCCATTGCACGCTTATGGTTTTCAGAAATACCATAGTGGTCACCGTACATCACAACCATCGTATTGTCTGCTAAGCCAGAGGCCTGTAAGTCCTCAAAGAATTGCTTAATTGATTCATCTAAATAACGAGCCGTTTGGAAGTATTGGTCAACTGACTTATCTCCCGTATTATGAGGTCCAATCGTTTGGTCTTCCTTATCTAATGGATAAGGGAAGTGGTTTGATAACGTAATGAACTTCGCGCTAAATGGCTGCTTTAAGCCTTTTAGGTACGGCATTGATTCTTTAAAGAAAGGTTTATCTTTTAAACCATAGTTCAGCGTATCTTCGTCTGACATATTGTAATAAGCTGAATCAAAGAATTTTTCTACACCCATTGATTTATACATCTCATCACGGTTCCAGAACGATTTTCCATTTCCGTGGAACACAGATGTTGTATAGCCTTGCTGATCTAGAATACCAGATAGCGACTGATAGGTGTTATTTGCTTTTGTTGTAAATACAGAACCTTGAGGTAAGCCGAATAATGAGTTCTCCATCATGAATTCAGCATCTGACGTTTTACCTTGCCCTGTTTGATGGAAGAAGTTATCGAAATACATTGTGTTCTGATCTTTTAATAGTGAATTTAAGAATGGCGTTACTTCTTCACCATTTAACTTATAACCAATCATAAATGACTGAAGTGATTCTAATGAAATATAGATAACGTTTTTGCCTTTTGCTTGACCGAAATATTCTTTGTTCGGTTCAGCATACGTTGCTTTTGCATAGTTCTCTACCTCAGCCACATCACTGCTATCTGCTAGCGCGCGCTGTGCTGAAGATTTCGAGCTCTGGATGATGTCATAGATCGTATAGTTATACGTTCCTAAATATTTTACTAAATAGTTGCGGTCAAATGTTCTTGTTAATAGTTGAGGACGATCCATTTCCGCTAGTGCGATGTTGGCACTTAAGAATAAAATCCCTGATAAAAATACACCTGTCACAGTACGTCGACTAATTGTTGCTGGTAAGTCAACTTTTTTCCATAATACTAAAACTAAAAGAATAAAGAAATCTGTGAAGTATAAAATATCAGTTGGGCTAATTAAAGCCATAGCACTGCCGCCTAATTGACCAAAGTTGTTTGACTGAGTCAATACAGGAACAGTAATAAAATCATTAAAGAAGCGATAGTATACTACATTTGCGTACAGGATGAATGAAAGTAAAAAATTCATTCCAAGCAGTGCTCGTACTTTTCCGCGCCCTTTAAATAGTAATGCAATGGCAAAAAAGAAAATTGCCGAACCAATTGGGTTTATGAAAAGTAAGAACTTTTGCATAAAATTATCTAGCCCTAAGTTAAATTCGATACGATAAACGGTATACGTTTTAATCCAAAACAACAAAACTGCAATTAGAAATAACGGCAGTTGTTTCGAAAAAATATTTTTACCGTTTGTCATGAGCTGTTTCATATTCCCACCTCTGTCTCTATTGAAATTTAAGCTCACTTTTATTTTTATAGTAAATGTAAAAAGAAATCTCCCTTACAAAAAATGTAAGAGAGCTAATCTGTTCTTTCACATTTTAACTCTTTAAAAAAAATTGTCAACACCGCTACGTATAATTTTCACCAAACGTGAGAAAATAACTACTTTCTTATTCCCAGCTCTATCGGCTTACAAACACAAATATATCCTGCGCTTTTTTCTTCTCACTATTTAATACGGACAGCTTCTCTTTAGGTTTCACTATTTTATATTTATTTTTTATTTTGTCCACTATACATATAAATTTAACACTTGCCTTAGTTTTCCTTCTGCTTTACAAGAGAATGCATAAAAGCACTTGTGAATATTTGTTATATCAATGCCTCTTATTTTCTTTTCTTTCTACAGTAAACCACATATTCTGAGTTATTTCTTTCTTTAAATATGAAAAAAATGTGTCAGTTTGCATCGAAAATTTTTATTTTTTTACCTTTTTGTTTATAATATAAATTATAAATATTATTTGAAATTTCAGATCTCTTTAATATTTGATCTAGAAAGTGCATTTTTTATATAAAATTGGAATGAGTACGGGCTACGTATACTTGTATACCTAGAAGTTTAAACGTCTTACATTTTTATAAAGGAGAAAAAATGAAAGAATGTATTGTTTTCATTACAAATATTATTAATGTATTGCACGATGGATTAATTTATATTTTTTATTTACTAGGATTTTCTCTTTCAGATAAAGAACTTCACTTCTGGATTATTGGCATTATTGGACTGCTCACGTTTTTAAGCGTTTATATGATCTTTAAATTATTGTCAAAATGGAAATTTAGTATTACAGCTATTTCTTTTATCTACACTCTTACGGTTATGCTTGTCTTAGTTTTTGCTATTGAAATTCAGCAAGGAATTACCACTCGAGGCAACATGGAATTTGATGATGCCATAGCAGGCTTATGGGGATTTTTAGTGTTTTTTAGTATTTATATCGCCTTTGCTTCTTTTTTTCTTTTATCCAAGAAATTATTGTCTTCAAATAAGGAGAAAAAGATAAAAACCGAGGCCCCTACTCGGAGCCAAAGGCATGTTAATTAATTTCGTTTGAGTTTTAAAACGACTTGATGAATCCGTATTCGATTATATCGTTGAACCAAAATAAACGGTACGTTTGCAATAATCGCATAAATAACCATCCAAACACCTATAGAAGGAGAGTTCCATATAAAAAAAAGAATAGAAGGAAGTATGCTGATCCAGTGAGTTAACTCTGCTCGATTTGTTTCCATTAAAAAAAGCTGTGCATATTCCTTCGTTCTACTCTCCCATTTCTTTTTATAAAACCCTCGTTTAAATAGCTTTCCTGCATCAGGAAGCCACGTTTTCCATCGGTGTACCCCGAATTTTTTATATATTCCAACTGTTTCCCAGCTGTGAACCTTAAACAGCGCAAGGTCTTTTTTTAAATAAAAGGCAGAAATTTTTGTGCACCTGTAGGCGATGAACATGTGAATCACAAACCATGCCATGATATTAATTAAGAGCTGAGCGCCTGTCATTTTATCACTTTCTTCTTTTTTTCTTCTTCTATAGATATGCTGCGTTCTTTCCATTTAACTTGCTTTCTCACCGCTGTTTGGATGAAAGACCATACGAATAGGCCCAGAAAAAACAGCATGTGAATAGGAAATAAGCACAAAGAAAAAAAAGTAAACGAACCTATTTTTCTTAAGCTATTAAATAAGAGACTGACATAGCAAACATAACTGCTAATTGCCAAGCCTGCATGTTGATTCCATAGAGTAGGTAAAAAAAGAACATAATTAATCATGCTAGTAAGCCATAAACTTACTAGAAATAAATAAATGGCTTCCGTTTTCCCCGCACCTGAAGCAAAACTTTTACTCCACCCTCTTATCAGGCTTTTCATACCATCTGGATACATGCGCATGGAAAGAGCTCCTTGTCCACTCATACACGTAATAAATTCACCTTGTTTGCTCATTTTCTCAACCAGTGCCATATTTTCAACCACTTCTTTTTTTATCCCTTCGTGGCCTCCGCTTTGAAAGTAGGAGGCTGCGCTGCAAAGCAAGCACTGCCCGAAACCGACGGAAGGACTTTTCCAATTTTTAAAGGGGTGAAAAGCGCCAATCGATGCAAACGTAACATAGTGAAATAAAGCAGAAAACATTTCATAAGGCCTCTTAACAAGATGATAAGGATGAACCGACAGCACCCCCCCTTGCTGTTGATAGTAGAAAAATACTTTTTCAATTCCGTCTTTCTCTACTGTAAGATCAGCATCTAAAAACAAAAGCACCGAGCCTTTTGCTTCTCTTGCTCCATTCCAGCATGCCCATGACTTTCCTAACCATCCAGCTGGAAGTGTCCCCGGGTGCACTACTTTCACGCCAAATGCTTTGGCTACCCGCTCAGTATGATCTGTTGAGTTGTCATCTACAACAATCACTTCAAAGTCAGCGTTCTGTAACTGGAGTGACTGCAATAAAAAGGTAAGGTTTTTTTCTTCATTTCTAGCTGGAATAATAATGGACAAACATGACATATCGTTTCTTACTATTTTTACACGTTTAAATGTAGGGATAGTGATGACAAGCGTACCTGTCAAGACAAAAGCAACCAGTAAAAAAGACATCTCTTTCTCCTTTCCTTCACGTATGAAAATTAGCGAACTGGACAAAATAAAAAGTTGTAGACCTATTTTTATTTTGCGTGAAGTCATTTTATACACATTGTTGACAACTCGCTTTTGTTTTATAAGGAGGAAAAAGATGAAAAAGAAAGTAATTGTTGTAGGCGCAGGTTTAGGTGGTCTGTCAGCTGCTATTCGTCTGTCAGCTGATGGATATGATGTAACAGTCGTTGAAAAAAGCGAGCGAATTGGGGGTAAGTTAAATATTCGCAGCGGCAAAGGGTTTTCTTTCGATACGGGACCTTCTATTTTAACAATGCCGTGGGTGCTAGAGCAGCTGTTTGACAGTGCAGGCCGCAATATCCACGACTACTTGACAATAGAACGAATTGAGCCTCAGTGGAGAACTTTTTTCCAAGATGGAACACAAATTGATTTGACCAGTGACCTTCCTCGCATGCTTCAGCAGCTTCAAGAACTTGCTCCAGAAGACATTGAAGGTTTTTTTGACTATTTATCTTATGCAAATAAAATGTACGAATCGAACTTAAAAAGTTTTTATAAAAAAAGTTTATCTGGACTGCACGATTTACGAACGATGCACACGGTAAAAGAACTGCTTCAAATGGATCCAATGAGATCTATGGATGCTACTACACGCAAATATTTTTCAAACAAACATTTGCGTCAATTGTTTAATTTTTTAATTATGTACATCGGTTCTTCTCCTTATCATGCGCCAGCTGTATTAACGCAGCTTGCTCACGTTCAGCTAGGGTTAGGTATTTATTACGTAAAAGGCGGAATGTACAAAATTGCTGAAGCGATGGATAAGCTCCTTCAAGAACTTGGCGTCACTGTGCATCTAAATACGCCAGTAAAAGAAATCACAACAAGCGGAGCAAAGGCAACTGGAATTACACTAGAAAACGGTGAAAGCCTATCAGCAGATGTTGTGGTATCTAATCTAGAAGCCATTCCAACTTACCGCTATTTATTAAAAAATCATGCGCAAGCAGCTAAGCAAACTCAGCAGCTTGCAAAATTTGAACCTACTGTTTCTGGCCTTGTTCTTTTATTAGGGGTTAACAAACAGTACAAGCAGCTTCAACATCACAATTTCTTCTTCTCAAAGGATCAGAAAGAAGAGTTTGATACAATCTTTAACAAAGGGAAAATAGCGATGGATCCGACAATTTACATTGGCGTATCATCTAAATCAGATCCTACGCAAGCTCCTGAAGGAAAAGAAAACCTGTTCGTTCTTACTCATGTACCTCCTTTAAAAGAAGGCGACGACTGGGCTGCATTAAAAGACCGCTACCGTGATGTCGTACTAAAAAAGCTTGAGGCAATGGGATTAGAAGACTTACGTTCCAGCATTGAGTTTGAATATACGTTTACTCCTAACGATATCCAAGAGCTTTACGGCGCTAACGGCGGGTCCATTTATGGCGTAGCAACTGACCGTAAGAAAAATGGAGGGTTTAAAATTCCGGCAAGAAGTCAGCTTCTTTCTAACCTTTATTTTGTAGGAGGCTCTACACACCCTGGAGGCGGCGTGCCGATGGTGACATTATCAGGTCAGCTTACAGCGGACGCAATTAATGAAGATTTTCAGATTCCTCGTATGCAAAAAGATATTGGATAATGAAAAAGTGCAGGAAATTCCTGCACTTTTTTTAAAAGTTCATTTTTGACTGTCCACCATCTACGTTTAACGTCGCACCTACTATCCATGAAGCTTGAGAAGATGCTAAAAAAACAACGGCGTTTGCCACTTCTTCTGGCTCTCCAAAGCGGCCCGCTGGTATTTCATTTTCAACAAACTGCTTAATCTTTTCCGGATTTTCCTCCATTCTCTTTTTCCAATTACCCGTCTCGTGCAAAATGCTTCCCGGAGCAACACCGTTTACACGAATTCCTTTAGAAATCATTTCATCTGCAAATGACTTTGTAAAGCTGATAAGCGCTGCTTTTGCATTATTGTACGTAACTTTGCCTCCACTTTCTCTCCCAAAAATAGACGTAACATTAACGATTGCCGCATCTTTTGTCATACGAGCTGCTGCTAGCTTGCTCAAGTGGACAGCTGAAAAGTAGTTTAGCTCCATTGCTTCCTGAAAAAGAGATAAATCTGTTTCCATTGCCGTGCTTCCATTACTTCCTCCAGCGTTATTAATTAAAATATCAATACTCCCAAAGTCGTTAATGAATTTCTTAATTAACGCAACTCTATCCGCTTCGTTTGTTAGATCTGCTGTATATGTACGTACGTTTTCTAATTCTGACTGTGCATGCTGTAATGCTTCCTCTCCTCTTGCAGCAATTCCAACGTTTGCTCCTTCTTGAATAAACAAAGCAGCTATAGCTTTCCCAATCCCTTTTGATCCACCGGTAATGAGTACATTTTTACTTTGCAACTGTAAATCCACACGTATCCCTCCACGTTAAATGATAACTACTATACTTTCTATCATATCCCACCGCGTCTCAAAATTAAAATCATATACTACTTTACCTTTTACTTCCTTTCAAAGTGTGTTCTTTATGGATACATTCTTTGAATTTATTGTCAGAACTCTTAGCAAAAACAAGCCTTTGCGTGATATAATGCTTTTTGGTGTAAATGTTTTCAAATTGGGGGTTTTTTAATGCAACAAACGTTTTCAACGTCTCAAAAAGTTAAGCAGTTCGTTTTTATTTTATTTCCGATATTGGTCACCCAGTTTGGAATGTTTTCAATGACTTTCTTTGATACGATGATGTCAGGAAGAGTTAGTGCAGATGACTTGGCAGGGGTAGCAATTGGTTCGAGCTTATGGGTGCCTGTTTTTACAGGGCTAAGCGGAATTTTAATGTCTATTACGCCAATTGTTGCACAGCTGGTGGGAGCTAATCAAAAGAAAAAAGTTCCGTTCTCTGTCATTCAAGGGCTTTATGTCTCCATTTTAATGGCCGCTGTTATCATTTTAATCGGCTTTTTTGTTGTTAGTCCTATCTTAAAAGGAATGAATTTAGAAGCAAACGTGATGCGCATTGCCAAACAGTATTTAATCGCTTTATCTTTTGGTATTATTCCGCTTTTTATTTATACGGTTTTACGAAACTTTATTGATGCTTTAGGGCAAACTCGTACGTCTATGCTGGTCACCATTTTAGGGCTTCCGATTAATGTGGCTTTAAACTATGTATTAATCTTCGGTAAGCTGGGCTTCCCTCACTTGGGTGGCGTAGGCTCTGGTTATGCAACGGCCATCACATATTGGTGCATACTTGTCATATCGATTTTAATTATTCATAAAAAAGAGCCTTTTTCTAGCTTCGGTTTATTTAAAAAATTTCACCGTATCTCATTTTCTGCCTGGAAAGAAATATTAAAAATTGGTTTACCTATCGGTTTTTCCGTATTTTTCGAAACAAGTATTTTTTCAGCTGTCACGCTGTTTATGAGCTCATATAATACCATTACAATCGCTTCTCACCAAGCAGCTATTAATTTTGCCTCATTTCTCTATATGATTCCACTGAGTATTTCGATGGCTTTAACAATCGTTGTAGGATTTGAAGCGGGTGCTAAACGGAATCAGGATGCACGAAGCTATAGCAGAATTGGTATAACAATTGCTGTTGGCATGGCTTTTGTTTGCGCAGGTCTTTTATTTACTCTTCGAGAATCCGTAGCATCCTTATATACAAAAGACGCAGAGGTACTGGCATTAACTTCTCACTTTTTGATTTATGCAATTTTCTTTCAGCTTTCTGATGCTCTTCAAGCTCCTATTCAAGGTGCGCTGCGAGGATATAAGGATGTAAATGTAACCTTTTTAATGTCCTTGGTATCTTATTGGGTAATTGGTCTACCTTTAGGCATTGTGTTAGCAAAATACACCGATTTGCAGGCGTTTGGCTATTGGGTTGGACTAATTGCTGGGCTCGCTGCAGGAGCAACAGGACTTGCGTATCGTTTGATAAAAATACAAAAAAAGCAGCTGCTAGAGGAGGATAAATCTTCTCGAACGGCTTAAACCAAAAAAGAACGTTCTTAAAAGAACGTTCTTTTTTGGTTTAAAGATGGATGGATATTCTTCCTTATACTAAGACCTAAAACTTCTTATTTATTTAAGGTACGCTCTAACTCTTGTAAAAGCTGTTCCGCACCTTTTTTACTTAACACAACGTTTCCATTACCAAAGGTTAAGTTTTCACGCGTAATTTCCCCAGTTACTAAGCAAGCACCATACGGGCTATACTTTTGTAAAATAATAATATCTTCATCAACATATATTTCTACTGGATCACCTGTGTTGATATTTAAAATACGGCGCAATTCAATAGGAATTACTACGCGACCCAATTCATCTACTTTTCTTACAATTCCTGTAGACTTCATAAAATCCATTCCTTTCATAGTAAACAAATAATATCTTCTCGATACAAATCTAGTCAAATTCGTCAAAGTTGCTAAAACCAAAATGCTTCAATGATGGTCTGATAACGGTTTATAAGTTCTTAAAATATGGCAAATAACGCATTAAATAGATTTATATACACTTTGTATCATATCAATTCGTACACTATTTATGAATAGTGCATAATCTTTAAAATCGAATTCATCCATATATGTTAAAAGTGTGTATTTTATCCATAATATAACTATATATCCATCTTTTACACTACTTTGTACCCATTTTATAACTTTTATTCCGACATAAGACGACAAAATCAGCTATAGAAAAAACGTGTCTTTTCTAACTAAAGACACGTTCATTTGGACCCGAAGTTGTCACGAATAGCTTTTTGAATCATAGCTTCACACCGCTCCAGCTCTACTTTTAATTGTTTTTTATATAATTTAGCTTTCTCTTCTCCCTCATTTGTAAATGTATAATAAACCACTTCTTGAAGCTTCATTCCTTCTTTTTTACGCTTCACCTGTTTGAGGACACCGTCTTCAATCAAGTCATGAAGAGCTTTGTATACCTCAGAATGATTAGGTTTGAATCCAAAAGGTCGAAATTCATCTCTCAACACATCTAATAACCGAAGGCCATACAGACGCTCTTGCTCCGTCATTGTAATCATATATAATTTTAAGAAAGCACGTTGTTTTAATAGAAAACCACTGGATGTACGCTTTTCTCTCATCTCAACTTCCCCCTTCACATACTTGCTTTCATTTAGAATAATAGAAAGCTCTATACGTAATTATACTTTTTTTATTCTACATAATCCTTCTTTTTCACTCAAAATCTCTTTTTTTCCTCACATTTTTTCACTTATTTACGCATTTTTCTCATTCTTTGTAAGCAGGCATTGAATTTTCTTTTTTTCATATATATAGAAGGAATTTACGTGAATATAAGGAGGGGTTCCTTTGAGTAAAAAATATGAAGAGATTGATTGGGGTTCAATTCAGCATAAGGTAGAAGATATGCTTGGAAATCACTTTTGGAGCGATTTAAATCACATCTTGCCAAAGCGATTTCCAAACGTCGATTTATATGAAACCGATAAAGAAGGCATTATCGTCGTTGAAGTTCCTGGACTACATTCCACTAACGACATTCAAATTAAGTTGGACGCAAATATATTAACAGTTGAAGGGAACGTTCCTTATGCTTATGAAGCATCTAAACAAAAGCTAAAGCTGAACGAACGCCATACAGGCGTATTTTCTCGCACGGTCAAACTTCCTTTTCACTACACGGACGAACCAGTTCGCGCTAAGTACAAAAATGGTTTATTGGAAATTCGACTGAATAAGATAGAAAATGATCAAACCATTGCTATACAGTTTGAAGATGATTAACTGCACGTAACAAAAACCCTTCTGCTAGCAGAAGGGTTTTTGTTAGAGCGCTGAACTTAACACAACGTTTCCTTTTGGCGTCTTATTATTCGCGTTCGGTTCTAAAGTAATGGCCATAACATCCCACTTTTCACTCTGTTCTTTTCGGCTCATCGTATAGAACACTGTCCCATTTCCATTTTTATCTGTTACAAAAGCACCTGCCGGGTGAGGCTTATCACCTTTTATGAGCCATACCTGATAGACTTCATTCCCTTTTACATTTTTCAAGTTATTCGCTTGAATGACCACATTTAAATTTCCACCTTTTTTCGTCAGAGATGCTGTTGCTTCACCAGAAACATTCGGCTCTGCCTGCAGCTTCATCGTTTTCTCAGATGTAAGAGGTTCATTTTGAGGAGCAACCGAAACATTTGGTTCTTGTTTGCCTTTGTCTCCATCTTTCAACAGAAAGTAGCTGTTTCCTACAAGGGATAAAATAAGTGCCGCAGCTAATCCAATAATGACGGATTTTTTATTTGATTTCTTAGACGCAGCATATTGTTTTTCATTTTTAAAAGCTATTGATTCTCTCTTTGTCTCACCTTGATCTTCTTCGAATACATTTGCAAGTATTCGCTGTTTCATTTCTGGAGGAGGAGATTGCTCTGGTGTCAAATACGTTAGATCTCCAAGAACTTCCTCCAGTTCTTTTAGTTCATCCTGACAGCTTTGACAGTTTTTTAAGTGCATTTCAAACTCTTTTTTCTCATGGGAAGTCAACTGATCATTATAGTAATCAATTAGTTTATCGCACATACTCATGAATCAGCTCTCCCTTCTGCATCGGTACCTAAATATGTTTTTAATTTCCGCAACGCTAATCGCACCCTACCCTTTACTGTTCCTAATGGGATTTGCTGCTCTTCTGCTACTTTTTGCTGCGTTAATCCCTTAAAATAAACGGATTGAATAATCTTTTTTTGGTCTTCAGACAATTTTGATACAGCGTGCCGTACTCTCTGCTGTTCTTCTTTCCACTGAAGGTGCTCGTCAATCTGAGGATGATCATCTTCAATAAAATCAAAAATTTCTTCTGAGAAAATAGGATCGTTTTTTCTTTTTCTCACCATATCAATCGCGGTGTTTCTTGTAATCGTAAACAGCCATGATGAAAACTTCCCTTTTTCATCGCTGTAAACTCCCTTTCCTCTCCACAGCTTAATAAATACTTCTTGAACAGCTTCTTCAGCAATATCAGAGCTATTTGTTAACCGGTATACAAACGAATAAAGAATTCGCTCGTACTTGTCATACAGCAGTTCAAGGGCTTTTTTGTCTTGTTCTTTTATTCTATTGTATAAGACAACGTCTTTTTGCTCTTTCATACCCTTCTCCTTTAACTCTTATGAGTCCTTATTATATAATCGAATTACCTTTGCATTTGGATCACTTTCACATCTTTTAAACGTACCTTTATTTTTCAAAAATGACAAGTAATTATACTTTTTTTATGGAATAGGAGCGAAATTGTCCAATGAAACATTTGATTCTTTTTGATGGCATATGTAATTTATGTAACAGCAGTGTTCAATTTATTATTAAACATGATGAACAAGCTTTGTTTTCTTTCGCCTCTCTTCAATCAGATTTCGGAAAGCAGCAGCTCGCCTCTCACGGCTTACTTCCTGAGCAATTAGACAGCATTGTATATATCCATGGAAAACAAAGATATATAAAATCAACGGCTGCTTTAAAAATCGCCAAGCGCTTAGATGGACCCGTTAAATTTTTATATGCACTTATTATCATTCCTGCGCCTATTCGAGATATCGTATACAACTGGATCGCTCGCAACCGATATAAGTGGTTTGGCAAACAGCAGCACTGCATGCTCCCAACTTCTGATACAAAAAAGCGATTTGTCGATGACTAAAAAAGCTCGGCACATAGAGAAAAAACGATTCCAAAGAGGCATATTTTTATGTTAAGAAAGTCTATTCATAAAAAAATCCGAACTGATTCAACATTCTAATGAAAGAATGCTGAACTATAGTTCGGATTTTTTATCTAACATATGGTTGTATGAGCTTTTTTAGCTTCCACCCATTGCTTTTTTATTCGTTGCTTCAATTGCCTGCTTCATTGTTAAGAAAAAGTCTTGTTCTTTCATCACTTTTAATCCTTCGGCAGTAGCGCCGCCTGGAGTTGTTACTTGCTCTCTTAAAGACGCAGGATCTTTGGTTTCATGCAGCATTTGTACAGAGCCATACATCATTTGAATAACTAAATCTTTGGCTGTTTTTTCGTCCACACCGTAAGCAGTCGTTGCATCAATTAACGATTCTGCAAAATAATATAAAAACGCAGGTGCACTGCCAGTTACAGCCGTTAGCTCATGTACTTCTTTTTCTGAACACTCATGCGCTTCACCAATTCCTTTTAAAATCATTTGAAGCACTTCTTTATGCTCTTTTGTTGCAGAAGTTCCAAGTGTATACAGGGACATCGATTGCCCAATCATAGCAGCTGTATTTGGCATAATCCAAGCGACAGGCGTTTCCTGAGGAAGGTGGTTTTCTAAATAACTCGGACCAATTCCTGCAGCTAACGTTACAACAAATTGCTGATTTAAATGAGTCGAAAGTTCCTTGAGAACGGAAGGATGCGCCTCGGGAGGCATCGCTAAAATAATAACGTCCGAATTGTCAACTTCCTGGCGCCAATTTTGCGTCGTTTGTACGCCGTACGTTTTTTCAACTCGCTGTAACCGACCGATATCTCCGTTGTTTGACATCACCACTGCCTCAATACTATCAGCGCTGCTCGTAACCAAGCCAGCCGCTACGGCTTCAGCCATTCGTCCTGCTCCAATAAATAAAATTCGCTGTTTTTTCATCTGTTACTCCCAGTTATATGTCCAGAATTCTTCTCTTGTTAATAGACGTTCCATTTGCGGATAGTCAGATAAGCGATCGAAGTCAATTGCGTTCATCATTCCTTCTGTTTGAGAACGATGGGCTTTTAACGCTTCAATTTTTTTATCTTTCATCGCTGTTACATCAAAAATAACATCTGGTTCTCCAATATGTTCAATACGATCTTTTGAAAACGCATGACACCAAACAACCGGACGCTTTTCTTTTGGCATACGTTTTACCGCTTGGATCGTAGCTGCTCCCGTGGCATTGTGATCAGGGTGTACTGCAAAGCCAGGGTAATGCGTTAAAATGTGAGTCGGCTTTACATCGTTAATAATTTCTTCAATTTTATCTGCAAAAACATCAATATCAAGAAATTCTAGCGTTTTATCACGAAGCCCTAGCATACGCAAGTCTTGAATGTCTAAAACGTTTGCTAAATCTAAAAGTTCTTTTTTTCGGATTTGAGGTAGAGTTTCACGGTTAGCAAACAGGGGTCTACCCATGTTTCGTCCCATTTCACCTAGCGTAACACAAGCATATGTAACGGGCGTTCCTTTTTGTCTAGCTTGCGTGATCATTCCTGCTGCTCCATATGCTTCATCGTCAGGATGCGGAAATACAATTAATAATCTTTCTTCCATGTTCTATTCTCCTCTCTTTTCTGTTATGAAAACGGATGTTCACTTAATTGAAGGGCAACTGCTAAACGACCTTCAAAGTCATGCCCTGCTAAAAGAAGTCTGCCTTCTTCATCAATTTCCCAATCTGTTAATCCCTCTGCATAAATCCATCCTAAATCAATTTGAAGACCTACACGATAAGGACCTTCTCCAGTTATCTTTCCGTTTGAAATAGTGACTTTACCATTGCGAATAAAAGCCCCAACTGTCATTACTTTTTCATTTACGTGTGAAGCATATGCACCGTTTGTCGTTTCAAGGTGTACATATACGTCTTTATTTAAAAATGTTTGTATTTTTTTTTGAACTGTTTCTTTATGAATTGGTTGCACGCTTGTTACTCCTTTCTCATGTTCATAAATTGTATTGTACTAAAAATCAGGAGCGAATCCTAATGTTTAGTTCTAGACTTTGAATTTCTTTATTCCATCGTTCATAATCATACATAAATGTTAATTCTCCCCAATTCAACATACTGATTTCTTGAATGTCTATAATAATCTCAGCGAGTTCACGGCTAAGCATACCTAGTTCTTTTCCTTCTGCTAGCTTTTTTTTGTAACGATTAAAAGCTGGATCTAATTGTTCAATTTGTGCATAAATTTCATGGATAGAGCCATATTGTTGAATAAGAGGCAGTGCGGCTTTTTCTCCTACACCTGGAACGCCCGGAATATTATCAGATTTGTCACCAAGCAATGCTTTTACGTCCACCCATTGACGAGGATGAATATTATATTCTTCTTGAAAGTGCTTAAAGCCATAAACAAGATCGCCAACCTGCTTTTTAGCAATAATTTGCGAAATATGTTGATCTAGGAGCTGAAGCAAGTCTCGGTCGTTGCTATAGATGTACCCTGGACTTTGCTTTTCCTTACTCCACTTGCTTGCAAGTGCTCCAATTAAATCATCTGCTTCATAAGAAGACAATGACATTTGATAAATGCCTACTGTATCAAAAAATTGCTTTAACGTTTCGTACTGCTGAATCAGCGGATCAGGCAGCTCTGCTCTTGTTTGCTTATATAAAGCGTATGTATCTTTACGTTTTGTATCCTCGCGTTTAACATCCCAAGCGACGAAAATATGGCTTGGCTCATATTGGTGAATCAATGCATGCATTTTTTGAATCGTTACTCTCAGGGCATTCGTAAATTGGCCCTTACTGTTTCTTGTCAACGCTGCTTCATCTCTTCCATAAGAAGTAGCAAAATAACAGCGGCTTAATAAATTAAATCCATCAATTACTAATAGTGTTTCGTTCACATAGTCACGTCCTTTGAAAACTTTGCTCCTTTAGCTTTTAGAGCAAACATACTATAGCACTTGTTCTTTGCACGCGTCAATGAAGTGCACAAAGCTCAAAACCCGCCCATTTTTTTCTCTCAATGTAAATGTAGTATAAAGATGTTAAATTGTTGTTATGATTTATTCGTTTGACTTTTAGAACTTTTGACTATCCTATAAAATGAGGATGAAAGATCAATCCTACAAATGAAGGTGAAAAAAGTGAATAAAAACACGATGATTAAAACATTAAAAGTTATATCTGTTGTGTCGCTTCTCGCTTTGTTATTTATCATTGCTTATGATCGTTCCATGTCTACATCCATGATTATTTTGTTCAGTTCGCTCATTTTCTTTGTATTTGTACTTAGCGACTTTTTTTTCGATCGCAAGCCGTGGGGATTAAAAGGCCTTCAATTATATATATCACTGATGTTATTCATCATTGCCATTTTTGAAATGCATCAAGTTGTCAGTTCACTTTGCGTTATTTCCATTATGGCTCTACCAAAAGTTATTGACGAATTAGCTTAAGCGCGAATGATAAATGATAAAATCCATGATCACAATGATCATGGATTTTATTACGTTTTGAGTAATTTTTCAGAGATGCGAAGAGCTTCTTCTATACCAAATTTACGCACTAAACTGATGGCTTCCTTTATTTCTCTCTTTTTCAAATCATGAGTCGGATTTAAATTTAACAACACTTGAATAACAACTAAATCCCGCATCGTAAACATCATATTCTTTTTCATATCTCGCTGAAATGTATACTGTTCTTTTAAGAGCCGGTCACTTATTGCTAACACTTTCGACTCCGGAAGATGTAGCTGCGCTCCTGCTTCTTGACAAGACCACAATTTTTTCACTCGATCTTCAGCATTCATATTTGCGACTCGTGCATATGTAATATCGCTGTTTTCTTGGCGAATCTCTATCTCTTTTAACGTTGGCTTTAGCACCGTTTTTCGCTTAGAGACTTTTTTCTTGTTAACTCCTGTATCCCTGAGGACTCTGCCGTGAACGGTGTAAATGTCGTATTCATTTTCTCTTTTTACATCTTGTTTATTGTATTTTGGAAAATAACCATTCACAAGCATCGTTCTCAACATATCTAATTCTTTTTTTAATCCATGAACTTCAATATATCCAACCGCATGAATTTCTTTGTGGAATTTTTTTGTATTGCTAACACCTTTTCCTGCAACGTGAGCTCTTACTCTTTCTGATAGAGAGCCCGTCGTGGTTCCGATATACAAAAGCCGGCCGGGTTCATCAAAGAAAAAATAAATGCCAGGAGCGGAAGGCAATTGTCCCATTTCTGCTGTACTTAGCAGCTTTTGCAATACTTGCATGACTGCTAAATCAATTTTTGCTGTCATTATTTTTGATAACCTTTTAACATTTCTTCATATACTTTTAGATGCGTATGTACAGTTTGAAGAAGCGGTACGTGTATAGACGATTTTTCAGCTAACTTCAGCAAATATCCTTGAAGGTGGTCTCCTTCAATTTGAGAGCTTTTTTCCATGTCGCGCTGCATCGATGACTTCATGTCATACGTCATTTTGTCCATCGTATTCATATGCTGTTCAATGATTCCTTCGGCTAATGGTGCATCGTAGGCCATCATAATATTTTCCACTTCTTTAAAAAGTTCTTGCACAAATTGACGCCCGCCTTTTGCTGCTAAAACTGGTCCAACAGGTGCGCGCATAAGAGTAGTCATGCCTGACATAACCGTAATAAACAAATACTTATGCCACATATCCTGTTCAATATATGAACTTTTCACAAACGAAGCTTTTGTACCACTGAACGCTTGCTCAATCAGTTGTAATCGTTCTGCGTCCTTCTGCTTAAATTCACCAAATACAAGTCTGTGAGCAGGACTCGTCTGGACGACCTCTCCATCTTGGTTTAAAGTAGTTTCAATAAAGCACAGCCCTCCAATGACTTTCTCTTCCCCAAAAGCTTCCTGCAATGGAGCGACGTGAGCCATACCGTTTAACAAAGGTATTACAACGGTCTGATTCCCTACAAAAGGACGGACATCTTCAATTGCTTGTGTAAGATGATAAGCCTTCGTTGTGAACAAAATAACATCATAAGGTCCTTTTACCTCAGATTTTGTAATAGCTTGTACAGGTGAAGTGAAGTCACCGTGTGCACTTTTAATCACAAGTCCGTTTTGTTCCAGCTCTTTTTTTCTGCGTTCTCTGACAAGGAAAGTAACATCTTCTCCTTTTTCCACAAGCCTGCCTCCAAAATAACCGCCAACGCCGCCTGCGCCTAAAACTAATATTCGCATAACTTTTGCTCCCCTTTTCTTTTTCTTTTATTGTAGCACAGCTAGTTTGAAATTTTATAATATTCTTATTTCATTGTATTTTGAGTTTTCTACAAAAGATAGCCATAGCGCTTTTAAAGTTGTTATAATGAATACAAAAAAGCATAAAAATTTACGTTTAGACATTTATCCCCTCTTGGATATACGATTTACCAACCCGTAATCGGAAAAATTCCGATTTAAATAATGTTATTTACATAGGAGAGACTGAAATGAAAACAGAAATCTACATTTTATCTGGATTTTTAGGCAGCGGAAAAACAACGTTGCTTAAACAGCTGCTTCAGCAAGAAAAAGATCGTAATCGCAATATTGCTGTTGTGATGAATGAGCTTGGCCAAGTTTCGATTGACTCAAATGAAGTAGAAGAAGACACGCCGTTAAAAGAATTGCTAAATGGCTGCGTGTGCTGTACGATTCAAGGTCAATTTGAAACGCAGCTTCATTCACTTTTACAGGAGAACACATTGGATGCTATCTATATAGAAACAACGGGAGTTGCCCATCCCATTGAAGTATTAGATGCTTGTATGTCTCCTCTTTTTGCGCATCAAGTTACGATTAAAAGTATTATCACCACACTGGATGCGACAAGATGGAAAGAACGTGGTTCCTTAAGCATTCAACTTCAAAAACTTCTTCAAGAACAAGTAAAACATGGGGATGTAATTTTATTAAATAAAACGGACATGCTGTCTGAGTCAGAAAAGTCTTCCCTGCTTTTTGAGATTCAATCCATTAACGCTAGTGCAAGGACATTATTAACGACATTTTCCCGCGTGAAGCTTGATGTGATTCAAAAAGCTCAGCTGTCTCAAAAACAGCCGCACCATAAGGCTCATGTTGAAGATCATCTTCATTTGAAAACATTTGTATATGAGTTTACAAAAAAAGTGGATCTTGAATTATTTGAAAATTGGCTTCGCCAAATGCCAGATACCATTTATCGCATTAAAGGCTACATGCGCTTCACTCATTCGAATGATACGTATTCGTTTCAATATTCATACGGCATGCCTCTATATATGAAAGAAATGATGAAGCTGCCCACCACTCTTGTCTTTATAGGTGAAAACCTCGATCACGCTAAGATGAAACAAGAATTATTTAATCTTGAACAGCAATCTCATTAAAAATCCCGCTCTAGGCGGGATTTTTTTATTACTTATAAACAGGCATTTTGTACTCTGCGCAAAATTTCATATGCACGATTTCCGGCTAACTCTGTCAATTCTTCAAATTTTTCATCTCTTTTCAAATCGAGTTCAATAATTTCTTTTGCCAGCTCAATAATCTCTTCTTTTTTCAATTGTTGCACAGCCATGTAAAACGCCCTTCCCTTTTAGAATTTATGTATATTCTCACATTTATTTTCTATTCATCATTTTGAAAGCAAGTGATTAACCACAAGGCTTTATCCTGTATGGTTAACCACTTGGGATCGAGTTAATCATTAGTTTATAGGACTCTTTTCCCTATTTCATTATTTATGTCACTTTTTCTCACATAGTAATTCAAAAATATAACATATATATGTTAGAATGTATTACATGTTATAATTTTTTGTATTTTTTTCCTTTATAATAACATACTACTACGTACTCAGGGGTGAGGGAGATTGTCTACGAATGAAGCGTCATATCGAGATAAAAAAGTCATGTCTATTGGGATTGTAAAAGAATTAACCGGTTTATCAGAAAGACAAATTCGCTACTATGAGAAAAGAAGCCTGCTCTTTCCGGACCGAACCAATACGGGTATCCGGAAATATTCGTTTTCAGACGTCGAACGATTAATGGATATTGCCGATCGTATAGAAGAAGGAGTTCAAACGAGTGAAATACGCACAGAACTGGCTAAAAAAGATGAAGCGAGAAAAATGAAAGAAGTAAAAAACCAAATGCTTCAAGGTCAGTTGAACGCTCATTTCAAGCGGAAGCTATAAAGTATACATACGGTGACTTTTCCGTCTCCGTTTTTATTTCTTTACAGCAGACAAAAAAGCGCATATCTAAAGATATCCGCTTTTTTGTCCGTTAAGCTGAACGCCCTTTAAAGAATTTCGGCTGATGAGAACTCATGAACTTAGTTTTAGATAAAATGAACATCACCGATCCGCCCCAAATGAACAAAAAGGCAATCATTTCCATGCTAGAAAACGGTTCGTGATACACGAATACCCCTAATAAAAGCGTCATGGTAGGAGCAATGTACTGCAAAAAACCGACCATCGATAGCGGAATAAGCGGGGCTCCTTTAGCGAAATACAATAGTGGCATAGCTGTAGCAACACCGCCTCCAATTAAAAGAGCGCTCACATCAAGCGACTGAAGGGAAAAACTTGAAGATCCTTTCACTAAAAGAAAAATAAAATAAATAACTGCAATAGGTGCAACCATCATCGTTTCAATCGTTAATCCTACTTTTGCTTCTAACTGAATAGTCTTTTTTACAAGACCGTACAAACCAAAGCTAAACGCTAAGCTTAATGATACCCATGGGATATGTCCGTATGTAACTGTCATAACGATAACACCTATAGCAGCCAATCCAACAGAAGCACCTTGCCAAAAATTAAGCTTCTCTTTTAAAACGACTATGCCAAGCAAAATACTAACGAGCGGATTGATGTAGTAACCTAAACTTGTTTCAATAATATGATTATGGTTAACCGCCCAAATGTAAACGAACCAGTTGATGCTGATTAGCACTGAAGCCACAAATAAAATGACCGCTTGTTTCGTATTACGAAATAATAAACCAAGCGTCTTCTTTAAAGAACTCATTTGCTTTGTCACAAGCAAAAGTAAAAGCATAAAAACAAATGACCATATAACGCGGTGAGCGAGTATTTCATTCGCATTCACCTCGCCAAGAAGCTTCCAGTAAAGCGGAAAAAGCCCCCACATAACGTAAGCGCTGGCTGTATAAACAATACCTGCTCGTTTAGAATCTTGATTCATTTCTCAACCTCTTTTCTTTATCTCTCTGTCTCTTATCATTATAGATGCATTTACCTCTTTTTTATAGCTTTATTTTGCCTATCGAAATAGCTCAAAAAAAAAAAACGATCGCTTTTAGCTTAACGGGTTCGGATTTGAAGTACAAAATTATAAATAACCATCAAAAAAGAGGTGCTATTAGCACCTCTTTTGCATATATTTTAGCAATTGAATTAGCACATAAATTGGTTACCCTTTCGATAATCCCATTAATTTGCTAAATTGTTTTTATTGCTTTTTGAAGTTTTTCCATTACCCTTGATAAAGCTGATATTGAATTTGTTGTCTCAAATTCTCCAATATCTAAGTGATGATTTGCATTTTGGACAACCTCTATCTTTAAATTCGAGCTACTTAATTGGTCAATCTGATTTGAATTGAAATGAGGGTCTTTATCCCCGATAACTAAAAGTCCTTGGTGTTCGCTGTTTAAGATTGAATCAAAAATCGAATCAAACTTTAACAATGGAGTAAGTAAAATCATTTTTGACTTTGTAAATTCATTTCTTTTCATTAGGTCATTCGCAATTGGAATAGTTCCAAGTGATTTTCCTAAAAAAATCGACTCATTGTATTGACCGTTTTTAAAGACTTCCGAAATTACAGGGTTAATATCGTCTATCATTGTTTTGGATACTTCTTCAAGAGACTTTTTCAAAAAATATTCTCCATAGGAATAATGGATATGAACAATATCTATTTTGTTTTGAAGCATTGCCATAGTTGCAAAATAAAATAAGGGCTTATCGTAATTGTAACCTGAGCCAGAAAACATAAAGCAAATTGTTTTGGAACCCATTTCAATATGTGTATAGCTAATTGATTTGTCTCCCGATTGTATATTCTTCTTATTTACTTGCATCATTTTCTCCTCCAATTTTTATAATATTCTAACATAACTTGCCAATTATTTTATAAAAAAATCATCCTGTTTAAAGTAGGATGATTTATCGGAAATAAATTATATCCTTTAAGCTAAAAACCTTTTTAGCGATTCCTAACCGTTGTGCTGGAGTACCAATGACTTCTTGCTTTCCTTCCTTCGTCTTATAAGCCAAACAAAAATTGTAGTAAGTTCGAAGGATTGTCAAAGACATTTGAGCATACTTGGGATTAAAGTTTGAATAAATATAACTTTTTCCATCGCCACGAGCCGTTGTCAGCGGTCTTTCTAAAATGGATAATCTTCTACGGATGTGTTGAATGAATGTGTTCGTTGCATTATCATTCACATTTATAATTAGTGACGCAATATCCTTGGGTTCAAGAAAGGAAACATCCGTTGTGCAATCGACTGAGCGAAATCCTCTATCAGGTGTGGCTAAGGGATGTTCAATTGGATTGTCTGCATACTCGTTATGGGAACTTGTCCCACCCGAAACGATTTTATGGAACTTGTGAGTTTCAAATAATTCTGTTAGATACAGATATGCCAATTTGCGTAATGATTTAGTCCCAATATCTCTTAGAGAACCCCATTCCAATAAATTCGCTTTTGCCTCTTGAAACTCCTCATAGGCTCTTTTTCGGGATTTGGTTTTGTCCGTTTGGCATAGAAAATGATGCCCGTCTGTACGGCGAACCTCTTGCGAGAAAACACGATGAATACAATTGATTAATGATTTATCCTCATCTGTAACAAAACGCCATTCAGAAGCCTTTACAAGTTCTTTAATCAACCAAAAATGAGCGGTAGTGGTGTAGGCTGCCTGAACGTGTAATCCATCAATATACTTTTCCCGACGCTCCATTTTAAGCAGTTCTTGATGGTATTCCGATTGTGTTTGTGTATCGCTCTTTGATGGCGGTTGCGGATATACGGAATATTCATCGAACCGAGCGTGTTTCTTGGCGAATTCGCTTAAATGGTCTTCCTTCATCAATACCGTATCAATAGCTATGTCACTAAAGGTAATATCCCAATCATATGCCACATCACATCGAAACACATAACGAGACAAAACATCAGCGGAAATGACCACACTTGTAGGCAATTGAAGTTCTTCGATGCCATCAAATCGAGAACCACCTTGTCCCTTTTTACGGACATTATTTAGGAAATAGGTCATCTTATCCGTATTCAGCCACATTTCCTTGAATTGAGCCTCTTTTAAAGGTTTGATTTCGTGTTTTTCCAGAAACTCCAAACACCTTCGGTACAGGATTTCAAGTTTATCATAATAGGTTCCTCTACCAATCCCTAAGATTTCACAAGTTCTACTTACTGGTGTTCGGTTAAGCAGAAGTTTGGCATATAACGGCATTATCTCGCTTCGTTTTTGATGGTAGGTGGATGATTGTCTTTGGTTCGGCAATACATTGGTAAACTTCTTGCATACCTTGCATTGATACCGTTGAGATTTTGCGGTACTTTTACCCCTCTTGTAAAACGATTTCGGTTCATTGAAAGGGGTAAAGTCTGAAGCAGCACAACCATCTTTATGAAATTCATATTCAGGTTCAATATCCTGTACTGTTTGAATACGGACCATTCGTTCAATTTCTTCGGCAACTGACCAATTTGAAACAACATATGTCCTTGTATCTAATACTTCTCCATACCCTTTTTTGATAGGGTCTGGGTTACACCTCAATGATTTGTCATCACCTGAACCAGAAAGCCTGTATCGGCTTGGTTTCCCTTTAACATCATCAAATTTCTTTTGAGGCAAACCGTACCACTTACAATATGGATTTAGACATTGATTGAATTGAAACTGATGTGATTGTCCGTTCCAACTAAATTCCACAGGTTTAAATAACAACTCTTTATATTTCGTAGCGAACTGTTTTGGTGTTAATTTGTCATAATCCTTTAAACGGTTCGTCAACTCACTATTCGATAATGGAGAATGAACAATAACAGGATTATCGTCTTTGGTAGCCAATCGTTTCAATTTAACCAATTGCATCTTCCTCAACTGCATCTTCCATTTCTAACTGTTTCACGATACGGCGGTTATTCCGCTTTTTTTCAATCCATTGAACAAAGTCTTTATCATCAAGGATGTTTACCAGAAATTTATCGACTACTTCACTTTCGCTGTATTCCGTATATTCCGCATAGTATTTAACAATGGCTCTTGTCCGTTCCGACAGCAACCAATCAACCTTTTCAGCATTTTTATTTTTTGGCTTGATAAATTTCATCCTTAATCACCTCTCCATTTTGACATAAGTTTTAACACCAAATTTGGATACCATTTTAGCATACATTTCGAACATATGACATTAGCTATTGTCAACTTGTTAATTAGTATGCCAATTATTGTGCTAATTTATACGTCAATTATAGAAAAAACCTATTAAATCAACAAAAACAAAAGGTTCAAATCATATGCGATTTGAACCTAAAATTGATACGCTAATTTAGTTTTTGTACTCTTAAACCGAACTCGTTACTTTTAGCTCGACCGTTTTTTATACATTATTTTTTAGGTTGTTTAAATACTTTGGCACTGCGAATATACTCTACGTCTTGTACATTTTCTCGCGCGTTAGCGATTCGAGCCGCAGCAAAGAAATAATCGGATAAACGATTTAAATACTGAAGCACCGCCACATTAATTTTATGCTCACGCTGCACGCCAACAACAAGCCTTTCTGCGCGGCGTGTAATCGTCCGACAAATATGAAGCGTTGTCGCTGCAGGTGTGCCTCCAGGTAAAATAAAACGCTCAATGGCCGGCGCTTCTGACATATAGACATCAATGCGCTTTTCAAGTACTGCTATCATGTCATTCGTTACTTTGTACGGATGATCATCTTTTGCAAATGCTAAATCACTTCCACAGTCAAAAAGCTCATGCTGAATCGTAATTAGCTCTTCTTTTACATCTTTTAATGTTGCTTCATCCAGCTGATAAATCGCTTGACCTACAAAGCCATTTAGCTCATCAATCGTCCCGTATGCTTCCACTCGAATATCATCTTTATTTACTCTTCCTCCAATTAAGCTTGTCTGCCCTTTGTCCCCTGTTTTTGTGTAAATGTTCATTGTATTTCCTCCTTCAATCGATTAGCAATTCCGTACCAAATGTGATCTACTTTCTGGGCATGTGCCGCCAAATGCTGATACGCATACCCGCATTCATCTCTCCACTGCCGCTCTATTGGATCTAAAGGAACAATGCCTTTGCCGACTTCAGTTCCAATCACTATTAACTGTTCCCATACACCGCTGTCTCTCCACTTCTGTATGACCTTTTTAACAACAAGATGCGGAGCCTCCAGCTCGCTATGTATTAATTCCTTAACATAGTGCTCAAATCCTTCTAGCACAATGTAACTTTCTTCAAACTCAATGGCCGGTAAAACGGGGTCTTCATACAAACAATGCCATTTTATCGACTCACTGGCATACTGCTGCTTCACCCATTTTCTTTTGCCGGTAAATGCACCGCCGAATACGAAATGCATGCTCTTCTCTCCTTTGCCTGTTTGTATGTGCACGTTACTGAAAAACCTTCTCCATAAGAAAAAGAAACATCCCAAAGCGACGCTGTCTGTTTAAAATGGGACGCAAGTAAACGCAGTGGTCCGCCGTGTGAAACAATAGCAATGTGACGCAATTGCTGACTAGCCGCCAAATCGACCGCTTCTTCCCAAGCTTCCCAAACTCGGTTTGAAAATCCTGAGAAGCTTTCACCATTCGGAGGCGTATGTTCTGCCCAGTGATCGATCCAATTTCTATATGCCCGTATGTTTTTTAAATCTTCATACGTCTTCTCTTCCCAATCTCCAAAATGCAGCTCACGCCAACTTTCCCTTTTAATCACCTGAGATTTAGGAAAAACAATTGAACTTGTTTCTAGCGCTCTTTTTAAGTCACTGGAAATAACGAGCTCCGGCTCTAGAGAAAGCTCTTTTAATTCATTTTTCCCTTCTATACTTAAAGGCGGATCACTCCACCCTATATATTTTTTTTGTTGATTTTCAAGCGTCATGCCATGGCGAATACATGTGATAACCAAAGAATTATCCATAAAAACGTTTCTCCTCCTTCAATGGTTGCACCTATAACATCTCCTGTTACGCCACCAAACTGCGAACGATAAAACCGTATCCAGAGCCATAAAAAACCGGCAAAGAAAAAGATAATGAATTTATTGTCTATAAAAACAATGAAAATAGCAACTAAGAATAGGCTCATGACGATAAATGCATAAATAGACCATTTGGTGACTCCTTTTTGAAAATAAGCAGCAAGCCCCGTATCTTTAGCGGGCTTATCTCTCATAACTAAGAAAGCGGCTCCGATTCTTGGAAGTGTAAAGACGGTTATACATGCCCAAACCGATAAAGAAGAAAGAGACGTTAATTCATAGATTGCACTAAAGCGCAGCAGAAGCAGAACAATAAGAGAAAGAATAGCAAAAGACCCAACGTGCGGATCGCTTAAAATCTGCAGTTTCTTTTCCTTTGACTGATGGGAAAAATACGCATCACTTACATCCATCCACCCGTCTACATGAAGACCACCCGTTAAAACAAGCGGCAAAAGCAAAACTAAAATACTGCTAACAATAGCAGTGATAGGTGAATAGTGAAGCAGCTGTAAAAAGCTATAAAACATTAAACCTAGTAATATGCCAATCCAAGGCAGGACAAAAAGTGAGCGTGCCGTTCTTTTTTCAGTCCATTGAACGGTTTTAGCCAGTGGTAAGATCGTAAAAAACTGAAGAGAGATTCGTAGTATGGCTATCCATTCTTTCATTTGCTTACACATTCCTTTCCTTTTTTAAAACGGGAAAGTCCCGCTTCTACACAAATAGCCACATCTGCTTTTTCTACAATATACTGATGTAATTTCCCTAACATATGCATATAGCTATATGTCGGCTCCTCTAACACGCCCGCTTCAAACAGTTCATTAGATACTAGCACGACCGTCTGAGACTGCGCAAACAGCTTATCGAGCGCTTCTATCATCTGACGAAAAACCTCTTGTTTACCTTCTTTTGTTTGCCACCTTTTTTCGGTTAAAAAAAGCTCATTGGCAAGCCAGTTTGTGACACAATCCAAGAGTATAGTATCATCACTTCGAAGGTTTGGAAGAATTTGTTGTAAATCTACAGACTGCTCGATCGTTGCCCAAGGCGTGTTCGCCGCTTGACGTTCTGTTTGATGAAGCTGGATACGTTTTTGCATTTCACTATCTGTTTGCCGGCTTGTGGCAATATAAACAGCGCGCTTTGTACAAAAAGTTTGAACCATGTTCTCCGCTGCACGTGATTTGCCGCTTCGAACCCCTCCGCTAATAAAGATGATCATATTTCATCGAGTCCTTGTTTGATTACGTTAAGTAAATAGTCATTTTCTTCTTTCGTTTTCACAGCCAAACGGATATAGCGTCCATTTAAAAATGGGAAGTTTTCAGTATGCCGAGCTACCACACCGCGGCTTGCTAAATAGATAAGCCAGTCGCGCGTTTTAATAGACGACGGAACGCTGCAAAGATAATAGTTTGTTTGAGACGGAGAAACCAAAAGCCCCCATTCTTCTAGTTGACTCAAGATCCGTTTTCGTTCTTGTTTAATATAATGTACGGTTTTTTTCACAAAATCTTTTTCATCTACACATATCATCCCTACTTGCTGCGACAATCCGTTTACACTCCAAGGAGGTTGTTTTTTAGACATCTTGCTAATGATTTTTTCATTTGCCAAAATATAGCCAAGGCGAAGCCCCGCAATATTAAACATCTTTGTCATCGAACGCACAACAATGAGATGTTCATAGTTTAGAATAAGAGAATCAAATGAAGGCTGATGTTCGACAAAATCAATAAATGCTTCATCAATTATTAAGTATGTACCATGATGAACAGCAGCTTTTACTACTTTCATCCATTCCTCGTGACTATACATAACGCCCGTTGGATTATTTGGGTGACAAATCCATAGTACTTTTATATCCGGAAGAATACTCATAATCAACTCTATATCCCAGCTCCAGCCATTTTCTTCAGCTAAAGGAACGTATGTCACTTCACATCCATACGCTTTACTTGCCTGTTCGTATTCGAGAAACGTCGGCTGTACAATCCCCGCTTTCTCTCCTGAAAATAAAGAAGCAATAAGGAAAAACGCTTCAGCGGCCCCATTTGTGGGCAGCACTTGGGCAGCGGAAACATGATGATGAGCTGCAAGTTTATTTTTTAGTTCTGTTACTTCAGGATCAGGGTAACTAAACGCAGCTTCCTTGAATTCGTTCCACTTTTCGTGAAGAACAAGGGGAGCCCCTAAAGGATTTGTGTTTACGCTAAAGTCTTTTAGATGCGACAAATTCTCGGCCCCTATTGCTTTTAAAAAGACATTGGGGTTAGCTCCATGTGTAGGTAATAGCACTAATAACTCCTCCTAACAAAAGATAGAATAACCACGTAGCATAGACCGTCCTTTTCATAATGAAAACAGCTTGTTCAATATGACCGGCTTGCAGGGGAATGAGTGGTTCGCCCATTTTTGCACGATTAGATTCTATGCCTTTATATGTATTAAGCCCGCCGAGTTGAATACCTAAAAGGGCAGCCACTGCACTTTCCCCGTATCCGCTATTTGGACTTGGATGCTTCTTAGCATCGCGCTTAATCAAACTCGTTACATGCCAAAGAGAATATTGGCTTTTTGCTACATTAACAGCGGTCATCACCACTGCAGTTAACCGACTTGGAATATAGTTTAATACGTCATCGGTTTTTGCACTAAAATAGCCGAACAGAAAGTAGCGGTCATTTTTATACCCAACCATTGAATCGCATGTGTTAATAGCTCGGTAAAAAAAGGCTAGGGCTCCTCCTCCTATAAATGCATAAAAAAGCGGAGCTGTAATACCATCACTTGTATTTTCAGCCACGGTCTCTACCGTCGCTCTGGCAATTTCTCCTTCTGATAAACGATCCGTATCTCGTCCCACAATCATGCTTACTTCATATCTAGCTTTCTCCATATCTCCTAGCTGAAGCGGCTTTTGCACCTTATAAGCAGCTTCGCTTAAGGAACGAGTGGATATAGTAGTCGCAATCATTACGCCCTCTACTAAAACACCTAGTATAAAATGAACTCCGTACAAAGCATGAAGGAATAAAAAAGGAATAACTCCTGCGAGCACCACCATACTTATCACAAGAAGCAATCCTTTGAATCGTTTTCCTGCGCCTTTATTTAATCTGGAATCCATCCAATAAATCCACTTGCCAAACCAGCGAACGGGATGCGGCCAATTTTCTGGGTCACCTATGATTCGGTCAATGAGTAGAGCAATCGTCATGGCTGTCAGGTGTGCAATCATCGCTTGTGCAATACTCATTTCTTCACCTCTTTTCCTTAAGTGCCTGCTCTAAGCTTATTTTTACCAGCTTGGCTACCGCTTGACCTAAAGCGGTCATAGAGCCTGCATATTCATATAATGGTCCTTGCTGAGACGCTGCAACTGAGATACTGTCCGTAGATGTTCCCGTAGCAATCGTCTTTGTAGCTGGATCTATGACACCCAGCTGTGACAGCGTTTTTGTTTTGGCTTCTGTAGCGGCAATAAAAAGCTGTAAAAACGCCGCATCCGTAAGCGTGCCTTCCACGAAAAAAAACATATTAATTGTACCGGGAGAGGAATAAAATGGAACAGCTTCGTCAGCTGTAATATCCACTGCGTTTCCTACTCCAGCCGTTATCACGGAAGCTACTCTTACTCCGTAGCCTTCATAACAGTAAACCGCTCTTTCTTTTAACCAAACCGCTGTCATCAACCCTACGATTTGCTCATGGCGCACATTTTCTTTCATCAAATATTGCTCATACTCTAAAGAAGGAGTATCTGAATAATAGTCTTTATGAACAAATCGATTGTAAAAGGTGTCCGTTTCCATGATGCCTGTTCCTAAAACGCCTGAGCTGTATGTTTTATAAGAAGTCTCGGTTTTCATGATTAAAAGCTCAGGCCGTTCTTCAATTTTAAGATGTGAAAAGGGACCAATCCCCTTTTCAATTCGAACTGGAATATGGTCCCTCTTTTTATTTATTGTACACCTCAGGGTATACTGCTTTTGCTAAGTCCTCTAAGCCATCTACAATACGAGGTCCTAAGCGGTTGATTTTGTTTTGATCAACCTTTTCGATGTTCCCCTCTTTTACAGCAGTCATGCTGCTCCAAGCGGGACGCTTCATAATCTCATTTTTGTCTGCATCATACGTTGCGATAATAACGTCAGGGTTTAACTTAACAACTTGCTCTTCAGAAAACTTAACCCAACCCTTTTCACTAGCCGCTACGTTATCAGCACCGATCATAGTAAGCATTTCGTTCATGAACGTACCTTTTCCTGTTGTATAAATCTCAGGAGCTCCCGATACCTCTATCCATACTTTTTTACGATCTTCTTTTGAAATCGTTTTTGCTTTTTTCTCAATTGAAGCTACTTTTTCTTTCATGTCTTTAATTGTTTGATTAGCTTCTTTTGTTTTACCCGTTAATTTACCAATTTGCGTAATAGAATCATAAACCGTATCAAACGTTGTTGAATCTTTTACAACAAATACCGGAATACCCGCACTTTCAATTTGTTTAAATACTTCATCTGAAACGCCCATACTTGAAGCGTGTGCCAGCACTAAATCAGGATTTAAAGCAATAACTTTTTCTGCATTAACGTTCATATCTCCCACCTGCGCTTTTTTCTTTACGCTTTTAGGATAATCATCGTTGCTTGTGACACCGACTAATTCTTTTTCAAGGCCAAGGGCATATACAATCTCCGTATTACTTGGCATTAATGAAACAATTTTCTTAGGCTGTTTTTTCAACGTAATTTCTTTATCACGCGCGTCTTTTACCTTCACTGGAAACGCAGCTTGTGACGTTTGTTCTGTATCTTGCTTCGTTTTTTTATCACTGTTGCTTTGGCTGCCTGCACCGCATGCAGCAAGTACGATGACTAACAGCGCAATAATGGAATACGAAAGCCATTTTTTCATCTAAATACTCCCCCTATATATTGTTCATTGTGAATACGAAACCTCCACGTTAAAGAAAAAGCAAATGATCATGCAAAAAGCAGCGCTATCCCGTTTTTTCCGCTTTGACTATGTATACTGCTCGGCAGCAGCTTCAAAATAAAAAAGCTTTACTTTCAATTGAAAGCAAAGCAGGTAACGTCAAGATAAGCAGGAAAAGAATCCGTTCACTATACTTGATATGTATGTTCATTACCCTGCTTCACCCTTCCTCGAAGGTTTCACAGCTAACAATAAGGCAGGTCTCCTGACTTACGCACAAAGCGCTTACAGTGGCGGGACCGCGCTGGTTTTTCACCAGACTTCCCTTTTCACTCAATCTTTAAATTGAGACCTTATTGCTTTACGATTATTCACTTGTCCTAGTATACCCCACTCATCGAAAAATGGAAATAGCCATTCTCACAAAAAAAGCTGCGAGAATGCTCTCGCAGCTTAGGGAATTAAAGAGTTGCTAAAAATTCACGGACCGCTTCAGGCGTTTTAGCATTTGCACTGTGCAGGTGCGCAATTTTTTCACCGTTTTTATATACAAGAAGAGAAGGAATACCCATTACATTGTTTTCAGCAGAAAGTTCTTCAAACTCATCCTTGTCAATTTTAAACCATGCTTTATCTGTATTTTCGTCAACGATTTCATCAATAAACATATCCAAACGTTTGCAATCAGGACACCACGTTGTCGTAAAAATCCCAACGCTTAGTGTTTCATTCTTAATTTGTTCGCGAAATTGTTTTTCTTCCGTAAATTGTTTCATTGTGTTACCTCCAGCGTCTATTCGTTCCTTCCTACAATTCTATAGTAAGAAGTCTGACTTCATTATAAACGATTTTTTTATCGTTGTGCTAATGTTTCAGCTTATTTAGACCATAACGGTTTTAGACGTAAAAAAATGCTAGCTTAAAAAAGCTAACATTTCGAAATTGTAGAATGTTGTGTCTATTATCAGCTGAACCACTTAGGCGGCATGTTTCGGTTCCAATAAATTTTCCCTAAATCATAATGCTTTTGAAAATTATCTGCGGCCGCATGATAGTGAAAATTAAACCAGTATCCATCTTTTGGAGGATTTTCACGCCGTACATGAAACCGTATTAAGTCCTGACCGGTTTCCCGGTCATATACATGGAAAATCTTTTCACCGTAGCCAGCAGCAGGGTGCTCGCTTATCTCGAGATTCTGAATTGACTGTTCACGTTCAGTGCCAATGTCGGTCAGCACTTCTTCAATTTTAGGTAACACTGCTTGACGAAATTCATCTTCAATGACAGGACCAATTTTTGTTCCGAATTTTTCCACTGACTGTTTTTCAGCTGATTCCATTGCATACGTAACAAATGATGAAACGTCTTCATATTTTGGTTCTTCATATGGCAAATGAATATCTTCTATAACAGCTGTGACAGGAGTTGTTTCTCTTACATACCCTGCTTTATGTTGCTTGTCCGCTTTTGCATCATCAACGTATAAATATTCTGGTGGAGTGACAAGCCCAAATGTAAATACTGTAATAAATACAATTAGCATTCTTTTTATCCATCTAGGCATTCGTATCTTTCCTTTCTCATCTTTTCCCATATGGTCTTTTCATATTGTAAAATTCATTATCATAACTCACTAGGTATTGTAACATACTTATTAATTTTTTACCTATATTTGCTTATTCATTTATGCTGTCTACGGGCATTTGACGACTTTTCAGTTACCACCTTCCTTCTTCTGTTTGAGGTTGTCACACCGAGCGGAAACCTATACAAGATATTCCTTTTTTGCTGGATGCTTAAACACAAAAGTATTTTTATGTTCAAAAATATATCATACTTTTATGAACTTTAGATGAAATTCATAAAAAAAACTTCCAAAACTTTTTAATTCCTAAAAGGTTTTGGAAGTCTTTTCAATGAGCGTAATTAATTTTACTTTTTTGGTTATTTTTGTATATCAATTGTCCCGTAATGAAATTTTGATGTTTTTCGTTTTTGCACAGTAAATCCATGCTCTTTAAAACGACTGCTTTTCCAATGATCTTTTAGCACGACCTTTTGTTTGGCTACTCTTTTTGCTTCTTGTATAGCCATTGGCGTCAGCGTGGTATACAGTGCTATTGCTTTAATACCGTTAATTCCATTCGATTCCTCAATTTGTTCTTGAAACATAGGATCAAAGTAGACAACATCAAAAGAATTATCTTCACAACACGCCAAAAACGATTCAAAATTTTGATGAACCACGTTTATAAGCTTCATTGCATCATTCAACTCTTGTACGTCACTTTCCCAATTTAAAAGTCCTTGTTTGACTAAATAAGCTACATAGCGGTTGCCTTCTAGTCCGACAACTTTCCCGTTTTTCCCTACTGCTGCGCTCGCCATCATACTATCCGATGCAAGACCAAGTGTACAGTCAAGCACGCTCATTCCTTTTTCTAAACCAGCAGCTTCAATAAACGGATCTCGTTCTCCGCGCAGCCATCTCTTCACTCTAAACATAGCGGAATTTGGATGAAAAAAAATAGGTTCTTCTTCATTTTGGACGTGCAATTCTACTCTATTTTTACCGACAACCAGCACGTCTGCCGCTTCAAGATTTTGAAGATCTGCAACAGATTTCTTCTCTCTTGTTACAAAAGGTATACTTAAATCAGCGGCTACCTGTTTGGCTTTTACAATCATCTGTTCATTTGTTCGACCAGCAGTCGTAACAATCACTTTCATAACTCCCCCTACACTGTTTGGCTATTTACATAAAGAAAAAGGATGCCGATAGACATCCTTTTTCTTATAAAGTATATGCGATTTTTCTTTAAAAATCTATATACTAGATGTGACAAAAGCAGGACATTTTATGAACAGTGCTGCTTAAAGCCATTTAAAATGTTTTCAAAAATAACTTCTAACGGCTGACCTTCAATTTCATGTCGAGGAATAAAATGAACAACTTCTTTTCCTTTTAAAAGTGCCATAGACGGTGATGAAGGCTCAATGTCCCCAAAATATTCACGCATTTTAGCTGTTGCTTCCTTATCTTGACCGGCAAAAACAGTTACCACTTGATCTGGTTTTTGCTCAGACTGTAAGTACGCTTGCGTTGCTGCAGGACGTGCTAAACCAGCAGCGCATCCACAAACTGAATTAACGACAACAAAAGTTGTTCCTTCTACGTTTTCCATAAAATCAACTACGGCTTCCTCTGTTGTTAATTCTTCATAACCAGCTTGAGTTAATTCTTGACGCATTGGTTTAACTAACTGACGCATATATTCTTCATATGCCATTGACATATTAACATTCCTCCTAACAATCATTCACGCTAAAAGCATACTATAAAAACCAGGAAAAATCTAGCTACTCACTCTTCAAATCCTTATCGCTGTCCCGTTCTCCTTTTTCATTTGACAAAAAAGATTAAAACCGGGTCATATCATCTAATTTTTTTCCATAAAAATGTCGATTTTTACTATTAATATTCCATTTTTTGTACTATAGTAGTAAATAGTAGTTTAGTAGAAAGGATTTTCAAATTGAACCAGCGATTTAAACCGAACAAACAATTTAAGCCAAACAAACGATTTTATGCATTTTTGTCTTTAGTGTTAGTGATCGTCGCTTCTTTATTTTTTATTACAGGAGCCAAAGGAAGTGAATCCGCTGCATCTCAGCAAGTCTTAGCATCTACTGCATTGCCGCTGAAAGAAGCTGCATCTTCAGCACAACCTGAGAAGCTGCTTAATACACTTCACCATAATATGTATGTAGGAAATACCGTGAACGATCAAAATCAAGCTCTTACACAGCCTGTTTACCTTACGTTTGACGATGGCCCAACGCCTGATACCCTTCACATTTTAGATGCTTTGCGTCAATATAACGTAAAAGCAACTTTCTTTATGTTAAAGTATCAAATTGACGCTCACCCTGAAATTGCTAAAAAAGTAGCACAGGAAGGACATGCCATCGGCTGTCACGGCGTCTCTCATGATATTCATGTCATGTATAGTGAAGACGGCGCCGCGTTAAAAGAAATGCAGGAGTGTCAAGCGACAGTTAAGAAAGTAACCGGTGTTGACAGTAAGTTAATCCGCGTTCCTTACGGCAGCGTTCCTTATTTAAAAGAGCCGCACCGTACAGAGTTGCTAAGCCACTTTAAATTATGGGACTGGAATGTAGACAGTGAAGACTGGGCACTTCGTTCTGCACCTAGAATTATTCAGGGCCTTGAACCTCATATTCAAGGGGTTAACTCCAACGGAAGAACACCCGTCATTTTATTTCATGACAAATCCTTTACGGCACAGTCTCTGCCGACTATTTTGACTTACTTAAAACAGTCCGGTTATCAGCCTATTAAAATTGATAACACGATGCAGCCTATGCAGTTTCCAACTCCCGCTGCAAAACAGTCATAAAAAAAGATCATTCAAGTGAATGATCTTTTTTTATGCTTTTCTGCTTTCCGTCATTTGTTTCCAAACAGAACCTTTTGCTTCTTCTCCGCCTTCGATACGTTCAATCGCTAGCTTGATTTGTAAATCTACCTCAAATTCTTTGTCATTCTCTGCTGCTTTTAATGCAGGAAGAGCCGTCTCATCCCCTACCTCGTATAAATACATCGCTGCACGCCAGCGCACAAGCTTGTTTTTATCACCAAGGGCTTCACACATTGCCGGAATACCTTCTTCAAAACCTAAATCCGACATGCAGTCTCCAGCAGTACGGCGCACAGTGACTGATTTATCTTTTAATGCTTTGTATAAATAAGGCAGTACCGCTTTTGATTCAATCATTCCTAAGTAGACCGTAGCTAAGCGGCGAATAGATGCTTTTTCATCATCAAGCGCTTTATTTAAAACGTCTAAATCAGCTTCTGTTGGATCCATTTGTTCTAAATGGGCATAGCGCACTGACCAATCGTTGTCTTCTAGCATCTCTTCTGTAACTTTATAGGTTTTACGCGGCTGTACCGTTTTTCCGCCTTCTTTTTCTTCTTGTGCATTGGCTACAAGGCGAGTTAATCTTTCTTGCGGATATGCTGCTGCTAATTCTTCCACTACTTCGTCTCCGATAGCCGCTAACTCTCCGTAACGAACGCCTTGTTCTTTCCATTTCCGTTCTAACACTACATTATCTGAAAAGCTTTGAAGCTCTGCTACCGCTTTTGCGAATCGTTCAGGCAGACCAAATCGCTTTTCTTCATTTCCATCCGTTAGCTTAACTTGCATTGGTACGTTTTTGAACATTTGAACGGACACATTGACCTCACCAAAATGCTCATTCATTTTGTGCTGTTCGCTGCTGCTTTGCAAATCTTCACCAAACGCTGCACGAACTTGCGGCAAAATTTGCTTCCAGTCATATTTAGCATTTCGCTCTACTGCTAAGAAGTCCGCTACGTGATAGACTCCTTTTACCCCTTCTACTTTCAAGATGTCTTGAACAACTTCAGGCGCTGCTTCAGCATTTTTTTCCGTATAGTTATTGCTTTTCCCGCCTGATAGCACTTCGTCTAAATTAATTTTCATTGTATTCGGACTTGGCGTTGGCTCAATTGATTTAATGTTCATATCGTATCGTACTCCTCTCATTAAAATTGTAGCATGTGGCTTATACTCAGTCTAACGACTTGTTTACGCGTTTTCAATTTCTTCAATTAGCTCTGAAAGCTCTGCCCAGCGATCAAGCAGTGCATTTAATTCTTCATTTGCTTTTTCTTGTTCTAACGATAGGTTATGCGCTTTTGTATAATCGCTGCCCACCTGTTCAATTTCACTTGTTAAGCGTTCAATTTCTTCTTCTTTTGCTGCAATATGATCTTCGATTTCTTCCCATTCTTTTTGTTCTTTATACGTTAAGCGACGCTTTTTCGTTTTCTCCGGCTGTTTTGGCTTTTCTTCTTTCACTTTAGCCTGCTGAACCATTGCCTGCTTCTTTTTCACCGCTTCTTCTAATTGATCTGTATAAGCGCCAAAATAAGTCGAAATGTTTCCTTCTCCTTCAAAGACAAGTAAGTAATCTGCTACTTTATCTAAGAAATAACGATCATGCGATACCGTGATAACAACACCTGGAAATTCTTCGAGGTAGTCTTCAAGCACCGTTAGCGTTTGAGTATCCAAATCATTAGTCGGCTCATCTAGCAGTAAAACATTTGGGGATGTCATCAACAATTTCAATAAATATAAACGACGGCGCTCTCCTCCGGACAACTTTTGAATCGGTGTTCCGTGCGTATGTGAAGGAAATAGAAATCTCTCAAGCATTTGCGATGCAGAGATCATTTTCCCATCCGTCGTATGAACAACTTCTGCCGATTCTTTAATATAATCAAGCATGCGTTGATTCAAGTCCATATCATCGCTTTCTTGAGTATAGTAAGCAATTTTAACCGTTTGTCCTCTGTCAATTTCACCGCTGTCCGGCTCAATGCGTCCTGCAATCATATTCAGCAGGGTAGACTTTCCGCTTCCATTTTTTCCGACAATTCCAATTCGGTCTTGTTTTTTCACGATGTGCGTAAAGTCTGAAAGAATGATTTTATTTTCATACGTCTTAGACACATCTTTTAATTCAAACACTTTTTTCCCAAGGCGGCTGCCTGCTAAACTTAAATCCAATGATTCTTTTTCAGAAGAATCGAGTTTTCCCTCTAATTCATCAAATCGCTGAATACGCGCTTTTTGTTTAGTCGTACGCGCTTTTGCTCCTCGGCGAATCCAAGCCAATTCATTGCGATATAAGTTGCTTAATTTTGCTTGAGTTGCTTTTTCCTGCTCTTCTCGAATCGCTTTTCCTTCTAGAAAAGCAGCATAGTTTCCTTTATAGCTATATAAATTTCCACCGTCTAATTCAAAAATTCGGTTTGTAACAGCATCCAAGAAATAGCGATCATGAGTAACAAGCAATACGGCTCCTTGATATTTGGATAAATATTCTTCGAGCCATTTAACCGTCTCATAATCCAAGTGGTTAGTCGGCTCATCTAAAATTAATAAATCAGGTGTTTGAATTAGGCTTTGGGCAATTGACACGCGCTTTTTCTGTCCACCTGAAAGTTCGCCGATTTTTGCACTCATATTTGAAATTCCCAGCTTCGTTAAGATCGACTGTGCGTTAGAATTGGCTTCCCACGCGTTCATCGCATCCATTTTCTGCTGTAAATCATACAGTGTCTGCTGGTTCTTCTCGTTTGCAGAATCTTGCTCTAACGCATATAGAGCTAGCTCATAGTTTTTTAATAAATTAAGAAGGGGCGTATCTCCGCTGAAAACTTGCTCTAAAACCGTTAAGTCTTCATCAAAATCCGGATGCTGAGGTAAATATGTCACGCTGTAGTCTTTAGCATGAACAATATCCCCTTCATCTCCCAGCTCTAGACCTGCGATAATTTTAAGAAGCGTCGATTTTCCTGTTCCGTTTACACCAATTAAGCCGATTCGCTCATTTTCCGTAATTGTAAACGTTAGCTGATGAAACAGCTCTTTTTCTCCATATGTTTTTGTTAAGTTTTCAACAGTCAGCATTTTCATAATGATAATTCCACTCTTTCTTAAATTGAACTAAAAATTCTTTCATATATGTATGTCGCTCTTGCGCTAGAGACCGTGCTGTTTGAGTATTCATTAACGCAGTCAGCTTTAACAACTTTTCATAAAAATGAGCAATAGCCGTTGATTTTCCGTGTCTGTATTCTTCCTCTGTCATCTCACTTCGTACAGCAATGTTTTCGTCATACAGAGCCGTGCCTTTAGAACCTGCATACATAAACGTACGTGCGATACCAATCGCACCAATTGCATCTAAGCGATCTGCATCTTGAACAACTTGACCTTCAAGCGTGGCCATAGCCGGACGGTTTCCGCCTTTAAATGACATCGTTTGTAAAATATGAACGATATGCTTGCAGTTCTCTTCTTCTACGCGCTGACTCTTCAGCCACTCCCGCACTTCTTCATACGCTTTTTCAACATCTTCCACTAGCTTATCATCTACCACATCGTGTAAAAGCGCGGCTAGTTCAATAACTTCCCGGTTGCCGCCTTCTTTTTTATATAAAAGCACTGCATTTCGACGCACGCGATCGATATGCTGCCAGTCATGTCCCGTCGTGTCATGCGCAAGCTTTGCTTGAACCCACTTTTCCGTCTTTTCTATTTTGTTCATTTGCTCACCTCAATTATATCCACCATTATTTTAGCACAAAGTAAGGCGCTCGTCTCACTGACAGCTGAGCACCCTTTGAAAACCCTGGCTGAAAAATAAAAAACAGATGGAGATCCACCTGCTTTTACAGCAATTCTTTTATATCTTTTTGAATATCTTTTGGTGCAGTTTGAGGTGCGTATCGCTTCACGACTTCACCTTGACGATTCACTAAAAACTTTGTGAAATTCCACTTTATCGCTTTAGAACCTAGCAGGCCAGGTGCTTGTTCCGTTAAGTATGCAAATAACGGATGTGCATGCTCACCTTTTACATCTACTTTTGCAAACATTGGAAACGAAACGCCGTAGTTTAACTCGCAAAATTGTTCAATATCATTTGAACTTCCTGGCTCTTGACCACCAAATTGATTGCAAGGAAAACCTAGAACCGTTAGACCGTTTTCTTTTTCTTCTTCATACAGCGCCTGTAAATCTTTATATTGAGGGGTGAAGCCGCATTTGCTAGCTGTATTCACAATCAACAGTACGTCACCTTGATAGTTAGATAGTGATACGTCTTCGTCTTTAATTGTTTTTGCAGAGTATTCATACACGCTCATTAAAACGCCTCCTTTTCCCTATTGTAATTCACTTTATTTCTGAAGTACAACTGAAACGCTCTTATGATTTGTCGTAAAGAACCTTTAGCTGATCAGTCGTTTGCAGCATATAATCAATCATTTCGATTAAATCTCCTACTTGATCTTCGTAAATGAATCGGTTAAAGGTTACCGCAATATTGTTTTCATATTCGTTTCCTCCAACTTCATGAGTAATACGCTGCTTAACCACTCTTGTTGTTCCCCAGATCCTTTCACACATTTCCTGTATGTTTCTAAACTCAGCTTCTTCAAACGGTTTTTGTTTTTTCAGCTGAAAATGAATATAAACTGTACAACCTGGTTTTTCTACACGGGAAGGCGTTAATTCCGCATGAATATTATCTAAGTCGGTTGATAAAGTTAGCGACGCGGTACAGCAAAAATGCTGTTGAAAAGAAATGCGGTACGTTCGAGTAAACTGAGCTAAGTCTACAAAATCTTCGCGATTTGTAACAGATACTTGCCCAGATAAATCAAGATCATAGATCTCTCCTTCTACAACCACTTTTAAATTATCAAATACAATTGGATCAAACATTTCAACTACTTCCTTTTTTATAAAATACGAACAGTCAACTCTTCTTCTTTCTTGCCAAATTAATTCATAACATACCTGTTATTTTGTTTTGTATCATAAGAAAAGCGATGCCAAGGCATCGCTTTTCTCTTAAAAAATACCTAGTGCATGTCCATTCTCGTCAATATCCATATTGAGCGCAGCAGGTTTTTTTGGAAGTCCAGGCATTGTCATAATTGAACCTGTTAGCGCCACGAGAAAACCAGCGCCGAGCGAAGGACGGAATTCCCTCACTGTAATCTTAAAATCAGTTGGTCGCCCCAGCTTCGTCTGATCATCACTTAACGAATACTGCGTTTTGGCCATACAGATCGGCAGGTGATCCCATCCGTTTGCTTCAAATTGCTGTATTTGCTTTAACGCTTTTGGAGCAAAATCTACGCCTTGTGCTCCGTATACGGTTTTAGCAATAGCTTCTACTTTTTCTGGAATCGAAGCTGACACATCGTAAAGAGGAGAAAACTGACTTTCCGTCTCGTTCATGACTTCAAGAATTTTTTCAGCAAGCATGACGCCGCCTTCTCCACCTTTTTCCCATACTTCTGTTAAAGCAACTGGAACATTCTTTGAAGCACACCAATTCATAAGCGCTTCTACTTCACCTTTTGAATCTGTTACAAAACGGTTCACGGCTACAACATAAGGAACACCGAATGCCTGAATCGTTTCAATATGTTTTTCAAGATTTTCAATTCCTGCTTCTAAAGCCTCAATGTTTTCTTCATTTAAACGCTCTTTAGGAACACCTCCATGCATTTTCAGAGCGCGAATTGTCGCAACGATTACTACCGTTTCTGGTTTAATATCTGCCATACGAGCTTTAATATTCAGGAATTTTTCTGCGCCTAAATCTGCTCCAAATCCCGCTTCTGTTACTACGTAGTCGCCTAGTTTTGCAGCCATTTTTGTTGCAATGACGCTATTGCAACCGTGGGCAATATTAGCAAAAGGACCTCCGTGAATGAGGGCTGGAGTATGTTCCAATGTCTGTACAAGGTTGGGCTTAATCGCGTCTTTTAAAAGAAGAGTAAGCGCTCCTTGTGCACCTAAGTCCGTAACCGTTACAGGCTCATTATCCATGTTGTAAGCTACAACAATAGACGCTAAGCGACGCTTTAAGTCTTGTAAATCTGACGCTAAGCAGAAAATAGCCATAATTTCTGATGCAACGGTAATATCAAAACCATCTTCTCGAGGAACACCTTGCATCGGACCACCTAATCCAACGACAACCTGACGCAGCGCGCGGTCGTTTAAATCAACCACTCGTTTCCACGTAATTTTACGTGTATCAATGCGCAGTTCATTGCCTTGATGTATATGGTTATCCAAAATAGCGGCCAGCGCGTTGTTAGCTGTTGTAATGGCATGCAGGTCTCCAGTAAAGTGCAAGTTAATATCCTCCATTGGAAGCACTTGAGCATAACCGCCTCCAGCGGCACCTCCTTTAATTCCCATTACCGGACCAAGAGATGGTTCACGCATGGCGACAATCGCTTTTTTACCTAATCTATGTAATGCCTGAGCTAAGCCAACCGTCACTGTCGACTTCCCTTCTCCTGCTGGAGTTGGATTAATAGCTGTAACTAAAATCACTTTTCCATCTTGTTTTGTGTGTAAACGTTCCATAACGGATAAAGAAAGCTTGGCTTTATAATGTCCATACGGCTCTAACTCGGCCTCTAAAATATCTAGCTGCTCGGCAATCTCTTTAATCGGTTTAATCGTTGCCTCTTGTGCAATTTGCAAATCACTTTTTATTTGCTTCTTAGTTGTCATATAAAAACCCCTTTTCTGCTGAGAATTCTTTTTAAACACTTCATCAAAAAAGGATAAAATCCGTTTTCTGGGGGAGATATGAAGTTTAATAAATACAGGAACAACTGCTCTATAAATTTTACTGAGTTTCAGTCATGCTAAAAAAGCATAGCAATGCTCCAATTTAACCTTATTGTACCATTTCATTTTAGCCATTACGCATATTAATGCTCTTTTTTTTCAAAATTCAATTGCTTAATATTCTGTATATTCCTATAATAGTATATTGTACATAAATGTTGAACCTCATCTTCACGTGAGAAAGAACATTTATACGCGTCATTACTTCGAAATCGAATAGGAGGAATTTTATTGCCTATTAATATTCCACGTGATCTTCCGGCAAAAGAAATTTTAGAAAAAGAGAGAATTTTCATCATGGACGACGTGCGCGCGGTTAACCAAGAAATTCGCCCGCTTAATATTGTTATCCTAAACTTAATGCCGGAAAAAGAAAAAGCTGAAACGCAATTATTACGTTTACTCGGGAATTCACCGCTGCAAGTGCATATTACACTTCTTTACACGGCAAGCCATAAAGCAAAAACAACGAGTAAAAATCACCTAGATCAGTTTTATAAAACGTTTGAACAAATTAAAGAACGAAAATATGACGGAATGATTATTACAGGAGCACCTGTAGAACATATACCATTTGAAGAAGTAAACTACTGGAAAGAACTTCAAGAAATTATGGATTGGTGTAAAACAAATGTGACTTCTACCCTTCATATCTGTTGGGGAGCTCAAGCCGGACTTTATCATCACTTTGGCATTGACAAGCGACCTCTTTCTGATAAATGCACGGGTGTATTTACACATGTTGTATCGAGTGAAGAACCCATTAAGCTGCTGCGAGGATTTGATGATGTCTTTTATTCTCCTCATTCCCGTCACACTGATGTAGACATGAATGAAGTAAAAAATCATCCTGACCTTGAGCTTCTTTCCTACTCTGAAGAAGCTGGTGTTTATATGGCGATGTCTAAAGACGAAAAGTTTGTTTTCGTGACAGGCCACCCAGAGTACGACGTTCAAACACTGCAAGAAGAATTTCTTCGAGATACAGAAAAAGGACTAGAACCAAAGCTTCCGGAACACTATTTCCCAAACAATGATCCTGACAAAAAACCTTTAAAAACATGGCGTTCTCATGCCAACCTGCTGTTTATGAATTGGTTAAACTATTATGTTTACCAAGAGACTCCATATCTGTGGGAATGAAAGAACCGATCTATCCCAGTGTTCAATTAAATTACGCATGCTCTTTTTCATGTTGAAACTGCAGCGGCCTAGAAATAAAATAGAAAACCTGCCGCTCGTTTAGAGCGCAGGTTTTCTATTTTATTTATTTCCTAATTAAAGCTTTTTTTCAGAAATCCAGCTTCGACAACAATGATTTGAGAATCCAAAGTTTTTACTCTCTTCCTCATCCTTCTTCATCCTCGTCTAGCTTTGTTTCATCCATTTCCTTCTTTTGTTCTTCTATCATTGTGTCCAGCCATTCAGGCGGCTTTTCACCTTGGTTTTCATTGTATACTTCTGAAGCATCTTTTTCCTCTAAAGAGGATAAGATGTCATGTATATCATTTTGATTGCCCAAAATATTGCCAAATCCCTGACTCACTTTTTTATGACTTCTAAAATTTGTCGGAAAGTTATTACCAAAGTTTACAGCTGAAGCATCTTCGATTGTACCAATATGAATGTCCCCTATGCTAAAGATTGATTCTAGAGCCTGATTAGACTCCCTCATTTTTTCTGTATGGATTAGTTTGTAAGGGACACTTCTTTCATTAATTTTAACTGATATTTCAGAAGGACCCTTTTCTTTATTTTTTGCTTTATTATTCTGACTACCCGATTTCCGATTAACATCAGAGTCATTTGTTGTTTTTTTACCTTTCTTTCTCGGCGCTTGATATTGATTCGTTTGCGCAGGAAAAGTATTACCAATATTCAAAGTTCCACTAAGTTCCTTTACATCAATATGTTCTAAATAATAAGACAGTTCGTCCAAGTTCAGTGTTTCAACGTTCTTTATATCTAAATGAAAAGATTGGACCTTTTCTTTTGAAAGTTCATTTACGTGTTTTTCTAAGCTTGCGAGCCTTTTTTCAATGTTTTTGAGTATATTCAACACCTTTTCATCCATAGAGTTTGACCCCTCATTTGTTTTAACACTTTTAGCCCATTTACAACATATAGTAGTGTATTAGATAACTTTAATTAATGTCTCATATGTATCGGGAGGAATTATGAAAATAGATCTCCGTTCTCCGCAAATCATTTTTGATGACCTCACCGTAAATACGGTTAAAAACAACGCAGGAGTATTTATAGGAAAAAATATGCAAAAAAATTGGGAAACTACAATCAGCAGCAGCAATTCAGGTTTCGGCACAATTTCGGGAGATGATAATCAACTATCCTACAATACACATCTTGTTCTTGGTGAAGATGATGTAAATGACTCTTTTAAGCAGGCTGCAAAAGAAACTTAACTCTACGATTTTACTCATCATTTTTTTTAGGGGTTTTCGCCACGGTGGTATTATTTAAAATTTTATTAGAATGACCAACTATTTTTCCGAAACCGTCAGAAATTCGACTTTTATGACTCCATTTATATTGAATATTAACGCCATAAAATAGGCCTGAACTGTTTTGGATTTTATTTACTTTGATGGAATGATAGTGAATATTAGACATAAAAACACCTCACAGACAGCAGTTTACTTCATCTGATTCAATATAAAACTGAAAATACATTATCTTATGTTTAAATTCTTATTTGTTCGTCTCAAATTGAACGTCTCTTTAATCATTTAAGCTTTTACGCCTTTTCTATGATACTTACTCCATTTACTATAAAAGTATTCCTCTCATTCCCCTTGCAGTGTATATTAATAGCTTTCCCTCTAAAATAAGCTAGCAAAAAAACCATCTGTATAAAAGATGGTTTAAGCCTGTTACTCATATATCCTCGCCACTCTGCCAAAACAACCGATTGATAGAATGCCTAGTTACTTTTACTTCTTTAACTTTGTGTAACAGGAGCATTGTTGAAATCTATGTGTTCAGAAAAATTGGAATCAACGACGTCATTATCGTTAATAACATTTACCATTTGAGAGGCAAAGTTATTATAGCCGATTATTTCACCAAACCCCGTATTACTTTTCCAATTCACTTCCCAATCTGATTGAGTATTTTCTCCTGTGAAAATACCAGAGTTATTAGAAATATACGTAACATTAAGATTAGTAAATTTTATAATCAACTTTTCTCAACTTCTTTCATCTTCTTTTTCCTAAAACTGAGAAACTGGCTGAGGATTAATATTTTCAGGCTGAGTAATTGGCGTATCACAAACATCCTGATCATTAATAATATTCGTGCTCCCCAATATAGCTGAATTTATAGCAAAACCGTTTCCTAAGTTAAATTTACCTTGGGAATTCCAATCTGGCTGGCTATTTTGACCTGAAGCAATTACTGAATTGGACACCATACTTACCACGTTTATTTGGTTGAAAATGACGGAAACAGGCATTAGTCCATTCCTCCGCTTTCTAAAATTTTAATGTAGTATATGCGTCCGTTTAAAGTATGGTTCAATTGATTTTCTGCAATTAAAAATGTTAGTTAAGTCTACCGTCACTAACTTTATATATTCTTCTCATAAACTCTTTGCATTACCTTTAATCACCAAGCTTAAAATGGGACATTTCTCGATTATCTTTGATAAAGAAAAGTATTTAGGCCTTGCTTCTTTTTTGTAAGCAGCCATGTTTTCTTTTTAATTCGCATTTAGAACATAGTTTTATCAAATAAACAAAGAGATTGAGACATAACGAAATCAATCCAATCCCAGAACGAATGGGATAAATAATTGAGTATGAATCGCCTATGATACAGCTGTTGATTTCCGTGTAATACCTCACTTTTTATGGGATGATGATGAGCTTCCTCGCCGTTTGCGCTCCTTCGGCGAGTTCTTATCTATTTAGCTTTTCTACACCTTGTCCTTCAACCAACCGCTAGAATCAGCTGCATACATAAGGTCTACGTTCAGCCTATCCATGAAAAAATCCGAACGATTCACCGCTCGGATTCTTCTTCAACTAATATACGTTTGTCTCAGCCTCTTTAAAGTTCTTTAATATATTCAATGACCGAATCTGGAAATTCGTTTCGAATTCCGCAATTCCCACAATAAAATCCGCTATATTCGTCTGTCGCAACGTACTGTCTTAAAAGAAACAATGTTAACCTGTTTGGGAGACCGCATTCTGTGCAAAACGCCAAGTACTTGCTGCGCTGTCTGTTTGCTGACATACGTTTCATCCTTTCGATTAACTATAGAAAGCGTTTTCTTATTTATATGGAGCTTTCTTATCAGTTTATGACAGCAATTACCGCCTATCTCCAATTGTTGTCGCGGCGAGAAGAGCGAAAAAAGCGCAGAATTAAATTAATGACAAGCACAATAGCCAAAATGTTAATTAATAACCCAAAAATCCCGCCCAGTGCACCCATATGACCAAGCAAACCGCCAAATAACATCCCTGCCAGACCCCCATAAAGCAGTCCACGAGCGAATCCTCCTCGTTTTGAACGGGTAACGCCTCGATTTACAGTTCCATTTCTGCGATTTGAAAAATTAGATCTCGGCTCATTTTGTCTAACGCTTGGCTGTCTATTAAACGAACGCTTTCCCGAACGATACGACCTTGCACTTGCGTTATAGTCATCGTGATAGGAAATATATTCAGCTAAGGGAGATAAACTTAGCGAAAAGATTAATGCTACAGCGATCAGTATTTTTTTCATCTGTTTTTTCCTTTCTTGACCTAATAGTAACTGTTTATTATAGTGCGCTGTTTCATGCATATCATACGTTTTGGAACAAAAGGGCAATTCAGCTTCATACAAATTTTTTAATCGGGTATCATAACGTTATACTTTGTCCTAGAAAGGAGCGTGCATGTACATGATACGAAGAATTAGTATACTGCTTCTCACACTGTGCTTCTTATTTAATGGAGCCCTTCCTGCACTATGTAAAGCGGAACAAGTAAAAAATATAGCTGTGCGTGACCGTTTGCTTTATCAAGGTAATAACCACCTAAAGCAAACCGCCCTAACATTTGATGATGGACCGGATCCGCGCTTTACTCCACATGTATTGGATCAATTGAAAAAGCATGGTATTAAAGCAACCTTTTTTCTTATTGGGGCAAAAGCTCACGAACATCCTGAGCTGGTGAAGAGAATGGTAGCTGAAGGTCATGCTGTTGGGATTCATACCTATTGGCACCCCAACTTACTAAAAGAATCGACTGAAAAGTTTCACTGGGAAATTGCCAAAACTCAGGCTATTATTAAAAACATTACCGGGTTTGAAACACAGCTGTTTCGTCCTCCCTATGGAAATTTAACGCAAGAAATGATCAGCGAGCTGCCAAATGAAAATGTCTATGCGATTAACTGGTCTTCTGATTCATTAGACTGGAAGCAAATCCCAGAAGCGGAAATCACCAAGAATGTATTTAAGAACATGCACGCTGGAACAATTGTTTTGATGCACGACGGCGGCCATTGGACCATGGATCTTTCCAACACCCCAAAGTCGCTGGACACCATCATTCCTAGACTTAAACAAGAAGGATATCATTTTGTGACCGTCCCAGAACTTTTGCACATCCCTTATCCAAAAAATTAAGCTCCAACGAGTTTCTGATTTAGAAACTCGTTGGAGCTTTACAATTTTCTTTAATAGAAAGTAAATATGCCTCCCCCTACAAAAAGAGCGTGTCAAAAGATCTAATACAAATCCATCTTAAAACTCAAAAATATGCCTTATTCCTTCAAAACGTTATCATACTAAAGATACAAAAGGAGGCATTCTTTTTTTGTTCCATCACTCTACAATAGAGGGAATTTACGGATAACCTCTAAAATAGGTTTTAAGTTGCATAATTAGGAGTAAATATTACTATAACTACTCTCATATTTTTAGACAAGCTGCATATGTATAAAATGAGAGAGTCGAACGCATTCCACATATCCCTAAATTTCTTCTTCTCACAAAAAAATTGACGAACTTTTTTTGTCAACAGGTGCGTATAGATATGATAGAATTCCTATATAATGACCTGGATTCATTTCTAAACAAGGAGTTTTGACTATGATTAATGAACAAGAGACGTTGTTATTTATTAAAGAACTTGGCCGCTTGTTGAAAGACTATCAAAACTGTTCAAACGCCTCTGTAAAAAGTGAAATATATAAAGATATCGTGTTGTTGAGCAATGTTATCCAGTTAGATCACGTGAACGTTTCTTACGCTTAGAAAATCCTTTTTATTTCTTTATAAATTTCAGTTTTTCTACCATAACTACAGAAAAGGAAGAAAGGAGACGATTTCCATCCATCTCTTTTCTTCCTTTTCTCGTTCTCATATTTTTATGGTTATTTAGAACATAGTTTTATTAAAATTTCCATAGAGTTTTTCGAGTGTCTTCGGTCCAACTATTCCATCTACCTGCAAATAAAGTGCTTGTTGAAAAGCTTTTACCGCTTTGAGAGTGGAAGACCCGAATATACCGTCTGCTCCTCCAAAAAGAGAATAGCCTAAGTGAATAAGCATACGTTGAATTAACTGTACTTGATTTCCTCGATCTCCGTATTCAATTAGCACTCTTGAAACCTTTTCCGTCTGTTTCTCAGGTTTTTTTCCACTTCGAAGCTCCGACAAAGATAAACCGAATGTATATTGAAAATGAGGATAATCTTTTAAGCTTTTCCAATCTCCTCCCCATTCCAACCCGATCCTTTTTCCTACCTCTCCCGCTTTGTTCCATCTTCGATCAATGGTCCAGTCAACTTCTCCGTTGTTATCAAGCAGCGCAATATCAATAGCTAGTCCATAATTATGATAAGAATAGCCGCCTTTGGCATTAGTCACGATACTTCCTGGTGTTGTTCGGCCTTGTGAATATAGTTTGCGCTGCTGCTCTATCGATCTAAATCCTTCAGTGATCACAATAAATATACTTTCTTTATATGCTTGCCTAATGAGTTCGTACGCTTTTTCTTGCACTATTTCATGTACATTCTGCAGCTTATTTTCTGCTTTTTTTAACAGCTTGTCTAATGATAAATCGCTCATACTCCCCACTCCTTAACTAGATGGCTTCTCCTTATATATACGTATAAGACGAACTCTAAGGGAGGCATCCAGTATCAGTTTATGCGGAAAGTAGTTAAGTGGTGCAACAGTGACGCCTGCTGTGTAGAGCTGCTGTTATTTCAGTACCCAGTGGCTGATAGCCTTCGCTACTCCGTTATTGACATTTGTATCTGTCACCCAGTCCGCTGCTTCTTTTACAGCTTCCTGAGCATTTCCCATGGCGATTCCACAACCTGCCGCTTCAATCATAGCCATATCATTTAAGCTGTCTCCCATTGCAATGACTTCATCCATTGAAATGCCCAAACGTTCACATACAGTCATGATCCCTTTTGCTTTGTTAATACCAAGTGCATTAATTTCTAGATTCGTTAAACTAGAATTGCTGATTTCAAAATCTGAAATGCCTGCTATTTGTTTCAGCACTTCTTCTCGTAAAGCATCATCTGGAATATCGTAGCCAAACTTCAGCCATTCCTGTGAAGCAATATCTTCTGGAAATTCATCTCTCCATACTTTATCCGTCGTCACAGCCCAGAAGTTAAGCTTATGCTCTTGCGTTAAATTCCACATTTTCTCAATGTGTGAAGCATCAATTAACTTTCGTTCTACAAGCTGTCCAGATTCATCCCAAATTTCACTTCCGTTTACTGTAATAAGGTAAGAAGACAGCTGAAGAGACTGCGCGTATTCACGGCATGTTAAAAGAGATCGCCCCGTGCTTAATACCACATGAACACCTTGTTCTTGAGCTTTAGCAATGGCCGCACGATTTTCTTCAGAAACTTCTTGCTGATTGTTCAGCAGGGTTCCATCCATATCTAGTGCAATCAGTTTAAATTCTTTCTTTTCATTTGTTTGCATCTTTCTCTCTCCTTCTCATCAATAGTAAGTATGACATTGCGCTGAGTATTTAACTTATACTATGTAACTCTTACTATAACTGTAGCACAGGAACATTTCACTCTGCATCAGATAAGCGCTAAAATGGTCAATTATTCTATGGGGAATAATTGAAGGAAAGCAGCATACCTTTGCCGTAATTTATATTTAAAGCTTTTCATTTTTATTTATTTCAACTAGAATTTTGGTAAAAGGATGTGAATGTTATGAACACTATTATTTCACCGGCTGACTTACATACTGCATTACAGCAACCCCAACACTCCATCGTGTTGCTTGACTGCCGATTTACCCTTGGAAAGCCTGAGGCAGGAGCAGATGCTTATCAAAATGAGCACCTACCGGATGCTCATTATTTGGATTTAGAAAAAGATTTGTCCTCTGTGGCTACTTCTCACGGAGGCAGACACCCGCTGCCCGATGTTCAAAAGCTCGCTCAGAAGCTCGGCAGCTTAGGAATTAATGCTGATTCCAGAGTCGTCGTTTATGATGAACAAAACGGAATGATGGCTTCAAGAGCATGGTGGCTACTGCGATATATAGGAATTGAATACGTACAAATTTTAAATGGAGGTTTTACTAACTGGAAAAAATCGGGATATGAAACAACTAAGAGCGTTCCAGCTGCTTCTCCTCAAACTTTTGTACCTTTCGTTCAACAAGACTGGGGACTTGCAGGAGTTGAATACGTAAAAGAGAATCTTCATAATCCTAATGTTGTTCTTGTCGACTCTCGTGAAAAAAAGAGATATCTCGGCTTAGAAGAACCCATTGATTTTGTAGCAGGACATATTCCAGGCGCCATTCATTCTTTTTGGCAAGATGTGTTAACTTCAGAAGGTTTATGGAAAACAGATAAAGAGTGGAAAGAGATCTTTTCTGCTATTGATTCTCATACTGAAATCATTGTATACTGTGGATCGGGTGTATCTGCTTGCCCTAACGTTTTGGCTTTAAAATCAGCCGGTTTTCCAAATGTAAAATTATATACCGGCAGCTGGAGCGATTGGATTAGCTATCGTGACAATCCAATCGAGAAAAACAGATAGATAAAGAAGGCTCAGTCTCACCAAAAGTATAGAGACTGAACCTTCTTTTTTTGTATTTTTCTTATTAGCCGCATGCTATTTACTGAGCCTCAACATAAAATCATGAAGCCGATCTAAGGTAAGCAAGTTTTGATTACACGCTTCGCTATCTTGACAAATATAATTTCCTCGTTGGGTAAATGTTCCTTGAACAGTTCCTTTGATTTCAGCAGTGAACATACCGACTTCCTCGTAGCTGTGGCAAAGTGTGCATATTCCCTTCTGGTTGATAGGCTTAAATGTTCCTTGAATACCTTTTAGCTTCTGAGTATAGAGATCCTGCGCTACGATAAACTTTTTGTTTGAGCCTTTATCGACCCAGCTAACATATGAAATGCTCCCTAGATCAATGGTATCAACTGAAGGAATCTTTAACTTTTTCACTTTCGGAAACAATTTTTTCACGCCAGCTTCTGTAAACGATTTAAATGAAATCACGTAAGGCTTTATCGTTTCTAAAAACACCTCTGCTTGTTCTTTATTTTTAACTTCAGCAACCGGTAGCAATAACTCTTCCTGTTCCTCAGTAAGAACTTCAAACGCGTTTAATACTTTTTCTTTTGCAAGAGCTTTTAAAGCCTGCAGCACATCGGAATTATTCACTGTTCCATACCCATTGATAAGAATTTGCGTTTGGCTTTTGATAAAGTTATATTGATCATTTCTTATAAACGCTTCCACGTTCTTCACTCCTTCTTCAGGTAATCAGCTACTTTTTACTTTACCGTATGGATTCCTTTTACGAAATGTAAAAAATAAATCAGAAATAAACTATACCTAAAAAAGCGCGGGCATTCAGTCGCCCGCGCTTGATTTTTACCGTTGCTTTTTATATACAATTTTTTTGATGGTTTCGGTTGATAAGAAGTATTCACGGGCTAGCTCCTCGATTGAAGCTCCTTTTTTGAACAACGTCTTAATCTGTTCGTTTCGCTCGTCAATCAACTTTCTTCCACCAGAGCAAGTGCCCCATTTCTTCCTTGCCTTCTGCGGCTTCGGAATATAAATGGTTTCTCCTTGAATATATTTTTGAATTTCACTAATCAGCTCTTCAGGTAAAATATTTGTTGCTTTTACATACGTCATTTCTGCCAGCTCCTTATGTGATTTTGCTTATACAATAAGGGGCAAAGCCGTATATATTAGAAATGAGATATGCTCGGTTAGGCGATGTCTATTACTAAACCGTCCACCCCATGCAAAGTATCGCCTCTCTAATATCAGGCTTTGCATGAGACGCTGCAGTATCCGGTAAATATCTTTTATTCACCATTTATTACACCTCCGCTTTACATCGAATGTAAACCAAGCTTGTAGAAAATTACAATTATTGGCTCAGATTTTATTATAAGCTATCTGCAATCTTGCAGACAATACCTTCTTACTTATAAAGATGACACCGTAAATAAAACGAACTTGCAGTGAGCTCGTTGTTCTCCCTGCAAGTTCGTTTTATTTTTGTTATGAACGCTTCTGCTTTTTGTTAGCTGAACTGCTTTGAACACCTTGTTCAGAAGTGGTCGTCCCTTGTCCTTCTACATTTGGTGAACCTAGCTCTGATTTTGAGCGGTCTTTTTTAATTTTACTCATGTCACTCACCTCCAGTTTGTAGTGTACCCTTTGTACAGCTACATATAAGGAGACGCGTGCTGTTTTTATTGTTTCTTGAGCATAAATAGCCATAGAAACGTTAAGGCTTGCTTTAATTCATTTGGGAGCTGTCCAATCAGCTTATCAGTAACATTTCGCTTATATACACCTTCGCCATCGATTACTTCCCATCCATTTTCTTTTGCAACCTGTTCAAACTCCCACGGCATCATCGTATTGCAAATAACGTCTTCCCCATATAGTCTTTGATAACTGTTGGTACGAGGCTGAGCAGTTGGCCCAAGAATACCTACGCATGCATATCCTCCTGGTTTTACAACTCGGTACAATTCCTTCAAAGCTAATCGAGGATGCTCAGTCCATTCTAACGCATTGATTACCATAACCCCTTCTACTGATTCAGAAGACAGCGGGAGCTTCATAATATCAGCTTGAGCGAACGACAAATTTTCACTTTTATGCAGCTGCGATGCTTTTTGAATCATTTCTTCCGATAAATCAAGACCGATTGTTTTGTATCCAGAAGCAGCTAGAAGAGATGTCCCAAACCCATCACCGCAGCCCACGTCTGCCACTATACCACCTGATTTAAGATGTTTTTGAACAAATGGAATCACTGTTTTCCGACTTCCGTTTTTCCACATTTCTTCACTTCGGCTATTCCAAAATGATACTTTTTGGTTCCACTCGTCTTGAGCTTGATCATGCCAATTAAATGTTGTCATTTTTTATCCCCTTTGCACTCTTTTCTTTACCTTATCACTTTTTATAATGAATAAAAACGACTATTTCAGCAACCATATAGATGTAAAGGAAGGTGTTTATTTGTATGAAAGAACGTTTCGTTGCAGTACGTAAAAATGCAGACGGTGACCTCTTAGAATTCCAAACGGCTTCAGGAGACGTTTTAACCTATGAAGAAGCGTTAAAGAAAGTAGAAGCTGGGGACGTTGAGCATGTGAGTACCTTTGTAGGGAAAGACGGCGGTACGTATATTCGCAGCATTCCTGACCATGACAAAACAAATAATCTCGATGCATTGCCATCGTTTTAAAGGAGAATGGATATGACAAAAAAGAATAACAAAGGAAGCGCTAATCAAAGTAATCCAAAAACGCAGCACCACCTTGTTGAAATGGGTGAAGAAATTTCAAGCGGGGATAATTCAAAGGGAAACAAACGCAACAAAGATCAGTCTAGTAAAACACAATAAAAAAAGCCGTGCTTTTTAGCACGGCTTTTTTTATTAATGTTGGCTTGGAAGACCTAATGTTGAAAAATCTCCTGTTGCTACGCTTGTTCCAACTGAAGCAACACCTGCTACTAATGTAAATGCTAATGCCATACCGACTAATACTTTTTTCATAATTATTTCCTCCTCTTTCTTTGATTTGACTCTAGTGTATCACAGGATAAAAGTAGATGAATTCCTTTCTATCAGCATTTATCACCTTAAAACCATGGATTTCCTCCATTTTGATAGAAATTTCTCAAAAATTATAATGATAGGAATATTTTAAACAAATAGAGCTTCAAGTTCTTTTTCTACTAGCTTGACGAATCGCTCGTTTCGCTGCAAGGTGAAAATGGTCATAGACTTTTCCATATATTCTTTACCTTGTTCAATTTTACCTAATTTGATTAAGCTCTCTCCTGCTTGGTAATGAAGTTCTCCAAATAAATACATTGATTCATTACTAATGCACAAATCGATTCCTCGGTTGCTATATATCAATGATTCATCATAGTTACTCATATCTCCAAGCGTTTTGGCAAGTGCATTTAAAATTCTAATTTTTATATTTTCGTCTTTTGTTTGGGGCAGCTCATTTAAGCTTTTGAGTGCTGTTTGATATGTATCTAGAGCCTGTTCATACTCTTTCTCTTCATAAAGAATAATCCCAATGCTATTTAAAATTTCAATTTCTCTTTCTTTATAAAACGTTGCCGATTGCTTAGTAAGCTCGATCGCTTGGTACATTTTAGACAGCGCATCTTCTTTATTATGATGAATGTAATACACGCAAATACCTTCGTGCCACATTAAAAACTGCTTGTTCAGCGGATTTTGAAACAGGGGACTTTCTTTTTCTTTTACAATGATATTATGAATAGCATCATAATCTCTCTGACGAATATATTGACGAATTAACGATTGAACCGCATCTACGTAATCAAGTCGAGGTGATTCTACACTATCAAAAAAGTAGTTAACATCTACGCCAAGGCGCTTAGAAATTTTATAGAGGGTAATGCTTGATGGATATTCTTCACCATTTTCAATTTTGCTGATTTGCGCTTGTGTACAAACGTCTCTTGATAATTCTTGTTGTGTCAACCCTGCCATTTTGCGAAGGTCTCTCATAACACTCCCAATTCTATACTCTCTCATCTCTTTTCTCACCCTTACTTTCACATAATATATTCTCTCTATAAACATATAGTGCTTTTATTTAGATAGTCAACTGTAAACACGTTAAAAATTTATGCAATGTTTCGAAATTGACCATTCCCTATAATAGCAAATTAATCTATAATAGTAAAATAGTGTATTATTTTTCTTCTCTAAAAAATCCGAACGATAAATCGTTCGGATTTTCCTTCAACTAACATATTTTTGTTCCAGCCTCATTTACATTTTCATTTATAAACAGGATATCCAACAAATTTAAAGTCTTTACCAATTGAAGTAACAGAAAGACGCTCCACGTCCACTGCATCCCACATCTTTTCTACGCCTTTTCCTTCTAGAAAAGTAGGAGCTTCTTTTCCTCCTGAAAGCTTTGGAGCCATATACAGCACCAATTTATCAATTAAACGATTTTCTAGAAATGCGGCATTCACTTCGCCGCCTCCTTCAATTAAAAGAGACGACACAAATTTCTCACCTAGTATAGAAAGCATATCTTCAAGATTTACTTTGTGCTCACCGCTTGTGACAAATACTTCGACGCCTTGTTTCTCAAGCTGTTCTTTTTTTTCTTTTGAATAGCCCTGACTTGTAAATACCCATGTTGGGGCTAAAGAATCCGTTGCTAGCTTGGAATCAAGGGGCATACGCAACTTCGAATCCATCACAATACGAATCGGGCTTCGGCCGCCTTCGATGCGAGTTGTCAGCTCGGGGTTGTCCTTAATGACCGTGTTCACCCCTACTAAGATACCCGCCGTTTCATGACGAAGCTGATGTACATCCAAACGAGCTGCCTCAGACGTAATCCACTTGCTGTGAGAAAAAGCAGTAGCTATTTTACCGTCTAACGTAATCGCTGACTTTAACGAAACAAACGGCTTCTTCGTTACAATATACTTATTGAAGACTTCGTTCATTTGACGTGACTCTTCTTCACATACACCTGTTATGACCTCAATGCCTGCTTTTTCTAAAATTTCAACTCCATTACCTGCTACTAAAGGGTTGGGGTCTAAAGTTGCTATGACCACTTTTTTTACACCGGCTTCAACCAGCGCTTCAGCACAAGGACCTGTACGTCCATGGTGTGAACAAGGCTCTAGCGTTACATAAGCAGTCGCTCCTTGTGCTTGTTCGCCAGCCATTCGCAGCGCATGAATTTCAGCGTGAGGCTCTCCCGCTTTTAAATGCGTACCGATTCCAACGATTCGATTATCGTTTACAATGACAGATCCTACAAGCGGATTTGGATCTGTTTGTCCTTTTGTTGCTTTTGCGTTTTGTAAAGCTATATTCATATAAAATTCGTGATTGATCAAAGAAGAACCTCCTCTTTTAAGTGTCCTGAACGTTTAACTTTGGTGTCTAGATACTTTTCATTAAACTGAGATACATCTCCCCAAAGTGGAACGCGCCCTGATAAAAGTGCACCGTTTTTCTCAAGTGCGATTAGCTTTTTCGGATTATTCGTAATCAGCGTAACAGGTTTTTGACGCAGCACTTTTAACACACTGATGGCCTCACTATAGCTGCGAGTATCATCTTCAAATCCTAACCCTTCATTCGCCTCTACCGTATCAAATCCGTTTTCTTGAAGAACGTATGCCATTGCTTTGCTGAATAGGCCAATGCCGCGTCCTTCATGATTCGCTAAATAAAATAGCGCTCCGCTTCCATTTTCGACAATCATTTTCATCGATTGTTTTAATTGAAAACCACAGTCGCAGCGTTTGCTTCCGAATATGTCTCCCGTATGGCAGATACTGTGCATACGAATGAGTGCCTCATGCGATTCTTGAAAATCTCCGTACACAAGAACACTCGATTGCTGCATGTCAGCTAAATTAGCTCCTTGCATTTTTTCAATAAGCTCTTCCGTACTTAAAGATCCTTCTTTTACATTATCAGAACGCAACCATGAATACCAACTAAATACTTGTGTCTCTCCATCTAGATTCACCGGAAGCGTGATAGGTCCTACTATATAAATAAAATGATCATCATTTTTTACTACATTAATTTTATCTTTTAAAATTGAAACAACTTTTTCGTTAATCACAGTCATTTCCTCCTCTTATGTGTCTTTCACTTATCTACTCTTTTCACATTGTGCTCAATCTCTCACATGAACAAATATTTTTTCTAGCACTTCACTACATTTATCTTTTTTAATTGATGTATTAGCTTACTAAAAGTAAGTAACTTTACTTGCTTAAAGTATTATATGACGATACATTTATCTTGTAAAGCTTTTATGTTCTCTTTGTTACTTTTAGTAATTAACTTCTTTAATTATATAAATTATATAATTAAAACATAAAAACGTAAAGTAATTTATGTTCTTTAAGTAATTAAATTACACAACACTAGATAAAATGCTGACTTTGTTTTATAATATAGGAAGAGAATGGAGGTAATAACATGGACGGTTTAGCACTCTGCCCGCGTTTTGAAAAGGCTGTTACTATTCTAACGAAACGTTGGACGAGTTTGATCATTTTTCAGCTACTTTCCGGCTCACAGCGGTTTTCTCAAATGCAAGAAGCACTTCCAGTAAGCGGAAGGCTCTTATCCGAGCGCTTAAAAGAATTAGAGTATGAAGGAATCGTCATTCGTACGGTTATTCCGGAAACTCCTGTTCGAATCGAGTATTCGCTATCCGACAAAGGATTAGCACTGGCGCCGGTAATTCAGGAAATTCAGACATGGTCCAGTGAGTGGATTACAAAAGAAGAAGTGGAATAAAAGAAATCTCTAAAGAAATCAGGAAGGCTTCAATATCGATGTGCTCACAGCCGTTTTCTTTAGAGCTCCATAAATAAAAAAGGCATGCTCCCCTTGAGCACGCCTTTTTTTATTTATGTTATTTTCCTAATGATTCATTTTGAGAAATAATACGCTGTTTCTGGCTTTTTCGGCCGTGCAATACAAGGTATACTGCTATAGCTAAAAGAGCAACAATGGAACAGAATACATACATTCCTTTATATCCGGCTGCTGTAGATAAAATACCTAATAAAAAGGACCCTAACCCCATTCCAGAGTCAAAAAACACAAAAAACGTAGCCGTGGCGACACCTCGGCGATGAGGAGAAGCTTTTTTTACAGCAATGGATTGAAAACTTGATGTAATCGTTCCAAATCCTAATCCAATCAATGCTCCAGCTAATAAAAACACCCAGCTTGTTGTCGCTTGGCTAAGCAAAAAGATACCGATAGCTAGAGATAAAATGGACGGATATACCACGCTGTTTTCTCCGTATTGATCAAACCATTTTCCAGTAAAAGGTCTAGAAGCTAATAAGCACACCGCGTATACAACAAAGAAAAAGCTTGAAGCTTGCGTAAAGCCCATTTCTTTTGCATACATAGACACAAACGAAATAACACTTGCATATGAAAAAGCTACCACAAGGCCAGCAACAGAAATAGGCAGCGAACGGTATTCAAAAAACGCCGCAAGACCTTTAGCTGGCTGTATTTTATTTGTTGCAGAAGAAGCTGGCTCCACCTCAGGTACACGAAGTACTAAACTGCATAATGCTGCTAAAACAGAAGATACAATCGCAACGGTAAAGACCGCTGTATGACCCAAAGTATTTGTTAACGTTAAGCCTACAAACGGACCCACTACCATCGCTAAATTCATGAACGTCGCATAGTATCCCATCCCTTCTCCTTTTCTACGCTCTGGGATTACATTTGCAACAATTGCTCCTGTAGCAGTTGTGCTCATTCCAAAACCAATACCATGAAGCACACGCAGCAGCAGCAGCGCTGATAATGAGTGGATATTCATATATAAAATAGAACCAATTAAAAAGATGAAGACACCTATTAATAGGACTTTCTTTTGTCCTAATGTTGTCATCCACTTACCGGCTAGCGGTCTGAACACAATGCCGGAGACTAAAAAAATTGTCACAATTAACCCTAAGCTTTGCTTACTTGCATGAAGTTCATCCGTTGCAAACAGCGGCAATGTGACAGTTAACATATAAAAAATGACAAAAACAAAAAAGCTAGTCAGTGAGACCGCTAAAAAATCTTTTGTCCATAATTTCGATTTCTGCATGATTTTCCTCCTTTTATCTTTTCATTCGTACCTATTTATTAAAACAAACTAAAGCATAGTCCATAAATAATATGTATACGAATTATCTCAACTCAAACTATTATAGGGTTCATATATGTAAGTGTCAACATGTATTTATCGATTTCATTTTTCTATAGAAACAAATCGATAAATGAAACCTACATTCACCATCACAATGAAAAAATCCGAACGATTAATCGTTCGGATTTCCCTTCAACTACATTACTTTTATCCCAGCCTCTTTTAGAAGCGTCACTTTTTTAAATGAGAAATAATTTGATCCGTTACTTCACCAGTAGTTGCGCTGCCTCCAACATCTGGTGTAATGATACCCGATTCCGTCACTTGCTCAATAACCTCTAACAAATGACTGCCTAATTCTTGTTCACGGAAATGATCCAACATCATTTTAGCCGTCCAAATCTGTCCGATTGGATTTGCAATTCCTTTTCCGACAATATCAGGAGCAGACCCGTGCACCGGTTCAAACATCGAAGGATATTTTCCGTTCACATTAATATTTGCAGCAGGAGCAACGCCAATACTCCCCATAATAGCAGCTCCAATATCTGTTAAAATATCTCCAAATAAATTGCTTGCCACAATGACATCAAAACGACTTGGATTTGTTACGAAGAAAGCCGCCAGCGCATCGATGTGCTGGGAATCTGTTTCAATATGAGGATAACTCTTTGCAACATCTTGAAACACTTCGTCCCAAAACGGCATGGAATGAACAATTCCGTTTGACTTCGTGGCGCTTGTAACTTTGCCTTTTCTTTTAGAAGCTAATTCAAAAGCATAGCGCATCGCTCGTTCTGTTCCTTTTCGAGAAAAAACCGCATTTTGAATCGAAATTTGATCTTCTCCTTGATATATCCGGCCTCCCACTTCACTGTATTCCCCTTCACTATTTTCACGAACAACAATTAAATCAAAGTCTTTTGGGTTCGTTAGTGGAGATGCGATGCCTTTTAGCCTCTTGGCCGGACGAATATTAATTACCTGCTGAAATTCTCGACGAATCTTAATAAGCAGACCCCATAACGACACGTGGTCTGGCACAAGATTTAAATTTCCTACGGCTCCTAAAAAAATTCCGTCAAAGTCTTGAAGCTGCTGTAGCCCATCTTCCGGCATCATTTGTCCGTACTTCAAATAATAATCACAGCTCCAAGGAAATTCTGTAAATTCAAATTTTAATCCCCCGTGAAGCTCTGCAATCGTATGAAGAACTCTAACTGCCTCTGGAACAACTTCTTTCCCTACTCCATCTCCTGGTATATTCGCTATTTTTAACGTTTTCATCAAAAGTCCCCCTGCGTCTTTTTATATAGATCTATACACAATACTTCATGCATTATACTCTTTTGATTATACGCAGGGAAAATAATCATCTCAAGAAAATTCAGAATATACAAACCGTGAAAAAGACATCCCTCAAAGAGATGTCTTTTTCAAATCGGCAAAAACACTCCAGGTGCTTCCCCATGTTCATCGTCATCGAGCCACCATTTAAAGCCTTCCTGTGCAACTAATTTTTGTGCTTCTTCAGGGCCTTGTGAACCAGATGGATATTCATAAAGCGGCAGCATATCAGCTTCAAATGCATCTAATACTGGCTGTACCCACTGCCAAGATAGCTCTACTTCTTTCCAATGGGCAAAAAATGTGGAGTCGCCGATTAATGCGTCGTAAATAATTCGTTCATATGCCTCCGGCACACTTTCTTCTTCTCTTGAAAACGTAATACGAACCGGCTCAATCACACCATTTTTTAATGGATTTTTGCTATTAAGCTGCAAAGCGACGTTTTCGCTTGGGCTAATTTCAATAATAAATAAGTTTGGCGCTACTTTATCATAAGGAGTTTCATACAGACCTTTTAACGAATCTTTAAATTCAATGACGATACGAGTTGATTTTTCTTTCATTCGTTTACCCGTTCGAATATAAAAAGGAACACCTTTCCAAAATGGATTATCAATCCATAAGCGAGCGGCTACAAACGTGTCATTTTTAGAGTTTGCTTCTACGCCGGGCTCTTCTTTGTATCCTTTAACAGATTTGTGATCAATTTCTCCGCTTCCGTATTGTCCTCGTACAACATCGCGAGCTACTTCTTGTGCTGGAATTTTCCTCAGTGACTCCATTACTTTTTGCTTTTCTTCTAAAATGTTTTCTGAGCAAATTCGTTTTGGAAGATGCATGGCTGTCATCATGAGAACCTGCAGCATATGATTTTGAATCATGTCGCGTATGGCTCCCGTATGATCATAATACCCTGCACGATTTTCAACACCGACTGTTTCACTTGCTGTAATTTGGACATTCGCAATGTGTTTGTTATTCCACAATGATTGCAGTACAGGGTTCGTAAATTCAAGCGCTTCTAAATTTTGTACCATCGGTTTACCTAAATAATGATCAATTCGATAAATTTCTTCTTCTTTAAACGTACTGCTTAGCTTTTCATTAAGCTTTCTTGCTGAAGCAAGATCATGTCCAAACGGCTTCTCAATCATAAGACGCTTCCAGCCTCCGGTTTGATCCAAGCCGCTTTTTTTTATATGCAGCGCAATTACATCGAAGTATTCTGGTGCTACGGACAAATAAAACAAACGATTTCCTTTACTTCTATGAGTTGTTTCTTGCTCATTCACAAGATTTAGCAGCTGTTTGTAATCTTCTGTTTTGCTTGCGTCTACTGCTTGGTAATGAAACAGCGACAAAAAATCTTCCTCGTTACTTTCCATTTTCCGTCTCGAAAAATCGTTTATAGATTGCTTTACACGCTCTTTAAAATCCTCATGAGATAGCTGCTCGTACCCTGATCCAATAATAGAAATAGCATCAGGGAGCTTTTTGTCTGTAAATAAATTATAAAGAGCAGGAAAGATTTTTCTTTTTGCTAAATCACCCGTTGCGCCAAATAAAACAAAAGTTAAGGACTCCACGTTTTTTCCTCCCGTCAGGTTGTATGTATGATGGATTTTCTCTTCTCCTAGCTTACCTCTGTTTATTTGGGAATATCCTTTTTTCATCAAAAAGGACGCTCACAAGTGCGAGCGTCCTTTGTTATTCACATTAAAATATTTGTCATTCCCCACAGCAGCAAAAAGCTCAGCAAAATCGTCATATTTGAAACGGTCCCGACAAATTTCTGATCGTATTTGAATTCTACTGCGTAAGGTAAAACGGATCCCGCTACGGGTAGAATGAAACAAACTAAAATTGTATACCGGAACATATCTTCAAATGGAAGCAAGAAAAACAGCGCAATTCCTACGCCAAGTCCGATCACATAGCGAATGCTTAAAAACATGATGATTTTTTTTAAGTAGCTTTTTTGGAACGAAAAATTTAAATATACGCCTAAAAGCAAAAGAGAAAGCGGCATATTCGCTTTAGAGATAATACCTGAGACGTCTAATACATATGATGGTAAATGAAGGCCTATAATCGCAAGAAGACAAATGATTACATAGGTCAGAAGCGGCATCGATTTTAATACTTTGTATAAAATCTTTTTAAATTCAATATCAATATCGTCCCCTGAATAGTAGCTGCCAATTACATAGCATAAAACAAAAATAACAAAAGCATTTCCGACATCAAACATACCAAAGTATTTAAGCCCTTCTTTTCCCCAAATGCCTTCCACTAACGGATAGGCAAACATTCCAATATTAAACCCTGGAATCATCATCGTCAGCATGCCTTTCACCTTTCGCTCATCTTTTCGAAAAACAAAAATTCCGACTGCAGCTAACAGCAAGCCATAGACAATCCCAATAACTAATAGTAAAATAAGCGATCCATCAATTTTAATACTGCTGAATGTAACAATAATCAAGCAAGGCATTGTAATATTAAAAATAATTCTTGCTAAAGCTTCCCCGTCTTTTTGCTGAAGGAGGTTTGTTCGTTTTAGTATGTACCCTAATAGAATAATTGTAATGGAATACAAAAACTGACTGTTAAAGCTACTCATAGACCTACTCCCTTACCTTCTTTTATACTTATTTAATCGATTGTTTTACCCTGTCTTTTTTAATCCTTGTTTCATTATAATATAAGCAGCCTAAAAAGAAACTAGAGAATTGGATGCAGTTTACCTATTTGTCAGACAAAAACAGCTTAGAAACAAACGCAAAAACTTTTTTCTAAATTGATTTTAAAACAGGACATTTTTCTTTTTTATGGAATTTACTTAAAAGGTATGAGTATTTTCATGAGGAGGAAGAAACGTGAAACGAAAAATGATAGCGCTTACTTTTTCTGCTGCTCTTTGTTTTTCCGCTTCAGGATCTCTTGCTGAAGCTGCTAACAAAACAGATGTCATTCCAAATGCTGATCAATCAGCAGAAACCTATTTTGACGGAGCGAACGGGAATTGGCTGACGACTAAAAACCCCGCTCAATATCAGCTGGCTACGCTCTATGGAAACATCGGGCTTACTCCTTATAACTGGGGAAAAGCTGAAGATGAATCAGGCTGGTATCGAATCAATCAGCCCGCTGCGGTTAAAGGAACGCAAGTAAATGGAATTTTTGAAGACGCTCAGTTCGTCATCCGGGTTCCTGATAACTGGAATGGAAAACTTGTGGTAGCCGGCATTCCTGCTACGCGCAACGAAACGTCCACCGATTTATTATTCAGCGATTACGTTCTTAAAAAAGGCTATGCGTTTGCCGCGATTGATAAAGGAACACAAGGAGAAAGTGACCCTACCGATCCTTTTGCTAAAGTAAAAAATGCGCTTGCTAACGATGACGACAGCGTAGCAGAATGGAATATGCGCTATCGTCAAATGACAAAAGCAGCTCAGCAATACTTGACTACTCATTACTCAGACAAACTAATCAATCCGGCTAATCGAAAAAACCCTGCAAGCGATTTGATTCGAAACGATCATAAAGTACCCACGTATGCAATTGGCATTTCAAACGGCGGATACGTTGTCAGATACGCACTTGAACACGACGATCCAAAACAAACCAAAGAGCCTCGTTTATTTGATGGAGGCGTCGATTGGGAAGGCGTATTGTGGAGTGCAAAAGCGCCAAATTTAATCAGCTCACTAACACCGGTTGTAAACAACGCGGAAGAAGCGCTGTACGGAACGGGAAAAGAGCAGAAAAAAGCTATTAAACAAATGTATAAAGCCGGCCTTCCGAAAGGATCAGAAAAACTGTGGAATTACCATGATCAAGTGTACTGGGCGGTTACTTTAAACATTTACCGTGACCATTTTGATCCGACAGCTCCAGGAAGAACAAACTGGCACAACTATTTAAACTTTACTTCATCAGGCCTGCGCGACCGTTCATGGGACTATATCTTTGAAAATTATCGCTATCAAACCCGTCCAAAAAGCGTAAAAGAAAATGTAGCAAAAGTAGAAAATACGGGCGATATCGATGTGCCTCTTATCAGTATGACTGGCTCTCTCGATTCACTTATCTTCCCGTCTATTCACGCCGAAGGCTATGAAAAACTCGTTAAAAAAGCTGGCAAGGCAAATCTTCATCGCCTTTATACTGTGAAAAACGGAAATCACGTTGATAGCTTAGTGTGGAATAAACAAACGGATCCAAATCAAGAGCTTCAGCCCCTGCTCCCATATGCTCATCAATCTTTTGATTTGTTAGTAGACTGGGTAGAAAATAAAAAAGCAGCGCCTGCAAGTAAAGATATTAAAGCACCAAAAGACAGCCTTAAAGTCATCGACATAAAATCTGGACGAGAAGTAGATCCCCGCTGAGGCTGAGACATAACGAAATGAATTCAGCCTAAAGGCGAACAAATGAGATACATGAGCTGGACTGCTTGTGACACCGAAGTTGATTTCCGTGTAAGGCTTCGCTTTCCGCGGGCGGCCGCTGAGCCTCCTCGTCGCTTGCGCTCCTGCGGGGTCTCACCTGATCCGCTTTTTCCGCAGGATTCTTCACCTTGCCTTCCAATCAACTGCTAGAGGGAACGAAACAGATAAAACGATATGTACCATCACAAAAAAAACGAACCACTAATCAACATGTTGATTAGTGGTTCGTTTTTCACTCGGGCTAAAATACGTTTGTCCTAGCCTCAGTCTTCATAATAATCAAGATAGAGATGACCCGCTGAGTCTGCTTGCCCTAAAAATACTTTGTCGACTGCAGCACCTTTCTCTTTGAGCTGTTCTTTAACCCACGCTACGCTATACCCTAGCTCATGAACCGCTTCTTTCATTATATTTCCGTCCATGATAATCGTTTGAGGTAATCTCGTCGCCTCTCCTTTTATTAATAAATCTTCTCTTGTAACGTTCTGCTTTTCTTTTTTTAACAGCACGCTTAATTCGCCGTTTGTTTCGAGCATGGCAAAAGCGACGTCTTCCACATAAAAGATGTCTTTTTTGCGAAGCTGTTCCACGAGCTCATCTACGGTATATTTTTCTTTTTTTACATTTTCCTCAAGAATTTTTCCTTCTTTAATGAGGATTGTCGTCGTCCCTTCCACCGCTTTTCGAAAGCTAATACTTTTTAACGATACGTTTGAGACAAAAATAAGAAACGATGCCCACACTAAAATCGCGACTACCCCATGACTTGCCTGTAAATCTACGTCCATTGAAATGGTTCCCGCAATATCACCAATCGTAATGCCAACGATATATTCAAAAAAAGAAAGTTTGGATAACTGTTTTTTTCCTAACAGCTTTGTAATAAAAAACAAGCCAAGTAAAATCAGCACTGAACGAAGTACTACTTCCATCCAATGATTCAACGCATGCACCTTCTTTACTAAAATTGATGTATCTTTTATTTTGTGCATATTTGTATGTATCAAAGCAGATTTTCATCTTCCATTATTTACATACCTTTCACGGCAGGTTAGAGTAGAAAGAAGTAGGAAAAAAATTGGGGGACTTACGATGAACGATGAAGTGTTAACCATATTTAACAACCAACAGGAGCGCATAGGAACCGCGTCTCGCAAAGAAGTTCACGAAAAAGGCTATTGGCACGAAGCGTTTCACTGCTGGTTTGTCAGCCGCGAAAATGATATAGACTATATTTATTTCCAAATTCGCAGCGAGCAAAAGCAAGATTACCCCGGTGCACTCGATATCACAGCTGCCGGACATTTGCTTCATACAGAAACCGCTGAGGACGGTGTAAGAGAAATTCACGAAGAGCTCGGCGTCAACATTTCATTTGATGAATTGCTTCCTTTAGATGTCTTTAAATACGAAGTATCTCAGCCGCACTATGTTGATAAAGAATTTCCACATGTATTTTTATACTACAGCTCTCACCCTCTTAGTGCGTTTACGTTGCAGCAAGAAGAAGTATCAGGACTTGTAAAAGCGCCTTTTTCTAACTTTTGCGAACTGTGGCTTGGAAATCAAACAGAACTGATCATTGAAGGGATAACAAATGAAAAAGAGCCAATTCACCGTACAGCACATAAAAGTGAATTTGCTCCCCATCCCAAAGCTTACTATAAAACAATTATTGCATGTATTAGTCAGCAGCTGAATTCAGCAGAAAAAGCTTAGAATCCTAAGCTTTTTTTGCTGAAAAAATCATATATGTTGCACTGCCAAGCGCAACAAGCTTGCCGCTGCTGTCTTCAATTTTCACTTCTCCAACAGCAAGCGTTTTGCCGCGGTGAGACAATGTAGACTTTGCAACTAAATATTCGCCTATACCCGGCCTTGTGTAATTTACTTTTAACTCAACTGTACTGGCACTTTCCTCCTCAGAAAGAGAAGAACGCACAGCCGAACCAACAGCCGCGTCGATAAGCGTGGCAATAACGCCTCCATGAACCGTTCCTCTTCCTTGCAGAAGCTGCGGTTGAATCGTAATTTTCAACTCTGCATATCCTTTTTCAAGCAGCGTTTCTTCAATGCCAATATAATCCCAAAACGGAATCATCCCTTTACTCGTTCGTTTCATTAATCTCATCCTTTACATAAATAAGCTATGTAGGAAATTCTAGAAAGGCTGGAAAACTCCTGTTTTTACATACAAAAAGCGCCTGCTCTTTATCTTTAGCAAGCGCTTTTTATCCCTCTACTTTTCAAATAAAAACTGCACTTTGTTTTCTTTCCATACGGGTGATTGTAAAAAGCTATTTGGGTTAGTTTAATTCATATTTTAGGAAAAGATAATTCGTTGACAAAGTCTTGAAAATCCTTTGAGATGACTCTAATAAACTCTTCTTTTAATTCATTATCCTCTTCAAAATAGTCTAAATCACAATAATAGACATACCCGAAATCATCCCCTTTTATTGCCAAACAGATTAAACTGTCTCCCGGGTCTATACCTATAGGAAGGAAGTTGCTCGGCACTATACTTCCTGTATTATAAAAAGAATACATGCTTTCAAGGTTGTTTTCTATTTCTGAAGATAAAGGGAAAAATAGCATAATCGAAGATGTAACAGTTCCCTCTTTATTTTCATCAGAAGTCGTAAATCTTCTTCTATCAGTCTTGCCTCCATTATGTGATAATAAAAAATTTTTATAACTTTCAGGCAACTGAACGTTATATTTGAATTCAAAATTTTTAATATCCTGTCCAGTAATATCTCTGTAAGAATACTCAAATTTAATTTCCAATTAAACTCACCTCATATTATAAGTAACTTAGCTTTATTCTTCTTTAATACCCAAAACATCTTCTGGTTGACTGGCTCATCAGAAAAAGCCACTTCACACTGTTAATCACCAACATTTATCCGATGTATGTCCAAAACATCGGTGATTCCTTTCTCATTCATTCTTTCTAACAGATACTCATACCCTTTTTTCAGTGCAAGATTTCTTTCTTCTTCATAGATAGGAACAAGTGTATAAATATTTATGTTTTTATCTCTAGTATGAACGCTAGCCAGTCCGGATTCTTGGGGACGACACACCATTATGCATGATAACTTTGTATTCGATGCAAATGGCTGAGGAGGTTCTCCATTTGGAAGAATAACCCCTTCCTCAAGCCACCCATCATAAAGGTGTGGAATATGAGCCACTTTCCTTAACCACCCAAGGGGCCAATAATGATTTTGGTCTTTCATATTGTCCTTTTCGATTATCCAACTTGAAGGTAATTTTAGTAACAACTCTGCATACTTAAACGTTCTTTCTTCATCTGAATAATCCATAGGCTCATCACTCATACCGGTAGTTACAAGAGTTACGAAATCTTTATTCATTGACGGAGGGATTATGTGAATATCAACTGCTACTCTACTACCTGGAACAGTTTCACTTATAGTATTTTCAACAGAGCCAAAGTACTTAGTAATATGATCTAAAATCTCAACATGATGGTCCTGATCATTATGATTTGTTGTAGTTCCAGCAGTAGAGAGCCCTCTCTGACTTTCTAACAACTTAACAATTGCTTTTTGTCCTTGTTCCTTTGCAAAAGTCAATGCGTCTACCTCTCTCATAGATTCACCACTATATGTAACATTCGTATCTATACCACTTTCAATTAATAGTTCTGCAATAGTAGCATGGCCATTACTAATTGCACCAAATAATGGATTTCTTTCTGGATCGCTTACATCCATATCTGCTCCACAAGATAATAGATACCTGACTATATCAATATGACCTGCAGAAGCTGCTTCGTTCAATGCTCCGCCACCATACACTCCTCCAAGTACATTAACATTTGCACCGAGTTCGATTAGTTTCTTAACAATATCTAACTCTCCTCTAGAAGCTGCAACATGAAGCCACGTTCCAAAAGGAGTCATCATATTTAATCGTTCAGAATTAGATTCGATTAATTCAACTACCTTTTCAATATCGCCTTTTTTTATGGCAATACGAATTTTTTTTGCAACTGAGTTACTATTCATTCCTTATTACCTCCTAGCGAGTGGTTCTACTTATATTGCAACATCTTGGTAGCCTACTTCCACCACTTTTTCATTTAATAGACGAATGCCTAATCCATTTTCCATATCCCATGTACAATGAAATGTCATTCTAATATCTCGCCCTTCGAAAATATCCGCATATGGAACAACAATTCCATCTAAAGTTATCATGTCTAGTATTCGATTCGCTGTTTTAATTAAAGGATAATGTTCATTTAATCTACTATCATAGCCTAGTTCATGTTGCTTCTGTTTGTAATAATCTACTATTGATTGCAATATACTTGGCTGTAAGTTATCCCAATTTTTTATGAATGATTGATATGCTGCATACTGATTTTCATCAAAATTGCCATCTTCTTCACCATCTATCATCAAAGTTATTTGAGTTTCTTTTCCAAAAAGACAAATAGTGATGTTCTTAACCCAACTATATTCATACTCAAGCTCACCAAAAATTGGATCGTTTATAGTCATTGTAAAACCTCCTCTTTTTGTTCATTAGCATTTTTTTCATTTTCCACATAATTCATCGTATACAAAGAAAGAGACTAGAACATAACTAGCCTAAAATATGAAAAAGATTCCCCTCAACCAACTTTGGTGTGGGGAACCTTTTTTTGATTGACTAGCTTTTGTCTTAACCTCTTTTTATCCCTCTACTTTTCAAATAAAAACTGCACTTTGTTTTCTTTCCATTCTAACTTAGCGTTAAAAGTCTTGTCGACTTTTTTAAAACCTTCAATCAAATCTGTCTGTCCTTCGCTTAACAGCTTTTTTAAATTAGCTTGAGTAACTGTTTTACCTAAAATCTTTTTTGATACGGTAAATGTGCATTTTGTTTTTGCATAGTTTAAGCATCCGTAAAATGAACCTTTATCGACTACTTTTCCGTCGCAAAGCTTACATGGACCAAACGATTTAGAAGAAAAACTTTTACCTTTTCCCTTGCCTTTTCGCTGAATGGATTCAGTGTCGTATCCGCTGAAATTCCACTTGCTTTCTGCTTCGACAGCGTCTTCGATAATTTTAGCTGAAAGTTTCTTTGTTTGTTCCATAAAAGTAGCGGCCGATGCTGCTCCTTGCCCAATTTCAGCTAGACGCTGCTCCCACTTAGCCGTCATTTCTGGTGAAGCTAAAATTTTATCTCCAATCGCGTCAATCAATACCTTTCCTTTATCAGTCGCAAACACTTGGTTTTTTTTCACATCAATATATTTACGATCTTTAAGCATTGTAATGATTCCAGCACGCGTTGCTTCCGTCCCTAACCCTTCTGATTTTGCTAAAATTTTCTCCAGCTCATCATTATCTAAATGCTTACCTGCTGTCTTCATCAATGTAATCAACTGACCTTCGGTGTAGCGTTTTGGAGGCTGTGTTTTGCCTTCTTTTACGTCTACCTTAATAACTTTACCTTCTTCGCCTTCTTGAACATTCGGAAGAATGACATCGTCGTCTTTCTCATTTTGAAAAATTACCTTGCGCCAGCCTTCTTGAATTTGCTGCTTTCCTTTTGAAATAAAAGCTGCTCGCTTTTCCACAAGTGTCGTAATCGTTGTGTAGTCGAAAATCGCTTTTTCGTAGTGTGCCGCAATTAGCCGTCTTACGACTAAGTCATAAATTTTCTGTTCGTCTCCTGATAGTTTGCTAGGGTCCTTCACTTGTTCCGTTGGAATGATCGCATAGTGATCGCTCACTTTTTTTGCATTTACGTAGCGTTTATTTCCTAAAATTGAAGGGTAAGGAAGCGGAAATAAATGCTCATATTCAGAAAAAGCACTCAGCTTTTCTAAAATCTCAGGAAACGTTTCCGCTTCGCCTTCTGTTACGTAGTTTGAGTCTGATCTTGGATAAGAAACAATTCCTTTCTGGTACAGCCCTTGCAGCACATCAAGCGTCTTTTTAGGTGAAAACTTAAACGCTTTATTCGCCGTTGCTTGAAGTGATGATAAGTTAAATAATAAAGGCGGCTGGAACTCTTTTCGCTCCGTTACGAGTTCATGAACTTGTGCGTCTTTTCCTTCGCAAAACTGAGCAATTTTATACGCCATTTCTTTTTCTTTAAGACGCGACTCTCCGTCTTGATGCCATTTGCCTTCATACTTTTTTCCTTCAATATCAAACTTAGCAAGCACTTCCCAAAAAGGCTCTGATTTAAAATTATCAATTTCCTTTTCACGCTTTACAATTAAAGCAAGCGTTGGTGTCTGCACGCGCCCTGCTGAAAAAACATCTGACATGCCATGCTTTTTCAATAAGATACTATACACGCGTGAAGCATTCATCCCAACGACCCAATCCGCGCATGCTCTTGTATAGGCTTCATAATAAAGGTTGCGCGTGTCGCTTTCGTCTTTTAACTGTTGAAACCCCTCATAAATGGCTTTTGGCGTTAACGAAGAAATCCACAATCGCTTCATCGGCTTATGCACACCTGACAGCTGAATGATATTACGAACGATTAATTCTCCTTCGCGCCCCGCATCTCCCGCATGTATAATTTCTGTGACCGTCGGCTTTTTAAGCAATTTTTTTACCACTTGAAACTGCTTTGCTTTTGAGCGCGTCACTTCATATTGAAAACGGTCTGGAATCATCGGCAGCGTGTCAATTGACCACTTTTTCCACTCCGGCTTATAATCTTCCGGGCTCACAAGCTGACATAAATGCCCCACTGCCCACGTTACATATGCTCCGTCTGTAAACACTTCATTCGGTGGAATCTCTAAATAGCCGTCGTGACGCTTCGGCTTGAACTGTGAAGCGAGCGTCGATCCTTGATCCGGCTTTTCTGCAATAATTAACTTCATGTATTTAATCACCTTACATTTCAAATTTCCATGTGAAACTTATTCAGTTTTATTATTTTATCATAGAAAGAGCTGTTGGAGTATGAATGGGGAGAAAAGTAGTTTCAATGAGAAATACATATCCCATTTTAAAAGCGTGTCAGTGTCCGTTATACTTTTTCAATAAAAAAGCTGTAGATTATTTTCTACAGCTTCGATACACATCTAAAATTTTCTAATAACAGCGATTATCTTATTGACTGAAACACATCTCTTTTAGGACATGTTATGAAATAATCACCAACCAAATATACAAACCAACAAGCGTAATAAACAAGGTCGGAATCGTTAAAATAATACCCGTTTTAAGATACGTTCCCCAAGAAATTTTCACGCCTTTTGTTGACAGAACATGAAGCCATAAAAGCGTCGCTAAAGAGCCTATTGGGGTAATCTTCGGGCCTAAATCTGATCCAATAACATTTGCATAAATGAGCGCTTCCTTGATCGTTCCGGCTGCGTGTGTTGCATCGATTGCCAGTGCATCAATCATAACGGTTGGCATATTGTTCATAATCGATGAAAGAATAGCCGCAGTGAATCCCATACCAATTGTTGCTGCAAACAGTCCATGGCTGGCTGTTGCTTGGATCACGTCAGCCAGAATTTCTGTTAAACCAGCATTACGCAAGCCGTATACAACGACATACATGCCGATAGAGAAAAAGACAATCGCCCATGGAGCTCCCTTTAGCACTTTTTTTGTATGAACCGCTCGGCTTTTTTTTGCCATCATCAAAAACAGGATAGCGATAATACCTGCGATGATCGAAACAGGGACGCTAAAGAATTCTCCAATTAAATAGCCTAGTACTAACAAAACTAAGACAATTCCAGATAGCCGGAACATCTTTTCATCTTTGATGGCATCCACTGGCTTCTGCAAATTTGCTACATTGTATTTCTTAGGGATTCTTTTGCGGAAATACACATACAAGACCATAATACTCGCAAACAGAGAAACCAAATCTGGAACAATCATGCGGGATGCAAATTCAGAAAAGCTAATACCAAAGAAGTCGGCCGATACGATATTCACTAAATTACTAACAACAAGCGGCAGCGAAGTTGTATCCGCAATAAATCCACTTGCGATAATAAACGGAAAAACCATTTTTTCGTCGAACTTTAATGCTCGAACCATGGCTAAAACAATGGGTGTTAAAATCAACGCTGCTCCGTCATTAGCAAATAGCGCTGCTACAACGGCTCCAAGAAGAGATACGTAGACAAACATACGCACGCCATTCCCTCCTGCAGCTCTAGCCATATGAAGCGCTGCCCATTCAAAGAAACCAATTTCATCTAAAATTAAAGAAATAATAATAATAGCAATAAATGTAAGAGTCGCATTCCACACAATGCTCGTTACCTCAAGCACGTCTTGAAAATCAACAACGCCTGCCAGTAAAGCAAGAATAGCTCCCCCGCAAGCCGACCAGCCGATTGATAAATTCTTCGGCTGCCAAATGACAAAAATTAATGTTACTAAAAAAATCAATGATGCTAGTACAACTGATGCCACTTTTTAAACCTCCAATTATTCACAACAACTAATACGCAGTCCTTGTTTTTCTAGCTCTTTTAAACGTTCGTCCTGACTTGGTACAGATTCAAGTATACCCAGAACAAATTTATAGTACTGGCTTTCCTTATTAAGAGAATAAAAAACCCATTGCCCTTTTCTTCTTTCCTTCACAAGCTCAGCATCTCTTAATTTTCGTAAATGTTGACTAATTGAAGGTTGGCTAGCTTGATAGATATCTACGAACTCACACACACAGCATTCATTGTTCGCTATTAATTTCACCATCGAAAGCCTTGTTTTATCTCCCAGTAATTTTAAGATTTGGGCTGCCTTTTCAGTACTATCTATAGATTTTGTTCTCATTACTGAATACCTCCTACTCCCTTTCAGTTGATAGATAATAATGTGCTTATGTATTAATGCTTCATTACTATAATTGATTTTTAACTGATTTACAATTTTTTAGTGAACTAAGAGTGATTTAGTAGTTGTTTAAGGATTGGATTTAAGAAATTATTTTTCCCTACTAATTTAAGTCAAATCTAACATACGATAATATAGATATGTTTTCTCGTAAAAATGCTACTAATGTCCTTGGACAAACATACATACTTATTTTGTCTATCTGAATAAAATATAGAGAAAAATAAGAAAGGATGATTACGATTAAAAAACATTATTCCTATTATAATCCGCAAGATGGTAAATATTATGTAGACAAGCCTTACTCTCTTAGAGACGATAAAGTATCCCCCTCTGCTGCCCCTAAAATGCCTTTAAAAAATACAGCCGACAGAGCTTATAAAATTCCTGTATTCCTCAGCCACCCTTCTATGCTTAATGCTACTCAAACAAGATTTCTTAATCGTTTAATTGATGAAATTGAACGTGCTCTTCTTTTCCCTCGTACACTGCCTGATACGGAGCAATATCCTAATAAAACGATTACAAGCGTTCGCCGAATGATCCTCTCTAGCTATGGATTGATTGCGGTGAATATGCAGCAAGTCTTCGCCAATTATACCATGACGAATATTCCCGGCGGTACACCTCCGCCACCATCATGGGAAGGTGCTCCATTTTTACAAATAGAGCCAAGCATGGGTTACCAACGAGGCCTGCCTTTACTTCTTGTCAAAGAAGCAGGTGTCAATAGTATAGGCGTATGGAATCCATCAGTAGTTCCGTTCTTTATCATTGAATGGGATTCTTCAAAGCCGCTTGATGAGTTTTTTAACCGTGTTGAATGGAGAGAAATATTTCAAAACTGGGTAGCTCAAGTACGAAATGGCTATTTTATTCAAACACAGCCTTCCTATCAATATGGCCCGGATGATCTATAGAAATCACTTCAAACGAAGAGTACTTTCGAAAGCTATTTCTATAAACAACGTTGAAATGTGAGGTGAATATAATTGACTCTAATTACTAGTGGGACATGCGTAGGAGTTCTATATCGAGCTAATGCCGGTGCATCATGCAGAAACGGGTACTGTGTTCATAATGGAAGATTAGTAGGCGGCGTCATAAGCTCAAATGCCGGTACCTTAACGGTTACAAGAAGCATCGATAACACAAAGTTACAGACCTATAATGATATTCTTCTAAGTCACCGAGCCGTAAATCGAACGACAGGGCAAGTCACGCAGCAATATTTGTATTTTAGAAAAAATCAATTGGAAAAAGTAGAAGTTACGCCTTATACGCAATATAGTGACCCTAGTTGTCAAAGAGAGAATCATTATAACATCCCTGATGTTATCTATCCCGGTGAATGTGTAGGAATCAGATACCGGGCAGGTGATGAATGGCATATAGGAAACGGGCGATATCTATATTGGACAGGCCAAGTGAATCACTGTATATTTAATGAACGTCCGCAAAGTACAAATAGACAATTTTTACGGCAGATTTGGTACGTACACTGGATACTTGACCCAAACAATGAGCGAAATATTATACCTCAAAAGACCTCCAGAGGACCTGGATCTCCAAGAGGTGAACGTAGAATTTATGCTTTTAAAAATGTAATTCCAGCTAACGGTGAGACCGTCCTTGTAAAAGCTGCTTCTCCTGTAAATTCTGCTTCTTGGCCTTTTCGTATTATTTATCAGTGAGAAAAATAGAGAATAATGCTTCGTTCAACTATAACTTCCAGCCTCCATCAAGTTTCTTTTCAACATTCCACAAATAATGTGAATGCCCATCCAAATATTACTGACTACCAGTTAAATGGGCATTTTCTTATGATTTTTCTGTTTTTTATTTGTACATATGGTTCGCTTTTTCTCTTTTTTGTAAAAAAATAGAGGCACTAATCCAAGAAGTAATTGGAATAATAATGGCTACACCAATACCTCCGCTTAAGATAGAAATGACTTCTGCACAAAAGGTTTTTGAATTGATAATATCTCCAAACGAATACGACAATCTCTTAAACCATATAATTAAAGTCAAATATCCCCCTACAAATGCAAAATACAGTGTATTGGTTGTGGTGCCTAAAATATCTCTTCCAATTTTCAGTCCTGAATTAAAGAGACTTTTTTTAGTTACGGACGGATCATGAACAAATAATTCATTCATAGAAGATGAAATAGATAGCGAAATATCAATAATCGCTCCTATGGCTCCCATAATAATTGTACAAATGGCTATTTTAGCAAAGTCAATTCCCACGTAAAGTGAAAAAGCGTTAATTTCTTCTTCCTGTTCTTCTCCAAATCCTTGAATCATTGCATGATGTTCAATAATAAAAATAAAGAGTACTAAAACAGCTAAGGTAATAATCGTTGAAACAAACGCAGCAAGCGTTTTATGATTGAATTTATTAATATAAAATAAATTAATGCAGCTAATGATTGTACAGGCGATTAACGTAACAACAATCGTATTTTTTATAGACAGCATAAAGAGAATGGTGAGAAAAATAACGCCAAAATTCAAGAACAGCGCAAGGAAAGACCGGATTCCTTTTTTTCCGCCCACAATACTCATCAGAATAAATAAAATAAGAGCAAGCAATAGTAAAACGTTCACTTTCTGTTCCCCTTTCTAAAAATAAAAAGAATCGAAAGATAGAGTGTAATGGGAATCGTTAAAACAATGCCAATGCTGCCAGTAAGAGCACGGATTAACTCCAAGGAGAAATTCATCGAAAACGTATATCCTAAAGGAGAGCCATTCTTTAAATAAAGAAGAACCATTGGGATTGTTCCGCTTATATATGAAAAAAATAAAATATTCGTCATAGCTCCCATGATGTCTCCGCCAATTTCTTTGCCTGATTTCAGCAAATCTTTGCGCGCGATCTCTTTATTTTTTTCATATAGTTCATAGACAGAAGAAGTAATCGTAATCGCTACATCCATAACAGCTCCTAAAGATCCTATTAATACCTCACTCATAAATATTTTTTGAGGAGGAATCGTCACAAACTCCATTCCTTCATAATGAAGGCCATTAGAATCTGTCAGTTGCATGACACCATACGCGATTAAAAGCGAAACAAATGTACCTATTAAAGTTGAAATAATTGCTACATGCGTTTTTTCTTTATTACCGCTTACTAATAACAAAGAAATAACCGTAAAAAGAACGACCGCAACAATACATACAGCTAGCAAGCTCACATTTCCTAGTGCTAAATATACATTGAGGGCCCCGATTAAAAGAACAATATTAATAAATAAGCTAATGATTGAATAAAAACCTTGTTTTCTTCCAATAGCCAGCAAAATTAATATAAATAAACCAGCGACAGCGGTAACCTGCTTGTCCCGCTTCACTCCTTCAATCGTTCCATTTAGAGCATGCTGTGAATTCTTTTCTAAGGAGACAAAAAGATCTGTTCCGACAGTATACTTTTGATCATAAGCACCTGAGTATGAGTACGTATTCTCTAAATGGATAAGCCTTCCTTTATATTTTCCGTTCATTATTTTAGCAACAATTTCCTGAGAATATACGGTATCTTTATTATGATTTAAATCAGCAGATTTGTTTTTTTCTACAACATTCGTCTTCACTACCTCAGCTATTGGTTTTTTATAAAGAGAATAATTGTGGTTTGTTACCATTAGCGCTATACACAAACAGCAAATCCCTAATATGTAGAGAAAAATTTGTTTCCGTGATGATTTATTGGACTTTATTTTCGAAAAAAGGTTCCTTATGTGCTGAGCATACAAAGTAGACATAAATACTTTCCTTTCTGGTTATCAGTTGAACGCAGAGCTTTTGAACATGAAGAAACTGCAAAGAGATCCAAATTCCCTTTGCAGTCTTTTCATTCGTTTATTATGAGCGTTATAGAGCAAGACATACTCCAGGTACACAAGACGCTTAAACCTACTGTTTTTTTCCCTTCCGTACTGTATCAGAGAAAAATGAAATTATAGTGAAAACATAGAGCGATTTATCTACTTCACTAGTTTTTTGTGACTATTTTATATAATCATAGGAATATAAAAACAAATAGAAAACTGCCTGCGCTATAATAAGTTGACTTTATAGCTACTAATTAGTTATAAAGCTCATGAAAAGCGACAAATAGTTGCTAAAAACAAGGAGGTTATTTCATGTTAACGAAAAAAACACTTGTCATGCTTTCTACTCTTACGCTTGCAACAACATGCGTAGCATTCAGCACTTCAACTACTGAAGCAGCTGCTAAAGATGCCTACTCACAAAAAATTGAAGCTAAAGCAGAAACGAGGCCTACGCTTCGTAAAGGTTCCCACTCTAGCTACGTAAGAGACTTACAGCAAAGTTTAAAGGATGTGAAGTATAACACATCAGTTGATGGAATTTTCGGTACGCAAACGCAAAATGTAGTAAAAGAATTTCAAACCGATCACCGCTTGTCTCCAGATGGTATTGTTGGCCCCTTAACATGGGCAGCTTTAGATGAGAACAAGGTAGAAAGAAAGCAATTTCCTGTCAGCACGGCTATTGCATTCGGTAAAAAAGAACTCGGTGACAACATTGTCTTCAGTACAGACGACCGCTTACGGAAAGATAACAACGATAAAGCTTACTATAGATTCGTAGCAAAAAATAAAGACTGGATGGATCAAGGGGGATCAGGTACCATAGGCTGGTATCATATTTACAAAAGTGGAGATGTGATTGAAGAATCCAATTAAATCTATTTGCAGATAACCGTTCGAAAAAAGCCTTTATAATCACTCTTTTGAGTGATTTACTGCCCGCCTTACAGAATGCTAAAATTTAAAGGAATCATTCCGTAGGTATTTTACTTGAACAAGAACAGCTGCTACTCCCCTTAGCTGTTCTTGTTATTTTTTTAAGTAAACATACAAAAAGCAGCATGTAAACATTCCACACGCTGCTTTTTGCAATTACATGACTACTCTGCGGGCCGAGGTCCTGCTTCTCGTCCTGAGCTTTCTACCGTTAGTATTGGCCGAACGGTGACATCTTCATTTACACGAATTTGGCACGATAAGCGCAAATGATCTTCAATTGAACTTTCTGAGTATGCATTTTTCTCCGCGTGTGTTAAATCACAATATTCACCTTCGAGCACTTCTACCCTGCAAGTCGTGCATTTAGCTTTCCCACCGCACCGATGAAGAATATTTATACCGTTGTCTTCGAGTGCCAAGACAAGCTTTTTTCCTTTTGCCACTTCAAAACTGCCGTATCCTAAAACGGTTACTCTTGGCATATATCTCCCTCTTTCCCTCTACTGTATCCAAGCGATTTGAATTACACTCTATGCAGTTTTTTTGTTGCATGCCTAAGTTGCAATCCATTATTTCTACTGATTGCGACGTCTGTTGTACGTTATAAGCTCCTTTTACATGCCTAAATCCAATTAAGAAGACCATCATTTTGTAATACGGCCACTAAAACGACAAGCCCAAGTATAATAACAGGTATCAGTGCCTTTAAAATTTGATACTTAGATAATTCTATGCGCTGAGGCTCCTTTAACAAATGACTTTGATTTAACTCAGTATTGCTTTCACTTTCTTTATGATTCATGTTCCTCTGCCTTTCTATTTTTTTATAGTGCGGTTCGTATCTACTTCTGCTGAAATAACAAAACTAGACACAAGGTTTCTTCATAAAAACCATCTTAACCTTTTTAAGAACATGCTATACTAACAATTCTGTTTTAAAATAAGTCTCTATCATATGTTTTAAACAAACAAATTTACCTTATTTCCCTTCTTAATAGCGTTTCTCACATCGCTAAGCAAGGTCGTTATTTATAATCAAAAGTAAAACCCCATAACGAGTCATGGGGTTTTACTTCGTACGTTGATTTTTTGGAATTTTAATTTGTTTAATATCTCCTAGCACATAAATATAAAAAATTAAGCCTAGCAACAATACAATTCCCGCTACCATAAAGCTTAGGTTAAAAGAACCTGTTTTATCTAAAAGGTACCCTGTTAAAGCTGTAGCTATAATTCCTCCAAACAAATTATTAGCTAAATTAACAATAGAACTAAGAAGGGAAATAGAGCCTGCAGGTGCAATTTCTGCAGAAATAGACCAGCCGATTGGTGCGGTTGCAGATATACCTGCCAGTCCAATCGAGATACAAATCATCGCTAAGACGACACTATTAGTGAAAATAGAGCCTAAAAAAACAAACCCTAAGCATAATCCTATAACAATGATGGTGCGATATACTTTTTGACTGTCATAACCTTTTTTTATGAGGTAATCAACAAGCCACCCGCCTACTAAAATGCCAGCAAATGTAGCAATTAGCCAAGGTACTGCCGTAAGCAGGCCCGATGACATGATATCCATACCGTATTTTTCTTTTAAAAAAGTTGGCAGCCACGTTAACAGTAAATTAAACGTATATCCATAGCCTGTAAACCCAATCATTAGCCCCCAAACTTTTCGATTCGTAAATAATACTTTCAAGGTATGTAAAAATTTTGATGTTTGCTCATCGTTTGCATTTAAATTATTTTCTTGAATATACTTCAGCTCATCATCTGATATGCGTCTATGCTTTTCTGGCTTTTCGTAATAAAACCAAAACAGCAGCGTAAACAGCACGTTTATAATTCCAATAGATAAGAATGCTGTGCGCCAATCAAATTTGGTGATGAGAAACGCTACAAGAGGCGCGCCAAGTACATTCGAAAATTTGGCCGCTGAATCAAACAAAGAATTTGGTAAGCTTCTTTCATTTGGAGGAAACCATAGCGACGTAGCTTTTGATGCTGCCGGAAATGCAGAAGCACTCATTATTCCTATTAAAAATCGGACAATATAGAGAAGAAGTTTTCCTTGCAAAAAGGCCATCGACATCGTTAATAAACTCCAAATCACCATACCGACTCTTGTCACCCATGCTACTCCGAACCGATCAAGCAAGCTTCCCGCAGGTATTTGCATGATCGTATAAGAATACGTATAAATAGAAAAGACAATTCCAAGCTCTGTTCCCGTTAAGTGAAATGCATCTTGTATTGCAGGAGCGGCCACTGACACCGCTACACGATCAAAATAGTTTAAAATAATCATACTGCTTAACAAAGATGAAATGAACCATCGTGTGCGTCCTGTTCGCTTTACTGTATGTTCACTCATAGCTAGCTCCTTTCATCAGTAGTTTGTTCGTTTTATTACCGTAGCATTCTACTTAATACCGCAGCTAGAAGACACTACATAAAACCTAAGCTCACCCTACCCATAAAAAATCCGAACGATGAATCGAGATTCTCAATCAAGAATCTTGATTCATTGTTCGGATCTTCTTTCACCAAAAATACTTCTGTCCAGCCTTTTTTCTCGCTAACAGTCTATTTTGCTGAAAGCTCATCTTCCGTTACCCACTTATGATTTTTCACTTTCTCTCCGCCTGTAGTCGGCGTGTAGTCTACCATATATACCGTTGTTTTTTCGGCTGAATCAATCGTTGCTTTTGCCCCTTTCATACCTTTCATATGATCTGCTTCAAGCGTCACTTCGCTGCCTGGCTTTAACTGCTCGTTACCCGCATCTTTTATTTCTTCTTGAATAACCCACTTATGATTTTTTACTTTTTCCCCGCCAGTCTTTGGCTTATACGAAACGGTATAGGCCGTAGTATCGTAAGCACCAACAATCGTTGCTTCAGCCCCGTTCATGCCTTTCATATGATCAGCTTTCATAATGGCTTTATCTCCAACTTTATATGTTGGATTTTCAGCTTGCTTTAATCCTTTTGGAACCTCTCCTGAACTAGAGTGATTCATCTCTGAGTGATCGTGCATGGATTCATTTTTGTCAGCTGAAGGTTTTTCATGACTAGAATCGTTTCCGCATCCGCTTAGTCCAATAATGACAGATGCACCAAGAATAAATAGCTGTTTTTTCATGACAGTCCCTCTTTTCCACCTAATAAATTTTAAAATAAAAATCCTTTAATCCTTAGAAACAACTTATCTTTGCATACTCTTCTTCTTTTCTTTATTGTAGCCAGACTTTGTGCAGATTTTGTGAAGATGAAGGTAATTAGGTACGAAAATTTCCTATGCCTAAAAAAGGCCTTCGTATGAAACACTTACCACTAGGAAAAAGTATAAAAATAAAAGGAGGAAAGAAACATGCTAAAAATACGCTTTGCTCTATCCTCACTCTTACTTGTAGTTAGCTTGGTGATGGGAGTCCCCTTTGCTTCCGCACAGTCCACGCTCTCACCTAGCGTACAAAAGATAGAAGTAACGTCCATTAAAATGAAAACGCTCAAAACGTTTATCGATGAACAAGATATGAATACATTCACCAATAGTATAAAAAAGGCTGAGCGCATGAAACTTCTCTTAGATGAAGAGTCTGCTGGGAGCATCGATTGCAAAATGACCATTACCTATGGAGATGGTTCTAGCCGTCATTATTTCATTTGGATTATGGATGATGGACGTGATGTGTTAATTGCTCAGCAAAAGCATCCAGAAGACCTTCATCTTAAAGGGTATGAATTGAATCAAAAAAATTCCTTGCACCTGACAAAGCTGCTAAAGAATATTCTTTAGCAGCTTTGTTTTACATCACTTTCACCGAAAATGGCTTGGTGACCCAAATATTTTTCACTTTATATTTCCCACACAGCATATACTGCTATAACGGCAAGCACGTACAAAATAGCTGAGATGATCCACTTTTTCATACCTTATAGCCTCACTCTCTGCAATCGCAGTGCATTTAATACAACCGATACAGAACTAAAAGCCATCGCGGCACCAGCAACCCAAGGAGCTAACAGCCCAACTGCTGCAATTGGAATACCGAGCGTGTTATAACCCATCGCCCAGAATAGATTTTGCTTGATATTAGAAATCGTTTTTCTACTCATTTCAATCGCATCTGCAATGCTCATCAAGTCTCCTCGCATCAGCGTAATATCAGCGGCTTCCATCGCTACATCCGTTCCTGTTCCGATGGCCATTCCAATATCAGCTAACGCAAGTGCAGGAGCATCGTTAATACCGTCTCCTACCATTGCGACTTTTTTACCTTGCTGCTGAAGCTTTTTCACTTCTTCTGCTTTGCCTTCTGGCAACACTTCTGCTATAACGTGCTCAATACCCGCTTGCATCGCAATAGCCTGAGCTGTTTGACGATTATCTCCGGTAATCATCATCACTTCTAAGCCCATCTCTTTTAACCTAGAAACTGCTTCTTTAGAAGTCTCTTTAATAGTGTCTGCAACAGCAAGCATGCCGGCATATTTTCCGTCAAGAGCAACGAGCATGGCCGTTTTTCCTTCTCGTTCTAAATTTGTCATTTCTTCTAAAGCTGCATCAATATTCACTTTATGTTGGTTCAGAAGCTTTCTTGTTCCTACTAACAGCTCTCGTTCTTGTACAGTTGCCCTTACTCCATGCCCTGGAATCGCTTCAAAAGATAACGGATCTTGAATTTCTATACCTTTATTTTTTATACCTGCTACGAGTGCTTGAGCTAGAGGATGCTCCGATAAACGCTCAGCTGATGCAACTAACTGTAATAGCTCATTTTCTTCGTAGCCCTGTGCAATACGTACATCGGTTAGCTCAGGCGTTCCATTTGTAACAGTTCCCGTTTTATCTAAAAGAATCGTATCGATTTTATGCGTCGCTTCTAAATGCTCGCCGCCTTTAAACAAAATACCAAATTCTGCTGCGCGGCCCGACCCCGCCATAATGGAAGTTGGAGTAGCTAAACCTAATGCGCATGGACATGCGATCACTAATACGGCGATAAGCTTTTCTAAAGCCGGTGCAAATTCGCCAGGCACAATCCAAATGTACCAGACAAAGAACGTAAGAAGAGCAATTCCAACCACAATTGGCACGAATATACCTGAAATATAATCAGCTAATCTCTGAATAGGGGCTTTAGACCCCTGCGCTTCTTCTACTACTTTAATAATTTGCGCAAGCGCCGTCTCTTTTCCAACGTTTGTAGCTTTTATTTTTAGAAAACCATTTTTATTGAGTGTGGCTCCAATTACTTTATCTCCAATGCTTTTATCTACCGGTACGCTTTCCCCTGTCAGCATGGACTCATCTAAAGCCGATTGTCCTTCAATAATCTCTCCGTCTACAGGTACTTTTTCACCGGGTTTAATAAAAATAACTTCGCCTTTTTGCACTTCTTCCACTGGAATTTCAATTTCCGCTCCGTCTCTTACTACAACGGCCGTTTTAGCTTGTAAACCCATCATCTTTTTAATTGCTTCTGAAGAACGGCCTTTGGCATTGGCTTCAAATAATTTCCCTAAAAGAATCAGCGTAATTAATATAGCACTCGTTTCATAGTAAAGCTGAGTAGTATGAGCAGATGAGCCAAGCGATTTAAGAGAAGAGTATAAACTATAGAAATAAGCTGCGCTTGTACCTAGTGCTACTAAAACATCCATGTTGGCACTTTTGTTACGAAGAGCTTTAAATGCACCTATATAAAATTGCTTCCCTACGACGAATTGAACAGGCGTAGCTAAAGCGAGCTGAACCCATGGATTCATCAGCATATGAGGCAAAGGAATAAACGACGTAAACGTAAAATGACTAACCATTGCCCATAATAACGGTACGCTTAAAATAAATGAAAACCAAAACTTTCCTTTTTGTTTACTCACTTCTTTTTCTCTGTAGCTTTGCTCTTCTTCTTTTTCTTCTGACTTTAGCTTGGCTCCGTATCCAAGCTTTTCAACTCGCTGCGTTATGTCTTGCGGATCTATTTGAGAAGGGCTGTATTCAACAGAAGCCGTTTCTAAAGCAAGGTTAACACTTGCCTTTGTCACGCCTTCTAATTTGTTTAACCCTTTTTCAATACGAGTCGAACAAGCGGCGCACGTCATGCCCGTAATAGCAAATTCGGCTTTTTCACTTACAACTCCGTACCCAAGCTTTTCGATTTTTTCTTCAAAGGCCTGTGGACTTGTTTTAGACGGATCAAATATGATAGTAGATCTTTCCAAAGCCAAATTCACGTTTGCTTCTTTTACACCTTCTATTTTTTTTAATCCTTTTTCAATCCGGTTAGAACACGCTGCACATGTCATACCCGTAATTTGCAAGGTGGCTTCTTTTTGTTTGTCACTCACCGCGTTTCGCCTCCTGTTATATACCTACAAGGGGTATATTTTTCTCCTAAATCAAGCGTGCGAAGGTATTCGCACGCGATGCTGTTTATGCTACGTCATAACCTTGGTCATCAATAGCTTCTTTAATATCTTCGACCATTACTTGACTTGGATCAAATGCAACCGTTACTTTTGCATCTTCTAAGCTTACTTCTACGCTTTTAACGCCATTAAGTTCGCCTACGCCGCCTTCAACAGCTTTGACACAATGACCGCAAGACATTCCTTGTACTGATAATGTTACGTTTTCCATTTCTAGCATCTCCTTTATTTCATTAATCGTTTAATGGTTGTTAATAATTCATCCACTACTTCTTCATCACCAGCTTGCACACGTTCTACAATGCAATGCTTCAAGTGACCTTCAAGCAAAATTTTACTTACACTATTTAAAGCAGACTGCGCAGCTGCGATTTGAGTAATCACGTCGTCACAATACGTATCTTTTTCAATTAATCCTTTAATTCCTCGAATTTGTCCTTCAATTCGATTTAATCGGCTCGTTAGATTTTTTTTCACTTCTGGAGAATGGTGACTTTTTCTTTCACTATTTATCGTACAACATTTTTCTTCACTGTTCATGTGATTCGCTTCGACCATCTAACATCCTCCCTTCATGACTCCATCATACTGTACCCCCCTACCCTATGTAAAGGGAAAAGGTCGCTTACTTTATCTTTCCACCAATTTCGATAGCTATGCTCATATCATTTTCAACTAACATCAACCCACTTATAGCCTATTCCCCATACGGTTTGCAAGTATTCGTCTACGGGAAAGCCCGCTTTTCTAAGCTTATCCCGAACATTTCGCACATGGGAGTCAATAGTACGGTCTCCAATCTCCGCCTCATATCCCCACACTAACACAAGCAAGTCGTCTCGGCTGAACACACGATTTAAATGCTGAAGAAGTAACCCCACCAATTCAAACTCTTTAGGCGTTACTTGAATCTGCTGATCTTTATATTGTAATACGTGATTTTCCTTGCTCCATACTAACCCTTTATAGGTGATTTCATTCTTTTCTTTTGAGGAGCGTCTAAGAACCGCGCTGATACGTGCAACCAATTCTTCTTCGCTAAACGGTTTGGTAATATAGTCGTCTGCCCCTATATTTAATCCTTTTACTACATCTAACGTTTGGCTGCGGGCTGTGAGCATAATGACCGGTAGATCAGACATTTTTCTTACTTTTTGACAAGTCTCCCACCCATCTTCGCTTGGCATCATAATATCTAATAACATCAAATCTGCTTTGTTACCTTCATAAAGATAGCGCAGCGCTTCTGTGCCTTTTTCAAATTTTATACATGTAAATCCATTGGGCAGCAGATAAAGTTCTAGTAAATCCAGCATCCTTGCTTCATCATCGACTAATAAAATAGTTGCCATCCTATCCATCCTCTCTTAATACAATCTCTACAGTCGTACCTTTTCCCGTCTCGCTTGTGATTGTTATTTCTCCTCCATGAGCTTCTACAATCTCCTTTACAATTGATAAGCCTAATCCGTAGCCTCCGCTTTTTCTCGAGCGGGATTTTTCCACTCGATACAGCTTGTCAAATACGTAAGGTAGATCTTTTTCTGGAATGCCTATTCCTTGATCTTTAAGAGTTATTGTCAATGATTCAGCTGATTTTTTTACACTTAAATCAATTTTGGTCTCTTCTTTTGAATAGTTCATTGCGTTATCAAGTAAATTGATAATCACTTGCTGAAATCTTTCAGGATCTAGTGAAACGTAAAGACCTTGAGGGCAGCTTATCTCCAGCTCCATCTCCTTTTCTTTTAAAGCTAAATGAAAATGCGCGCATACGGTGTGCAAATACGTAGCTAGCTCTACTTTTTGTTTTTGAATAAAAAATGTATGCTGATCCAGCTGCGCCAGCTGAAACAAATCTTTGACTAACTGTGAAATTCTTCCTGCTTCTTCTTCCACAATAGCAAGATACTTATCACGTTCTTGCGGTGTATTAGAAGGCCTTCTTGCTACGTCTGCATAGCCCTTTAAATACATCAAAGGCGTTTGAAGTTCATGTGAAATGCTGCTTAAAAATTCATTTCTCTCTTTTCGTAACCGCTGCAGCTCATTCGCTAACGACTGAATGGACATTCCTAATTGTCCAAGTTCATCTCTTGAATGAGCGCCAAGTTTCACAGACAAATCTCCTTGACTCAGCTTCTCTGTTGCTTTTTTCATTTTGATTAAAGGAGCGGTTATAAATTTAGACAGAGCAAAAATAGTCACAATGGAAAATAAAACGGACACAGCTCCCGCTACGTAAAAATGATGCTGTAGTCTCGCAATCATTTCGTGAATATCCTTTGTGTTTTTGAACATATAAACCGTTCCGAACTGTTGATGGCCTTCTTTAATAGGTGATGCCGTGGCGATATAAGGTTTGCTTTTCCAGTCGCCTTGCATAATTTCACCTTTATATGTAAGAGACTTTCCTTTCCATTTCTCTACTGCTTTTCTTGCACCTTGAATTAAAGGTCTAGATGAACTGATAATTTTTCCTGTTTTATCCGTTATGATAACATCAGTTTCTGCTTCTGATTCCATCAGTGCAACATGGTTAAGCGTAGCAGAATCATGATGCTTCTCTAATACTTCCCGGTGACTGTTTCCTCTTAAACGCAAGCTTTGCAGCTCCTCTGAAATTCGTGTATTGGCAAGACCGCTATATAAATAGAAAAAGAGAGCGGCTTCAATTAGTAAAATGAACATTAAAAACAAGAGTCCAAGCTTAATAGAAATACGATTCATTTATTCACATCCCTTGCTTTCATTATAAAAGTAATAAATGAAGAAACTGTGCAGAATAAAACATACCTAATTAAATAACGATTATTCTTTGACATTTTACCATGGGTATCTGACAGCTTAGCGTATGAAGTAAGTTTATCATACAGCAAATTTCGAACTTACGAAGCGTGCAGCAATACATAATCCAAAAGCAAAAAGAGATTGAGACATAACAAAATCACTCTAATCTAAAGACGAACGAATTGGATAAGGGAGCTAGTATAAATTAATGGTCACACCGCAGTTGATTTCCGTGCAAGACTTCGCTTTCCGCGGGCGGCCGCTGAGCCTCCTCGTTGCTTACGCTCCTGCGGGGTCTCACCTGTTCCGCTTTCCCCGCAGGAGTCTTCGTCTTACCCTCCAATCAACTGCTAGAAGCAACTATATACATGAAACCTACGTTCACCATACCAATAAAAAAATCCAAACGAGTTGGATTCTTCATCAAGAATCTCGATTCATCGTTCGGATTTTTCTTTAACTAAACTACTTTTACCCCAGCCTCTTTTTATTTAACAATAATAACAGGACATTCTGCGGATTGAGCAACTTCGTGACTTACACTTCCTAGAAAGGTCTCTTTAACAAAGCCCTTTCCTCGGCTTCCTATTACAATGACGTCTTGTTGATTGTCACGTGCGTATTCAATAATTTTCTTTGAAGCAGTGCCTTCTACACCGTATGCCTCATATGGAATACCTGATTGAGTTAAATGATTGTGAGCTTCAGATAAAATATCGCGGTTTTCTTCTTCTATCAGTGCGTCCAAGTCAACGCTAAAAACAGGCTGCTGCAAGTGAATTCTTTCCTTAATATGTACAATTGTCAGCTTATTAGCATTTACGCTTTCAGCTAGTTTACTTGCATGTTGAAGAGCACGAATAGAAGGTGCGGAACCATCAAAGGCGACTAAGATTTTGTTATACATATCAAGAACCCTCTCTCTTTTTGTTCTTTCATGATGTATTACCATCTAGATGCTGTAGATGATAAAGCAAAAAATAATAAAGTAAGAGACTTCTTGATTTTTGCTTTATCATCCATACTATACTTTTACCGCTTTCAGAAAAAACAAAACATTTATCCGTTTTTTTCCATATGAAAAACCTTTGCTCACTAGAAGCAAAGGCTGATTGTTTATGTTAGTAGGTTATTTAACAAACTTCTTTTAACTCTTCAGTTAAACGTAAAAAAGTTTCTTTATCTCTTTTTTCTAAAGACTGATCGATTTGCAGTAAAAGCTGTGCTTTTTTAAAGTCACGAAGAGATTTGTTTAGCACTAGTTGAGCTGCTGTCGCGTCTGATACTTTTACTTCTTCTCGTGTCATTTTGCGGGACGTATAGTTTTCCATTACAAGTCAACTCCTCATCCTTTTCGCTATTATATAAGAAATCATATAATTATTCAAATATTTTTTCTTATTTTTCATTTTAAATTTGACCCCCAAAAACCGAGATTAAGACATAGCGAAATTAATTCAATCTAAAGACAAACAAATTGGATACATGAGCTGAACCGCTTGTGACACCGCTGTTGATTTCCGTGCAAGCGCTAGAAGCATCTACCCACATAAACGAAACCTACGTTCATCACAATAACAAAAAAATCCGAACGAGTTGGATCCTTTATCAAGAATCTCAATTCATCGTTCGGATTTTCTTTCCACTAAAATAATTTTGTCTCAGCCTCTTGTTATCACAACCACTCTGGGCGTGAAGAACCTCGAGGAACGAGAACCGTCTTATATTCCCCTGGAGTTTCCGACATTTCGATTTGTTCTGTAAGCCCTTGGTACAATCCTAAAGGTGTTTGGGCTGTAAAGAGATCCGGTGCAATGTACTCATGCTTCTCTGACGAACCAGCTGTTTGATGGGCGTATGTTTTGTCATAGATGCCCATTGATAAGATCCATAAAGATACGCGATCTAATGATACACGCACGCGGTAGCTGCCTCCTTCTTTTGCTCTTCTTTCTAGTGCCATTAAAGCACCAACTTCAAGCAGCCAAGAAACTGCATAATCATTGACAACTACAATAGGAGGCAGCTGAGGATTTTCTGGCGACCCTTCTAACGCCATGACTCCCGTTACGCTTCCCGCTGTCTGGTCAAATCCATTTCTTTTTGCCCACTCTCCTTGCGTCCCGTGCAGGTTAACGGTGCAGTGGATGATGCCTGGTTTTAGTTCTGCACACTCTTCAGCTGTTAGACCGTATCTCTCTAGAAATCCGTAGCGACGGTTCGCAAAAAAGATATCGGCTTCTTTTAGAAGTTCAACCATTTTTTCTTTTCCTTCTTTTTCACCGATATCCAGCGTTGAAGAGCGCATACCGACATTAGACGTAGCGTAAATCGTATCATGCTCCCAATCCGTTGGCTTCCAAATATTTAAGACGTCCGCACCGTGTAAAGCGAGAGCTCTACCGAATCCTGCTCCTGCAATAACGTGACCAAGACCTAATGCTCGAATACCATCTAGCGGCGTTTTAGGATTCTTGGAAAAAGGAATCGGCTCACTTTCTCCAATCTTTTCAATTTCAACTAAAGGAAGCTGAGCTATTTCTTCATACACGGCTTCTTTCATAAACTCTTCAATTGTCCGCACAACAGGCATGATAACTCCTCGCTCCGCTGCAGCTTTTTCCAATTCTTCTGCATTCCATCCGCGAATCGCTTTTGCCACTGCATCAGGGTCTTCTATACAATTTAATAGCTTGAGCGTTTCATGCTTAGAGCGTGGATACGGATTCAGCGGCATTACCCATTTGCCGTCTTTTGTTTGATAAAAGCGAAAGCCTAATGGATTATAAGGATCATTTGCTTTACTCGGGGCATACCCATTAAGCTTTTCCCATTTTTTATCGTAAAAAGGTGATAATCTTCGGATCGCTTTTCGTAAATCCATATGAATATCTTGACCTTTTCCTCCGCGTATTCTCCAAATTTTTGAGACAGCTACTGACTTAGCAACCAGTGCAATAGCTGCTGCTGAGGCAAGTCGCAGCGTACTAGGAACAATCGGATCTTCTCCGTAAAATGTAATGTTTCCTCCGCTGTCTTTTGCTGATAAGCCGACTCCTTGAAGCACATTTTCCAGCTCTTGATAGATATCAAAATCACTATTATCCGTTAAACGATTTTCATTTGCTTTCACAATAGATTTTGTTAGCTGACCTTTCGTAATGTTGCTCATGTGTAGTCCCTTCTTTCCTCATATAATTACCTCATTATGTCCCTGCTTGCTGAAGTTATGCCCTCATCAAGTTAAATCAAAACACTTTAAATATAACCTTTACGTTAACGTTAATATTATCTTAAAACGAATGTATCATATATCACTTGGGCGAACAAATAATTTGTTTCATAAACAAACAAAAGCGCTTTATGTTTTTGTACATAAAACGCTTTTTTCCTATTTCATATTTTCTTTTTCGAACTACTTTTCGATTGGTTTTTTTAATGCATGTAAATTTTCTTCTGCAGAAAGCATGACCTGGTTCATAATATCTTCCGCATCTTTAATGGCTTGGTTATAAAAGTGAGGACCTATATGTTCTTTAATAAACTCCAATACATTTTCCGCTGCAAATTCACTGATTTCTTCATCTCGTTCGTTATAAAAAAACGTTTGAATTTCATTCAGCATTTTATCTTTGTCTTCTTTTGAAAAATTAATAAACATAAACAAAACTCCTCTTTACATTGATATCTGTCTACCTGACATCATAGCAAGAGGAGCTGAGAAAATGCAGTCTTTTTTTCTTGTGATTTTTGTGTACAATGCTTGTGTTGATTTGAATTAGCTAGACACTTTCATAGCCGGTTTTCCTTTTATGCGGCTTGAGCGTTTTTTCATATCCTGTAAAATCTCTAAATATCTCTTTTCCGTCAACTCATATTTTACGAGTGGGACAAGTGATAACAAGCAAAGAATACCCGGAATAATCGTAAAGATTAAAGCAATCCAAATGAGCGTGCTGTGTGACTGAATTTGATTTGGCACGTACCCTACTGCTGAAAGGATGTACCCACCTACTGCTCCACCCACTGCTGAAGCGACCTTTGTTTTGAAAATATTCGTAGAAAACACCATTCCTTCTGCTCGGTTCCCCGTTTTCCATTCGCCGTATTCTACACAGTCAGCGAGCATAGATGTTTGAGCAATGTTACTAACCCCACCGCCAAAAGAAGCTAAAAAGCTTAAAATCATCACTGGCATAACGTGGAAACCCGTTGCAAACATTGTAAGAGTGGCTACAGCATTTAGGGCAATTCCCCCTATTGCTGCACGTTTCTTTCCAAATTTATTTGAAATGAAAGGAGACGCGATCGCTCCTACAATTTGTGCTGTGAAAAATAAGGTTAAATAAAGAGACGCGATGTTCTCTGCATTTAAATTGTATTTAAAATAGTAAATAGAAAACGTAGTTCGAATCGTTAAAATTGTTTCAACTAAAAGCATTGAGAAAATCAGGTAGCGCAACGGTCTATTTTGAATAAATAAGTTCCAAACTGCTTTTGGCGTCTGCTTTTCCTGTCTTTTTACGGTATAGTTTTCTTTTACTCCTGAAAATGTGATGATCATTGTAATCATTAAGATACACGCATAAATAAGACTAAGCATAAACCAGTTTCCAAAATAATGAGCTAGTGGAAGAGTTAATAAACTAGCAAATAAAGACCCTACTGCTGCAATGGTTCTAGGAAAAGCTACAACTTTATTTCGTTCTTTTACATCTTGTGTAATCGTTGCTGAAAGCGACCAATAAGGAATATCCATGATAGCAAAGCTTGTTCCCCACGCGATATAAGTGATATAAGCATAAATTAATTTTCCTGTGTGAGAAAGATCCGGACTAATAAAACACGCGACTGTAGCAACAGCTGCAAAAAATCCGCCTATTAAAAGATAGGGCCTAAACTTACCAAATCTCGTTTCTGTATTATCAACAATCATTCCGATAATAATGTCTGCAATTCCATCCCATATCCTTGCAATAAGAAATAAGGTTCCTACGGCTGCAGCATTTAATCCTACACTATCCGTATAAAAAATCATTAAATATGTACTTGTTAATGCATAAATAATATTGTTTCCAAAACTCCCCATTCCGTATGATAATACGGTTTTGAGAGAAACTTTTGACTGTACCCCCATGTTCATGTAACCTAACTCCCTTCTCCTATAAAACGCTTTCATATCATATTATGAGTGACTAGAATCTCATTGCTTTATGAGATTCTAGTGTCCTGTTGCTACTACATGTTTTCTACAACTCGACTTTCGTAAGGCTGCAGAACAATATCTTTAAATACTTTTACTTCTGGCGTATGGTTCATAAGGAAGTAATAACTTGTCTCTCCAAGCTTGCGAGGATATACTTCAACTCCATCTTCACTTTCCGTATGCTCAATCTTCTGCTGTTTTACAATATCAAGCGCCATTTTTTCAAACGTTTGCCCTTCAATTCCACAGCCTACATAATAGACCGTCCCGCGACCAAACTGATTTTTTGTTACAGCCGCTTGATTATAAAATGGATCATCATACTCATACAGCACTTCAGCTGTTACAGGTGTGATAATGTCTCTCCACACGGACGCACTTGCTTGTTCTCCTTCATACGGTACTTTTCCTTTAATAGCTGCTTTTTGAGTAGAAGACAGTGCTTCCACTTCATGAATTTCAATCCCTGTTATTTCTTTTACATATCCGGGCAGCGTCTGTTTAAAGTGAATATTATTTTGTTTGTCTTTAATGCCGGTTCTAAACGTAAAAACGATGACGCCTCCGTTTTCAGTAAATTCAGTAAATCTTTTACCTAGTTCTTTATCAATGATTTGCAAAGCCGGAACAACCAGTACTTTATAGCTTGAAAAATCTCTTGTAGCAGGAATAACATCAATTGGTGTATTCAACTTATAAAACGGGGTATATCCTCTAAGAAGCTCCTGCGTAAAGTCAAATCCTTCACTTTGCTGCTGAAAACGCCATGACCATATATTTTCATAGTCATATAAAACGGCAATCTCCGATTTAATATCAGACTCAAGCACATGTTCGTAATGAACGATTTCACTAAATAACGACTGAACTTCTTTGTAACGTTTTCCATAGTGATTATCGTGACCTACAATTCCGTAGCAGTATTGCTCAGCTCCTCTTGTCATTCCGCGCCAGCGAAAATACAGCATATTCGTGCATCCATGAGCAAAAGCTTGATAAGACCACATTTTTGCCTGATTAGGTCGCGGTAGATAACCGATGATATCATGACCTTGAGCACCCATTAATTCCTCTACAATCCAGAAATTTTTATGTAACAAGCCTCTATTAAAATCATGACCTAGTGCAATATGAGCCGGGGTAATCGGCTCTGTTTGACCGCCCCATACCGGATAATTATCATAGGATACAAAGTCCATTACTTCTAGGTTTTCTTCATGATCGAACCATTTATCAAAAAAGCCTCCTGATACGTTCGTGGTCAACAGCTGGTGATCACCTTTATATTTCTTCACAATCGCTGTTTGTTCGTGAGCGTATCTGTTTAACGAAAAAGAGCGAAAGCGGGCCCAGTCTAGCTTTAACGAAGGACTGTGTGTCGTAATTGTTTTTACAGGCATAGGCACTTCGGTAAAGTCGTTATACGTTTGTCCCCAGAAAATAGTGCCATACTTTTCATTTAACTCATGAATATCTTTATATTTTCTTTCCAAAAACTGCTGAAACTCTTTATGACATTGTTCGCAGTAACACATATCACTGCCTTCATGGCCAAATTCATTGTCAACTTGCCATGCTACGATTGCTTCTTCTGAGCAGTAGTGCTTTACTAGTTGTTCTGTAATCTGAGCGCTATACTGCCGGTAAAGAGGAGAATTAAAACAATATTGACGTCTTCCTCCAAATGCTCTGACCGCCCCATTTTCATCTTTTGATAAAATAGAAGGATGCTGCTTCGCAAGCCAAGCCGGAAAAGTGGCAGTAGGGGTACCAAACATAACGTCAATACTCTGTTTTTTAAGCTTATTGATAACGCTATCAAAAAAAGAAAAGTCATATTGCCCTTCGTTAGGCTCCATAAGATGCCAAGCGAACTCCCCTATTCTCACCATATTTGATCCTAACTCTTTAATACCTTGGATATCTTCTTCTATCATATTCTCTGGCCAATGTTCAGGGTAATAATCGACGCCGATGTACATTTTTCTCTACTCCTATCTATTTCTTTATTTCATTAAATGAACGTTTTGCTGTTACTTGTGAAGGTATTCTTGGAAACGGTGATCAAAAGCAAAAAAATCACATTTCCTGTCTTCATAAATAATTCTCTATTCAACTTTTAAGATACATACTTTCTAATCTTTTAAAACGCTTACAAGTTTATTTTATGAACTTTATTCAAAATATTCAATGGTAAAAATTTAGAGAAAAACATCCTTTTTTTGCTCTTTATTAAAATAAAGAATAAAACGCTTACAAAGACAAATGTTTTTATAATTCTTTTATATATCTTCCCTCACACTCCCCACATCCACATTTAGGTAATAAATTGCTTAGAAAACAATCTTCAAAAGTCATTTCTTTCATACATGTTATCTATCAATTAGTAAGAGTCATTTGACTTATCTATAAAATAGTAAAAATTCCAGAGCAGGTTTTTACCATTATTAACACATTGATCCTACGTTCACCATCACAACAAAAAAAAGACCGCACAATGAATCGATAATCTCGATTCATTGTGCGGATACTTCTTGGGCTAAAATACGTTTGTTCTACCTCTTACTTGCAGCTGATTATGAACACGCCCTTTTACGGATTTGTATTCATGCAGCTTCCATTTATACAAAACTCTTCAAACACAGGGTTCTTTACATTCTCCATTAACAATGGGGTTGCAACATGCTGGAAATTAGAATGACGAATTGTTAGGTTTGTAACGGGAGAACGTTCATAGGCTCGAATCCATAAGCCGTATTTCCCTCCATTACTTTGCAAATTTTCTATGTTGATATTACGAACAACGGGCGTAAAATTCCCTGTGTCTCCTTCTTCATAGTACATGTCTATTTGAATCACTTCACTGCCAACGCTTTTGACCGTATTGTTGCTAAAGTCGATATCTTCAATCGTTCCGCCGCGAACTGAATTTGTTTTAATACGCAGCGCCCGGTCTAGATTGGGACTGTCCATAACATTGTGCTGAGCAAATACGTTCCGGACGCTTCCTGATATTTCGCTGCCGATCACAACGCCCCCGTGGCCATCTTTCATTTCGTTTCCTTCAATAATAATATTTTCACTTGGTACGTTGATTCTTCTTCCATCTGCATTACGCCCCGACTTAATCGCAATACAATCATCTCCATTGTCAAAATAAGAATCTTTAATAAGCACATTTTCACTCGATTCAGGGTCTACTCCATCATTATTAGGACCATGACCTATAATTTTTACATCATCAATTAAAATGTTCTCGCTTAAGACAGGGTTGATTTGCCACATGGGCGAATTTAAAATGGTTACACCTTTTATCATGATATTTTTGCTGTGATAAGGCTGAATAAAACTAGGTCTCAAATAGTGCCCTTTGCCAAATACGCGCTCTTTAACAGGAACTTTCTCTTCTGCCATTTTAAACAGCAAATCGCGATCTTGCTGTTGATTGGGCTCTCCTACTTTCCATCCAAACTCCTTTTTTCCTTTCCAGGGCCACCAATGTTCGTTATCACCCTGTCCATCTAACGTACCTTCTCCTGTAATCGCAATATTTTTTTCGTTATAAGCATAGATAAGCGGTGAATAATTATATAGCTCCACGCCTTCCCATCTTGTTAAGACAGCAGGTAAGTATTTGTCAGGATTTTGACTAAACTTAATGGTAGCTTTTTTCATTACATGAAGATTTACGTTGCTTTTTAAATAAATCGCACCGGTAACATAAGTTCCTGGTGGAACAACAACGCGCCCTCCTCCTGCTTTGTTAGCCGCTTCGATTGCTTTTTTAAAAGCAGCCGTTGAATCAGACTTTCCATCTCCTGCTGCTCCGTACCGCTTAATATTAAACGTACGGTTCGGAAATGAAGGAGGCTGAATTTGTTCTTTAACTGCTGTTATTTTTTCACTTGCTGAAAGAGCTTCTCCTTGGGCAGAAAACGGTAAAATAAGCATCAGAGTCATCACAAACAAAGAAAGCACATATTTTTTCACTAGCTTTTCCCCTTTCGTTTAACAATCTAGTAACCGACTTATTTATAAAGTAACGCCTGTTTTAAAAATGGCCATTTCTTTAAAATCATTTTTTTCGTTATTTACAAGCTCTCCGCTAGAAACCCCGATCATGTACTCAATAAAGCTTTCTAACGTAGCTTCTTCTGTGTCACCTTCAACCAATACCCCTCCATTAAAATCAATCCAGTGCGGCTTCTTGTTATAAAGAGCGGTGTTTGTAGAAATTTTTATAGTGGGCACAAACGTTCCAAACGGCGTTCCTCGTCCCGTTGTAAACAGTACAATATGACACCCTGAAGCCGCTAAAGCAGTTGAGGCAACTAAATCATTTCCAGGAGCACTTAGTAAATTTAAACCGTTAGTTTGTAAGCGATCTCCGTAATTTAACACGTCTACGACTGGGGCCGTGCCTGCTTTTTGAGTACAGCCAAGTGATTTATCTTCTAACGTTGTAATGCCGCCTGCTTTATTGCCGGGAGAAGGATTTTCATACACCGGCTGTTTATGATTGAGAAAATACGTTTTAAAGTCATTAACCAGATGAACAATTTTATCAAATGTTTGTTCATCAACAGCTCTTTCCATTAGCAGGGTTTCTGCACCAAACATTTCAGGTACTTCTGTTAAAACTGTTGTGCCTCCTTGAGCAATGAGCCAGTCAGAGAATTTACCGAGCAGCGGATTTGCTGTAATACCAGATAATCCATCTGACCCACCGCATTTAAGACCTACTTTCAGCCTGGAAATATCAACGTCTTCTCTTTTATCATCTTTAGCAGCAGCATAAATTTCTTTTAACAAAGTGACTCCTGCCTCAATTTCATCCTCGACGTCTTGAGATTGTAAAAACTTCACTCTGCTTTCATCAATTGTACCTAGCGCTTGTTTAAATTCTGTTAAGCTATTATTCTCACATCCAAGCCCTAATACTAATACGCCTCCAGCATTTGGATGCTGTACCATTCTCGTAAGCATGGTTCTTGTATTAAGGTGATCATCACCGAGCTGAGAACATCCGTAATTGTGTTTTAAAACGGTTACATGTTCAAAAGGCGAGATATCACCTATTTCTTTTTGAAACTGTTTAATCATTTGTTCGGCTATACCATTTACGCACCCTACCGTTGGAATAATCCAAAGCTCATTTCTAATTCCAATGTCTCCGTTTTTGCGGCGATATCCTTTAAACGTTAGCGATTGTTTTTTTTCTTTAGGAGCTGCTAACTTTTGATGAAATTCATATTCGTTAACATTATTTAAATTTGTTTTTGTGTTATGCGTATGTACCCATTCACCAGGTGAAATAGAGTGCGTCGCATGCCCGATTGGAAAACCATATTTTATAATGTTGCCGCCCGCTGAAATTGGCGTAAGAGCTATTTTATGGCCCCGTTTCACTTCTTCTTTTAGAGAAATTTCTTTTCCATCAACCATAAGGTTCTCTTGTGCCAAAAAATCTCGTAAAGCTACTGCTACATTATCTTCCTCATGAATACGAATTACTTCTTTCATATGCTTCACCTCTTACTGTTTAGTTGCGGTTACATAGAGAATTTCTTTTATTGCCTGTTTCATTCCGAGAGTTTCAATGGCTAAGACTCCATTTGTTACGGCTTCTGTTAAGCTAGGAATCGTATTTAAATTCTCTCCCCAATGCTCTTTATATCCCAGTACTTCTTTTACAATGTAAGAAATGCTTTTTTCAGTACCGTCAAACGTATTCCAAAGAGATTCATACATTTCTAGAACTGCAGGGTCATCTGATAGTTCAATTTTTTCTCCTTCTCTTTTTCCTTTATAAAAAGAAATGAGGGCACTGAGAGAAAATGTAAGCAAAGCCGGCAGCGCTCCTTGCTTTTCAACGTACTCTTTAAGAGTTGGGATGTTTCGCGTTTTAAACTTTGTCATGCTGTTCAAAGAGATGCTCATTAATGCGTGGTGGATAAACGGATTTTGAAAGCGTTCTAATGCAGATTTAGCAACTGGCAAAGACTCTTCTTCCGAAACTGGTAAACTAGGAATAATTTCTTCATACAGACACTTTCGAATAAACGTTCCGATTACATCATCTTCGACTGCTTCTCTGACCGTATTTAGTTCCGCTAAATACGCAACAGGCATCATAGCAGTATGAATCCCATTTAAAATTCTGACTTTCTGCAGCGCATATGGTGCAATGTCGTTCACAAATTTCACATGTAAACCAGCTTCTTCCGTGGGAAACTCTTCTTTTACCCACTCAGGTCCCTCAATAACCCATAAGTAAAATGGCTCTGCGATCACAAAAAACTCATCTTCATAACTCAGTTCATTGAGCAGATTTTCATCGTTTGGATAACCTGGCACAATTCGGTCAACAAGCGTGCAGCAAAAAGCATTTGCTTCGTGTATCCATTCGGTAAACTTTTTCTCTAAATTCCATTTGTCGGCATAGCGCAATACCATTTTCTTTAACAAATCCCCGTTTCGCTCCACTAATTCACAAGGAAGGATAATAAGTCCCTTTGTTGGATCTCCTTGAAAAGCTTGAAACCGCTTATATAGAAATGCCGTAACTTTACCAGGAAAACTCGTTTGCGGTGCATGTTCCAAGCGGTCTTCTTCTAAAAATGCGATACCTGCTTCTGTTGTATTAGAAATAAGAAATCTTAGCTCTTCTTTCTCCGCTAATTGCATATACGCCTCATAATCTTCATATGGATTTAGACCGCGGCTAATAGATTCAATTACTTCATGTTCTTTGACTGCTTTACCGTCTTGAATTCCTTGAAGAGAAACCGTAAACAAACCGTCTTGCTCATTCAATTTACCTGCATTTCCCGTAATTCTCGGATTGATAGCTACTATACTGCCTTTAAATGCAGTGCGTTTGTTCATTTGATGAATTTGCCAATCAGCAAACCCTCTTAGAAATACGCCTTCTCCAAACTGCAGTACTTTTTCTGGGTATATACGTGTGTTAGCTTGCATCTGACGGTTTAACTTCATGTTAGCATCTCCTTCTTTGCACACATTAACATTGTTATTTTTATAGCTTTTTATATTGTTTTATTTCTTAAAAATGTTAACGTTAACATTTTTGGGCCGGTTATACTAAATAACCGGCTACATAGATGAGCGTGACTTTACAGACTGGCGAACCATTAATTCGGTATTAATTAAAACTTTATTTTGCAGCATCTTTTTGTCATCTTTGTCCATTAATGATAAAACTGCTTCTGCTCCAGTCATGCTGATTTTCTCGATTGGTCTTTTAACGGTTGTGAGTGAAGGAGTGGTGTATTTGGCTAATTCAATATCATCAAATCCAATAATTGAGATATCACTCGGTACGTTTAGCCCAGACTCGAATGCGGCGTTCATAGCACCGATTGCCATATCATCATTTGAACAAAAAACAGCAGTAGGCGGCTGCTTTAACCTTAACAGTGCTTTCATTCCTTCATATCCGCTTTGCATATCGTAATTTCCTTGAATCATATACTCTTGGCGAATGGAAACATTGTGATCAATTAACGAGTTAAGAAATCCTTCCTTACGCTGTTGAGTTGATTTAAAACCTTCTATTCCTTCTATGATTGCAATATGCCTGTGACCTAATTCAATCAAATATTCGCCGGCTTTGTAGGCTCCTTCTTTGTCATTTGACAAAATATTAATAATCGATGAATCGTCAACTTGACGGTTGAGCACAATCAACGGGATGCCTTTTTCTACTACGTTATATATAAAAGTGTTATCACGGTCGCTTTGACTCATTAAAATAATCGCATCAAAGCGTTTATTGTTGATGTACGTATAATCATCATAATCGTCAATGCCTCTTACAAATAAATTATACTGAACATCAATTACTTTACTTACCCCTCTAATACTATCTACTAAAAAACTTGGTGACGTACCGTTTGCCATGCTCGTAAAAAACAATCCAATTGTATGAGATTTTTGAAGCACTAAATTTTTCGCATGATAATCAGGAATATAGTTAAGCGTATTTGCAATCTCTAAAATTTTCTTTTTTGTTTTTTCTTTAATAAGCGGACTATTGTTTAATGCACGTGAAACCGTTGTATGTGATACGTTTGCTAGTTTTGCAATATCCTTAATTGTAACACCCATTTCATTTACCTTCCTTTAATGAATCAGTATCGATTTTTATTATAAGGATATCACAAGTTAGTAGGAATAATAAGCAAATGGTGAATGTTATGACAGTTTTGACTAAGACCTAGCATGAATATCTTGGACAATCTCCGCGTGTTTCTTATCCGTTAGCTTATACATAAAACCAATAATCACTGCAGCAATGGATAAAGCAATAGCAGGATATAGTAACAGCAAACTTTTAATTCCCACTAATGTACCTGCCTTTTGTGCCACGTTTGGGATATACCCAACTAACCCTAAACCAATACCTGATAAGAAGCCGGATAGCGACTGAGCAAGCTTTCGAGAAAAGTTGAACAATGAATACGTTGTGCCTTCTTTTCTTTCGCCTGTTTTCCATTCACCATAATCAATAATATCTGATACAAATGCCCATGTAATCCCGTTAGGAATGCTGATACCTATAAAAGCAATACTTGCTAAAATCGTAAAAATTACGACGTTAGAAGGCATAAAGAAATTTACTGTGTCCGCTGCAATACTGATTCCTAAACCAATCATTGCAGCTTGCTTTTTTCCAAATCGGCTAACAAGCTTTGGCAGCATAATGACTCCTAGAAAGGATGAACCAATAATAATAAAGTTCATGTAAGCCATCAATTTAACATTTCCTAAATTATACTGTGCAAAGTAAATAAGCATAGCTGATTTAATATTGTAAGCTGAAATGGTAAATACCGTCATAAACACTAAAATTAAAAGAGGTTTGTTACTTACAAACGTTTTAAAAATAGACTTGACTGATAGTTTTTCTTTTGGACTCTCTTTTACGACAATGCGTTCTTTGCAATTGCGATAGCATACATAAAAAGCGATGATTCCAATGACCGACATAATTCCCATAACAACAGGATAACCGATTTTTTCATTTGGAAATAACAGAATGAGCGGTACAACAGCAATGCTGGTTACAAACAGTGCACCTAGCGATCCTGTTTGACGAAAAGCAGCAAGAGACGTGCGATCAGAAGTATTTTGAGTCATGGATGCGCCTAGCGATCCGTATGGAATATTGACAAATGAATAGCCAATTCCCCAAATCATATAAGAAGCGTACGCATAAATTAATTTACCCGCCGGTGAAAGATTTGGCGAAATAAACGTGAGTACGGTTAAAATGGCTAACACCATACTTCCGAATAGTAAATACGGCCGGAATTTCCCTTTAGCTCCGATGTTTTTTCGGTAATCAATGGACGAACCAACAATGGGATCACAAACTGCTGCAAATAACTTACTTACTAGAAAAATCCCTCCCGCAGCCGCGGCAGGGATGCCTGCCACATCTGTAAAGAACTTCAACAAATAAAGCTGCCCTAAATCAAACATGAAACCGTTACCAAAATCACCCATACCATAAGATATTTTTTCTTTTACACTAAGATTTTTCTTTTCTACTTTTATTTCAACCTTTCTTTCTGTTGCCACAACACTCATGGTAATCCCCCTTCTCCCCTTGCAATTCTTTAAACTATTTTGCCCCTTTATTTTTGCAGCGTATAGGCTGGGAAGCTAAAGTAGTCTTTAGCATTTTCATAACATATTCCTTTTACAATTTGCTCAAGCAGCTGCTGGTCATTAGGTACTTCCCCTTCTTCCACCCACGTACCAATTAAGCTGCATACTAATCTTCTGAAATATTCATGCCTTGTATATGAAAGAAAACTTCGAGAATCTGTCAACATACCGATAAACCGACTAAACAACCCAACATTTGATAACGCTTTCATTTGTTCTAACATACCTTCTCGTTGATCATTAAACCACCAAGCCGTACCAAGCTGCAGCTTGCCAGGAATACCGTCTCCTTGAAAGCTGCCAATTATACTTGCTAATACATAATTATCTTTTGGATTTAACGAATATAAAATCGTCTTTGGCAAACTATTTTGTACGTCCATTTGATCAAGAAGCTGTACGAGAGGCTCTGCCACTTGTCCGTCATACATCGAGTCATACCCTGTATCTGGACCTAACTGACGAAACATTTTGGTGTTATTGTTTCTAAGAGCATGAAGGTGAAATTGCATTGCCCAACCTAGCTCATTATACAGCTTCCCTAAAAAGATTAACGTATATGACTTGTATTTACTTTCTTCTTCAGTACTTACGCCTTCACCTTTTAAGGCTTTTAAGAAAATCTCCGAAACTTCTTCTTTCGAAGTCTTCGTATATACCATTTTATTTAGTGCGTGATCAGATAAACGCCCTCCCATGGAATGGAAAAAACGAGCTCGACTTTCAAGAGCTTTTAACAAATCATCATAGGTGTGAATGGAGCGGTTTGAACAATCTTGCAACTTTGCAATCCAGCTCTTAAACCCTTCTTGGTTGATTTCAAGCCCTTTATCCGGACGAAAACTTGGAAGTACTTGGGTCTCAAAACCTTGGACATCTCTTAGTTTCATATGATACTCTAATGAATCTGTTGGGTCATCCGTTGTACAGATAACTTTTACGTTAGAACGTGTAATAAGATCTCTTGCACCAAACTTACCGCTGCGTAATTTCTCGTTTGCTTTTTCCCAAATAAACGGTGCCGTCTGTTCATTTAATATTTCATCAATATCAAAGAAACGCTTTAACTCTAGATGCGTCCAATGATATAGCGGATTCCCAATCGTCATTGGAACTGTTTTAGCCCACGCGAGAAATTTTTCATAGTCACTCGCTGATCCTGTTATCTTTTCCTCTTCAATTCCGTTCGCTCTCATCAGTCTCCATTTATAGTGATCTCCATCTAGCCAAACGTTAGTTAACGTTTTAAACTGTTTATTCTCATAAACTTCCTGCGGGTTTAAGTGGCAATGATAATCAATAATCGGCATATCTTTTGCGTAAGTATTATACAAGTGTGCTGCTGTTTCATTTGTTAATAAAAAATGGTCATCCATAAAATTTTTCATTTCCATTCACTCCTTCGCTTTTTTGTTAACGTTAACAAAATTAGATAAATTGATGAATAATCTTATTTATAGATAACTATATTAATAAGTTATAATCTTCAACAACAAAAATGTTAACGTTAACATTTTATTTAATTCTATTACTTATTTCTAAATTTTACAACAATTTATCTTTATATTTTTTCGTTTTTTTTCTTTTCTTGTTTTCATATACTGATTCTTCATTTTAAAAAACAGGATTTATGACATGTTTCCATAAGAATTAAAGCAAGTTTTTTCACATAGGGCTTATACAAGAGTAATAAGGCGAACGGCTGTCTTTAATGCTATAATAAATTTCATATGCAAAATATCACTACTAGCATTTAAATTATACATAGCCGCTCCACCTTGTTTTCGTATCATTTAAAATAAAGGAATTTTAAAGAGAAAAGTGAATAGTATAAACATGCACTTTATTTACTATCTCTTTTTAATTTTCATATATTCATTGCTTTTAAAGGAGAGGATATCATGCCAGGAGCCACAAGCATGGTCGTAATCGGGATTACTGCCTTAATTGTATTTGGACCAAGTAAATTGCCGGACATAGGACGAGCATTTGGACATTCCCTGCGAGAATTTAAAAATGCAGCAGAAGGAATTATACAAGATGACGACAAAAAAACTCCAGAGGATACCACTGAAGATAAAGAGGAAAAAGCCTAATTTTTATTTAAATGAAAGTTATACAGACTAAAAAAGCCCACTTTTAACGTGCAGTGGGTTTCTTTTTTGATGTATGATAGTAAAAAATAGTAAAGAAAGAGGGTAACTTTTTGTTTAAATCGAAACTGCATTTTTGGACATTAGAACTATTAATGATTGCTTTACTGATTTACATTTGTAAACATATTTCGTTTGTTTTTCTACCAATCGGTGTGTTTATCTCCACTTTGTTTTTCCCTATTCTTGTAGCTGGTTTTCTTTTCTTTTTATTCGAACCAATTGTGTCATTTCTCATAAGAAAAAAAGTGCCAAAAACACTGGCCATTTTACTATTATACGTTGTTTTTATCGGCGTAATTGCTTCTATTGTGGGCGGTGTGGGACCTACCTTATCTAAACAATTAACTGATTTGGCTAAGAATATTCCGTCTTACATTGTAGAAACGAGAGAGTACATAAATGATTTATCTAACTCAAGATGGTTTAACTGGCTGGTTGAACAAAAATATGTGTCGCTCGATCATATTGAAGAGTCACTTTTAAACTACGCGTCTACTTTACCTACGAATCTCACAAACAGTATTTCATCTGTTTTAAGCGTCGTAACAAATATTACACTTACGGTTGTAACCGTTCCTTTCATTCTTTTTTATATGCTCAAAGACAGCCATAAACTTCGTAAAAATACGCTGCGTATGGTGCCTGCTTCTTACCGAAAAGAAACGTTGCGTACAATGAAAGAAACAACAAATACGCTAGCTACTTATATTCAAGGCCAAATGCTCGTTTGTTTGTTTGTCGGTATTAGTACATTCATTGGTTACCTCATCATTGGGTTGCCTTATGCATTAATACTCGCACTAATAGGAGCCCTTACTAATATTATCCCGTACGTCGGCCCTTTTATTGGCGTAGCACCCGCTTTAATCGTAGGCTTATTATACTCTCCTACAAAAGCGATATTAGTAATTATCGTCGTCGTAATCGTTCAACAGCTCGATGGGAACATTATTTCTCCGCTGGTAATTGGAAAGAAATTAAACACTCATCCTTTAACGATTATTATTTTATTGCTTGTTGCGGGTAATATTGCAGGAATACTCGGAATGATCTTAGCGATTCCGGCTTATGCTGTAACAAAAACAATTGTGATAAATATTGTGAGAATGATTCAATTCAGAAACAAATCTATCAAGTTATAAAATGCAAAGGCAATACAATAAAAGGACCTTCTCTTGAAGGTCCTTTTATTATTCCATAGGTTCAGCATTCACACACCATAAGATGATTTCCATCTGGATCTTTAAATATAAACCAGTGATCGTGTTCAATTCCTGTCGTTAGCTCTACTTTTTTCTGTTTCATATACTCATAAGCTTCTTTGATATCGTTTGTATTCAAATGAAAAGCCGGTGTTTTAAAAAGCGTATTTTTTGAATAAGTTTTGCTATCTAATACAATTCCTGTTCCATTCATAGGTATCACATATAAATGATCATATAAAATGTCTCCATCTGCCGGCAAACCTAGCACGTCACAATACCAGTCTCGTGCTTTTTGTATATCTTCTACAGGAATAAAAATCGTGCCTACTTCATTTAATATAGGGTTCATTCATGACCTCCAGGGTATGTTTAGTAGTTTTAGAAAGTATTCTCTTTTAACCGCTGATATCCTTTTATTTTAAATTGCTTGCTATTCATCCAGTAAACTCCGCAGCAGAATTAGCAGTCTTGCGAACAGAGTTATCCTTCTTACATAAGCTACACAGCAAATGTATATACTTCATGACCAAATTTGGATTGCGAAAAAAGAAAATAAGAAAATCTCCCCCTTCGCCCCCTTTGCACGTGTATAATGAAAAATAGACTATAGATAGTAGCCGTCTTTTGTTTGTGGCATCGAACTTTCGTGCATTACAATAGATTTAAAGCTACTATCCAACTAAGAATTAAAATGACTAACTTAAGATTAAGGAGGTTAGATGTGTATGGATTATTCATCTTTACTCATACGCGAAGTCATTGATAGAGTATCTAAATTACGCCTCTTATCTGTTTATAACGAAAGTATAAAAGGTGATTTAGAGAGCACCATCCTCCCTCTTTATCAGCAGCACTTTGAAAATAAAGATGTAAACGAAGCGTTGAGGATTTTAAAAAAAGACTTTCTCAATCGTACGAAACGCAGGTGGTTAGATGCTGCTATACGCGACTATGAGCAAAAAAAGCCCAAGAAGAATAAAGAGCTGATTGGGGAATACAGAGCGCTAACAGCTTATTATAAAACAAACGGAAAAGAACTCTTTTGCAAACAGTTTGAAAACATACCGTCTCCGGAAGAAGTCATTAATAAACGAATTGATATCCTACGTGAATGGAGTCAAGAAGATAGCTTCTTCTTAACTGATTATCCTTATATTCATCAAAAAACCAAAACGCAGCGAGAAAAAGCAATCCATACGGATATATCTATTATTATTGGGCTGACTATACTGGACCCTAGCTTCCAAAACGGAAACCATAGTATTATTGAAAGCCCTTTTTCAACTGTAGAGAACCCTTTTTTCTCTAACTCAAGAGCAAAGCTTCTCGTCGAGCAACCCCTATTAGAGAAAGAAGGAAAAGAATATTTCTTAAGTACTTATAACTCTGAAGACGGGACAGATTACGAATTGTTAATAGAAAAAGAATACGCTGAAGAAAATGGAAATAAAATTAGTGATTTAGATCGGTTTGATTATAAAGTGTTTTTAGAGATCATGAGCCAACGCGACGAGTTGTTCGCTACACAAAAAATCATTAATGTAAAGATTGGTGACCTTGTGAAAGCACTTTATAAAACAGACAGTAAGCGCAATTACCAGATGATAGAAGAAAGAATTACAAAAATGAAGCACTACAGCATGTCAAAAGTACAGCATAATAAGACAATTGCCTATGGTATTTTTGACTTTGTGGATATTACTACGATGCCAAACGGAACGCGAATTGCTGAAATTCACGTCAATGAAGTGATATATAGAGACTATATTCAACGCCAAACGGTGCGTATTTACAAAAATAAAGTAGAAAAATTAAGTTTAGACGCCGCTTACCATTTGCTATTCGTTATGCAAAAAGAGCGTCTCATTTGCTATGAAACAAAATCTTCATACAATGTCACAAGAGATTATTTATATTTTTCGACAAGAGTCCGCTTTCGAAAAAGACGCAAAAAAGAAAACCTTGTCGAAATTGAAACAGCCTTAGATGAGCTAGTCGAACAAAAACTAGCTGTCCAATCTTATAAAAGAGTGGGCCAAGTGTTTCAGATCACCTTTATTCCTGTGGGAGAAAGTGAAGTAAAAGACTTATTAGCCGGTGATTACGAATATGCTCCCCTTTCTATCTATCAAAACGTAACAAGTTCTATAGGCTAAAAAAAGAATGCTCTTATGATCTTTATAAGAGCATTCTTTTTATCTGCCTACCATTAGTTACTGCATTTTTTGCTCCACATTTCCGTGCAAAAGTGTTTTTTTGCTCCAATTCTCCATATAAACATACTATTTCCCCTGCTGATATAGTTATTAAACTTCACCTTCCCTATCATTTTGTGAACTTTTTGTGTCTAAAAGAAGTGTTATAACTAATTTTTGCTCCAGGTTCCCGTGCAAAAGTGTCGTTTTTCTTTCTATACTGCATTTACTATAAGTTTGGCTCCAATCTTCCGTGCAAATATGCCACTTTTACATAATTTTTCTTGAGACAGCGACTTTCCCCCTTCGTTTTCTGCATTTTTTGCTCCAAATCTCCGTGCAAAAGTGTTTTTTGCTCTAGATTTCCGTGCAAACATGCCACTTTTTTAAAAAAGCGCGATTTTTTCTGCAAATGTTCATTTATTCTTTGTAAAAATGTGAACTTTCTGTGTCTAAAAAAGGGCATTTTTTTGTTTTATGTCCCTATTTTCCGTGCAAATGTGTCACTTTGTTGCCCAAATCTTTATTTTTATCATTTTTGCTCCTATTCTCCGTGCAAATATGTCATTTTTACATCAAATTTTTTTTTGAATTTGTCACATTACGTGTATTTCATCCGTCATAATACGACATTTGTCTTAAGAATGCTGTTTTATCAACGTTTATGAAATGTAACGCTATTTTTGCTCCACATCTCCGTGCAAATATGTCACCTTGTAAATAGATGTCTCGTCCCTTGGTATCACTAGTCTTTTAAAAAAATGCACCATTTTTCCGTGCAAATATGTCATTTTACAGCCTATATGACTGTGTCTATACTGTAAAAGATGACGTATATAGTTTTGGAAAGGAGGTAACTACATGAGTATACAAAAGCTGGCACTAAAACGGCACACTCTGATAGCAAACAAGCTGCTGATTGTCATGAGTGGTTTAAATAGAGAGACGAAACGAGACAACAGCTATTACTATGAAAAACATTCATTTGGTCTAGCAAAAAACTTTGTAGACATAAAGTGGACGGGTTCTCTGATGAAGCAAATTTTAGCTTACGTAGCCAAATGTAACAGCCAAGGTCATATTTCAATTATTTCTGAGCAAGAACTGGCTAATACAATCCAATGTTCCGTTCGGACCGTTCAAAATAATAATAAGCTTTTAGAAGACTATGACATCATTCGCTGGGATCGTTTATGGGGAGACTATATTCAAGTTTCTTTAAACAACTATTTAGAGGATTTTTTAGATTTACATATAAAAGAAGCTGCTGATGCTCAAAACATATCATATACTCCGGAAATGCTTGATAAAGATCACAATACATATACTTCAAAAGGTGGTTACACTTCTGTTTCAATGGAAGTGATTTATCAATTGCTGGCTATCAAAAATATTAACATGCTGCGCCTGGCTTTACGTGCTTTGTATGTATACGAATCTGATGTAAACGTAAAGAAAGATTCAGAAGCCCTTTTATCTTACACCGAGGTAAAACACATTCTTCCGAAATACATTGGCTATAAAGCTGCTATTAAAGAAATGGCTAGTAAATTAAGTGAAATTTTCCGTATCGATGTACTAGAAAAAGATGATTGTGTCAAAACATTATTAGAAGAAAAGCAGCCAAGAAAATCGATTATTGAAAAAATCAAGGATGGTTTTATTTTAAGTTTCAATTTAACTGGTGCTCATGATAGTAAAAAACAAAAAGAGATCGAAAAAATCCGTGGAGAGCATGCATTTGCTCAGTTTAAGAATTTCTTTAAATCTTTTGGCCATTATTCTATTAAAAAAGAAGATATTCATTCCATTGTGCATGAGTTCGGTTTAGATATAATCGAAAAATCATTAACGTCCGTTCAGCGTTACCTACAACAAACTTACATAGAAGAAAGTATGGATGCATTTCGCCCTCTTGTGCATGAAATGGAGTCAAACTTCTTTACGTATATCCGCAAAATTGCCAACGGGTATTATCAGGCAAAAATTAACGCTCTATAATACTCTTTTTTGTTATGCCTTTTTTTCCTCATCTCTACTCTATTTCCCTCCTACTCTTCTTTTCTCTTTAACTTACTAAAACATATTTGTCTCTCAGCTATAATAAATCTCTTTAAATGATAATGATTTTCGTTTTCATGAAAAAAATCAACTAAATGAACAAAAAATACAATAAATAAACGTTATTTTCCGATCGACTGCGTAGAAAATATAGCTGCTATAAAAAAATCCTATATTTTTTCGTGAAAATTCTTGTAGTAATCTGCAGTTTTTTTGATTGCTTCATTCCCTATAACCTCAGTCAGCAGAAGGCTTTTGTCCATATAAGTTTTAGCAATGTTTATAATTTCTTTAATTTCTTTTTAATCTCTTATAAATGTATAGTAATTTCTATAAAATAATGAGCAGCAAATAAATAACATTTTTTATACATAGAGACATTAAGCTCATATACAAATTGTAATCATAAATTGCTTTAGTTTAATGATCATCAAATATAAAAACAGGATTTACAGCTTTTTTCTCTTCAAATAAAAAACACACAAAATTTGGAGATTTGTTTTGTGTGTTTTTTACTCATTCAAGCTATATAGGTTAAGAGCTTTTACATATTCTAAGACAAGTCATTTAATTAGTTGGAGTTTAAATGATTTCTATCTACGGCTGCCGGTGGTGTTTCCATCCAGCCATTTTCCATCATAATATCCGCTGCATCTTTTACAAACCTCGAGATATTTGTCATTGATTTTCCATATTCGATTTGTTTTTAGGTCGGTCTTTTCTATTTTATCTATTCTTCCACTTTTGATTTAACATTATTAGGTGAGAAATGCAGGTTTTCAGTATTTTAGTCTATAGTCGGACCTATTCGCTGTTTGTTTCCGTGCTTAACCTGTACATTGACCTTCACGTTTATTGAGTCTTTTGTTAGAGGAATAGCCCTGTTGCTTTGAACAGCTTTCCATTTACGCAGTTCTTTTTTGTAAAGAACATGAGAAAGCCTGTAAACATCGCTGTTTATACTTAAGCCTTGCGCGTACGTTTCAATAATTTGTTTCTTAATTTTCTGTTCAGCTTCTTTTTTTATAGTTGATAGTTTTTCGTGCTGCGGCATAACTAAAATCGTTGCTTTTGCCCGAACTTTTATATTAAATGTTAGATTACTACCTTTTAGAACAGGTTCGATCTTTACTTTTTTCTTGTCTACCACAAGATCAATATCGGAATGATCAGGTAGCCTTACCCGTAAACCAGCTCGTACAAATTCATCAGTTATCCATCTAAGCCCTTTGATTTTATTTTCAGAAAAAACTCCTTTTAATTCAGATGATGTAATAGCCACTGCTCCGTTTACTTGAATAGCTGTTTCACTTTTTTGATCCGTTGTTAAATGTTCTTTAGTCTGAACTAGAGGGATGTTTACTTCGTGACTTGGTTCATTAAGATGGATAATGAGCTCCCTTAAATCAACTGGTGGAATAAAGGAGTTTTGCTTGAAAATCACTTTAGGATCGCTCAAGCGAGAAAGAGCATTCGATACTTCGAACATCGGCGTAGCTAACAGCGTTTTTTTCAAAGGGCTTTTCGTAGCATACATCCAAATGTTATATCTCGTTTCCCGATAACGATCTAAAAAGTCCACCGCAGATTTGACAGCACCATGCTTTAACGCATCGTCCGTTAGAACAAGGAAAGCTAAGTGCCCAAAAAAGATTCTGCGCTGAGAAATTTGATAATATCTAAAAATAGCTTCATCAATGGTTTTTCCTGTTGCGTAGCCAACTTCTACTTTGACTTGACCCGCGCCAGCACCGCTTGCCTCAGATTTTGCCAATAAACTTAAATTGATTGTCTGCAGGTAAAGAACGTAACGATTATCTTTAAAATCTACCCCCATTCCCTGTGCGTATACCATTTGTTCCGGTTCATTCGTATCCCAGCACCCCGAAAGAAACAATAAAAAAGAGCTCATAGCAAGTATAAGTAAGTTCCTTATGGTCCTTTTCACTAACTTCCTCCTTCTTCGCGGGTGGAATCGCTGGGGTTAAGCATACTAGCTCTCGTTGCTTTTTTACTTTCGGGCAGGCGGAAGAGAGATTTTAAAATATTTTTCGTATCTAATCGGGTTGCTAATTCGAAATATGGCACACCAAACGTTCGAATGTTTGTAATATAGATCATGACTAAAAAGATGGAAATAAAAAAGCCAAAAAAACCTAAAATGCTAACACAGATAATACTAAAAAAGCGGATCAGTGAAATTGTTCCTATAAGGGACTGATTTGCTAGCGTAAAGGTAGCAATCGTAGAGCCTGCAATGACAACCAGCATGGCAGGACTTGTTAAACCGGCTCTAATGGCTGCATCACCGATAATAAGCCCTCCGATTACACTGAGTGTCTGCCCGACAGAAGTCGGGAGTCTAAACCCTGCCTCTCGAAACAATTCAAATAAAAGGAGCATTAATATTGCTTCAAGAGAGGTAGGAAACGGGACACCTCTTCTTGCTTCAACAATCGTAGCTAATAAGCTGAGAGGAAGCTGATTTTGATGAAAAGCCGTCATTGCAACCCAAAAACCGGGCAAAAAAGCAGCGATAGAAAGCCCGAAGATTCGAAGAATACGCTCAAAAGAGCTGTATAAATATGTATTTTCTTTATCCTCAGATCCTTTTAATAAGTAAAAAAGGTTAATAGGTGTAACATACGCATATGAAGTGCCATCAATTAATATAATGAACCGGCCATTTAACAGAGATTGAACCGCAAAATCAGGTCTCCCTGTATAAGCGTGGCGAGGAAAAAAGCTATACGGATTTTTATTAATGAGCTCTTCTAGCTGTGTTCCGCTGAAAATACCGTCGATATCGATATTCCCTAACTTCTCCATAATTTCGTCAAGTATCTTCTTATCAGCTACGTCTTCCATGTATAAAATGCTTACTTTTGTTTTTGTTCGTTTTCCAATTTCTAAAGATTTTGTTAACAAGGAAACCGATTTAAGACGCTTACGAATTAAAGCAATATTCACAGGTAAGTCTTCAATAAAATTATCTCTAGGACCCAATATGGTTACTTCATTTTTCGTTTCTTCTGGACTTCTTTGAGGACGGTCAGAAATATCGATAGACACAACAGCGTTCGGTAATCCAAAATCAATGAATAATTTCCCAGAAAAAATTTCCGAAACTGCCTGTTCTTCATTTTGAACGATAGAAACTGAGGGAAGGTTTAATAATTTTATGATCTGGTCTCCTTCTACTTCCCCCTCTAACTTAGCGCAGCATTCCTCTAATCTTTTAGGGATCATTCCATATAGCATTTCCGTACTCACTAAACCGGTACAATAAATCATAAGTACTCGTTTGTTATAGAAATAAACGGTCTCGAAGTTAATATCGCCGCATTTTCCAAATAAATCTCTTAACGTACGCTCATTGATGATCTGAGAACAAGAAGAACTTTCTTTTAAAAGACTTTCGCTCTCTTGTTTTTTAGAGCTGTAGTCTTTTTGCTTCTTAAAAAGTTCCACTTTTACCCCTCCTTGTTTTATGAGAAATTAGAAAGACTATGACTACTAAGAAAAGAGAAAAAGCAACAAACAGCCAGAAAGTAGCCGGTATGATTGTAAAAAATAAAAGATTTGAAAAAGTAAAGTCTGTTATAGGAGCCAGCGTGCATACAGTGATAACCACTAAAATGAGTAAAAGAAACCTTTTGTGGCCTTTTTGAAATGGAACTAATTCTTTCATAATAAAAAGAAAGGTCGAAATGCGGATGAAGGTACCCGACAGCCACTGATAAATAGATAAAAAGTCGATATGCTCTATAAACTTTCCAAGCGATGCAATTCCCCATTCTTCATAGGGAGGGAAACGTTGCTTAGAGGCTTCTACAGGACCAAATTCAGTAATTGCCCCAATGAGAGGCCCAATTGTAAGGCCTGTTAAGAGAATTCCTGCCACCGCTAAATGCTTATAGCGTATAGGCTGCGGTACTTTGTGCTGCAAGAAAAGCAGCAGCAGCAGCTCTACCATCCCTGATCCTTGAAATACAATACTTTTGATAACCGGAAAATAGCCATTTTCTAAAACAGGCTGCAATAAAGAATAATCTTTAAATTGAAAGTTTGTAAAAGAAACAAAAAAACCTAATAGTACAATAAAAAATAAAAGAAACACGTTTACAATACTAATCGTTCTCATGCTCGTAGCGGCAAGTAAGCAACAGGTAAAACCAAATAATAAAACGAGTATAATTAAAGGTGTTCGCTGAAGAAAAATAATATTGATCCACGTAATCGTCTCTCGTAAGGTGGCAATTTCCATAATGGCCAAATAAGCGATTATAAGAAAAATAACAACGTTGGTAAATGACTTATTCATATGTTTTTTCATCCATTGAAAAAGATGTTCGCCGTTTGTTTTTTTATTTACATATACGAGTAAAGGAACCCATATGAGTGTTAAAAGACAAGTAAGAAGAACAGTGATCCAAGCATCGCGCCCTGCCGTTTTAATTAATGGAGATATAAGCATCACATGAGTTTTTAAGCCAATAAACGTCATCGAAAGAAGGATCAGCTGAAAAACAGAAATTGAGTCTGACTTATTCATGGTAACCACTCCTTCTCTCCGGTAAATTTACTACTGGTAGCTTATCCTAAATTTCTCATAATATAATGGAGAATCATTATTCACAAAATAAAAAAGAGCTGTTTTATACGTGAAGTTTCTCACGGATAAAACAGCTCGGTCGGTTATTCACTTATTTTCACGAAGCCCTATTCTCTGCCCATTATTCAGCGCGTTCAATTACTAGTTAGCTGGACTTCTTTCTTATCTTCATTTTCTTCTATTCCCGCTTCTTCTATATTCACAAAAGGTTGATCAGCAACGGTCACTAGGTCGCCGCCGCAAACGTGACGAACAACGGTTACGAGCTCTGGAAAATCGGGGAATTTTCCGTATAACGTTTTTAAAGGAAGTGCGCCTTTGCACACCTTACTGTTATGTGGTTCATACCCTTTGAGCGTGTCAAGCAATAATTGTTCTCCCTTTTCAGTCAGTTTGATGTAGGTATTTCTTTTATCATTTTCTCTTTTGGATAGATGCAGATACCCTTGATTTTCTAATTTTTTCGAAAAATTAAATGCTGTAGAGATATGCATAGCGCCTAAGTTAGCTAACTCTGACATAGAGATTTCTCCCGTGCTGCTAGCCAAACATAAAATATGATGCTCATTTACATTCAGACCATAAGGTTTCACCCATTGCTCCCAATCATCTTCTGCAGCTCGCCAGATGGCTTTACTTACCTGCATTAATTTAAATCCAAACAATGATGCATCTTTTATTGTGTATTCATTTTCTTGTTTCGACATACTATCATTCCTTATTTGTAGGCTATTGTAAGTTAGTTTATTTTTAAAGCGTGTAAAAACATTTTTATTTCATCTAATTTATCAGTATACCTACAAAATCAGACGAAAAAATACACGTGCAGTTTAATTTCTCAGCTTTATTCCACAATATCTCTGCAATTTTGAAGAAACGTCTACCAACTAAAAAGAGTTGCTTACCTTATTTTTATTTAAAAAAGTAATACATGTCTTTTTAATTACTAATAGGTGATGCAGATTCTAAGTGAGCAAATGCTTGTTCTAAGTCTGCAATTAAATCTTCCGTATCTTCAATTCCTACAGATATGCGAACCAGTCCTTCGGATATTCCAAGAGCTTTACGTTCTTCAAGCGTACATTCTACGTGACTAGTCGTTCTTGCCGGACCGTAAATCGTTTCAACTGCTCCTAAATTACCGGCTTTATTTGCATACGTTAACTTTGGCAGCAAAATTTTAATAGCTTCCATTTCTCCTTTTAACACAAAGCTTAATATTCCGCCAAAGCCTTTCATTTGTTTTTTGGCAATATGATGATGAGGGTGTGTTTCCAATCCAGGATAATAGACGGCTTCAACAGCTTCTTTCTTTTGAAGAAATTTAGCAATTTCCAAAGCGCTTCGTTCTTGTTGACGTATACGCAGCTTTAACGTCTTCATTCCTCTTAAAATAAGATACGCTGACATAGGGTCCATGGTCGCGCCATTGATCTCACGGTAGTGATACACATGCTGCATTAATTCTTTAGAGCCGCATACTACCCCGCCTAAAGCATCGGCGTGTCCGCTTAAAAATTTTGTGGCGCTGTGAATGACAAGATCTACTCCTAATTGAAGAGGGTTTTGGTTAATTGGTGTCGCAAACGTATTATCAATAATGACCACTGCCCCTACCGATTTTCCTGCTTTCGCTATTCTTTCAATATCAATAATTTTCATCGTAGGATTTGTAGGTGACTCTAAATACAGCACTTTACATCCTTTATTTACTTCCGCTTCAATTTCTTCATGATTTCCCGTATTACATAAGGTTACATCCACTCCAATGTTAGGAAGGAACTCAGTGAAGATTTTATTTGTTCCTCCATATGTATCTTTTACCGATACGACTCGGTCTCCGGGTTTTAAAAAAGTGTACAATGTGCTGCTAATAGCCGCCATGCCGGAGGAAAATGCGACCGACTCTTCTGCTTCTTCAAGTATCCTTACTTTTTCTTCAAAAGCTTTAACCGTAGGATTACTCATGCGATTATACGTATAGCCTGGTTTGTTTCCTAACGCAACTTCTTGCCATTCATCTACATCATCATAATTGTAAGCTACGCTGAAGACGACGGGAACTTGAGTGGCATTGTAAGCAAGCGATTCTTTTTCTCCTGCCCATACCGCTTTTGTGCCGTCTTGTACATTTCTAAACTGTTTGTCTGTCATTCACTCATCACCTCTGGTTTTGTTAATTAGATATTGATTAAATTATATATTGTATACAATATACTGTATATAGTACAGAATAATCTGATAATAAAATATGCGTACATTCTTCATTAAATTTAAAAAAGATCGAGATATAACGAAATCAATTCAATCTAACGACGAACAAATAGGATACATGAGCTGAACGCTCGTGACAGGTCAGTTGGTTCCGTGCAAGACTTCGCTTTCCGCAGTCGGCCGCTGAGCCTTCTCGTCGCATACGCTCCTGTGGAGTCTCACCTGTTCCGCTTTTCCCGCAGGAGTTTTCGTCTTGCCCTCCAATCAACTGCTAGAAGGGTCTAAACAAATCGAACGTACGTTCACCCTAAAAAAAAAACGAACCACTAATCGAAAATCTTGATCAATGGTTCATTTTTTACTTCGTCTAAATTTAAAACAGCTAAAAACTCTCAGCTTATAAATTGAATTTTTTTAGTCTGTTATAAAATGTACTTCTTGGTATATCTAACAGCTTAGCAGCAAGCGACACATTTCCCTGCGTTTTACGTAAAGCATCCATCATCAAGTCTTTTTGAACTTTTTCACGAAATGTGAGTGCGGATAGGGACGTAAAACCGTTTTCTTCTATTTCTTGTGAAGTATCAGAGTGAGAGATGTCCCTCTGACCACCAAGATGTAAAGAACTCAAATAACTCAATATTGTCTCTTTTTCTGTGTCCGCGTTTAGTGAAATTTTCAAGCGTTCAAGTACATTAAATAATTCTCGAACGTTTCCGGGCCACTGGTAATCTATCAATTTATCTACTAGTTCCTTGGGGAAATTCATATTCCAATCATTCGTTTGACAAAAGTACCGCATAAGATGCGGAATATCTTCTTTTCTTTCCCGTAAAGGTGGAACATGCACGGGGTACACGTGAAGCCGGTAGTATAAATCTTCTCGAAACTTCCTTTCATTGACAAGTTGGCGAAGATCTCGATGAGTAGCGGTAATAATCCGGATGTCTACTGGAATTTCCTGATTGCTTCCCACAGGCGTGACCTTGCGCTCTTGCAATACTCTTAACAAAGAAACTTGCATAGAATGAGGAAGCTCACCTATTTCATCAAGAAAAATCGTACCATGATTAGCCTGTTCAAACTTCCCTTGATATCCTTGACGCCGTGCTCCTGTAAAGGCTCCTTCCGCATAGCCAAATAATTCACTTTCCATAAGTTCCTTCGGAATGGCACCACAATTAAGAGCAATAAAAGGCCCGTTTTTACGCGAACTGTTTTCATGAATCGTTCTCGCCACTACTTCTTTTCCAGTACCTGTTTCCCCTAAAATATAGACCGTTGTATCCGTAGGAGCCGCCTGCTTTATTTCTTCTAATGTTCGCTGAAAGGATCGGCTTATGCCTGCTTCTCCTTTAAAACAAAATGATTGAGCAGAGATCTGTTTAGTTATTTGGTTATGAGTCGTTTCTTCTGATAAGTAAACAATCTTTCCAATAGAATGACCGTGTCTTTTTGAAATGACAGGCACTTCCATCACTATACGAAATCCCTGTTGTACAATCGTATTCAACTGTTGTCCTGACCATTTAGGTATACATTCCCGAACGGTTTTACTTGCTCCTACAATCACTTCTTTGTAATTGCAAAGCAGCAAGAGCTGCTTGCTATCGACAAAATTCATAGAAGCATGAACCAACTCAATTTCGTCTTTGTGCATTCGAATGCTTAACTCCCGTTCGATTGTATACGCAATGGACGTAACCATTCCAAGCATATAAGGATGCGCTCTGTTTACGGGACAGGAAATATTAATAATCCCAATTAAATTTCCGTCGTCATTTCGAACAGGCGCCGCCGAACAGCTCCATTGATGCGAAGCAATCGAATAATGTTCTGTACCTGTTATCATAATGGGTTCTTCCGTTTGCAGAGCCGTCCCGATTGCATTTGTTCCTACTTCTTTTTCTGTCCAACAGGCACCTTCCACAAAATTAATTTTTCTTGCTTCATTCAGTGTAAGTCTATTTCCTGTAATAGATAAAATATAGCCTTCTGGGTCAATTAATAGAGCAACCATTCCTAAATCTGCCGCTGATTGTCTGATTCTTTCTAAGTGCGGCAACGCCGTTTCAAGAAATAAAGAGTTCATTTGTTTTCGAGAATGAAAATCTTCGTTTCTTAAAATCGATCTGCCTTTATCTAGGTAAGGGTTAACATCTGCGCTTTTACAGCGGTGCCACGATTTTACAATGATGTCGTTTAACCTTGAAGATTCAAGTGCTCCTTCGTTTACAAAACGTTTCCATGTGTTTAAAGAAAGTGTGGATTCCATTTCTTACCTCTCCCCTATAAACTTAATTGAATATAGTAAATCAAGGCTTGTTACTATTATTATAAATCACAAAGAAAACGTTATCATTACCAAAGATAGATTCTTAAACTCACGTTATGTAAAAATTAATAGAAAAACTAGACGAGGATGCAGGAAAATCCCTATCCCTCTTTCATGATTCCTTCATCCTCTAGTTTACCTTTTTGAATCATTCATTTTTACTTTTCATTCTTAAAGAGCTTAATAACTTGAGCACTTGTATAATCATGAGTGAACGGCCTGACCCGCTGAATGCAAAAGAGCTTCATGAATCGCTTCGGATAATGTAGGATGAGCAGCGATAAAGTCTTCCATTACATCCGTGGTCAACTCCCCGTGCAGCATGATAGTTCCTTGTCCAATTAATTCTGTAGCATGTGCACCTACAATGGAAAGCCCAATAATTTCATTAAACTGCGGTTCTACGATTACTTTCACTTTTCCAACAGAATCATTTGCAATCATCGCTTTGCCGTTTGCCGTAAACGAAAATTCTCCGATACGAACATCACCGTATTTTTCTTGGGCCTGTTTTTCTGTCAAACCGACACTTGCAATTTCAGGATGAGTATAGATGCAGCGTGGTACAGCTCGGTAATTCACGCTCTTATCTTTTCCGCATGCATGCAAAGCAGCAACTGTGCCTTCATGAAAGGCTACATGAGCAAGCTGAATTCCGCCGACTACATCTCCACAAGCATAGATATTAGGTATATTCGTTTGCATATGCTCATTAACATCAATTCCTTGTTTTGAAAAATGTATGCCAAGCTTTTCTAAACCTAAACCTAGCACTCTAGGCTTTCTCCCAATTGAAATTAATGCATAGTCAGCCTGCAGTTCATGCAGTTCTTCTTTATGTTTAAATAGAGCCGTTTTATCTTCTGGCTGCATTTTTGTTAGCGAAGCGGATGTATAAATCGTTACGCCTTTTTTCTCTAACTCTTCCTGCAACATAAAGGCGATATCGGCGTCTTCACCAGAAAGCAGCTGATCTGCCGCTTCCACAATCGTTACTTTTGTTCCCATTTGACTGTAAATGCTTGCAAATTCACACCCAATTACCCCTCCTCCTACTATCAAAAGAGATGAAGGGATAGCAGGCAGCGACATCGCTTGTCCACTGTGAATGATCCACTTTCCATCAAACGGAGCAAATGGCAGGCTAGCAGGTTCTGAACCTGCAGCAATAATAAACTGTTCAGCCTCTATTTCTTCTACTTGATTTTCATTTCGCACGGCTAGGCGATGATTTGTCAAAAAAGAAGCTTCTCCTTTCATGACTTTAATACTGTTCTTTTTCATCAAATAGCCAATTCCCCTGACCAAGTTTTTAACAATGATTGTTTTATGATGCTGAACGCCATCCCAGTTAATTTTCACTTGTTCTAAAGGAAGAGTGATGCCGAATTGCTCAGCTTGCTTTATTTTCTCATAGGCTTCCGCGCTTGCTAATAATGACTTTGTTGGCATGCAGCCCTCATTTAAACATGTTCCACCTAAATCTTTTTGTTCGATTAACGTAACTTGTTTTCCTTGCCGGGCGGCAGTGATTGCCGCCACATATCCTGCAGGACCGCCGCCAATGACAACTAAAGGTTTCATGGAATGCACCACCTTTCTATAAGAGTAGTAAAATAGGTTGCTCTAAGTATTGTTTAATAGTTCCAAGGAAATTAGCTGCAGGTGCTCCGTCCAGTACGCGATGATCAAACGTCAGGCTTAAAGGCAGAACGTTTCTTCTTTGTAAATTCTCTCCTATATACATAGGTACATCTTCAGTAGCTCCCACACCAAGGATTCCTGTTTCAGGCGGGTTCAATACAGGTGTAAAATACTCTACTCCGTAGGCACCGAGATTAGTAATAGTGAATGTGGAACCTTGCATGCTATCAGTACTCAACTGACCTTGCCGAGCATCTGCTGCTCGTGTTTTTATCTCTGCAGCTAATTCAACTAACGGCATTTTTTCAGCATGTTGCACAACAGGAACAACTAGCCCATTTTCTAAAGCCACGGCCATTCCAAGATGAACATGATGATAGAGATGAATTTCGTTATCGATATACGCACTGTTCATTTGCTTGTGTTCTTGAAGTGAAAGAACAACAGCGCGAGCAATAAAATCAGTTAGAGAGATTTTCACCTTATGGCGTTGTTGAATCACTTCTTTAATTTCTCGTTGAAGAGACAGCAAATCCGTCACGTCAGCTTTCATATTAATCGTTAATTGAGCACTGTTTAGTAAGCTATTATGCATTCGGCCTGCAATGACTTTCCTCATCCCCGCTACTGGAAGCGTTTCTTTTTTTGTAGCTTTATCTATTTCAACTGGTGGATGACTTGTTTCTGAAGCTTTTTCTGTCAGCACTTTCTCTACATCCGCTTTTGTGATTCTTCCTTTTGGTCCCGTGCCTTTAATCATTTCAATGTCAAGGTTTTCAGATTCTGCTATTTTCCGTGCAATTGGTGAAATGCGCACAGTTTCTTTGCTCTTCTTTGATGAAGCTACGTTTGCTGGTGGCTCTTCTAAAGAGATAGTGGCGGCTACCTCGTTTTTAGGAGCCTGAAGCTCATTTGCTGAACTGCTTTGCTCAGTAAGCTGCTCGTTTGGATTTCCAACATAACAGATAATCGTTCCAGGAGGCACACCTACATCTTCTTGCACAAGGATATCAAGAATCACACCGTCCTGCGGTGCTTCAATTTCCATTTCTATTTTTTCAGAATTAATACTTGCAATCATATCTCCTTTTGAAACGGAGTCTCCCACTTTTTTATTCCATGTCGAAACGGTTCCTTCTTTCATTGCCATACCTAGTTTTGGCATTACAACCTCTGCAGCCATTTGCTTCCTCCTCCTTTCTCTTTACTTACACGCTTAGAAGCGATTTATCTCCTAGCAACTCCGATACAACTTCAATTACTTTTTGCGGTGTTGGCAGATAAATATCTTCTAATGGAGGTGAAAATGGTACAGGTGTATGTGGTGCTGTAATTCGTTTAATAGGTGCATCAAGCATATCAAATCCTTTATCAGCAACTAGCGCAGCAATATCTGTTGCGATGCTGCATCTTGGGTTAGCTTCGTCAATAACAATTAATCGATTCGTTTTTTCTACAGAAGAAAGAATCGTCTCTTCGTCAAAAGGTGATAGACTTCTAGGATCAACTACTTCTACGTCAATTCCTTTGTGAGATAATTGATCTGCGGCTGTAAGTGCAGTATTTACTTGTTTGCCAATCGCTACAATAGTTAAATCTGTTCCTTCGCGTTTCACGTCTGCTTTTCCTAATGGAATCGTATAATAGCCTTCAGGAACCTCACCTTTCATGTTGTACAATGTTTTGTCTTCAAAAAAGATAACCGGATCATTGTCTTCAATTGCTGCTAATAATAAACCTTTTGCATCGTAAGGGGTAGAAGGCACCACTACTTTAATGCCAGGAATGCTAGTAAACAAAGCATACAAGCTCTGAGAATGCTGAGCCGCAGCTCTGAATCCAGCTCCATGAGTCGTTCGAATCGTGACGGGCACTTCTGCTTTTCCTCCGAACATGTATCTAAATTTTGCGCCTTGATTCAGCACTTGATCTAAGCAGCAGCCAATAAAGTCATTAAACATTAATTCTGCAACCGGTCTTAACCCCGTAGCTGCCGCTCCCATTGCAGCTCCTATATAAGCTGCTTCTGAAATAGGCGTATCAAGAATTCGTTCACGTCCAAATTCTTGTACAAGTCCCTTTGTCACTCCAAGGACACCGCCCCAAGCCTCATCATCTTGCAGGTGGTCAATTTCCGCTCCGCCAGCTACATCTTCTCCCAGCAGAATCACATTCTCATCTTTTCGCATCGCTAGTTTCATTGCTTCATTGATAGCTTCAGACATACTTAATTTTCTAGTCATTTTCTTTTCCCCCTTTAATTAGTAAGATACATAAACATCTGTTAATAGTTCGGAAGCATCAGGATAATCGCTTGTTTCTGCTAGCTCAACTGCGCGTTTTACTGCTTTTTCTACGTCACTTTCAATATCTCTAAGCTCTTTTTCTGTTACTACTTGTTCTGAAAGCAAATAGTTTTCAAAAAGAGCAATCGCATCTTTTTCCTGAAGATGTTCTTTCTTTTCACTGCCTGATTTATACGTTTGTGCGTCGCCTTCGAAATGCCCGTAATTTCGATACGTTACACATTCAATTAACGTTGGGCCTTCCCCTCTGCGAGCTCGTTGAATCGCTTCAGCAGCTGCTTCATAAACAGCCATCACGTCTTTTCCATCCACTCGTACGCCTGGAATATTGTAAGATGCGGCACGGTCTGCAATCGTGCTGCAGCTTGAAGCATAAGAAAAGGGAGTTGCCTCTCCGTAGCCATTATTCTCAGCAACAAAAACAACAGGCAGTTTCCAAATGGCTGCTAAGTTAGTTCCTTCATGAAACGTTCCTTCATTGCCCGCTCCGTCTCCAAAAAAGCAAACGCTTACATCTTTTGTCTTTTTATATTTAGCAGTTAAAGCAGAACCACATGCAAGCGGAAATCCTCCTCCTACAATTCCATTTGCTCCTAAAATTCCTTTATCTAAATCCGCGATATGCATAGATCCGCCTTTTCCTTTGCCTAACCCGGTTACCTTCCCAAATAGTTCAGCCATCATTCCATCTAAATCGCCGCCTTTAGCAATACAATGACCGTGTCCACGATGAGTGCTCGTAATACTGTCACTGTCATTAAGGTGAGCGCACATTCCAACCGCTATCGCTTCTTCACCTGCATACAGATGAACAAAACCAGGCAGTACACCTTTTGCAAAAATTTGATGTACTTCATCTTCAAACTTTCGAATTTCTACCATTTTCTGATACATCCAGCTGGCTTTTTCTTTCGTAAGCTTTTCTGTTTTATTTTGAGCAGTTTTCATTATGGTAAGCCTCCTCATTTGATTATCAAACTTCACTTAATTACTCTTGCAAGTACCGTGCCAACATGAAAACCGCTTTATCTTAGCAATCCATTGTTTTATTTGCTCTCACAAAGTTAGACAAAATTGGACACTGTTCCAACTTTGTCTAACTTTGTCCAATTTTAGAGGAATCAATTATGTAAACTGAATTTAAGGTGCATAATAAGCGTGTGGGTTGAAAATTACATGAATAATTAGCAAGAAAGCTTTTATGTAAATATGATATAATGCTGAAGGAATCGTCTTCATTTTGAAGAACACCAAAGCTTTTAAAGGAGGTTGGTTAAAGGAAAGCGGATTTTATAGAAGTTTCACCGTAAAGTTGGATGTAAATTAAACGATGAAAGATGAGGTGAAAACCTGGACAACATCCAAAGTTCTCGTCACTAGATGACATATCGCCAGGTTACTGTTATGCACAATGCAATTCAACACATTACAAGTTTTCATGTATACGCAGCCATTATTATATTTATCATTACATATTTTTTGATTATGACCGAGAAGATCAATCGCGCTTCAGCAGCTCTTTTAGGTGCTATATTAATGATTTTGTTAGGTATTGTCGATTTTAATAATGCTATTACCGAACACATTCAGTGGGAAACAATTGTCCTTCTTATGGGTATGATGATTTTAGTCGGCATCACAAACAAAACAGGCGTGTTTCAATACGCAGCCATCAAGTCTGCTAAAATTGCTAAAGGTGATCCGGTTCGAATTCTAGTTATTTTATCGATTTTAACAGGCGTCGGATCAGCTTTTTTAGACAATGTGACAACCGTGTTATTAATTGTTCCCGTTACATTTTCGATTACTACTATCTTAAACATTAATCCTTTTCCGTTTCTTATATCAGAAGTGCTGTTTTCAAATATTGGAGGAACGGCAACTTTAATAGGCGACCCGCCTAATATCATGATTGGGGCAGCGAACCCTCACCTTGATTTTAATGCTTTTTTATTAAATTTAACTCCTGCAGTACTGATTATCGGTGTTGTTACACTGGGGATTCTTGTTCTTATCTATCGTAAAAAGTTAAAAGTAGAAGATAGTAAAAAGCAAGAGCTAATGAGTTTAAATGAAAAAGATTATATTCAAGATTCTGTTTTAATGAAAAAATCGTTAACTGTATTAGTATTAACGATTCTAGGTTTTACCCTGCATTCTGTTTTGCACATTGATGCGGCTATGGTAGCCATTACAGGTGCTGCTGTACTACTGGTAATTGGATTAAGAACTCATGATGAAGTAGAAAGCGCATTTGATTCTGTTGAATGGACAACCATTATTTTCTTTGCAGGTTTGTTTGTTCTTGTCGGAGGCTTAATCGATGTAGGCATTATTAAAAAGCTGGCTGCTGGCGCGTTGAACGTTACAGACGGCAATATCGCACTGTCAGCTTATCTCATTTTGTGGATTAGTGGCATTGCCTCAGCTGTTATTGATAACATTCCTTTTGTTGCTACAATGATTCCACTTATTCAAGATATGGCTCATGGAATGGGAATGAGCCCTGATTCTGCTCAAATCAATGTACTATGGTGGTCATTGGCTCTAGGAGCATGTTTGGGAGGAAACGGTACGTTAATTGGAGCATCTGCCAACGTCATTGTAGCTGGCATGGCTGTAAAAAAAGGACATAAATTTTCGTTTATGGATTTTTTGAAAATTGGAGCTCCAATTATGCTTGTATCTCTTTTGATTTCAACGTTATATATCTTTCTTCGCTACCTTTTATTCCTGTAAAGAAAGAGCAATTAAAATTTACATGAACAGTAAAAAGACTTCTCAGCTGAGAAGTCTTTTTTGCTCTAGATATATGCGTTCAAGCAGCCCAGATGAAGTTGATAATAAAAGCGGCGCTAATGATGTACATAATCCAGTGGATTTCTTTCGCCTTGCCGGCTAACAATTTAACGAATGTATAAGATAAAAACCCTAGCGCTAAGCCTTCGCCGATACTAAATGTTAACGGCATCAAAATAATGGTGCAAAAAGCAGGTACAGCATCTGTTATTTCGTCGAGAGGAATGTTTTTAATTTCTGTTAACATGAGAGCTCCAACCATAATTAAAATAGGTGCTGTAGCAAAAGCAGGAATAATGCTGATCAATGGAGTGAACAAAATACTGACTAAAAACAGCATGGCAACAACCAGTGCTTTAAGACCAGTTTTGCCTCCTTCTGCAATTCCCGCAGCGTTTTCTACATACGCGTTCATTGCGGTAGATCCCATAGCAGCACTGGCTACAGTCGCAAGAGAATCTGCCATAAGCGCTTTATCTAACCCTTTAATTTCTCCTTTTTCATCCATTAGTCCAGCTTTTTTAGATAATCCAATCATCGATCCTAAATTATCAAATAGCTCCACAAGCGTAAATGAAAAAATAATAGAGAAAAGACCGTAATGGAGAGCAGATTTAATATCCATTTGTAAAAAAGTTTCTGACATGCTTGGCATTGAAAACGACACAACGCTGCTGATGCTTTTAGGTGCTTCTACTATGCCCAGCGCCATCCCTGCAATTGATACTAGTAAAATACTAATCAAAGCAGCTCCTTTAATTTTTCGAGCAGTTAATACAGTTACCGCGATAAAACCTAATAAAGCAAGTAATGGGCCCGGTTTTGTCAGTTGTCCAAGCGCTACTAAATTTTCTTTGTTGCTTACAATAATTCCAGCTTGCTTAAAACCGATAAAAGCAATAAATAGACCGATTCCAACGGAAATAGCACTTTTTAAAATAGCGGGTATCCCTTCAATAATCTTCTTGCGTAAGCCTGTTATGGTTAAAATAAAAAATACAACCCCTGAAATAAATACGGCTCCTAAACCTGTTTGCCACGTTAACCCTTCACCCAATACCACTGTATACGTAAAAAAAGCGTTTAGTCCCATTCCTGGTGCAACTGCAATAGGCATGTTCGCCCACAGTGCAAACAAAAGAGTTGCAAAAACAGTGGCAAAAATTGTTGCCGCAATTGCCGCTTCTTTTGGAATGCCTGCATCTGCTAAAATCGTCGGATTAACAAAGATAATATAGCTCATTGTCACAAAAGTCGTAATTCCCGCAAGAATTTCTGTTTTTACATCTGTTTTACGTTCTGTTAAATGAAACAGCTTATCTACCCATGAAGGATTAGGTGCTGATTTTTTTGTTAGTTCCATATGCTGAGTTTCCATTTTTTCATTCATCGCCACTTGCTTTTCACTCCTTTAATGATCGATTGGATTTTTTTAACTAGTTTTTACAGCCGCTTTATCAACAAGTGTATATTCAGTCATTTCCCCACTCCTTTTTTATGAAAATATGTATAAAAAGAGCCGTGAAAACAGAAGGAAACCCTTCTATCTTCACGGCTCTTTGCTTCTGTAAACAGAAGATAAGCATCCGTCTTTTACGTTTTTTGCAAAACAAACGATTTCATCGAACGTTTTGCCATTTATATAGAGAAGTTATTTAAAGCAAATAACCGTACAAGAATTCTCAGTAGCAGGATCATAATCTCTAAATAAAGAAGTGACCTGGATATCGAATAATAGCTCCACTTTTTGCTTTAGCATTTTTTTATATTTAGTCGACAAAGCCGCATCAAGAGACATCACTAATTCTTTATATTCTTCACTGAGGGCGTCTAGCGCTGGCATTCTTTTTGATTGAGCTAGTATAAGAATTTTATTATCAATAATATCTATTTTTTGAGTATTCACGCCTACATTAAAAATTTCTTGGCTAATTTGAGTATACAAAGTAGCTATCTTCTTTTTAGAGATCGGCTCCATATGCTTCACCTTTTTCATTGTTAAAAATGTAGTTTTATTATGTTGTTTTCACTTGATTAGCGTCTTTTGACCAGCTGCCGATAAATTCAGGCTCATTATAGTCAAAGAAATTGGTTAAATTCTCATGGCGGTTATCAATAAAAAGCTGATTGGCGACTTCTGATACGAGCTTTGGTATCGCATATTTCAGCCCTGAAAGAGCGGAAGCAGAAATTCCACAGCTAATTAAAGCAGAATAATTAAAAGCAAAAAGGCCATATACCATTTTTTGACCTTCCCCATTGCAATTTGAAAAAGCAAAGCCATTACTAAGGTAAGGGTGGGCATCCAATACTGGATTGGCAATTTCATGTGGTGCTTTGTAATGATCGCTCCAGCGGGCGATGTGTTTTTCAACAAGACGTAATTCTGGACGAAGAGCCGGATCTGTTAGAAGGCCTGTGCTAATAATTAAATAGTCAAATGTAAAGACTCCCTGAGGAGTTGTTACAACTGCTTTGTCCTGTTTTCCCTCGACATCGAGCCACGGTGCATGTACGTGCAAATGAAAACCTGGCCATGAGGAAGCGCGTCCAAATGTATCATTCGTAGGCGGCTGATTGTATTCGAAAAAATGAGCCATTACTTCATATTTTTCAGCATCTGACAGAGCATGAAAACGCTCAATCATTCCTGAAGCTTCCATTTGTCTGATTGGATTAATACGCGGAAGTTCTTTTCGTCGAACAAATACATGAGCTTCAGCAACTCCTTCGGAAAGCGCATAGTTGGCGTTATCAAACGCCGAAGCTCCTCCTCCTAAAACAGCTACTTTTTTGTTCTTTAACGTAGTAAAATCAATCGTTTGTGAAGTATGAGAATAAAGATGAGGCGGCAATTTTTCAGAAATCATAGGCGGGACATGCCACTCTCCTCCTCCTTGAATTCCTGTAGCTAGTATAACTTTACGTGCCATCAGTGTAGGACATGCAGCTCCATTTCCTTCAATATGCAAGCGATGAATACCTGTTTCCGTCGGCTCAATTAACGTTAATTTTATTTCATTTGCCACAGGAAGGTTAAGAATACTCCGGTACCAGCGTAAATAATTCATCCAGTCTCCTCTTGGAATTTTGTCAAGAGCTTCCCAGCCCTCTGAGCCAAATTGTGCTTCCCACCACGCTTGAAACGTAAGCGAAGGCATACCTAAATCGATAGATGTTAAGTTTTTGGGCGTTCTCAGCGTAATCATTCGTGCATACGTTTCCCACGGACCTTCTAAACCCGAACGGTTTTCATCAATAACAAGAATATTTGACACGCGTTCTCGCAGCAAGCCAAAAGCCGTTCCTAAACCGCTTTGACCTCCTCCAATAATGATTACATCGTATACGTGTCCACTTTTAGGGATAATTGGCTGTACTTCTGTTGGTTTCCTGAAAGAAAGGTAAGAAAGATCGGTTTCTACTCTTTTATTTAAAGCTTCTAAGCTCATCGTTATCTCTCCTTTCAATAAAGTTTCTCCGTGATAAAAAAGTTTATTTTATACCTAACATAAAATGATAGGTTTTATAACATCATTTGATTTATATTTATATTATCACTTTTGGAATATGATTGTATCTCCATTCTCTCTAAAGTTTTTTTTGCAAATTGTATAAAATCACTAATATAATTTTTTATATCTTATGTATGAAAGCATATTTACATTGTTCAAAAGGAAAAAAACATTACAAAGCTTAGTGAAGAAAGCTTTTCTGACATAAAATTTAAGGAAAATATGTGCGAGTTTGTGACAGTTATTTGTTAATTACGCTCTACTACTTGACTATCGTATTCATCAAATCTATAGTCATAATTAGTAACTCAACAAAGGGAGTCAACGTATGAGAAATTTATTTAAAATAACAGCTATATTTACAACGATTGTTATGTTTATTTTAATGATTGCCGGCAGTCTGGTCACAACCACAGGATCTGGATTAGGTTGCGGAAACGAGTGGCCATTGTGTAACGGGCAGTTAATACCCGAATACGCAGTAGCAACAATGATTGAATATACGCATCGTTTGATTACCGCATTTGCAGGTCTTCTTGTTTTAGCATTTTCTATTTGGGCTTGGATTCGTTATCGCAGAAACCGTGAAGTGAAAATTTTAGCGATCATGAGTATTGCATTTATCGTTATCGAGTCGTTGCTCGGGGCTTCTGCCGTTATCTGGCCTCAGTCAGCTGAGGCGCTAGCCCTGCATTTCGGTCTTTCGCTTATTGCGTTTACCGGTGTATTTTTACTTTCAATATTTGTTATTCAAAAGGACCGTTCGGATCATTTTATTAAAGGGGCCGTTACAGGCAAATTTAGATGGCTCGCATGGTTTACGCTTATATTTACCTACTGCGATATTTATTTAGGTGCATATGTGCGTCACAAAGGTGCAAGCTTAGCGTGTACAAGCTTTCCGGCTTGTTATGGCAACACTCTTATTCCAAAGCTATCAGGAACAACAGGCATTCACTTTGCCCACCGATTTGCTGCTCTTGTGCTGTTTGTTCTTATCATTTGGATTATGGTATCTGCTATCAAACAGTATAAAGAAACTCGCCGTGATATTTACTACGCGTCCATCATTGCAGTTGCTTTAACCTTTGCTCAAATATTTAGCGGTATCTTTGTTGTCATGTCTCGTTTAAATGTCTTTGCTACACTGTCTCACTCGGCATTTATTACAGCGTTATTCGCTACGCTTAGCTACATTTGTGTACAAACTTTAAAAGGTGAAAGACGATAAAACAAAAAACACGTGCAGTTCATAACTGCACGTGTTTTTTGTTTTAAGCTAGTTCTATTCCGCCTGTAATTCCGTAAACTTGAGCTGTTACGTAGCTTGCATCCGTTGAAGCTAAAAATACGTATACATTTGCTAACTCTACCGGCTGACCAGCACGCTGCAAAGGTGTATCTTGTCCAAAGCCTGGAATAGCGTCGCTTGGCTGCCCTCCAGAAATTTGAAGCGGCGTCCAGATAGGTCCTGGAGCAACGGAGTTAACGCGAATACCTTTTGGAGCTAATTGCTTGGCTAGTCCGCGAGTGAATCCGTTAATGGCAAACTTTGTAGCTGCATAATCTAATAAATTAGGACTTGGGCTATAGCCTTGTACAGAACTTGTGGTAATAATAGAAGCACCTGCCGGTAAATAAGGCAGCGCTGCTTTTACGGTCCAATATAAAGAGAATACATTTACTTCAAAGGTTTTGCGCAGCTGATCCGTTTCTAAATCAGCAAGATCTTCTACTGCCTGCTGTTTACCTGCTACGAGCGCTAAAACGTCTAATCCATCTAATTCTTTATAAGCTTTTTCTACTAGCTCCTTGCAAAAAGATTCTTCGCCTACATCACCAGGTATGAGTACTGCTTTTCTGCCTTCTGCCTCAATAAGCTTTTTTACTTCTTCTGCATCAGTTTGCTCTTGTGGCAAGTAATTGAGCGCAACGTCCGCTCCTTCTCTTGCGTAAGCGATAGCTGCTGCTCGGCCAATACCTGAATCCCCACCTGTTACAAGAGCTTTTCTGCCTTTTAATTTACCTGCACCTATGTAACTGTTCTCCCCGCAGTCTGGGATGACGTTCATTTCTTTTTGTACACCAGGCGGTTCTTGATACTGCTTTGGATAGTCTTCATGGAAATATTGAGTTAATGGATTATTTAACTTTGACATATTCGTCACTCCTTTATAAATCAACCTTAACCAACTAAGGAAAAGTTTTCTATATGCTTGTTCTTCCCCTCTTCTTCTTTCATAAACATGTTTGATGTGCTCTACTATCCTCACCTTTCTTTCTGCCATTCCCCTTCAATCAACAGCTGGATACATGAAAACTACATTCACCATCACAATAAAAAAATCCGAACGAGTCACGTTCTCTCTTGAGAACCTTGACTCCTTGTTCGGATCTTCTTTTAACTAAAATACGTTTCCCCCCACTCTTTAAATAAATGAAATGGTGAGAGCTTTGTATTTTGCTGTGCACAACAAGCTTTATTTCTCGTCTGTACCTGTTACTCTGTTAGTTCTACTTGTAAAGGCTTTGATTCCTCTTCAGCTTCTTTAGGCGTGCGAACGATTAACACATCACATTTGGCATAGCGTAAAATATGCTGAGATACACTTCCGATTAAGATACGCTCTACCGCGTTTAACCCGGTTGCACCGCATACAATTAAATCAACGTGCTTATCGGGAGCAATTTTTTTAGATATTTTTGTTTTAGGAGAACCGTGTTCAATTAAGGTCTCGACTTTCGTTACTCCAGCCTTAATGGCTAGGTTACTATAGTTGGTTAAAAGTTCTTCAGCAAATTTCTCTGCATCTTGAAAGCGTGTATCCGTATAAAATGCATAAGGTGATGGACTTAACGCCTGTATATCGATAACGTGACAAATTATCAAATGAGCGTTATTTTTTTTCGCACTGTTAACTGCTTTTTTGAATGCCCACTCCGCTTCTACAGAACCGTCTACTGCTACGAGGATGTTACGATAAGCCATATTCATCATAATCTCTCCTTTAACATTCGTTTATAAAGAACTTTCTTTGCTACACTTTTATTGTACTTCTTGCGCAAGCGAAAGTATGTGATTTTTATCACAAGTTATAGAAATTAATAAAAAATGGAGCCGCGCACATCGTACACGGCTTCATTTTTATTGAACTTGAGAGTTAAAAGTCATTATCCAAACAGATCCTGCTACAATCGTAATAACAAAAACGATTCCAAGTATTAAAGCCATCACATTATAACGAGGCTTCTCTCCGTCTTTAATATGCATAAAGAAAAACAATTGAACGAAAAATTGAAGCACGGCCATTCCTAGAATGCTAGCTAGTAATATATTTTTAGCAAGTACGTGGTTTAATACCAGCAGCAGAGGAATAACGGTTAAAATAATTGAGAAAATAAATCCGGTTGTATAAGCTTTTAACGACCCGTGGTTCTCCATCTACATCACCCCCATTAAATACACAACCGTGTAAAGGAAGATCCAGACGGCATCAAGAAAATGCCAGTATAAGCTGATAATCGTCACTTTTCGTTTTGTTACAGAGGTAATTCCGTATCGTTTTAACTGGATTGTAATTGAAATCATCCAAATGATTCCAACCGAAACGTGCAGCCCGTGTGTACTAACTAGTGTATAGAAAGCCGTAAAAAATGCGCTTGTGGAAATGGTTGCTCCTTCGTGAACCATAGTTTGAAATTCATGAATTTCAAGGCCAACAAAGCATACACCTAAAAGCAGAGTTACGATCAGCCAGCCAATTAAAGACTTTATTTTTCCTTTGTGCATGCTTAACACGGCCAATCCGCTTGTAAAGCTGCTCGTTAATAAGATAAACGTTTCAGAAACAAATCCTGGGACTTCAAAAAATTCCTTTCCCGTAAGGCCTCCTGCAGTATGATTAACAAGAACAGCATACGTAGCAAATAATGCTCCAAATAAGATGCAGTCCGTTACGAGGAAAAGCCAAAAACCCATAACTTTGATTTCTTCATCATGTTCATGATGATGTTCTTCGTGGTGCGCTGTCGCATATGCCATGTTACCCGACCCTCCCTACTGAATTTTCTGTATGTCGAATTTCATCAACGGGAATATAATAATCCGAGTTGTATTGAAAAGAACGAGCTAGTAAACAAGCTCCGACTCCTGTCAAACCGAATATCGCCATCCATACCCAGTGGAACGTTAAGCCAAAACCAGCAATGAACCAAAAAACTGACATAATAAACGGGATACCTGAATTCTTTGGCATATGAATTGGAGAAAAAGCCGCTGCTTCCTTCGCTTTTTTCTTTTTTCTTTCTTCTTTTATCGTCCACCACGCATCTTGCCCGGTTACTGTTGGAATCACTGCAAAATTGTAGTGCGGCGGAGGTGAAGGAATGGACCATTCTAATGTGCGGCCATTCCAAGGATCTCCTGTTACATCTCGTTCTCCGTACTTAATGCCATGAAGAATCTGCCATGCTTGAAAGATAAACCCTATGCCCATAAAGAAGGCTCCCACTGTAGAGATAACGTTCAGCGGTCCCCATCCCATGTCAAAATCGTACGTATAAATACGGCGCGTCATTCCCATAAACCCTAGTGCATATTGAGGCATGAAGCATACATAAATACCAATATTCCACGTCCAAAATGCCCATTTGCCAAGACGGTCATTTAACTTAAAGCCAAACATTTTTGGCCACCAATAGTACAAACCTGCAAAAAAGCCGAATACAACGCCTCCGATTAACACTTGGTGAAAGTGTGCAACTAAAAAGTAGCTATTATGATACTGATAGTCTGCGGGAGCTGCTGAAAGCATAACACCCGTTGCTCCTCCCACAACAAAGCACGGGATAAAAGCAATTGTCCATAACATTGGCTGGGTCATTTGAATACGACCGCGGAACATTGTAAATAACCAGTTGAACACTTTAACACCCGTTGGAATTCCGATAGCCATCGTCGTAATAGCAAAAAACACATTTACATTAGCGCCTGCACCCATCGTAAAGAAATGATGCACCCATGTGAAATACGATAGAACGCTAATAATCATCATTGAAAAAACCATAGATTTATAGCCAAATATCTTCTTTTGAGAAAACGTTGCAACGATTTCAGAAAAAATGCCGAATGCCGGAAGCACAACGATATACACTTCAGGATGTCCCCACATCCAAATTAAGTTAATGTACATCATCGGATTTCCACCGCCGGTCATGGTAAACAAGTGTCCGTCAAAGAAGCGGTCGATAAACAATAAAGCAAGCGTTACGGTTAATACAGGAAACGCGAAAATGATAATAATACAGCTTGCTAGAACAGACCACGTGAATAGCGGCATATGCATAAGTTTCATGCCAGGCGCACGCATTTTTAAAATGGTCATAATAAAATTAATTCCAGAAGCCAAGCTGCCAATACCTGATATTTGAATGCCCCAAATATAAAAATCTTGACCTGGTCCAGGACTGAACTGCATGCCAGAAAGCGGCGGATAACTCAACCACCCTGCATCTGGCGATCCTCCGATTACAAACGACAAATTGAAAAGCATGGCGCCAAAGAAAAATAGCCAAAAGCTTACCGCGTTTAAAAAAGGATAGGCGACATCTCTTGCTCCAATTTGAAGAGGTACAACAATATTAAAGAAAGCAAACATAAGCGGCATTGCCATAAATAGAATCATAATGGTTCCGTGCGTAGTAAAAATTTCGTTGTAATGATTAGAATCTAGAAAATGCCACTGAGGAAATGCTAGCTGCATACGCATCAATAATGCATCTACTCCGCCTCGAAACAGCATTAACAATGAAGAAAGCATATACATGATTCCAATTTTTTTATGATCCACCGTTGTGAGCCACTCACGCCATAGCCACTTCCACTTTTTAAGATACGTAAGAACAAAAATAATACCGGCTAGTGTTAACAATACGGCGACATCGGCTCCGTAAATCATTGGCTCCCCTGTCACAAAAAAATGAGATGAAAAATCTTTTAATTTGTCTAACAACTTAGTTTCCTCCTTCCTGGTGCTCGTGCTGTGTATGTGCTTGTTCATCAGAAGCCACATTCATTGTCTTCATGTCTTCATTTTTCATATGGTGATGCTGACTATAATATTGACCACCGTTTTTAATGACAGTTTCTTGGAATAAACCTTTAGGAATGGTAGAATACGATTTCTCTAAAGAAAGACCTTGTTTTGCAAGACTGTTATAATCAGCTTTTGTTAAAGCTGGTGCTGTTTCTTTTACTTGCCTTACCCACTGATTAAATTCTTTTGTCGATGTAGATTTAACTTTAAAGTTCATATGAGCGAACCCTTCACCCGTAAAATTAGCACCTGAACCAAAATATTCTCCCTTGTGATTAGCTTGTAGCCAAAGCCCCATGGCCATTCCCGGCATTGTATATAATTGTCCTCCTAGCTGGGGTACCCAAAAGGAATTCATAGGTGCATCTGACGTTAGCACGAATTGAACGGGCACATTCTTTGGAATTTCGACATAGTTGACTGTCGCAATATCTTGATCCGGATATTGGAATAACCATTTCCAATCAAGAGACGTTACTTCAATCGTTAGCGGCTTTACATCTTTTTTCGGCGGATCTACTAATTCATAAGTCGTCTTGGCCGTAGCGAAACCTAAAATGCCAATAATAATAATGGGGATGCCCCACCAAATAAATTCAAGACGCTTGCTATCGTCCCAATCTGGTCGATACGGAGCCTTGTTTCCAGGCTTATCACGGTAGCGTAAAACGATATACACAAGCAGACCTAAAACAGGAATAACGACAATTGCGCATAAAATTATGGAAAAAATAATTAACTGGTATTCTTTTTGAGCTACCGCCCCCTGTGGATTTAAAATCAAATAACGACTATCACAGCCTGCTAAAAAAATTGTGATGAATACGGAGAGAATGATTAACTTGACAATATGCATTGATTTTTGCTTTCTCACCTCAGCTCAGGCTCCCTTCCTTTAAATCTCTGTACATAATAATGGTATATAAACGTTCATATTAGAGATGCATCTCAACAGATCAAAAGGCTAAAAACCTCCTAACATATTGAAGTTTGTCATGACATATTGCTTACTCCTAAAAAATTATCATGTTGTATGTTTAAAAGGTGTGATATTTCTCACACTTGAAGCAATTTTTATTTAGTTTAAATGGCTTTACCATAATTTCGTCACATATTTGGTTAAATGTGGTGTGAAATATCTTTCTCCTAGCGCGTAGATTCTGATAAAAGTAAAAAAGCTCTTCCAGTTCTTATTAACTGGAAGAGCTTTTTGGGAGTAATGAAGTATGGAGCTTTATTTCTTACTAGTTTGTTTGCTTTACTTGCTGAAACATCCAATCAATCATTTTTTGTTAAGAGAGTCACGACTTCCTTATATTCCTCTAGCTCTTTGGTCTGTGCGAGAGTATTGATTTTCTCTAGCGATAAAAGAGAGCTCTGAATGATAAACGTGCGAGGCTCATTATCATTTTGCAGTAATTCACGTTAACGAACTATCAGCTATTGCCTTCTCTTCCTTAATACATCTTCTATAAAATAATGATAGAAATAATTAATAAGAGCAGTGGCAATCGAGATCACAAAAAGTTGAAAACGCGTCATGTTGACCATTTTGTATACCTTTAATTTTTCTGCCAAACTGGTCAAGGGATAAGCAAATAGATAGTCAAATAGGATGTTAATTAACAAATATTTTTTGAAATTCCCATAGGTCAGCTTGAATACCCAAAAATTAGCTATAAAAAACGGTCCAAATATAAAAGAAACGTCGCTTGAAAGTTTAGGGAAAAGAGGTTTCCTCACTTTCCACCATGTAAAGCTTTTAGATAACTCACTGATAAAAGCAATAACTAATGAACTAAATGTCAAAACAGGTAGGTATCTTTTAAAGACAAATTTATCAACTTTTATTATAGACAGCCAAGGCAATAAAAGTACTGCCAAAAGCGTTAACTTTCCTTTCATTATGTACCCAACTCCTGCCGTTACGAAAATGTAAGCTAAACCATATTCTCTTTAGTTTGTGTAATAGGCTCTTTTTTATGTGTTTATTACACTGCGTTCGTTCTTTTATTCGTCTTTTATTACAAGATTTTTTGCTTTCAGGAAATTATTGATTCTCATATTCTGCATGTGCATGGAGAATATACGGAGGTGAATGTTTAATTAAAAGGAGGAATTAAAAATGACTACAGTACGTGAAGTTATGACTAAAGATGTGAAAGCTTGTGCACCGCACGACCCAGTAACAGCTGCAGCAAAATTAATGCGTGATATTAATTGTGGCTCTGTGCCAGTGTGTCAAGAAAATCGAGTAATGGGAATGATCACAGACCGTGATATCGTGTTAAACTGCGTGGCGGATGGAAAAGATTGCAACACTGTGCATTGCCATGATTGTATGACTAAAGATGTGATTACTTGTTCTCCAGATACGGATATTCATGAATGTGCACGTATGATGGCCGATCATCAAATTCGCCGCATTATTGTAGTGGAGAATAATAATATGGTTGGAATCTGTGCAATCGGCGACCTTGCGACAGTGAACGTATATGTTGATGAAGCTGGTGCAGCATTAAGCGAAATTTCTAATCAAGTTCATTAAAACTTTTTAGCATATAAATCCTTAATGTTTGTACAAAATAACCCTGTCTGCAAGGAGGTGCTAATATGCCAAATTTAAACGATAACAAATTTAAAAAGATTCAGTCTGAGAGTCAAAAGCAAGGAAAGTCTCAAGAAGAATATGCGGCTGAGCTTGACGCTAATCGTGCAAAAAGCCAAAAGAAAAAATAAGAATAAAAAAGGATTACAATCGGCAGAGGCTCGTTTGCAATCCTTTTTTTAGTGAAATCCTAATCTGTTTCTTTCTTTCTTTTCTCTTCTTCCTCTTCCACTAATGTGCGGCGCAAAATTTTTCCTACCGTGGACTTAGGCAGCTTATTTCTAAACTCAATCAAGCGAGGGACCTTGTACTTAGCTAACCTTAAATTGCACCATTCTTCTAATTCCTGTTCTGTAGCAGATGCATCAGTTTTTAAAACAATCGCAGCTTTAACGGTTTCCCCTCGATAAAAATCTGGTACTCCAAACACACATACTTCTTTTACAGCTGGATGCTGATAAATAATATCTTCTATCTCCACTGGATAAACGTTATATCCACTAGCAATAATCATATCTTTTTTTCTTCCTACAATATAGAAATAACCGTCTTCATCCATAGTAGCAATATCTCCTGTATATAGCCAGTCATGTCGTATTACCGCTTCTGTTTCATTCTCTTTCCTCCAGTAACCTTTCATTACTTGGGGGCCTTTAATAATTAACTCTCCCGCTTCACCAGGCATCAATTCTGTAATGCCTTTTTCAATATCTACAATTTTAGCATCTGTATTTGGGTAGGGAAGACCAATACTTCCTTGTTTTCTTTTTCCTACAACTGGATTTCTATGAGTGGTCGGTGACGTTTCCGTCATACCATACCCTTCGAAAATGGGTAGATTAAACTTTTGGTCAAATCTTTGAAGGATCTCTATAGGGAGAGACGCTGAACCACTACTGCAATATTTAAAGCATGATAAATCCTCAGCTGTTAAATCTGGATGGTTAAGTAGCGCTACATACATAGTTGGTACACCTGGAAAAATGGTTGGTCGGTGCTTTCGAATTAAATTTATGACTTCATTTATCTCAAACCTTTCTACAGCAATGTACGTTGAAGCAGAAAAGATAGAACAATTCATACGAGCCATGCCATATACATGAAATAACGGCGCTAAACCTAGCATTCGTTCAGGTGATTCTTGATGTGGAAGAACGTTTAATGTACAGGAAAGATCTTGATAGACATTGGAGAACAAGTTAGAATGAGTCAGCATGACTCCTTTAGACTTACCTGTTGTTCCTCCTGTATATTGCAAAACCGCTAAGTCTTCCTTGGGTTCAATTTTAAGCTTTGGAAGTTCTTTCTCTCCTTTTTTAATCAAAAAATAAAGGTTATCTTCTTCATTTTGCTTGTTGTTAGTTGAAATAAAATTGAGTGGAGTCTTCAAGTTTATTTGATCTATTTTTGTCCTTTGGTCTTCACGACTAATAAACCATACGGCTTCAGAATCCTGTAAAATATAATCTAGTTCAGCCGTTTGATACATGGGGTTTACCTGTACAATAATTCCTCCTAAGCGTTGAACTGCATAGTAGGAGATAATATATTCCGTACAATTTGGTAACATTACAGCGACTCGATCTCCTTTACAAAATCCTTTTTGATGTAAAGCTGATGCAAGACGCTCACAGGCTGTCTTTAATTCAACATAAGTTAGCTCCTTTTCTCTTTCTATCACCGCTACTCGTAACGGGTAACGATGAGCTGAATGCTCCAACAAGTCATATAGCGTTAATGAAGGAATTTCAATTTCCTGAGGCAGAGATTCAGGGTACTTCCTATTCCCAATCCAGTTCACTATTCTCACCCCTTAACTATTTTAATTCATTAACTTTGCTCCACCTGTTTCCCATTCTTTCCACAGTGGCTTTTGCCTCATTTACTACTCCTAAAATGATTTCTTGTACCGTTTTTATCTCTTGAATTCTGGCCACAGATTGACCGCATGAAAAGATTCCTGCATCGATATCTCCTTCGTTATATACCCGCACAGCCTTTTTCCCTGAAATTAGTGGCAACAGTTCTTCTAGTGAAGCCCCTCTACTTTCAGCATCCATCACTTGTAAAGCCATCGCATTTCGAGCGACTCTTGAAGTTGAACCAATTGTTTTTTGAATTAATGCCGTATCTCCTTCTGAAGCTTGTACCATCCACTTTTTCACGTTGTCGTGGACTAGTGCCTCTTGAGAAGCTAGGAATCGTGTGCCCATAACAATACCTTCTGCTCCGAGAGCTAGCATGGCAGCCAATCCCCGTCCATCCGCAATTCCACCACCGGCAAGAACGGGGATAGTTAGTGCATCAACTGTTTGAGGGACTAAAACTATATTTCCCACATCTTCCATTCCAGGGTGACCTCCCGCTTCAAATCCCACTACAGTTACAGCGTCACATCCTACTCGTTCAGCCGTTTTTGCATATTTCACTCCGGCAACTTTATGAATAACGACTACGTTATTGTCTTTTAATACTTTCATATATGGCTCAGGGCTTCTGCCAGAGGTCTCTACAATACGTATACCTTCTTCTAGTAATACATCTATATAGGCTTCGTTTGGCATCCGCTTCACACTTGGAAATAAGTTAATATTAATGCCAATTGGCTTATCCGTTAATTCTCTTACTTTTCGGATTTCGTGCCGCAGCTCTTTTGCTGTTTCAAAAGTGGCCGATGTAATAATACCGAGCCCGCCAGCTTCTGAAACAGCAGCAGCTAAAGGAGCTCGTCCAATTCTAAATAAACCTCCGCAAATAACCGGATATTGAATATTTAGCAACTCTGTAATACGGGTTTTCATCTTTTACCCTCCTTTTTATAGCCATTTATATTAGGTATATTCAACGTCTTTATGAGAAAATAATTAGTTGATTAAAATGGCGTCGCCTCATAAGACTATGCCATCCTTAGTCGCGAAGGTTTGTCTTGTGCAATAATCGATTGTTTTAGGTTATGAATATTTTATATTTGAATTTTCAGATAAATCATCGTGATCTAAAGCTTTCTTTTTTGCTCCAGATGGTTTGACAAAAAACGCAAATAGTATCCCAAAAACCAAAACGAGAATTGCCATTGAGATAATTGATAAGTTGTAACCTGCAATTTTGTTTGCTCCAGCTAGCCCAACGATATAACCAGTTAAAATGGGAGCGATAATTCCTGCGATATTACCTGAAGAAGTTAAAATACTTGTCATTAATGCACCGCGTTCAGGCCACTCATTAATCATAATAGTTGGTCCAATTGGCAAAATAGCGTAGGTTAAACCTTTGGCTAGACACATAGCGATAACCACCCATAGCGGATTTTGAAAGACTGTAATAGACGCTAATAGTAAAGCTCCTGCTATCATAGCTCCCGCTACTACAAATATCCTTGATATCTGCCAGCTTTCGTTTTTCTTAAACAAATAATCAGACAGCATCGAAACTCCTGTATAAATGAGCACAGAAACAATTCCAATAATCGCGACGCTATACCCCATTTCGCCAGGAGACATTTTTATTGCTTCTACTAGATAAATAGGTAACCAAACTGAAAACCAAACAACTAAAATATATGTTGAAAAATAGGCTAGCGTTGTAAATAAAGCTGAAGGAGACCCAAGGAGTTTTAAAAAATCTTTTACATTTATTTTTTCTAGCTGTGCTTTCTTTTTCTTTTGCACTTTTTGATACCTTTTCACTGGACTCTCTTTGGTAAAGAATTGAAACAAGAAAAACCACACAATACTCGCTAGTCCAAGACAAGCAAAAGCAGCCTTCCATCCTAATAGAGTAATTAGAGAAACAAGAAGCGGTGCGGCAATCATAGCTCCTACAGTTCCGCCAGCAACTACGATAGAATTAGCAAATCCTCTTTGCTTTGGTGGAAACCATTTATCTGCATGGTTATAGGCAACTGGACTAAATGGGCCTTCAAATGCCCCTAATAAAATTCGGTAAATAACTAGTAGTGGTAAAGCAGCAATAGCTAAGACACCAAATTGTAAAAAAGCCCATGTTAACATTAAAAAGCCAAGGACTTTTTTAGCTCCAATCCGATCGGCCCATGCTGCTCCGAAAATACCTGTTATGGGGTAAAGCCAGTAATAACTACTCCCTACAAGCCCCCACTCGGCATAAGATAAGTTCATTTCTTTCATGATAGGAACAGCTGCAAGCCCTATAATTGATTTATCTGCAAAGTTAATAACTGCGCCGAAAAATAGCATTAGAAGAACAAACCATCGCATATGAATCCCTCTTTTCTTCATTTTTATTTTTGAACTTTCAGCTAAAACGTTTATCAAATGGTTCAGTGGTACATTTTTTTCTTTTTTTGAAAAAGGATTTGCAGTATTCCTTCAGCTTGCCATAAATGCAAGTTTTATGCCATTCCAAAAGCCTTAATCTCCCCACTCTTATAAGAGAAATATTTATAAAAAATTCAGTAATGCATTAAGTATGTGACCCGTTCCTTTATCTATTGAAACAAGCCGGTGATTCAAAGAAAAATCATAATTCATATTTAAATCAAACGTTCTTTTATAAATCTTATAAAAAAACGATTGGTATTAACAACTCACCAATCATTTGCTCTTACACTACTATTATTAAAATTTTGGCCCTCCGGCTACGTATAAGATTTGACCGTTGACAAAGGAGGATTCTTTTAATGAAAAAAAGAGTGCCGTATTTGCAATATCTTCGGGTTTTCCAGTACGTTGCATGGGAATTTCCTTTTTCTTTTCTTCGATTAACTCTTCAAATTTAAGGCCTAGTCGTTCTGCGGTAGCTTTAGTCATATCAGTTTCAATGAATCCAGGGGCAATTGCATTGACAGTAATACCAAATTTGCCAAGCTCTATTGCCAAAGTTTTAGTAAACCCCTGTATGCCAGCTTTGGCAGTTGCATAATTAGCTTGTCCCTTGTTTCCTAACGCAGACACTGAAGAAATATTTATAATCCTCCCAAATTGCTGCTGGACCATATATTTTTGAGCAGTTTGGCTACAAAAATAGGTTCCTTTTAAATGAACATTCATAATAAGATCCCAATCATCTTCAGTCATTTTATGAAAAGAATTATCTCTCGTTAATCCTGCATTATTAACAAGGATGTCAATGCTCCCTAATGTACGGACTATTTCTTCCATACTGCTCTCTACTTGCTCTCGTTTCGTTACATCACAGACCAAACCTGTTACGTCCAGTCCTTCCATTTGAAATTCCTCTATCGTTTGATAGAGTTCCTGTTCATTAAGATCTACAATACAAACTTTTGCTCCTTCACGAGAAAACGTCTTGGCGATTGCCTTGCCAATTCCTTTACTTCCCCCAGTGATATACGCTACGTTCTCTTTTAATTGACACACTGTTATTCTCCTCTTTTCATTTATCTCGAATCAGCTTGAAAGTACCAATCCCTTTTGCAAGAATATTTCCTTGACCATCCTTAATTTCTCCTTCAGTAAAAGCAAGTTTATATCCTTCCTGCAGCACTTTAGCTTCCGCAAAGATTTCTCCTTGAGATATGCTCGAAAGGTAATGAACAGTTAAATTTGTTGTCACTACCTTTGCTTTTGTTACAGATCGAGTAACCATGCCAAGGATATAATCGAGCATTGTCGCATGAACACCGCCATGAAGGGTTCCATTTATATTAAGTAAATGTTCTTTAATATCTAACTTTATATTCACATTTCCTTCTTCAAATCTAACAATCTCAAACCCTATATGCATAAAGAACGGGTTCTCTTCAAATTTTTCGCGGATATCCTCTACTGTAATTGGCAACTCACGCTTCCTCCTTTCTTATTTTCCTTGATACTCAGGTTTCCGTTTTTCTAGAAACGCTGTTGTTCCTTCTCTTTTATCTTCTGATGAAAAGAGAATAGCTTGAGCAAGCTTTTCAATCATTAACCCCGTTTTCATGTCCACGTCGGACCCTAAATTTACAGCAATCTTAGCTAACTTCACAGCTAACGGGCCTTTTGACAGAATTTGATTGGCGACTTCTTCTACTTTTGCTTCAAGTTCTTCCGGCTTAGCAACTTCTGATACAAGGCCGATTCGAAGGGCCTCATCGGCATCAACCATTTTCCCCATTAAAATTAGCTCCAGTGCTTTTCCTTTCCCTACAATTCTGACTAGGCGCTGGGTTCCTCCAGCACTTGGAATAATTGATAAATTTAGTTCTGGTAAACCAAGCTTGGCACTTGTAGAAGCGACTCGTATATCACAGGACATGGCTAATTCACAGCCTCCTCCCAAAGCATAACCATTAATCATAGCAATAGTTGGCTTCTCAAAACCTTCTATAAGATTGTACACATGCTGCATACCGCTTTGGCTTAACGCATCAAGCACTGTTTTTTCACGCAGCTGACCAATATCAGCTCCCGCTGCAAACGATTTATCTCCTTGCCCCGTAAAAACTAAACAAGCTACCGTTTCATCTTTCTTTATTTCTTCTAAGGCTTCTGTTATTTCTTCTAACGTTTCTTTTGTCAATGCATTTCTCTGCTCAGGACGATTAATTACGATATAAGCAAGCTGTCCTTTTTTCAGCACGTCTATATTTGCAAATGTAATCATATTTACGATACCTCCACTATTGATGATTTTATCGTTCAAGTATTAAAGCAATGCCTTGCCCTCCACCGATGCAGGCTGCTACGAGTGCGCGTTTTGCATCCCGTCTTTTCATTTCATACACCAGTTTTGTAATTAACATAGCCCCAGTTGCTGCAATAGGGTGACCATGAGCAATTGCTCCTCCATTTACATTTACTTTTTTCATATTCATAGATAGCTCTCTATTACAAGCAAGTACCTGAGCAGCAAACGCCTCATTAAATTCAATTAAATCGAAATCTTCAAGAGACAAGCCTGCTTTTTGAAGCACTTTTTGAACAGCTGGCACTGGCCCAATCCCCATCATATTTGGATCTACTCCTGCAACGGCCCACTCTTTTACTTTCGCTAATACTTCTATGCCCTCTTCGTTTGCACGATTTTCGGACATAAGTACAACTGCTGACGCTCCATCATTAACACCAGAGGAGTTTCCTGCCGTTACACTTCCTTCTTTTTTAAAGGCGGGAGAAAGTTTTGATAAATCTTCTATGGTCGTACTCGGACGAACGTGTTCGTCATGATTAAATAAATAAGATTCTCCTTTTCTATTCGTAATATTAATAGGTACAATTTGTTCTTTAAAGTATCCGCTGTTTATCGCGTTGGTCATTTTTTGCTGACTTTCTAAAGCAAATAAATCTTGTTCTTCTCTCGTTACTTCGTACTTTTCAGCCAAGTTTTCCGCAGTAATCCCCATAGAAGGATCTCCAATATGATTCGGAGAAAGTTTTCGCTTTATAAATTGAGGTGGCATTCGATCGTAAGGTCTGCTTTGTGGTGCAAGTAAGTATGGTGAACGTGACATACTTTCTGTTCCACCCGCAAGAAAGATCTCTCCATTTCCTGCTCGAATTTGATCAGCGGCAAGACCTATACTGTTAATTCCTGAACCGCATTGACGATCAATGGTCATACCAGGAATTGCTAGAGGCAAATCGGCTTCGAGTAACGTTAACCTTGCCATATTTCCTCCTCCAGCCAGACAATTTCCAAAGATGACATCATCAATATCTGTTGATTGAATACAAGCACGTTCGATTGCTTCTTTCATGACAGCAGCGCCGTAAACGGTGGGATCTATATTAGCAAGAGTTCCTCCTTGTTTTGCAATGGCGGTTCGAACCGCTGATACGATAACAGGCTGTTTCATAAAATCCTCTCCTTATTAACATTTAAAGAATGGTTTCAATCATGATTGCCATACCTTGTCCTCCACCTACACAAAGAGTAGCAATTCCATATCTCTCCTGTCTCCGGATCATCTCATGAAGTAAAGTGGTTACTATACGAGCGCCTGTTGCTCCAACAGGATGACCAAGAGCAATTGCCCCTCCGTTGACGTTCACTTTATTTACGTCTAAATTAAGCTCTCGAATAACAGCTAAAGCTTGAGAAGCAAATGCTTCATTCAGCTCAAAAAGCCCAATGTCTTCTACTTTTTTTCCAGTCCTTTGTAATAATTTTTTTACAGCTGGAACAGGACCAATTCCCATAACTTCTGGAGAAACTCCAGCTGCCGCCCAATCGACAATTCTTACTAGAGGTTTAAGCTCTAAGCGCTCAGCTTCTCTTCTTTTCATTAAAACTAATGAAGAAGCTCCGTCATTTCGTCCACAAGTATTACCAGCTGTAACAGTTCCATTTTCTTTAAAAGCAGGCTTTAAATTCGATAGCTGTTCAATTGTCGTTTGAGGGCGAGGGTGTTCGTCTCGATCAACTGTAACAGTGGCTTTTCTTTGTTGGATCTTAACTGGAATGATTTCATCTTTAAATGCCCCATTTTTTATAGCTTTGGCAGCTTTTTGTTGACTTTCTACTGCAAAACCATCCTGATCTTCTTTTGAAATATGGTACCTTTCAGCTACATTTTCCGCTGTAACTCCCATACCTAGATGCTGACCATATATCTCCTGAGGCTGCTGACCATTTTCTGTATTTGAATCTACTAAAGTAGATCTGTCTCCTCCAAAACGTGTATTTCTTAAATAAAGAGGTGCACGACTCATACTTTCTGTTCCGCCTGCCACCACAACTGTTGCTTGATTTGAGTGTAGCTGCTGAACAGCTGAGGCGATTGCCTGCATACCTGATGCACATAATCGATTGATGGTAAAAGCTGGTGCAGTATCGGGTATCCCTGCTCTTAGAGCCGCTACTCTGGCAACATTCGATGCTTCTGTTGATTGTCTTACTTCTCCGAAAATAACTTCACTCACTTGTTCCGCCGCGATATTAGCCCTTTTTACAGACTCTTCGATAACAAGACTTGCTAGATGACCGGAGCTGACTTCTTTCAAAGCACCTCCATAACGCCCAATAGGTGTTCTGGTAGCGCTTACAATAACGATTTCTTCTTGCATTTTTTCTCCTCCTTTACTAACCGTTAACTATATTCTTTTTTTAATTGTCCAGCTATAATATTTTTCTGAATCTCAGATGTTCCTTCATATATTCTGGTGATTCTAGCATCTCGGAAAAAGCGTTCAATTGGATAGTCAGCAATATAGCCAATGCCTCCATGAACTTGTACAGCTTTATCTGCAACGCGATTGTATGCTTCTGAACCAAATAGTTTTAGCATAGCCGCTTCTTTGATTACTTTCATTCCTTCATCAACCATCCATGCTACGCGGTATGTAAATGATCGTAACGACTCAACGTCTACAGCCATTTCAGCAAGCATATGTGATACGGCTTGATGTTCAATAATTGGAACATCAAATTGAATTCGTTCTTGTGCATACGCTGCACTTAGATCAAGCAGCTTCTGGCAGGAACCAAGATTGCGTGCTGCTAATCCAGCACGTCCATTTGCTAAAATTTTTAGAGCGTTAACGTATCCTTGACCTTCTGCTCCCAATACATTTTCAACGGGTACTTCACAATCTTCTAAAATAATTTCAGCTGAATGTGAGCCTCTAAGCCCCATCTTCCTCTCTACAGCTCCAACATGAAAACCGGGAAAATCTTTTTCTATAATAAAAGATGTAATGCCTTTTGCCCCTTTATCTGGATCTGTTATGGCCATTACTGTAAACACATCAGCTTCTGTAGCATTTGTAATGTAGTGCTTTGTCCCATTTAAAATATATTTGTCTCCTTTTTTCACAGCAGCTGTTTTTAAATTCGTAGCGTTTGAACCAGCACTAGGCTCTGTTAACGCAAACGCCCCAATTTTTTCACCTCGAGCCATAGCGGGCAAATATCTTTGTTTTTGTTCGTCGTTGCCCATTTCTACAATACCAACTGTACCAATTCCTGTATGTGCTCCAATTAACGTTGTATATCCATTGTGCGTAGCTCCGATCTCCTCGTATAGTGCACACTTTCCAACCATTCCAATTCCAAGCCCTTCGTACTGCTCTGGAATACTTAGTCCAAATAAGCCTAAATCTTTCGACATGTCGATAATTCGCTGCGGAATTTTATCCTCTTGTTCTATCTGCATCGCTACTGCTTCTACTTCTGTTTGTACAAAGTCCCGCACATTTTTTTTCAAAAACTGAATGTCTTCACTTAGACGAAAGTCCATTCTCAACCCTTCTTTCTATTTTCTAATTCGCTACTTTTCATGATCATATTCATAAAATCCTCTTCCAGTTTTCTTACCTAACCTTCCAGCTTTTACATACTTAGTAAGAATAGGACAAGGACGATATGTCTCACCTAGTGTTTTATAGAGATATTCCATATTACGCAGCCTCGTATCTAACCCGACTAAGTCTGCTAGCTCTAAAGGACCCATTGGATGATTTAAACCTAGCTTCATAGCTTTATCAATATCATTAATACTTCCAACACCTTCCATTACCATTTTCATTGCTTCATTTCCTATTAAACAATTCATTCTACTGACTGCGAAGCCTGGGAACTCGTTAATCCTGACACATTCTTTTTTAATTTTCTCTCCAAATTGAAAGCTTTTAGCTACCGTGTCCTCCGATGTTTCTAATCCGCAGATAACTTCAATTAATTTCATTTTGGGAACGGGGTTAAAAAAGTGAAGAGCAATACATTGAGATGGTCTGCTTGTTTGTGCTCCAATTTCTGTTGGACTCATTGTAGAAGTATTTGTCGCCAGAATAGCATGCTTAGGAGCAAATTTATCAAGTTGTTTAAAGATCTTAATCTTTAATTCCATAATTTCAAGAACAGCTTCAATTACTAAATCTGCTTGCTCAGTTGCTTCTTCGAGACTTGTAGTATATAAAATATTTTCAGAATAAGCGTTTGCCTGTTCAACAGTTAGGAGCTCTTTTTCTGAAGCTTTTTGAAATTGTCCAGCTATATATTCTTTACAGGTCTTTAGCATATGAGGATCAATATCATGTACAGCAATTGAAAGTCCGGCTGCCGCACACGTGTAAGCAATCCCTCGTCCCATCGTTCCAGCGCCAATGACACTTACGTGTTGAACCATTGATATCCTCCTTTCTTTGTCTTAAGACAGTTCTTTTTCGTGAGCTTTCTTATGCTTGAACCTTTGCTTGATTGTAAGTGTAAAATCCTTTTCCCGTTTTCCGGCCCAGTTCTCCTTTATGCACTTTGTCTTGCACAATTTGTGCGGGCTTATCAGCTTCATTACCACTTTCTTGATATCGCTGCATCCGAACAAAATAATTTACATCAATTCCTGTTAAATCCATAAGTGAGAAAGGACCAATAGGGTGATTTAGAGCTTTTGTACAAACCAGATCAATTTCTTCGTGATCAGCATATCCATTTTCTAGTAAGTAAACAGCTTCATCCATTAACTTGCCTAAGATACGATTGGCAATAAAACCTGAAATTTCTTTTTTCAAAAGAACCGGTGTTTTTCCAATATTTCTTACAAATTCTACTGCCAATTGAGCTGTTTCTTTTGACGTATGAGGTCCACGCACTACCTCTACAAGTTCCATCACCAGTGCTGGATTAAAAAAGTGAACGTTACACACTTTTTCTGGCCTGCTTGTTACATCAGCAATTTTTGAACTAACAATAGTTGAACTATTTGTTGCTAAGATTGCGTGCTCCGGGACTATTTTATCTAACTTTGCAAAGAGCTCACGCTTAGCATCTAACCGTTCTACGATAGCTTCAATAACCAAGTTTGTGTGATTCAGCTCCTCCAATGATGAAGAAAATATCAATCTGCCGAATGCATTATTTACTTCTTCTTCTGTTAATCTACCTTTGCTTATTTTTCTATTCATATGGCCACGCAAAGACTCTTTTGCCTTTGTAAGACTTTCTTCACTAACGTCGTGCAAAATAACAGAGTATCCACCTAAGGCACATACCATAGCAATCTGTGATCCCATTGCGCCAGATCCAACGACCCCTATTTGTTTAATATCTTTAATTTGCATTTTTATGTTCCTCCTTCTCTTGTTCCTCTTGCACCAATAGTCTTTTTAATAACTTGCCAACCGCATTTCGAGGAAGAGACTCCCTTATTTCAAACTCCTTTGGAACTTTATAACGAGTTAGTTTCATATAACAATGTCCTTTTAATTCTTCTAAATCTACTTGACACTCATCCTTTGGAACAATATATGCCTTTATAACCTCTCCGTTCGATTGATCAGGAATACCAACTACAGCTGCTTCTTTTACAGCCGGATGTTCGTACAAAATACTCTCTACTTCCTGAGGGTAAATATTAAATCCCCCTACAATAACCATTTCTTTTTTTCTTCCAACTATGTAAAAGTAACCTTCTTCATCCATAGTGGCTAAATCTCCCGTTAAAAGCCATCCATCCTGCAAAGAGCGAAGCGTTTCCTTTTCATTATTCCAATAACCTTTCATGACTTGGGGTCCTTTTATGAGTAATTCTCCAACACATCTAGGCGGTAATTCTTGCGCATTATCGTCAATAATCATACAATCTGTTCCAGGCATTGGAATTCCAATACTTCCAATCTTTCTTACGCCATTGGTAGGATTTCGATGCGTAGATGGAGATGCTTCAGAAAGTCCGAAACCTTCTCCAATTATCGCTCCTGTTAAATACTCAAAACGTTTAATAATTTCAATTGGAAGAGGTGCTGATCCACAGGAACACAGTTTTAAGCACTCCAGTCCGTAACTTTCTACTTCGGGATGATTCACAAAAGCATTATACATTTTAGGAACACCTGGGAAAAAAGTTGGACGATATGTTTTTATACACTCCAAAACGTTATCTACTTCAAATTTTTTAAATAGTAGCAGCGTTCCTCCAATATATATCCCTAAATTCATCGCACTTGTCATGGCATATACATGATATAGAGGAGTTGCAGTTAAAATAACTTCTTGTCCTAAGAGCATTTTTTCTCCGTACATACAATAACTTTGGACTACGTTTGCAACCAAATTGTAGTGTGTTAGCATCGCTCCTTTCATTTGTCCTGTTGTTCCTCCTGTGTACTGAATAACAGCTACATCTTGATGTACAGACACAGCAGCAGGTTTATCTAAGGGATGACTAGAGCGTTTTAAATCTTCTAGGCTATGGAACAAATGACCCTGAGTCTTCTTCTGGTCTTGGGATACAAAAATATGCTTGAATTTATAGCTTTCGTATACTTCGCAAACTGCGTTTAATGCACCTGAATCTGTCACAAGATAAGACATTTTGGAATCGCTTACAATTTGGAAGAGTTCTCTTGGCGTATACATTGGATTTACCTGTACAACAATAAGCCCAAGCGCTTGGGCGGCATAATAAGAAATAATGTAATCCGGATGATTGGACAGCATTAAGCCTATTCGCTGCCCTTTGTAAGCGCCCATATCTCTCCAAGAAGCGGCTAAACAATCTACTTGGTGCTTTAATTCACTATACGTAATTCTCTTATGTTCAAAAATAATTGCCGTTTGCTTCCCGTATTGGTTGGCTGTTTTCTCTAAAATAGCGTACAACGAAATTTCTGGAACTCTTAGTTCTTTTTCCTTTACATAAAATGTAGACCAGGGCCGCGTTATTAGATTGCGCAAAAAGCTTTCACCTTCCTCTATGTTTCAGCTTAATACATGTAGATGTATTCTTTTTTAACACTCTTGTAAAACATTTCTAGCAATAATTAAACGTTGAACTTCATTTGTCCCTTCATAAATTTTTGTAATGCGGGCATCTCTATAAAAGCGCTCGACCGGATAGTCTGACACATATCCCATTCCACCATGAATTTGAACAGCTTTATCTGCTACTCTATTAAACACATCAGATGCAAATAATTTCGCCATTGAAGCTTCCTTAACCACTTTTTTTCCTTCATCAATTTTTTGTGCTGCCATCATAGTCAATGTTCTTGCTGCTTCTGTTTCTGTTGCCATATCGGCTAGCATCCATTGAATTGCTTGATTATCAGCAATAGGCTTACCAAACTGAATACGTTCTTTTGCGTAACTCGCCGATAATTCAATTAATTTATCACATGATCCAACTGCTCTAGCTGCTAAGCCTACACGCCCTTCTCCTAATATTTTAAGAGCAGACATATATCCCATTCCTACTTCGCCAATTACATTTTCCTCTGGAATAATACATTCTTCAAAAATAATTTGAGATGTGTAAGAGCCTCTTAGACCCATCTTTTTATCTTTCTTGCCAATAATTAACCCAGGAAAATCTTTTTCTACTAAAAAAGCTGTAATTCCACCTTTTGCTCCTTTTTCTCTATCGGTTAATGCAAATACTGTAAACACATCGGCAATTGGACCATTTGTAATAAAATGTTTTGTGCCATTCATGACCCAATAGTTACCTTTTTTCTCCGCTCTTGTTGCTAAATTAGTTGCATCAGATCCAGCACCGGGTTCTGATAAGGCAAAAGCTCCAATTTTATTTCCAGCTGCCATGTCAGGTAAATACTTATTTTTTAAATACTCTGATGCCAATTTTACAAGACCCGTGCTTCCAATCCCTGTATGAGCACTGATTAATGAAACAAACCCGTTATGTGTTCTTCCTAATTGTTCTAATACAGTGGCTTTTTCTACTGTGTTTAATCCAATTCCACCATATTGTTCTGGTATACTAATCCCAAACAGCCCTAAATCTTTAGCTTTCTCTACTAAGTGTTCCGGGATTGCGTCTTCTTCTTCAATTTGCTGTGCAAATGGTTCCACTTCTTTTTCCACAAAGTTTCGAATCATGCTTTTCATTTGCTGCATTTCTTCTGTTAATGCTACGGTCATTGATCATCTTCCTCTCTAAAAAAGCTTCACTTATATTATCTGCAAGAAGTATGCCAACTACAACAAGCTCTAGTTAATAAGACTTTTTAACAAATAAAAAAATAGGAACATTCAAATTTGAATCAGAACTACGTGTTGAGGAGGTAAATAGCTGTTTTTTCAATTCAACTATGTATCAATTGATTTATTTTTGAATCAGCTGATTTTTTGTATTAAAAAAGAATCCAAAGAACTAATAAGTATCTTTGAATTCTTCGAATTTAGCACATTTTGTCATTTATATGCTATTCTATTACCCCGAAATGAACACGCTTTCATTTTTGAGTGGATTATATACGCTACTGCCCTTATTACCTTTATTTTTTGTTTTTACTCTTTTATTTTTAAATGATATTTTTTAAGCTTCCTTACGATAGTAGGCTGACTAGTGTTTAATGCGTCGGCTATTTCATATGTTGTTTTACATGCTTGGACCGCAAGCGACAGAACTTTTTCCTCAGCTAGCTCTACTGCTTCTTTTAACGTCATTAATTCAGCAAACGCTAAGCTCGAATTTTCGGATTCTCTATATTCTAACGGAAGATCTTGTATTTTTATTTCTTGTTCTTGAGTAGTAAGCACGAGTCTTTCAATAAGGTTAGAGAGTTCCCTAACGTTTCCGGGCCAATTGTAGCGATAAAAAAAATCGTTTAGTTTGACATCAATTCTTTTATCTTTTTTATATCTGTGATTTATCTGAGTTAAAAATAACTGAATGAGAGGCAAGATGTCATCTCTTCTTTCTTTTAAAGAGGGAATAGATATAGGGATGACATTTAATCGATAATACAAATCTTCACGAAACTCACCGTTAAGCACCATTTCTTTTAAGTTTCTGTTCGTCGCCGCTATAATACGTACGTTCACTTTTTTCGTTTTAGTTGCCCCGACTCGGCGTATTTCTTTTTCTTGCAGTGTTCTTAAGAGCTTAACCTGCAATTCAAATGATAATTCTCCTACTTCATCGAGAAAAAGTATGCCGTTATCTGCCAGCTCAAACATCCCTGGTTTCCCTTTAGCATTCGCTCCTGTAAACGCTCCGCTTTCATACCCAAATAATTCTGATTCTAACAGGTTAGACGGAATAGCTCCGCAGTTAAGCTTAATAAAATTCCCTTGCTTCGCTCTCGTACTTTTGCTATAAATAAATTTAGCCAATACATCTTTTCCTACACCTGTCTCACCTAGAATCAATACTGTGGCATCTACATCTGCAATACGCTCAGCCATTTCATAAATGAGCTTCATTTGATGATTTGTAATAATAACATCTTCTTCTTTCTTTGTTGAACTCTTTAATTTTTCAATCTCTTGTTTATAACTATTATTTAGCTCATTTGCTTTTTTTAAAGCTGTTTGGAGCTCATTTAATTCAGACAGGTCTCTAATATTTGTGACTACTTTTTCTATTTCCCCCTCATCATTCATGACTGGATTACCAGTAATAAGAGTTTCTTTTCCTGAATAATTGTATTGAATGGTAGAAACAGAACGCTTTTGTTTCAACACTTTATGTGTAACCGAACTTTTTAAAATGCCTCTCTTCATAAGAGCATCTACGTTTTTACCTACATAATATTCTTTTGGAATACCTGTAATCCTTTCAATTGCAGAGTTTGTCTTTAAGGTAACTCCATTTTTATCAGTGATATAGATAACGTCGTACGAGCTCTCAATAATTGCTTCTAATTCACGGTTTAGTGTTTTTAACTTTTTCAGTTCTTGCGTGACTTGTTCTAATTTTGATAACTCGGTGCTCATGCAAATCCCACCCTTTTTATTAGCAACAAAGTTTCGACAAACTTATTAGTATTTCTCCTTATTTCTCCAAAAGTTTTCAAATTCCTGCAGTAAAGAGCTCCTCTTCTTCTACAAACTTGCCTAACACCTTTGGTTCGAAGTGAACTTATTATTTTTTTAAATACGCTTTCCTCATTATGTAATACAGTTTAGAGGTGTCTCTACTAAACATAAATAACGCAAAGCCCATTGTTAAAACCTGAGCTCTACGTTATTGAGACAAATACTATGAAGGAATAAAAATTTGTGGATTGATTTCAATTTCTGGTACTTTATTAGCAATGGCTTTTCCAATTGGAAGGCACGCTGTAGCTGCTGGAGATGGCGCATTGCATACATGAATACTGCGTTTACTTGAGACAATATAAAAATCATCCACTAACGTTCCATCGGACTTAAGTGCCTGCGCTCTTACACCTGAAGAAGCAGGCACAAGATCTTCTCCTTGAATAGACGGAATAAGATCTTGCAGACTTTTGACAAAAGCTTTTTTACTATAAGAGCGCCACATTTCCTTGGCGCCTTCTTGCCAATACTTAGAGGCAAGTTTCCAAAACCCTTTATATTTCATAACTTCGGAAAAGTCCTTCATATTAATATCCGTCTTTTTGTACCCTTCTCTTTTGAAGCTTAGCACAGCGTTCGGGCCAGCTTCTACTCCGCCTCCAATCATTCTTGTAAAATGGACACCTAGAAATGGGAAATCAGGATTAGGAACGGGATATATAAGATTTTTGACAAGATGGTGTTTTTCAGGTTTTAGTTCGTAATATTCTCCTCGGAACGGAATAATCTGCAAATCTATTTCGACCCCAGCTCTTTTTGTTACTCGATCACTATGCAGTCCTGTACAATTCACTACATAGTTTGCAGTAAATGTTTTATTTTCTGTTATAATCTCGACGTTATCATCATGCTCCAGAACTTTTTTGACTTCCGTTTCTAAATTCAGCTCTGCTCCGCGTGTTCTTAAATAATCTACCATCTTTTCACAAACCTGTTTATAATTAATAATCCCGGCTTGTGGTACTTTTATTGCTTTTATTCCTTTAACATACGGTTCTTCTTCCTGTAGTTGTTCTCTGCCTATAGTTGAAATGTCAAGTCCATTTGCTAAGCCGCGTTGAAACAAATTTTCTAGTAGTGGCAACTCCGATTGTTTAGTCGCCACAATTACTTTTCCACATTGATCATAACTCACTCCATGCTCTTGACAAAACTGAATGATTTGACGGCTACCTTCTCTTGCAAATTTCGCCTTTAGGCTCCCGGGTTTATAATAAATTCCTGAATGGATAACGCCGCTGTTATTTCCAGTTTGATGTTTAGCCCAACTACTTTCCTTTTCCAGCACTGCAAGGCGAGCGTGAGGGAAACGTTTACTTAGCGAGAAAGCCGTTGATAACCCCACGATGCCCCCTCCAATAATAACAATGTCTTTCATCCTTTCCCTCCTCATATACGAATCTATTTTAGACTTTTGCAAAGTAGCCTCTTTGTCTTAACAGCTCACGATGTAGATTTGAATTTTTTTCAAATGGTGCTCTTCCATGGAGCCAAAAACGATTGTTAATCATCACTACATCCCCTACTGGAAGGGGCAAGGCAATGGTAGCCGAGCTGTTTTCCATTGAATCAGAAAGATCTTTTAAATACGCTGCTTGTTCTAACGTAGCCGGATAAGCAAATTGGTCAATGAAACAAATACAAGGTTCCCCATTCTGTTCATAGAATGTTTGGTTATAAACATTTTGGCTGACATTTTTACTTGAAGGCGCTCTGTATTCTATACGGCAAGTGGCTAATGGGTGGTTTGCAAATTTCCCTAGGTCTTCCCAATCGTCTAAGTGAAGTAATCTTGATTCTCCACCCACTGCATTTTCTTCGGCAAATTTCATCATTAATAACCAGTCCGTTGGCTCATCGACAAATGTACCATCTGTATGCAATGTAAATAAACGATAAGCCTGCCTTAAATATGAATCACTGCTATCCGTATCTTTTACAGTAAATCTTGCGTAGTAGGTGTTAGACATGGCATCAAAATTAACTCCTCCTACTAAATGAGTAAGCGCTGTAGAAAATTTGACGTAATCTTGATCACTCGTAGTTTGATTCTGCATACCAATTGTAAAACCTCCTGATGTTCGATCATGTAAAATAGCGCGTATCTTCTCAACAAACGTTTTGCCCGCTACGTTTTGCAAGCGCTCAGCTAGTACTAATCTCATATAGGGTACATACTCTAACTGCTGTGTATTTACATCTTGATTCTCTTCTAAAAATGCACCTATTACTTCGTTATTCATTTCAATTGAATACAGGCGCTGGTGATGGCAGTGTTCTTTTACCTCAAATGTATCGTATTTTCCTATGAAAGACTTTGTTCCCTCTTGAGTCACATTCATGTTTTCTCCTCCTTTTTAATCAAAGCAATAAAAATAGCCAGTAATATCATCTCTGCGCATACATATGCATAGAGAAATAATATTACTGGCTACGGTCTACTGATGGCTTCTGGTATGAAGTCCGATAGACTTAACAGTTAATTTAAGATGCTAGTAGAATAATAAATTACTGACCACGAAAGGGTAACCTTTCTAGGAGTAATTTGATAGTTCTAGTTTACAAAGTTAATGCTTATTTGTCAATTTAATTTTTGAAAATTCTAATTTTTCATTTAAATTAATTTGATTGTACTGTTTGTAAGCATCTTTTACTGCAGCAACTAATGCAGATTGAGCCTTGCCATAATAATGTTCTTCAATTTCTTTTATAATAGCTTCTAGACCATCTAACAAACTGTGTCCTTTTAGTAATTGGTCCAAAAACTTTTGTGCATGCTCAGTGGCAAGCGTACAGGACGCATTTAAAATGACCCAATACTTTAAATCTGTTTCTAATGTAACTGTTAAAGTCTGATGGATATCACTGGCTGCCATCCCTTGCGGAAGCTTGGCGTGACCAGCTAGCATTACTGTTTTTTTCAAAATGAAACCTCCTTGTTATCCTGTTTAAGCCTGAAATATGTAAGCTGGAACAATTTAATTAATCTATATAAGGATTCTCCATTAGCTTGAAAAGCCCTTTGTCCCTAAGTCTTTTTATTTTTACCATTCGTTTATCGAAGATCTTGGGATCGGCTTTGGATATTCATCATTTTTATAACTTCTTAACGTCAATAAAAAAGTGCTCTTCTCAATGAGAGCACTTTTTTATTTAGATAGTGTTATTAGTAAATAAATATTTAGTAGATGCTTCATATTTCTCACCGGGCTTTAATACACAAGAAGGAAAATGCTTATGATGAATAGCGTCTGGTAAACCTTGTGTTTCCAAGCAAACACCGAGGTATTTCTCTGAGTGAATCCCTCTAATTTCAAATTCTTCGTCTAGATGATTTCCCGTATAGAGAACAACTGAAGGCTGATCCGTTTTGACTTCTATTTTGCGACCGCTTGCTGGATCAAATAATGACATCTGGTTTTCAGTTTCTGCTTCTAAAAGAAATGGATGATCGTATCCTTTACCAACTAATACATTTTGCGGATGTGTAGATTCCACTCCTTCCTTGAGGCTATGTCCTTCTCTAAAATCAAATGGGGTATCTGTGACACTTATCGTTTCTCCAGTAGGTAAAAGATCATCATTCAGCTCTAAGAATTCGTTACTTTTCAGCTTTAAAACATGATCTAAGACCGTTTCCTTTAGATTTCCGCTTAAATTGAAATACGTATGGTTTGTTAAATTGATAAGAGTGTCTTGATCTGTTGTTCCTTCGTAAGAGATATGAAACTCATTTTTATTAGTCAACGTATACGTAACTTTCACTTCAAGATTGCCAGGGTACCCTTCTTCTCCATCTTTACTTACATATGTAAATTCAACACCTACGTGATCACTTGCCTCGATTGTTTTTGCATGCCATATTTTGTGGCTAAACCCTTCTGAACCGCCATGCAAATGGTTATTTCCTTCATTTTTCTCTAGACGATAGGTTTCATCATTAAGCTGAAACTCCGCTCCCCCTATACGTCCTGCTACGCGTCCGACCACAGCTCCGAAATAAGGAGAATACTTTTGGTATTCTTCTATTGAATCAAATCCCAAGACAACACTTTCAATCTTCCCTTCAGAATCCGGCATTTCAATATTTGATATCACACATCCATAGTCAAGGCAGGTGATTTTAAGCCCTTCATCATTTAATAAGGTATAAGCATGTACAGCTTGATTGTTTAGTTCGCCAAATTTCTCAAAATTCACTTTCATTTTTAATCAGTCCAATCCTCTTTTTATTCGTAAATTGCTTAACGGACCCTACATGTTATACACATGGGATATGTTCTTATAGTTCCCTCTGCAATCCTTCCTGAATCTTCATTATTCTCATTTTATTGTAATCGTGTACATTTCGTAATTCAAGCTTGAATGATAAAGGCTGGCTACTGTTTGTCATTGCTATTTCTTTAGTATTCCTAAGTATTCTTCCCAAGGTCCTACATCTTCTCTGTATCGTTCTGCCATTACTCGAACAATTTGGGCAATATGCGTTAAATCGTGAGCAACCCAAGTCGAGAGCAACTCTCTGACTTTTACTTCCCCAAACTCCGGGTGTTCTCCTCTCACTTCAAGATGCTTTACAGGCTTAATTAACAGCTTTAGTTGTTGTAAATTCTGCATTCTTATCATGTTGAATTCAAGAAGCTTTTCTTCAATAGAACTAGTAGATTCCTTGTGTAAATGAGCATAGCGATCAAATGGAGGGAAAGCTCCTCCTTTTCCTTCTTGAAGGATGAATTTTAGCCTTGGTATCCAATTGTTTTTTTCTGCTTCTATTAAATGTTCTATTACTTCCGAGGTACTCCAAGTTCCTTCTCCTTCATTACATTGCAGCCACCCTGCAGATAGACCCGACAAAAGTTTTTCAAGCGTCTTAGGCGTACGCTCAAGTATTTCGGTCGCTTCTTTTAAATTAAAATTCATGCTCATTCCCCTTTCTCAACGTAATGATGCTGAGCTGTCAGTTATGTAAAAATTCTTGCGATTCTAGTCAATTTTACCACAATTGACTTTTATTAAAGGAAGGAGCTAATCTTCTACTTACTTTAATGCTTACTAAAACAAAAACAGAACACACGTTTGGTTTTTCTCTAGAAATATGATAAAATATATACAGGCTAGAACGCAGTGAGTATCAGTCTGAATGGGTACTGCTCATTCGTAAAATAGATTGCTAGCAACTTTTTCATCTTGAGCTTTTCGTTTGAATTGGAGTGAGACAACAGTGAGTAAAAATCAAAAGCGATGGAAAAAAGAAGAAGATAAATTTCTTATCCAACACTATGGCGTTATGACGCTTCAAAAGATGGGTGAGCATTTACATAGAAGCAAGGAATCGGTTAATAAACGGCTTACTCGATTAAATCTTCGAGCTTCAGATACAGCTTTACGTAAAAAGTGGACGCCGAAACAAGATGCTTTTTTACAGCAGAACATTGATATCATGAACAACCGTGAAATGGCAGACTCCTTAGACAGAAGTCCTTCTTCTATTGCTACGCGCATAAAAGTTTTGGGTTTAACTCGAAAAACTGCGATGCGAAGATGGACCGTACAAGAAGACGAATATTTGCTAAGGTATTACGGAATAAAACCCCTTTCGCGCATATCAGCGAAATTGCAGCGAAGTGTGCAGGCACTAGAATCGAGGTTAAGTCGTTTAGAGGTGTATGGAGCTAAATCGCACGTAGGGCATATCACAGCGTGTGAGCTAGCAGCCTGCCTCGAAGTAGATGTTCATACAATTTACAAGTGGATTCATAGAGAGAATCTACCGTATAAAATGATCATCGCCAAGACAAGAACATTCATGGGAATTGACATTCAATCTTTTTGGAAGTGGGCTGAACAAAATAAATCGTGCCTTAACTTTTTTAAAATACCTAAAAATACGCTTATTCCAGAACCAGCGTGGGTGGATGAACAAAGAAGGCTAGACTATGTAAAGCGCCCTAAATACGAGCATAAAAAGTGGACAGCAGAAGAAGATGCTAAATTGTGGCGTATGTTTTATCAGGAAAAGCGCAATCAGCGAGAAATTGGGCAGCTGCTCGGGCGTTCGAGAAATAGCGTGCAGCGACGCTTAGAGCGTTTACGCAAAAAGAAACTAGCTAGTTAAACGATAAAAAGCTTGGAATAAGCTATGCTTACCCCAAGCTTTTTTTATTGATATGACTTTTGGTTAAGCTTTAACTGCTTTTTCCCAATCTGCTGCAAATTTTTCCATTCCTTGGTCAGTTAACGGGTGTTTTGCTAATTGCTCAATAACAGCGTATGGAATTGTGGCAATATGAGCCCCTGCAAGTGCTACGCGCGTTACATGATCCGGGTGTCTTACAGATGCGGCGATAATTTGAGAGTCGATGTTTTGAACGCGGAATAACTCAGCAATTTTAGATACCAGCTGTACTCCGTCTTCTGAAATATCATCAAGACGTCCTAAAAATGGAGAAACATACGTCGCTCCAGCACGAGCTGCTAAAAGCGCTTGGTTTACTGTAAAGATTAGGGTTACATTTGTTTTTACGCCTTTTTTTGCAAGGTAGCGCGTCGCTTCCAAGCCAGCTAATGTCATAGGCAGCTTAATCGTAATGTTTTTATCTCCATCGTTAATTTTAATCAGTTCTTCAGCTTGAGCGATCATGTCTTCAGCAGAAAGTGCGTCAGGCGTTACCTCAGCGGAAACGGATTCAACCTCCGGTACCATTTGAAGAATTTCTTCGATGCGGTCTTCAAATCTTACGCCTTCTTTTGCTACTAAAGATGGATTGGTTGTTACACCTGCTAGAACACCAACTTTATATGCTTTCTTAATATCCTCAAGGTTTGCTGTATCAATAAAAAATTTCATCTCACTATTCCTCCTTATTGTTGTACATCAATCTGCATCTCAACTTGCGTGAACTATCGCCTAGCCAATTTGCTGCAGGGCATATAGATTTTCTATAGAAGCGTTTTCAATCTCTTTTGCAGTTAATACCTTTAGTTTTTCTAAAAATTGTATGGCGTCCACGCGGTCTTCAATGTCTTCTTCTGTACGAATATTCTCCGTTTTAATCTGATGGATACATTCGTTGATGACTTCTTTGTACGCATTTGTTTGGATAAACCATTCTGCTAACAGCGTTTTTGTTGCTTCTCTTTCTTCTTCACTTTTAACTGCAAACAAACTCTCTGTTTCCGTTTCACTCAGCATAAGGCTGCTAAAATCGTGATTCATACAAAGCCAAAAATAACCTTTTTGGCTATCGTAATACTTTCCTTCTCTTAAAAGAAAATACTTGATTCCAAATTTAATTTTGTGAGATTGGCTCTCTGAACTCGGCATATGAATTTCTTTTATTTCTACGCTTTCTGATACATCCAGATATGTTTCTAAACCGTACTTTGTATTCACTACTTTTGCATCCAATATGTCCATCCTCATTCTCCTTTTCTCAAATTCTATTTATTTTTATAAAAACAGAGGTCTGATTTTATGTAATAACGAATCCCATTTTTGTGGATGTTTTTCTTAACCAACCGACATGTTTTACTGTTTACGCTTTCATTATATATCAGATTATTCGAAAAATCATCAAAAACAATCAAATTCATTCAAAAAAAATCATAAAATCGTAAAAAGTAGTCATAAAAGGTCATCATCTATTAAAAATAGATGAATTTTTATGTTGATTGTGTGCTTCAATGTGTCTTAAGGCAACTATCTCTTCAAAAAAACCGACCTTTATTACATACCCTCTATGCAAAAATATAGCCACTCATTTCACCGTTTTTTCACTTTAACATGATATCCTGTAGTATACTTTTGTTTCACGTGCTAATTCCCATATTTTTTTACTTTTTAAGGTTATTCATTTTTATTAGTGGGAAAGTTACATAAATACAACACGTTATAGGGGGACTTTAACATGGATAAAAGAATTGAAACATTAAAAGAAAAACTGCCTGATAATCATAAGGAGGTTGCTGTTCTGACCTCTCATATTTTTGATGCGCTTGATAAATTAACAACTGAACATCGCAGATATGTTGATATTTCGGCAGCAGCCAAAATAAAGCCGAATCCGGATGAAGAGAAAGCTTTTTTTGATACCATCTATGAAGTAAAAACACTCATTATGTCAGAGCTCGAAAAAACCGTTGAAGATATCGAGCACAAAGGTGATAAAAACTGGCATAAGAACTATAAAGATGGAATCGAGTGATAGGTAAATAAGACGTTTAAAAGCCTGTGCTTTTTGGAGCACAGGCTTTTTTCCATGAGATTCTCTACATGTTACTGACTCGATTTGGATAGCTCTTGGAATTCAATCATTGAAGATTTAATACCGTTACTTTTTCACGAGTCATGGATTCAATGCTTTTACGAATGCCTTGAGCGCCCATACCGGATCCTTTTACGCCGATAAAAGGAAAATGATCAGGGCCGCGTTCTGTGCGGCCGTTGATTTGAACGGAACCGACTTCCATTTTATTTGCAATTGAGAAGGCTTTATTAATATCTTTTGTAAAAACGCTTGCTTGTAAGCCGAATTCTGATTCGTTTGCGATGTCAATGGCTTCTTGGTCAGAAGCGACGCGGATAATTGGTAACACAGGACCAAATGGTTCTTCCCATGCTACACGCATAGTATCATTCACGTTATCTAAAAGAGTAGGATAGATAAGGTTGCCTTCACGCTTGTTCCCAGTCACAACTTCTGCACCTTTTTCGAGCGCGTCTGCAATTAAAATTTGAATAAAGTCCGCTGCCTTACTATCAATTAATGGAACGATTGTACATCCATCTTCAGGAGAACCCACTGATAGTTTATGTACTTCTTCTTTTAGGATGTCGACCAGCTCGTTTGCCACTTTTTCATGTACAAGTACACGTTTAATAGCTGTACAGCGCTGACCCGAATAAGAAAATGCTCCGCTTATAATATGTTTTGCTGCCTCCTGCAAATCTGCATCTTCACATACAATACCCGGGTCTTTTCCTCCAAGTTCTAGTACAAGAGGAATCATGCCTGCTTTTTTAGCTAACTGATTACCCGTATTTGTTCCTCCGGTAAACGAAATCATGTTAATGCCTTTATGTTCAACCAAGTAATCACCAATTACAGATCCGCGGCCCGTTACGACGTTTACAAGTCCTTGTGGAATCCCTGCTTGATCAAGAGCTTCAATCATCTTAATACCGCTGATCGCTCCTTGCGTTGCGGGTTTGAAGATAACTGCATTTCCTGAAATAAGCGCAGGCGCAAGCTTAGCAGCAGACAAATTTACCGGATAGTTAAAAGGAGGAATCGCGAGTACCACGCCTAAAGGCACGCGTTCAACAATCGCAACCTTTGACTTAGAACCTCCAGGAAAGCTATCTCCTTTCATGCTTTCTCCGTTCACATGAAGAGCTTCTTCAACTGTATAGCGAATGAAATCTGCCGTGCGTACGACTTCATTCCTTGCATCTTTTAAGCTTTTTCCAACTTCTCTCATAATAATTTCGGCAATTTCACTCTGCATTTTTACCAGCTCATCTGCCCACTTATATAAATATTTGGCACGGTCTTGCAGAGAAGTTTCCGCCCACCCCTTCTGAGCTTTCTGTGCGGCATGTACCGCTTCATCGACTTCTTCTTTTGTGATAGCCTGCACTTTTCCAATCACATCATGACGGTATGGAGAAACAATATCGATCGTCTGCCCTGATTTGCTTTCTTTCCACTCACCGTTAAGATAAAAAGAATAAGTTGATACATTTAAAACCGTTGTTGTCATAAAAAGTCCCCCTTAATAAAAGTGAAATTTATTATCAAAATTTTCAGTCTTTTTTACGAATGAAAACTATGTGAATATTTGAGCAAAAAGAATTCTACTTGTATTCATTTCTATAACTTTTATATTCCGTGTAACTCCCTAATCTTATACTGCTTACTTGTTGCCTTTAAAGCAGCAGCTTTTTTCTTTTTAACTTAAAACAAACCCTCGTATAATTTAATGAATATTTCGTATTTTTAATATATATAAATTTCTTTCATTCGTACAATATAAATAAGTTATCTTAATGATTAATAATTTTAATGATTCATGCCCCGAATACGAAGAAATCTTTATGGTTTCCTACTTTTTTAAGCTCCCTTGATTGTATTTACTTTGGATGGATATTCAGGCGATGCATACACTCTTTTTATTCTATGTGTTGAGAAAATAAAATAAGGGTATAAAATAAATATAGGAAAATGAAGATGAAAGTAGAATATATATTCTAAAGGGAGGGATTTATTGTGATTGTTACTTTAGGTTTTGTGGCATCAATTATTGCGTTGTTTATGCTTTTTACTAACCGGACGTCCAATATCCCGGAAGAAATAATCCATGAAACAACACATGCCAATAAAGAAGAGCAGTATATGTATTATATATAAAGCGTCTTAACAGACGCTTTTTTGTTGCGCTTTTTACAAAGTCTATAGCGGTTAGAAACGGCCCTCACCTATCATTTATCTTTATTTGTCAGTGCCTGATAGCCATAAATAGTTAAACAGAAACCAATAAATGAAAAAAAGATATGTTTTGGTTTAAAGTTGACTAACTTAAATAAGTCCAATCTTATGTTAACATCCCTAAATGTAATCTGATTATGCCTATATCCAAAAAACAGAGTAAGCTCTGTTACTCCGTCAGTTATTTACAACCGGTGGAACAATCATAATTAAGACAGAGCGAAGCTTCCAGCAAAACGTTTAAGAGTCAATTCATTTTAAATGAAAATATCTGAATTTAAAATACGACAGACTTCGACACTATCTATTTGTTACTATATTTTTTAGGTTCTATTTTTAGATTTGAACCGTTTTTACATAAAAAATTCAATAATTTAAACCTTTAAAATGACGTGGCAAGTGGAGGAAACTTAATGTGTTTCAAATGTAGGCTACTGCTGATAAAGATAGAATTTATACGAAAAATGATGATGATGATTGCACTAGAAGAAGGGTTTACAAGTAGTAATACGATTAAAATCAGTCAGGATCTAGATGTATTGTTAAATCGGTTTGAAGCTACTTGTTAAGAAATGCTGGTTGATAACAGAAAAAGGATCTTTCGATAAGATCCTTTTTTACTGTTGATCGACAATTATTTGTTTCAAAAAAATGAAGGCTGATGTTATTTAGTAGTACATCTTGATCGCTCGTTCATATTTTATTTAATCATTCTGTGCTTCAAAAAAATCCCACATCATTTTTGAAGCATTAGGACCTTTTGAATCAGTATCTGATCCATTGTCATTTCCACCTGACCATGCATGCCCCATATCCTCTACCATAATTTTTTTCATCCAGATTTTATTTTCTGCATCTACGTAGTCATAAGTTATGTAACTATAATGATTTTCGTTTTCCCTTGAAGTGTAAGAAGCAGCATTTTCATGTAGGTCGATACCGAAATACTTATATGTATAAATCCACTGCTGAATTAATGTAGACGCATTAATTGGATTAACTGTTGTATCTGATTGGCCATGAAACGTAATGATGGGAACAGGCCGTGCGTAAGGTCCCATTTTCTTATAAGCTTCATCACCGTCAAATTCAGGATTTAGAGATCCATATAGCATAACTTCTCCGGCTGTTATGAGGTCTACAGCATACGCATTACTGCCTGCTGAATGAATGCCTACCGCTTTAAATATATCAGGATAAGCAATAGCCATCACATTCGCCATAAAGCCTCCAGCTGACATGCCAGCAAGGTATATACTAGTAGAATCAATCGCATATTTAGTGGTTATGTGATCAATCATATCTTTTATTATGTCTGGCTCTCCATTCCCGCGAAACTGGTTATACTCATAAAACCAATTCCAGCACCCGTTGGAATTAGCAAAGTAATTCATTTGGGGATAGAGAACAATAAAACCTTTTTCTTCCGCTAGCTTATTCATTTCCGTACCCGCAGCAAAATCATCTGCATCTTGTTGACATCCATGAAGCATAACGATTAATGGTACTTTACTTAACCCAGTATATGTACTTGGAACATATACCTTGTAGGTAAAGTAATCATCATAATTATACTCTTTCCAAATAGGGCGAAAGAACGCACTCTGTAATTCTATTAAAAAAGTTGAAGCGCTTAAAACTGGATTCATAAAAAAGGAACATAAAGTATTCACGGAGTTTACCCTCTCTCTATTTCTGATGTATATACTCTCTATTTCGTTATATCACAAAATAATCCTTTTATTATGTATCTTATCTTTCATATATGTCTTTCATTATTTTTCTCTTCACTCTTTAGTGGTACAAATTCATAGAGTAAGTTACGCTCTGCGTTGGGTAACAACTTTAGGTGATTTAGTATGTTTAATACAAGTATACGCGTGGAATATTAGACAAAGATAATGAACTTCATTTCGAATGCATCCCGCTGCTAATCAGTGAGATAAATTTGTGATAAAAGGAGACATACACATGAAATATACAGTCATCACCGGAGCAAGTTCAGGAATTGGATATGAAACGGCTCTAGCGTTTGCAGAGCGTGGCAAAAACCTTATCTTAGCTGCTCGCCGAGAAGATAAATTAGAGGAGTTAAAAACTGAAATTACAAGTAACCATCAGAACGTCGACGTTGTTATTAAATCAGTTGATTTATCAACTGCAGAAAACGCGCATGAGTTTTATAAGTCGTTGCAAGGTTATGAACTAGAAACGTTTATTAACAACGCAGGCTTTGGAGATTTTAGTTTGATTGCAGATCAAGATTTAAATAAAGTGGAGAAAATGCTTCATTTAAATATCGAGGCATTAACCATTCTTTCATCTTTATTTGTAAAAGATTATGAAAACGTTGAAGGCACACAGCTTATCAATATTTCTTCAAGAGCAGGCTATAACGTAGTAGCTACTTCCATTACGTATTCCGCCACAAAATTTTATGTAAGTGCATTTACAGAAGGCATAGCTCAGGAACTAAAAACAAAAGGAGCTAAAATGCAGGCAAAAGTATTAGCCCCTGCTGCTACGGAAACAGAGTTTGCTCAGCGCTCGTTTGGCACAGACAGCTTTGAGTATAAGGGGAAAGTTGCTAAGTATCACACGGCAAAAGAAATGGCTGAATTTCTGTTAGCCCTCTACGATAGCGATAAAACAGTGGGTCTTATCGAAGAAGGCACGCGTGAGTTTAGCTTAAAAGACCCTATCTTTCCTTATTCTGAACCAACTACAAAATAAATATCTTTTAAGTGTATAAAAAAGGACTGGCTTTTTATAGCCAGTCCTTTTTATGTTATCGAACGATTATTTGTTTAAGCAAAATTAAAAACTCACATTATTTGGCGGGATGTTGTCGTCTTTGTCATCTGTTTTCAACTCGGACTCTATGTATGAATCTTTAGAGGATTCTCCCATACGCCAATAAACAAGAAAGCTGATGGCAATACACCCTGCTACATAGAAGAAGAAAATTGATTCATGGCCAATACTTTTCAGCCATAGGGCGATAAATTCTGCTGTCCCTCCAAATATGGCAACTGTAAGTCCGTACGGTAATCCTACACCAAGAGCTCGAATTTCCGTTGGAAAAAGCTCAGCTTTTACAATAGCGTTAATAGATGTATAGCCTGTTACAATGATAAGTCCAACTGTCATTAATAGAAAGGCCATGACTGGGTTATGTGCTTGTTTCATAAAAAGAAACAGCGGTACAGTCAGCAATGTTCCCAAAATACCAAAGCTCATTAACAGAGGTCTGCGTCCAATTTTATCAGATAGCATCCCTGCTATTGGCTGAATGACAACAAATACAAGCAGCGCACAGAAGTTAATCCAGCTTACGACCCCTTTATCCAGCCCTACACTGTTTACCATGAATTTTTGTAGATACGTTGTATACGTATAAAATGCAACCGTTCCTCCTAATGTTAAACCAATAACGGTCAACACTGCTTTAGGGTGCTTCATAAGTGCTTTAATAGTCCCTGCATTTTCACGGCTTTCAGAGTCCATTTTAGAAAATTGCTCTGACTCATCCATCGTACGTCGCAGCCATAAAACGCTTAGCGCGCCGATGGCTCCAATAACAAAAGGAATACGCCAGCCCCATGAAATCATATCTGCTTCACTAAGAACGTTTTGCAGAATAATTTGAACACCTAATGCTACCAGCTGACCAGCAACAAGCGTTACATACTGAAAGCTTGAATAAAATCCTCTTCGCCCACTGCTTGCCATTTCAGAAAGATAAGTTGCAGACGTTCCGTATTCTCCCCCTAAGGAGATTCCTTGAAGCAAACGTGCGAGTACTAGAATAATAGGAGATAATAACCCTATTGTGCCATAGCTAGGGGTACAAGCGATAATCAAAGAACCGCTCGCCATGATGGTAATAGATAAGGTAAGCGCAGCACGGCGACCATATCGATCGGCATAGCGTCCCATTAGCAAACTACCGATTGGACGCATTAAGAAACCAACAGCGAAGATTGCGGCTGTGTTAAGCAGCTGACTTGTTGGATCGCCTTCTGGGAAAAATTGCGATGAAAAATAGACGGCAAAAGCAGAGTAAACGTACCAATCGTACCATTCAATTAAATTTCCAACAGATCCTTTAAAAATATTACTTGTAACACGCCTGTTGTTTGCAGCTTCACTAGTATGAGCCATAATTAATCCCTCTTTTCTTTAAGTAGTGTTTTCTTCTGTACAACTTTATAGATAAAGATTTAGTTTATTTTATAATGCCTTTTTCTTCATAATACTTTTTTGCACCGGGGTGCAGTGGTAAAGGAAGTTGTTCTACCGCTTTTGCTAACGTTATTTTTTCAGCAGAGCTATTTGTTTGCTCAAGCTCTTCTATGTTTTCAAACAAAGCTTTTGTCAGTTCATATACTTTTTTTTGCGGCATATCTTTATTAGTAATCAAAAGGTTTTTAACCATGACTGTTTTTGTTTCTGTGTTGACATCCTTATATGTATCAGCCGGAATCATCCCACTCCCTAGTGGCGGGTATGATTTTTTTAATTTTTCTGTCACTTCTTCAGGCACTGAAATCAGTTCCATTTCGTTCGTTGAGGCTAACTCTGTAATTCCTGAGTTAGGATATCCAGAAGAAAGAAAAGCTGCATCTGCGGTTCCATTTTTAATTCCTTCAATCCCTTCAGAAAAAGGTAGAAACCGTGCATGAAAATCCTGAGTGCTGATGTCCATGCTGTTTAGAATTCTCATAGCCAATACCTCTGTACCACTGCCAAGCGCTCCTACTACCACGTTTTTCCCTTTTAAATCTTGAAGCGTATGAATTCTAGCCGACTTCAGAGCTACAATTTGCATATAGTTTGGATATAAAGAAGCTACTGCTCTTACATTGGATAAATCTTTCTTATTAATTACGGCTTTTTCTTTTCCCCGAGAACTTGCCAGCATATCTGCCATCGAAAAGCCGAGCTCGGCTTTTTTTTGCGCAATTTTACTAATATTTTCTACAGAAGCGTCCGTTGTCTCTACGCTGGCTTGGATTCCTAGCTTTTCTCCATAAACTCTGGCTAGAGCATTGCCTAACTGAAAGTAAACACCTGTTGGTCCTCCTGTTACAATAGTAAGCGGTTTGTCGTCAAACCCTTCACTAGCCTTTGCGTTAGAGTCAGTGCTGTTTTCTTTTTCCTTATGAATAGTTAGTAAATCTCTATTTAAGACGGCTATGATAAATAGTAAACAGAAAACGAGCGCCACCCCTATATATCTTTTCATTTATTCACCTCTATTTTCTTTAATGTGGGCGCTTACAATAATATGTTGCAATTTTCGTGCCAACAAAAAACGCTTAAATGGCAGAGGAACTGACAAGAACCCGGCAAAAAATGCCGGGTAGAAACGGAAATATGTTCCTACTCGGCATTTTTTGCCTCCTTTTGTTGAATTGTGCGGTAAAGATGAAGTTTGTTACGGATACTTCGTTCACTGATACCGAGTGCCTGAGCTGTTTTTCTGCGGTTGCCTCCACACTCTTCAAGGACTGATTCGATAATTAGCTGTTCTGCTTCTTTCATCGTGTAGTTAATTGGAATATTAATTAATTTTGTTTCTTCGGTGAAATTCTCATTCTCATAGCGTGACAAAGAAGTCTCTTGTTCGTGTTGAACAGTTATAGGTAAATCTTTTTCCATAATCGTTCCATCTTTGGTCATAGCAACGGCATATTCAAGAATGTTTCCTAGCTGTCTTATATTTCCAGGGTAATCATACGTTAAAAGCTTTTTATATGCATCTGAAGACAGCACACAAAGCGGTTTCTCCATTTCTTCTGAGTATTTTTGCAAAAAGTATGGAATAAGCAGCGCTATATCTTCCTTCCGTTCCCGTAATGGCGGTAGTGTGATAGGGATGACATTCAAGCGGAAATATAAGTCTTCGCGAAAGCCATTTTCTTTTACCATACGATTTAATTCTTTATTAGTGGCACTCACAATCCGAACATCTACTTTTCTTGTTTCCGATGAGCCAAGAGGCGTTATTTCTTTTTCTTGTAAAAATCGAAGCATTTTTGCTTGCAACGACGGAGGCATCTCACCAATTTCATCTAAAAAAAGAGTTCCTCCATCAGCTGCGGCTACTTTCCCGTTTTGATTGCGAGTAGCTCCTGTAAAGGCGCCTTTTACAAAACCAAAAAGTTCACTTTCAAGTAAAGTCTCTGGAATAGCCGCACAGTTAACGGAAATAAACGGTCCGTTTGCTCGCTTTCCCTGCCGGTGAATCCCTCGCGCTACTAGCTCTTTTCCAGTACCGCTTTCACCGAATATAAGCACGTTCGAATCAATGTCTTTTACTCTATTAATAATCGAAAAAACTTGTTTCATAGCTGCACTTTCACCAATCATTTGATCGTAGCCTTTTATTTTCTCAATCGTTTCGCTTAATTCACGAACTTTATCATGAAGCTCCTGGTGTTCAAGCGTTTTTTCAATTAATATATGAAGCTCTTCAATATCAAGAGGTTTTGTAATGTAATGGTAAGCTCCTCTTTTAATAGCTTCTATAGACGATTCAATCGTCCCGTAAGCCGTCATCATAATAATGGATGTTTGAGGCTGAATGTCTTTAATTTTACTTAGCACTTCAAGCCCATTATATTCGCCGAGTCGCCAATCCAGCAAAACAACGTGGACAGGCTGACTGCGTAAAAATTGATAAGCTTCCGGTACTTCTGTAAGATTGGTCACTTCGTAGTTTGTTTCTAGAGCAAAACGAAGAGATGAACCAATAGCAGGTTCGTCATCGAGAATGAGAACAGTCGGTTTCATATGAATGGCCTCCTTTTTCTTTCGTAACAGGCAAGACAATCGTAAATGTTGTACCATTTCCTTTTTTTGTTTGCATCGTAATTTCTCCATTATTCTCTTCTATCCACTGATAGCATAGTGATAAACCAAGACCCACTCCCTGCTTTTTTGTTGTATAGAAAGGTTCCATAATATGTGGGACGTCTTTTTCATCTATGCCTTTTCCTGTATCACTAACATTAATAAAACCCAATCCATTTTCTGTTACAGCCCTGATAGAGAGCTCCTTACGAGGACTGCTTTCCATCGCGTCCAGCGCATTTAACATCAGGTTTAGCATAATTTGTTTAATTTGATCGGGATCACTGTAAAGACGCATACCCGGTTCAATATCAAGAGATAAGTGAACCGCTTTCTTTTTTAACGTAGGGCTAATAATAACCGCTACAGAGTTTATAAATGTTTCTACGTCAAAAGCTATTTTCTGAGGGTATTTAGGCCGGGCATAATCTACTAAACTTTCAACAATACGATTCATTCTTCTCAGTGCTTCTGGAACGTGCTTGGACAGTTCTTTTCGAAACTCTGGATTTTCATATTTATTTGGCAGCAAATCAATAAACGTTTTTACGGATGTAAGCGGATTACGAATTTCGTGTGCTACACCTGCGACCAGCTGACCTAACGCACGCATTTTCTCTTGAGTTGCTAACTTCTTCTCAAGCAGTCTTTCTTCAGAACGATCGGCTAGTGTCAGTAAATAACCGTTCATTTTAGTTGTATCTTCATAAAGCGGAATTACTCGATACAATACAAAATAGACTTCTCCATTTTGTTTGTGCTGAATTTCTTTTGTAAATGGCAATGCCATTTGCGATTGCTTTATCGTATTATACGTTTTAAAAATTTGCTGGATAAGCGGATGTTGATGAATATGACTAGATTGAAATGTTTTATCCTCTATGAGAAGAATTTCTTTTGCCCGCTGATTGATAGTTGTAAGGTTTAGCGATTGATCAAATGTGAGAATTCCGTAATACATATGGTTCATAACTTGTGTCTGAAATGCATGCGCCTGTAAAATTGCTTTTTGCTGAATCTGCAGCTTTTGATTCGCATCAGCAAGCGCCGATGTACGTTTTTTCACTTCTTTTTTTAATCGCTTGTTCCAAAGATATATGGTAAATAAACTACCTAGTGTTAAGACAACTATAATAAGAAGAAAAACAATCCAATTGCGCAATTCTTTTAGGCGTTCTTCTGAAGAAGAAACAAACCATTTTCTATATAGTTCTTGATATGTTCCATCCGCCTGCATACGTGAAATTGAACGGTTAATGATCGATAAAAATTTTGTGTTTTCAGGTCGAGTTGCAACCGCAAACTCTGAAGGTATTCCTACATTATCGAGTATAATGTACTGTCCTTTTTTCTTTGATTTCTCAAGATAAAATTCCGCGGTCCACTTGTTTGAAAAAAAAGCATCAGCCCGATTTAAAAACAGGAGATTGAGCGCATCCTCTGGATTTAAAGCCACTTGAAACTCTATGTTTCTTACATTCATCAGCAGTTCAAAGGAGATTTTATCTTCCCGCATGGCAACTGTTTTGCCTCGTAAATCGGTTAAAGATGTAACCGAGGATTTTAATGAGTTTGGAATGACTACGGCATCTGCCATCGTAAAATATGGATCGGAAAACTTAAACACTTGATTTTGATTAGCCGAATACTCCAAGCCCATAATGGCATCAATTTTACCTTCTTGCAGTGCTTTTGTTGCTTGATAAAGATCCATTGGAATATATGTAAATTTCACATTCTCTTCTTTCGCTATTTGATTGAGCATATCAATACTAAAACCAGTAAATACTCCTTCATCGTTCACGTAAGAAAAAGGCGCAAGATGTTTTTCTCCAGCAATGCGGTATGTATTTTTTTCGGCTGCGTAATTTGCTTTTTTATTGGGTACAGTTTCTGCTTTTACAGAAACCGGAAGATAAGCTAGAAATAAGATAATAGATAAAATAAAACAAAACGGGCGGAGTGTAACATACATAAGATATAGCTGTCTCCTTTTAAAAAACCTTTAGTTAAGTAGATGAAAAATGTCTTTTATTATTATGTATTTCTTAAGGTATTGGAATTTCAAGAACCAAAATAAAATGATATTGAAATATTCTGTCAATCTTTTTTATAAAGAAAAGCCTCTTTTTAGAGGCTTTTTGTTATCGCAAACAAAACATATTTGTTCGGTAATTAATATTCTTTTACTCTCGGCCTTTAGCTTCTTTGATGTTAAGTTGTATGTAATTTTAGCCCTATAAATATAAGGAGCTGCTAAATGTATTATATCATATTTTGAATGCCTTTTATTTGCTTTCGTTATTGGTCATCTTGCAGCTCTCTTTTTCTTGCAATCCAAAATTTATCTCATTTAACTTTAAATTCACACAAAAAGCGCTCCACTCCGGGATATTTTTCACCTAAACTTGTTATTTGGAAGCCAAACTTAGAATAAAAGTTTACTGCCTCTTTATCTGTCTCAGCAAAAATAGAATGTATATCATAGTTCTTACAAAGAAAGCGAATCATGCTGCTTCCTATTCCTTTCCCTCTCTCTTTTGGTAAAACAGCTATATGTTTTATAACAGCTTCCTTGGCGTTAAGAAATTTAACTCCTATACAGCTAACTGTGTCTCCATTTACTTCAATACTATATAATTTCCGACTTGGCAAACACGTGTATTTTTTATACTCTCCATCAACCTTCTCTTCTAAAGTTGCATAAGATAACAGCTTTTTTATTGTCGGGTTCACCATAGTTGAAGTGATTTCTTTCATCCTAGCACCTCTTTTCGCTATTATCTTATGAATAATTAGTTTGTTTTTTAGGACCTTGCGGGTTGCTCTTACATGTCGAAGAATAAACTATACAAAGTAATGAATGAGAAGAAATACCCCGAGAACTGGAGCGGCAGCTAACATAAGGTTTATAGAATTTGTTATTCTCCACTTCTTGTCTGCTTTTGATTCTGTGGAAAGGTTAGCTCTCATTCGATCACCGCTTACAGCTGCTCCAGATATGATAAGAGCTAGCCCCACTAATATAATGAAAGCGGTGAAAAGTACTGTTTCTGAATTTACGTTAGCTATTGTACATGCTACTAAAAGTATAAAAGATAAAATGAACCCACCAATAATTGATTTAATCATTTTTGTCCTCCTATCCTTTTTATAAAGTTTCCATATATTAACTATATAATATCATTTTTTCTGTCTTTTTACTTTTGTTTTTGTTATTCCAACAGTAATTGAACCAACTAAAAAAGCGAAACGCTTATGTCTAAGTGCGTTTCGCTCAAGGGAACTACATTTTAACTACCTTTTGTGATGTCTGCCGGACGTATACGAATTACTTTTGATAAGTCACTTAGTGGTAGCTGTATCTGATGACCTACACGCCCGCCTGAAAAGTAAATCGTTTCACAGTCTTCTGCCGTAGAGTCAATGAAGGTTGTGAACTGCTTTTTCATCCCGATAGGAGAACACCCTCCGTGAACATATCCTGTCAGAGGCAACAGCTCTTTTTGAGGAATCATTTCTAGGGATTTTTCACCAGCTGCTTTTGCCGCTTTCTTTAAATCAAGCTCCTTTTCAACCGGTACCATGAAGACATAATGTTCTTTTGATTTTCCAACGGTCACAAGTGTCTTGAAGACTTTAGCAAGATCCTCTCCGAGCGAAGTAGCTACCTGTACTCCACTCAGATTTTTAGTTTCATAAGAATAATAATTGTACTCAATTTTTTTCTGATCTAAAATTCGCATTACGTTCGTTTTGTCTGCTTTTTTACCCATAATTATCACCGATACCATCATAACACGTTTTGTTTTCATATCTCCATATATTAGGATAGGTAGGTTAGTAAGGGTTATTCATATCTTTTATATAAAAATGAATCTAATATGCTAAATAATGACTTTTCACTACCCTTGGAACCCGATGTTTCAAAGAAAAAAGCCACTAGATGTACTAGTGACTTTTTCATTTCTATTCATTCAATTATGCTGCTGCATCAATATGTTTGTTTTCTCTATCGCTACAGATTTTCACCTTAACTATATAGATGACATTTTACTTTATGCTTGCTATCAATCACTGTATCTTCAGGTGTTTCTTTCATGCAGCGGTCAAATGCGAACGGGCATCTTTTATGAAACGCACAGCCTGAAGGTGGATTAAGAGGAGAAGGAATTTCACCTTTAACCTCAATTTTTTCACGCTTTTCATGTTCGTGAATTGCCGGGACAGATGATAAAAGAAGTTTTGTGTAAGGATGACGAGGATTTGAAAAAATCTCATCTGTTGGCCCTTCTTCTACTAATCTTCCTAAATACATTACGCCAACGCGGTCTGCAATATGTCTTACAACGCTTAAATCGTGGGAGATAAAGAGATATGAAAGCTTCATTTCTCTTTGCAAACTGCGCAGCAAGTTTAAGATTTGTGCTTGAATAGATACGTCCAGTGCTGAAACCGGCTCATCACAAATGATAAGCTTCGGGTTTAAAATCAACGAACGCGCAATCCCTATGCGCTGACGCTGGCCGCCTGAAAATTCGTGCGGATAGCGGTTGTAATCTTCTTCGTTAAACCCAAGCTTTTTTAATAATTCAATGACAAGCTGCTTTCGTTCGCTTTTGGCGCCTACATTATGAATTGTTAATGTTTCTTGAATGGAAGCCCCAATTTTTTTCCTTGGGTTAAGGGAAGTATGCGGATCTTGGAAAATCATTTGCAAATCTTTACGAATCATCCGTAAGCGTGATGCTTTAGATTCGAAAATACTTTCTCCATTAAATTGTGCTTCCCCGCCCGTTGGTTCTACTAACTTTAAAAGCGTGCGCCCCGCTGTACTTTTCCCGCACCCAGATTCACCTACTAATCCGTACGTCTCGCCTTCATAAATATCAAAAGATAAATCTTGAACCGCTTTAATTTGGCCTTTTGCTTTTCCTAAAGCTGAACGAACCGGATAGTATTTTTGCAGGTTGCGAACTTCAAGCAAGGGCTTGGCGCTTTGCTGCTTTGCTTCACTAGACATACGCAACCTCTCCTTCTTGAATTTTTTCATAGTGCCAGCATCGAACCCGATGCGTCTCATCGGCATGCTCTAAAACAGGTACTTCTTTATGGCATTTTTCCGTTGCAAACGGGCATCTTGGTGCAAAACGACAGCCGTCTGGCACGTTTGAAAGCGGCGGAACCGTTCCGGGAATGGACGAAAGTTCTTGTGTTCTGTCGCCATCTAAGTGAGGAACCGACTTAATTAAGCCCATTGTATAAGGGTGAAGCGGCTTTGAAAACAGCGTTTTAACGTCCGTTTCTTCCATCACTTGTCCTAAATACATCACGGCTACTTTTGTACAAATATTAGCGACAACGCCTAAGTCATGGGTGATGAACAGCACGCCCATGTTGAGCTTGTCTTTTAAATCCATCATAAGGTCAAGGATTTGCGCTTGAATGGTTACGTCTAAAGCCGTTGTTGGCTCGTCGGCAATAAGAAGCTTCGGCTCACAGGCTAAAGCCATCGCAATCATAATGCGCTGCCTCATTCCTCCCGAGATTTCATGCGGATACTCTTTTGCTCGCTGTTCTGGAGACGGAATACCGGTTAATCTCAAAAGCTCTACGACTTTCTTTTGCGCTTCTTTTTTAGAGACTTTTTGATGCAGACGAATCACTTCAGCAATTTGTTTTCCAATTGGCATAACGGGATTTAATGACGACATGGGATCCTGGAAAATCATTGAGATTTCGTTTCCTCTTAGCTTTTGAATTTGCTTTGAAGACATGTCTAATAAGTTTTTTCCTTCAAACAAAATCTTACCATCGTAGCTTGTTAGGTCTTCATCTAATAACTGAAGAATAGATTCGGACGTTACGCTTTTTCCAGATCCGGATTCACCGACAATGCCCAATACTTCTCCTTTATTTAATTGAAGAGATACATTGTCAACAGCCGTTACTTCTCCGCTATACGTTGTAAAAGTTACTTGTAAGTCTTCTAATTTTAAAAGGGCGTTACTCAACGTTTTTTCCTCCTTTTCTTCAGCATTACGTTTTTCGGATTTAACCAATCGCGCAGACCGTCACCAAATAAATTAAGGCCAAGTACAATTAAAATGATAAATACACCCGGAAACACGGTCATCCACCACGCGTTGTAAATCGCAAGCTTTCCGTCATACAGCATATTTCCTAAGCTTGGTGTTGGCGCAGGAATTCCGGCTCCTAAAAAGCTTAGCGAAGCCTCTGTTAAAATCGTCACGGCAAACACGTATGTTACTTGAACGATTAAAGGCGATAAGACGTTTGGCGCCATATGAAAACAAATGATTCGAAGTGAGCTTGCTCCTTGAGCTTTTAGCGCTTCAATAAATGTTTTTTCTTTTACAACAAGCGCAGCTGAACGAACAATTCTCGCAATCGAAGGAATAAATACAAGGCTCAGTGCGATAATAACATTGCTTGTTTTAGGTCCTAAAGCAGACATGATGGCAATTGCTAGTAAAATAGACGGGAAAGCAAACAAGCCGTCACAAATTCTCATTAAAATATAATCAAGAATTTTATAATAAGAAGATAAAAGTCCAACGATTAAACCAAGTACAGTAGCAATAATCGTTACTGCGGCTCCAATCATTAACGATATTCTGACGCCGTACATTGTCCGACTAAATACATCTCGCCCAAAGTTATCCGTTCCAAACCAGTGCGTGCTTGACGGCGGTGCTAATCGATTTGCAGGGTCGATTTGTAAACTGCCAAAAGGAGAAATGAGCGGAGCAAAAACAGCAATCAAAATAGATAATAAAATAAGGATCGCTCCTCTTACTAGCAAACGATTTGAGAAGAAACGCGCTGCCGCTGGGTTTCTTTTTTTCTTTGCAGGTACTGAAATGGTCTCTGTATTTTGTTGTGCGTTCACATTCATCACCCTCCTTTAATCATGATAAGAATTGCGTACACGCGGATCGATCACGGCATACAGCAAATCAACAACTAAATTGATGACCACGTAAGCAACCGTAATTAAAAGTACAGCTCCTTGAATAAGCGCGTAATCTCGGCGTTCAATTGATGAAACAATCAGCTGACCTAATCCCGGGATGTTAAATAATGATTCTGTTACTGCCGCTCCGGTCACAAGTCCCGCAAATGATTCTCCGATAACTGTTAAAATCGGTAAAAAACTCACGCGCAGCGTATGCTTAAGCATAATTGTGCGTTCATTTAATCCTTTTGCTTTTGCCGTTTTAACAAAGTTTTCAGAAATGGTATCGAGTAAAGATGAACGCGTCATACGCGTAATTAATGCAGCTTGAATCGCTCCAAGCGTAATCGTTGGTAAAACTAAATACTTTAAGTATTCAAATAATCCGGCATTTAACGGAACGTATCCTGAAACAGGGAAAATTCGAAGCTGTACAGCAAAAAGCAAAATAAGGAATGAACCGAGAAGAAAGCTAGGAATAGAGATACCTAAAAGGCTGGCTCCCATAATGCTTTCATCACGAATCGTTCCTTTATGTTTAGCTGCATATATACCAAATAGTAAAGCAAACACCACGCCAAAAATTTGCGCAAGTATAGCTAGAGAAACCGTAGGACCTACGTTATCCCAAATTGCCCCGAGCACAGGTTTATTTAAAAAGTAGGAATAACCAAAATCTCCGTGAAAGATGTTAGATAGCCAGATAAAGTATTGATTGACAACAGGCTCATCCAATCCCATTTCTTTGCTTAGCGCTGCAATTTGCTCCGGACTTGCGCCTTGTCCTAAAATAATTGCTGCGGGACTCCCAGGCGTTAAGCGTGTAATTAAGAACACAACAATAGATACAATGAATAAAACAGGAATTAGTGCAAAAAGTCTCTTAAGTGTATAAGCTCCCATCGTAAACTCCTTTCTAAAACAGAGAGCATAAGCCCTCTGTTTACTAGAATAATAAGATATTATTTTGTTAAACTCATATTGTAGAAAATTGGACCTAAATTATACTCATAGCCTTTTGAATTGTTAGAAACGGCATTGATGTTCACTTTATGACCAATAAGTGTGAACGGAAGCTCGTCCCATACGTATTGCTGGATGGCATCAATGTCACCGCGAGCTTCTTTAACAGAAGGAGCAGCTTTAATTTTGTTTAAGTAGTCCATTGATTTTTCAACTGATGTACCTTTTGTCGTCCAGAATCCTTGGAAGATGGTAGAACGAGCATTCCAGTCAACAGGATAGATGTCCCATTGGTTTGTATCACTCATTTTATCGCTGAATGTCGCCCAGTCGTATACTTCTAATTTTACATTCATACCGATGTCTTTTAATTCTTGTTGAACCACAACAGCTGTATTGTATTGATCTTGGTAATCACGAGACGCCATTAAGCGAATTTCTTCTCCGTTATAACCAGATTTCTTCAAATATTCTTTTGCTTTTTTCTTATCATGCTGGTTATATTCTTCTTTTCCAGCTGTACTGTAGTAGTTTGGATACTCTTTGTTCACAATGGATGAAGAAAGCTTGTAATAATCTGAGCTTCCGTAAGAACTGTCTAAGATATCTTTTGAGTTAAGAGCTGCGTTAACTGCTTTTCGCGCATTGATGTCTTTAAAGACGCCTTTATCTGCGTTGTAGAAAAGTCCCATAAATCCGCCTGGTGATGTTTCTACTTTTGCATTTTGACTGCCTTCAACTTGTTTGGCATTATCGCTTGATACAGATAGCGCAACGTCAAATTGTCCGGTTGTAATACCAGAAATCCTAGTTGACTCATCGCTTACGAAACTAATCTTAATTTCATCGACGTGAGGAGTTTTCTTAACTTCGCGGCCTTTCGAAGAATAATCTTTAAATTTTTCTAATAAAAGATATTGATTTTTCTTCCACTCTTTTACTTTATATGGACCTGTTCCTATGTAGTCTTTGATCCCTTCATCAGATGCATTGTCAACCACTTCTTTTGGTAAAATAGCTGCTGCGGGGATTGGATCAGCTAATAAAGATAGCGTGTTAACATTTGGTGATGGTAAATGAAGCTCTACCGTATAATCACCGGTTTTTGTCATTTCAGCACCAGAGAAGTTTGTTTTCCCAAGGGATGATAGCTTAATCCAGCGGTTAATAGAAGCGACAACGTCATCTGCAGTCATTTCTTTACCGTTATGGAATTTAACCCCTTTTCTTAATTGGAACGTGTATGTTTTTTTATCATCGCTAATATCTACTTTAGACGCTAAGTCAGGCTTAGGATTTCCTTTGTCGTCTAAAATCATTAACCCTTCATAGATACTGCGCGTTGCATCTTTCACATCTGAGTCCCCAGTGATTTGAGCATCTAGCGTTGCTGGCTCACTTTGAGACGCGACGTTTAGCGTTCCGCCTTCTTTTCCTTCTTTTTCACTTGAAGTATTTTTACTTGCGTTACCACTGCACCCTGCTACCATGAGGACAATGGTTAAAAGAGAGATGAAAAGTAAATAAGTCCTTTTCACTAAAATCACTCCTATTTCCTTGTATAAAATTTTAATCCGACTATAATAAGAAGAATAGTAGGAATGTGAACAATTGTAGCACTACCTTCTACCTTTGGCAATTAGTATTTTTGACACACAGAGGCTATTATACCATTTTCTATTAAATAAATATGGTATATATGTATAATAGTTGAATAAAAGAACCGTTTATTTCTTATAAAGCAAGCGATTGAAAACACTTTATCAACGCAGTAAAAAAGAAAAAACATCTTAAGAAATGGTAATTTAACAAAAAAGGAGAAAACAACAGTGGGATTTTTAATTGGTATATCAGGAAGCATTATTGTGGATCAAGGAGGACGCTTTCCAGGCTATAAGCGAGCGTATGTGAATAACGACTATATCGAATCAACAGCGCTCAGCGGCGGAGTTCCTTTTATCTTGCCAGTACTAGAAGATGAAGAAATGATTAAAGCGCAGGCAGAAAATATAGACGGGTTGATTTTATCAGGTGGACAAGACGTCAATCCCCTTTTATACGGTGAAGAACCGACAACAAAAACAGGTTCACCTTTTTTAGCACGAGATCAGTCTGAACATCTATTGTTAAAGCATGTGATTGATCAAGGAAAGCCCGTATTAGCGATTTGCCGCGGTTTACAAATTTTAAACGTTGCTTACGGCGGCACGCTTTATCAAGACATGTCAGACATTAAAGAGTCATTTATCAAACATGATCAATACAACAATACAAGCGACCCTTCTCATTCCATCATGATTAAAGACGGAACACGCCTACATGACCTTTACGGTAATCAAGCTCTTATTAATTCATTTCACCATCAAGCGATTAAAGACATAGCGCCAGGCTTTGAAGTTTCCGCATGGGCAAAAGACGGAGTCATTGAAGCCATTGAAAAACAAGGAAATCAATTTGTAGTCGGCGTCCAGTGGCATCCAGAAATGATGGCAAAAGAACATATTTCAATGCTGAACTTGTTTAAACTGTTTATGGAGCATGTGCAGCAGACAGCTACGAAAAAAGTCAGCATTTGACGTTTCAATCTACTTTGTTACCAATATAAAAAAGGCAGGCCATTGTGGCCTGCCTTTTTGTATGAACTGAAGATGCGCAAAGAAATCTAGACAAATCTTCATCTATTAATTAGATAAAATAGTGCAAGTATTTTTGGCTTTTACAGTATTTCAATATACCCTTCTGTTCCATGTACGCGAATTCGCTGACCGTCTTTTATTAGCCGAGTAGCATTCTCTACTCCGACAACCGCTGGCAATCCGTATTCGCGGGCAATGACTGCGCCGTGAGTCATCAGTCCCCCAACTTCCGTAACAAGCCCCTTTATCCCTACGAATAACGGGGTCCAGCTAGGGTCAGTAAAGGAAGTGACTAATATATCTCCATCTGATAGATTAGCTTTTTCCATGTTTAAAATGACGCGCGCTCGCCCTTCTATCACTCCGGAAGAAACCGGTAAACCTACAATTGCTTGGGACGGAAGGTTTTCTCGTTTATACGCACCTGTAATAATTTCACCTTGAGACGTAATCACACGCGGAGGTGTTAGCTTTTCATATAATTTGTACTCTTCTTTTCGTTTACTGATGATTTGGTAATCCAGTTTATGTGTGCGCACAACTTCTTGAAGTTCTTCAAATGTCAAATAGTATATATCTTCTAGTTCATCAATAACGCGGGCTTTTACTAGCAGAGCGGCTTCTTTCAGCAGAGCCTGCTTATAAACAAAATAGCGATTAACCATCCCGTATTTGGGATATTCACGATAACCGATAAAATTTCGGAGGAGATCAATTCTTTCTTTTGTTTCTTTTGCTTTTTGTTCGCCATCGGGCAATTGCTTTAATCTACTTAATAGCTCTTTCTCTTTTTTTAAGGCTTCCTGCAAACCTTTTTCAAATTTTTGTTTGCTGGCGCTAGCCTCAAAGTTTTTAATATTACCAAGAATCACAGGGATAAGTGCAGCTGGCTTTTCGCTCCACCGAGTTTTCGTAATATCGATTTCCCCGGGACATCGCATTCCGTATTTGCTGAGATAATCATAGATAGCGTCTTTGGTTTCCTGTCCGCCTTCTAACTTAACCAGGTTTTCTAAAAAGTTATCATCTTTTACATGTTTTAAATAATGCATGACTTCTGGATAAGGGCGAATTACATCTGCGACATCCAATAGCGCCAGACCCATTTCTGAAGTAATATTGTTTGGTACGGATTGAGAAAGCGCGTCTGCTGCGTTTTTTTCACCTAACCATGTCTCCATTTTTTCATTAATCCATGATGAAGCATCCATAGCGGCCATAAACACAGCTGTACTTTGTGGATCAAATAAAATCTTCTTTAATATCCCGATATCTTCTGAAATAAAATCGACTAATTCCGGCCCTGACTTCGTTTGGATGGTTTGCTTCAGCTCTTCTATTGATGCTTGATTCTTCTTGATCAAGTCAGAAACGATCGTAAAGTCGTTTTCGATTTGTACCTTAGGCTTCGTAGGCGGCACGCTTTCATTGCTTTTACCGGAACTTTGATCATTAGATAAAAATTTTATGAAATCTCCTCGCTCTATTATGCTTGTAAGTGCGTCTTTCATGAGCGGATCATGCTGTCCCATGGCACCTAACATCATTTTTCTGCTGTCAGGTGAAGCCAGCATAGGGGTGACATCAACGAACAACCTTCCACCGGCTGTACGCATCGGTGCATTAGTCGTTAACAGAAAAAAAGACAATCCCAGTGGTTTCATGGCATCGGTCATCATTTGTTGGTGTCCAACAGATACATACACGTGATTTTCTTGATCATCTCCTTCAGGAATTGGATATAAAGTAGTGATTGGACGACTTTGGACAATGTAAAATGTATCATCAGCCAAGCACCACTCGATATCTTGAGGACAATCAAAATAAGCTTCAAGCTGTCTTCCAACGCGTTCTAATTGTAAAATTTGAGAGTCAGTGAGCGCTTGCGTTTTTTGTAGATCAGAAGGAACTTCCTTGGTTTCTGTTCCACCTTCTTTTAATCCGTAGATAGCTACCTTTTTAGCTGCTATTTTTTTATCGACGATTTCCCCTTCTTGTACTTTATAGCAATCGGCAGATACCAAACCAGACACCAGCGCTTCTCCAAGTCCAAAGCCTGCATCAATGGATAACAGATTTCGGTTAGAAGTAATTGGGTCAGCGGTAAATAAAATACCTGAAGCCTGCGGGAAAACCATTCGTTGAACAATAACCGATGCGTGCACTTGACTATGGTCAAATCCATTTTTTATCCGGTAGGTTACGGCGCGATGTGTAAACAGAGAAGCCCAGCATTTGCTAATGTGCTCAAGGATGGCTTCTTTGCCTCTGATATTTAAATAGGTGTCATGCTGACCAGCAAAAGAAGCATGTGGCAGATCTTCAGCTGTCGCACTTGAACGAACTGCATAAGCATGCTCTTCCCCAAACTGAGAGAGAGAATGAATAACTGCTTTTACAACGTCAGAAGGAATTTTTATTTCCATAATGGTTTGGCGAATTTTTTTGCTGATTTCACCAATTTGATCTCGATCATCAGCTTTTAGCATCGTCAGCTGGTTCAGTAACGCTTGAAATGTTTCATTTTGTTCAAGAGCTTTTTGATACCCGGCCGCTGTCACACAAAATCCTTCCGGTACTTGTATTCCTTGAATTTTTGATAACGCGCCTAAATTTAAAGCTTTTCCTCCAACAAGTGAAAGCTGTGTATCTTTTATTTCTTGAAAGCTAAGAACTAAAGAGTTCATTCAACATCTCTCCTAACCGGTAATGTTTTATTGATTTTACCAGCAGTAAATGAGAATAAACAGTCTATATCGGCATTTTTTTATGTGGTATAATTAAGGTAGGAAGAAAGTTAAAAATCTTTTTGTCAGCGATTACACATTTGAAAGTTGTATAACTAACTTATCTGGTTGATCCGTATCTTTTTTAAACAGGTACGTGCATGTTTGAAGTGTTTGTTGATTTTCCCCATTTAGCACTTTCTTTTTAGAAAATAAAATTTCAGCAACTTTCCTCATTTTAACCCTTCTTTTATTTGGTCACCTGAAGAGTCTAACTCATTAGATGACTAACTCTCTTTTTTGAACTATTCCGAAACTATAGTATTACGAATGTATCTCTTCGCTTGTTTTCTAGCAAGTGTATAAATGATGAACTGCAGCACAAGCGCGGCAAGGCTTATCAATACTACTTGTTCGACAGAATTAAAGGGCGCAAAATATTTCTCCCATTTAGAATCAGGCAGCCTTAATGCGGTATAAAAATATGAAGTACTAAAAGAAATGATATTTCCTAAAATAAGTGATAAATCCGCTCTAATCAGCCCACTTAGATAAGACAGTGCTAGTGTAACTATGGTCATGATGAGATAGTTTACCTTTGAATCATCCTCAAAATCCTTTCGCATAGATAAATAAACATATGGAATGCAGTAAATGGTAAAAATTATAAAAGGAAGTAGTCTTCTCATATAGTAATCTCTCCAATATTTAGGATTCGACATATTTCTCTATTATTATAAATTATTAGAGAGAATTTTTTCCAGTTTTCCGCACATAGAGAGTGTAGAAGTACCTATACATAAAATGATTGTTTTTAGAATTGTTCCTTAAGGCAAAGTAAAAAGCATATTATTTAAATAGGAGGTGTGTTTCAATCGAACACTTTCTGTTTACTGGTGACAATTACTTCTTTTTACTGGTCCAATAGGTTCAATTTCCGGAAAATCTTCAAATTCTCCTCCGTCTAAAAGTTCTTTTAATGTTTGCTACGTATACAGAACCTCCTCTAAAAGTAGTAGCGTATAATTGTCGATAGCTGCTATATATTCATCGCGCTGTCTGTTGCATATCATTAACCATCTTCTCTTGCTCAAGCTAAGAAATTTCATATCAATTCTTACCTTAGGCTAAGGATAGTTTTTCTTTATCCCGATAAACGAATAATTGTTAATGCAGCTCCAGAAGATCCTCCACCCGTCAAAATCACTGCAGTAGCCAACCCAAATAATTGAAGGGTAATTGTATTACCTATAGATAAAGAAACGATAAGATCATTATTGTAGCTTGATATAGCAAGAGCTGGAGTTATTATGGATCCAGGAATTGGAGTTGTATCATTTAGTACTAGCCTAGATCCAACAAGTACAGTAGCTGTAGGATTAATTTGATATGTGATGTAATAACGTCCGGTAGCTGGAACTGTAAACGTTGTATTGGTACCGTTTGCAGTGAAGCTGTCGAGATCTTGATTACTAGGCAGCGGGATATTTGTCCCGCCTACTAAAACTCCAATAGTACTGCCGGTTGTATTGCCTGCAAACATGGAATTAGTTGTAAAACTTACTCCAGTAGCTCCAGTTGCACCCGTAAGCCCAGTTGCTCCGGTTGCTCCCGTAAGTCCAGTTGCTCCAGTAACCCCTGTCGCTCCTGTGCGGCCGGTTGCTCCAGGATCTCCTTCGTCTCCAGTAGCTCCAGTTGCACCCGTACGCCCGGTCGCACCCGTACGCCCGTGGCCCCAGTAAGCCCGGAATCCCCGGTAGCCCCTGTCTCTCCAGTAGGTCCTACAGAAGGATAGTGAGTCAAAATAACTTCGATTTGTATTAAAACTTTGAAGAATAGAATGTGTGTCTCTGAATTTAAGCACAAAAGAGTAATAAGCATTTTCAAACTATTAATTAGTGTTTCGAGTAACTTTATTGGAGGAGCCCACCTTGTTGTTAAAGCGGATAACAAATTTTGAGCAGTGATAATTAAATTCTTAGTTATTGAGCAACCAGGTTGTAATTCATTTAATAAGACAATAAGACAATTTAGTGAATTAGAAATAGTATTGATATTTTTATTTTTATAAGTAGGATTTTTTAGAATCAGGAGAATTTCTTTTTTTAAGCTATCTAAAATAGTAAGCAACCTTTTAATTTGAGAACTCTTAATATCTATACAATCCAATTTTTTAGAATTTTTCTTTTTCAAGTAATCAGGCTCATCAGTAGAACTAAGATACCTAACTTTAGATGCTCGTCTATAAGCCATTGTAATCCTCCTTTGTCCAAGGATAAATAATTCATTACAAACCTAACTTAGGTAAGTGTACATTTTAACTTTAAAAAATCTCAGCAGTAAAAATTACAAAAGTACATTTATGCTAAAATAAGGAATTTTTCACAATTATATATACATAGTTATTATAAATATTGAAAAATATTTCAAATTGCTATCTGTTTTATTGGTGATTTATTGTAGAACTAAAAATTTTTAAGATTTATAGGAGGAATAAGAAATGGTTTCTATCAGTTTGTGTATGATTGTTAAAAATGAAGAAGTATCACTTGGGAGGTGTCTGGAGAGCGTCTACCACTTAGTTGATGAAATAAATATTATCGATACGGGTTCAAACGATCAAACAAAGAAAATTGCTAGAAACTATACAAATCGAATTTATGACTTTAAATGGATTGATGATTTTTCAGCTGCGCGTAACTATGCTTTTCAGAAGGCTACAAAAGATTATGTTTTGTGGTTAGACGCAGATGATATATTGCTAGAAGAAGACCAAGAAAAGTTTTTGGAATTAAAAATAAATCTAGATTCTAATATTGACTCCGTCACGATGAACTATCATTTAGCAACAGATGAATACGGTAATGTTATAACAAGTCTAAGAAGAAATCGGTTAGTAAGGAGAAGTAAAGGATTTAAGTGGATTGGTTTTGTCCATGAATACCTTGAGGTATGGGGGAACATTAGTAATAGTGAAGTAGCTATAACTCATAAAAGCATCCACCATGATTCTGAACGGAATTTAAAACTTTACGAAAAAAAGTTAATTAATGGTGAAGAGTTTTCTCCAAGAGACCTATATTATTTTGCAAATGAATTAAAAGATCATGGTCAAATTGCAAGAGCCATTAATTTTTATGAACGGTTTCTTTCAACAGAGAAGGGATGGGTTGAAGATAATATTGCAACATGTAGAAACTTAGCTGATTGTTATCATGATGTTTTAGATAAGGAGAAAATGATGGAATCCTTATTACGATCCTTTACATATGCTGCTCCTAGACCGGAAATCTGTTGCAGATTGGCTTACTTTTTTATTGAAAAAAATGATTACCGTTCTGCTGTTTTCTGGTATGATTTAGCAACAAAAACCGAAGTTTCAAAAGACAATTATGGAATCCACAATTACCTTTACTCTACATGGATTCCCCATATCCAATTATGTGTTTGTTATGATTATTTAGGAGACTATAAAATGGCAAATTACCACAATGAATTAGCAGGTGGTTACAGGCCTAACGACCCTAAATACCTGCATAATAAAAGTTATTTAGAAACCCAACTCCTGATAGAAGATGGTGTAGGAAGTGACTCATAAACTGAGGGTACTGATTGCAAGTCCTATACATCAAAAACCAAAAATTGCAAGTTTGTTCTTAGAATCTTTAAAGCAGCTCAAAAAAGAAGAGTTATTAGTACATTTCTATTTCATAGATGATAACGAAAACGTTGACTCTAGTCGTCTTCTTATACAATTCCAAGAGTGTATTGGGTCAGTAGTTATTGAAAAATCATCCTATAAAGATGTTTATTCTAAGGATAAGCAGACTCATCATTGGAATGAACATCTAGTGTGGAAAGTAGCTAATTTTAAAAATTTAATTATTAAGTATGCAAAAGAAAAAAAATATGATTATTTATTTTTTGTAGACTCTGATTTGTTATTATCCCCCAAAACTCTTGTTCATCTGGTTCAACAAAGAAAAGATATTATTTCTGAAATTTTTTGGACAAAATGGCAACCAGAATCGATGGAGCAACCCCAAGTATGGCTTTACGATGAATATACCCAATACAATGTACAACCTGGAGAACAGTTATCTGGCGATCAAATAAATATCCGATATCAAGACTTCATTACTAAAATGAGAAATCCAGGAGTTTATGAGGTAGGAGGACTTGGTGCCTGCACTCTCATTTCACAAAATGCTCTTCAAAAAGGCGTTAACTTCAGCAAAATACCTAACTTAACATTTTGGGGAGAAGATCGTCATTTTTGTATACGTGCAGCTGCAATAGGACTTTCTCTATATGTGGATACACAATACCCTGCCTACCACATTTATCGAGATACAGACATAAAAGGCGGAAAAGCATTTCTTAAAAAAAACACGGCTAGACAGAAAGCTTCTATTTTAAACATTAATGTATCTACTCCTACAAAACCAAAGCTCACCTTGTCTATGATAATTAAAGACGAGGGGAATCGTTTTTTAAGAGAAGTTTTAAAGAGCCACCTTCCTTACATTGATAATGCTGTCATTATTGATGATGGGAGTACAGACAATTCAGTTGAGATTTGTAGGGAAGTTTTAAAAACCGTACCATGCAAAATTGTGCAAAATAAAGTTTCGAAATTTTCTACTGAAGTAGAGCTACGCCAGCAACAATGGGAAGAGACAACCAAGACGAATCCTAATTGGATTTTAAATGTAGATGCGGATGAACTATTTGAAGATAAATTTAAGCAAGAGGTAGAACAGCTTCTTAAACAAGAGGATTACGACCTTTATTCTTTTAGACTCTATGATTTTTGGAGTCATACCCATTATCGTGAGGACGAATATTGGTATGCTCATCGTTTCTATCGACCATTTCTCGCTCGATACAGGAAGGATTTCTCGTATGTATGGAACGAAACTCCTCAGCACTGTGGGAGGTTCCCTAAAAATATATTTCAACTGCCAAATAGTATCTCTAACCTAAGAGTAAAGCACTATGGATGGTCCAAATTAGAATATCGCTTAGAAAAATACAAAAGGTATTTAACTATTGACCCTCAGGCTCGATATGGAATAAAAGAGCAATATGATTCAATACTAGATAAAAGTCCCAATTTAATAAAGTGGGAAGAGTGAAAAGATTACACATGTTCATTTCTTCAATAATCACTATTATATTTTGGTTTTCATATGTAGTAAAAAAGTGAGAGTATACTTTGTTTAACTAATAGGAATAAACGAATTGAAGTGAAGGTAAGAGAACTAATAACTATTTTTTGTTAGGCAGCTATTATTAAAATGGCTGTCTTTTTATATAGGAGAAAAACAGAGTGAAATACTTGGTTGAATTAAACATATTAGCAATAATAATCACGACATCACCTCTAACTTAGAAAATGTTGGCGGTCACTCAAGCATAATGGATGAAATTAGTAAATAGATTGGAAATAGATTAATTACCATTAACATTGTGAACTTCCGTTATTTATCTCATATTCATGATTATCACTCCACTTTTCAGTTATATGAGCGAGAGCAGAAATTACTCTTAACGGATATGCTGGAAATTTATTTTATGGAGCTACCTAAGTTATTAATAAAATGGCGTAACAGAGAGGTAGATCCAAGGGAAGATCAACTTGTTCGATGGTTATTATTACTTGAAGCATCCGAAGGTGAAGAAATCACTCAAGTATTGGAGGAAATTGCGATGCAAGAAGATCAAGTATTAAAGAAAGCAATGGACGAGTGGGAACGTGTTAGTCAAGATCCA